>CAZVTM010000006.1:0-74361 GCA_964630205.1 uncultured Helicobacter sp. | reverse complement strand
ATACATATAGGTGAGTTTCAAAAAGAGGCCGGAAGATTTGGCGAATTTGCCGCCAAAGGACTATCTGACAAGCTAAGAAAGCTTGGATTTGAGGTAGGGCGGCTAAAGACGGGTACATGCCCTAGGATAGACGCAAAAAGCATCAACTTTTCAAAACTCGAGATACAAGGCGGCGATGAAAGACCGATACCGTTTAGCTTTAAGACCGACAAGGCGACATTTGCCCCAAATCAGCTACCTTGCTACATAGCGCATACCAATCAAAATACGCATGAAATTATTAGAAGCAATTTCTATAGGGCACCTCTATTTTCAGGCCAGATTCGGGGGGTTGGACCGAGGTATTGCCCAAGTGTAGAGGATAAAATCAATAGGTTTGCCGATAAAGATAGGCATCATCTTTTTATCGAGCCGCAGACGAAAGAGGCAGATGAGTACTACATCAACGGTATGTCTACGAGTCTTCCGATAGATGTACAGGTGGATATGATACGAAGCGTCGAGGGGCTCGAAAACGCCGTAATTACGAGATACGGATATGCGATAGAGTATGATTTTGTGCAGCCGACCGAGCTTTATCATACGCTTGAGACCAAAAAAATAAAAGGGCTCTATCTTGCCGGTCAAATTAACGGCACGACCGGATATGAAGAGGCGGCGGCGCAAGGTCTTATGGCGGGGATAAACGCCGTACTTAAGATAAAAGGAAAAGAGCCCTTTGTGATAGGAAGAGAAGAGGGGTATATAGGTGTTCTCATAGACGACCTTGTTACCAAGGGGACAAATGAGCCTTATCGTATGTTTACCTCTCGCGCCGAGTATAGATTGCTTCTCAGGGAAGATAATGCGGATATGAGGCTTAGCGGTTATGGACATGCTTTTGGGCTTGTTTCTGATGAGATGTATACAAAGATGCTCCACAAAAAAGATAGCGTAGCAAAACTTCTCGCAGAGCTTGAAGGGATGTACTTTACCTCTTCCAAAGAGAATCTGGCATTTTTGGAAGAGATAGGCGAGCAGCCGATAAGTGATAAGGTTTTATATATCAACCTTATAGGGAGAAGCAGCTTCGACACCGATAAATTACAAAAGTTGCTACCGGCAACGAAAGAGATGGATGAGGAGACTAGAGAGCTTATACTGACCGAATGCAAATACTATCACTACATCAAAAAACAACAAAAACAAATAGAAAAAATGAATAGTTATATAAATGTAAAAATTCCTGACGACTTTGTATACGACGGGCTTGCGGGGCTTAGCCTTGAAATAGTCGAAAAACTCAAAAAAACAAAACCTGCCACTTTGTTTGCCGCAAGTCAAATAAGCGGTGTTACGCCTGCCGCTATAGATGTGATTTTGATGTATGTCAAGCTGCTTAAAAAATAGGATAAAAATGGTGCATATTCTTTTATAAATTTATAAATTTGAGATATAATTGAGAGCTTACAATTTGACTTAAATTTTGTCAAATAGGCTATTTTTTATTTTTTCAAGGAGCAACTTATGGCTGTTGACGAGTCAAAGAGAGATTTTATTCTCACCGCTCTAGGTAGCTTTGCCGGTATAGGCGGCGCTGCGGCGGTATACAGCATGGTAAAAACGTGGGATCCACTTCCTAGCGTTGTTGCCGCAGGCGTAACGAAGGTTGACGTATCTTCTATGCAAGCCGGCGAAATAAGAACGGTAGAGTTTAGGGGTAAACCTGTTTACATACTCAAAAAAACACCTGATATGGCGGCCAGCAAAAACAATACAAACGTGAAAGTAGGAAGCGATCAATATACGGTTGTAGTGGCAGTCTGTACACACCTCGGATGTATTCCTGCATACGAATCAGATAAAAAACAATTTAAATGCGCTTGTCACGGCGGTGAATTTGACGTAAACGGCGTAAATACGTTTGGACCACCTCCAAAACCTCTTTCAGTTCCTCCGTACAAAGTTGAGGGCAACACTATAGTACTTGGCGAAGAAGGCGAAGAGTACAAAAAACTAGCTCCTGAGCTAAAAGCGTAAAGGGGGGAGAATAGATGGCAATAGATAATAATAAAAGCTGGATAGACGCTAGACTTAACACTACCGCTCTAACCAAGGTGATGATGACGGAATATTGGATTCCAAAAAACATCAATTTTCTATGGAGCTTCGGCGTTGTTCTTGCAACACTGTTTACGCTTCTTGTTGTTTCGGGAATGTTCCTGCTAATGTACTACAAGCCTGATACGGCTCTTGCGTTTGATAGCGTTAATAAAGTTATCATGCAAGAAGTTGCTTATGGATGGCTATTTAGACATATTCATGCGGTTGCGGCTTCTGTCGTATTTCTTGTAATTTACATACATATGTTTGTAGCTATCTACTACGGTTCCTATAAGGGCGGTAGAGAGATGATATGGATAAGCGGTATGCTTTTGTTCGTTACTTTCTCTGCGGAAGGTTTCTCAGGCTATATGCTTCCATGGGGTCAAATGAGCTACTGGGCTGCGCAAGTTATTACAAACCTATTTGGCGGTATCCCTTTCATAGGTGCTGACCTTGTTATTTGGATTAGAGGTAACTACGTTGTCGCTGACGCCACTCTGACAAGATTTTTTGCTCTACACGTATTGATACTTCCTCTAATTATTATGGGAATTATCGGTCTTCATATGTACTCTCTTAGAATTCCTCACGTTAACAACCAAGAGGGTGAAGAGATAGATTTTGAAGCTGAAGCTGCAAAATTCCAAGCAGGCGATAAAAAAGGCTCAAAAGTAATACCTTTCTGGCCTACATTCCTAGCTGAAGATTTCTTTGTTCTATCTGGATTTATGATTTTCTTCTTCTACCTTGTATTCTTCCATTTTAATTTTGCGATGGACCCAATCAACTTTATGCCGGCTGACAGTATGAAAACTCCTCCGCATATTTATCCGGAGTGGTACTTCCTATGGTCTTATGAGGTTCTTAGAGGTTTCTTCTTTAGTGCAAATCTTGGTCTTGTAGCGTTTGGTATAGCGAACGTAATATTCTTTGTTCTTCCTTGGCTTGATAGAGATCCAAGTGTAAAACCTGCACACAAAAGACCTCTATTTAGAGTATGGTTCTGGGCGCTAATCGTTGTTATGATAGGCCTAACTGTTTACGGTAAGCTTCCTCCTACCGGTATCAATGCTTGGATCGGTTTCGTATTTTCAGTATCGTTCCTAGTGCTTCTTTTGGTGGCGCTTCCATTAATTTCCAAAATCGAAAGAAAGAGAGGCTAGGGTATGAGAGAACTAAAAATACTAGTCGTACTAATATTCTTTGTGGGTCTTACTTACTGGGGTGTTGAGCCTTATGCACACCACGTAATGCACCCTGAAGTTGCTCCTGCGGACTTCACATTTAAAGATTTGCCAAAACAACCTACGACGGGCGATGTGGCAAAAGGTAAAGAACTTGTAGCTGCACAGTGTACGTCTTGCCACTCAGTAAACAAAGAGGGCATTAAACTTGCGATGAGCGATGCGGACGCAGCTAACACTTACGGTGTTGTTCCACCGGATCTTTCAAATGTTGCGGCGATTTATGACCACAACTTCCTTGCAAACTTTATCCAAAACCCTGAAGGAACGGTAAAAGCTAAGCCTGGTAAATACGCAATGCCAGCACTAGGTATATCTGCCGAAGATGCGGGAAGTATAGTCGCTTATCTTGCGTCTATAGCAGCAAAAGATATGAGCGCAAAACAAATTACAGAAGAGGCTTGCGTAAGATGTCACTCTATTAAATACGAGGGTGTTTCCAGACTTGCCGCAACTGATGCTAGAATAAAAGAGTATATGGGTTCAAATCCACCTGATTTATCTCAAATGATTAAATCAAAAGGTGAACATTATCTTGACGGCTTCATTAATGATCCTCAAAAACTTCTTCACGGTACTGCAATGCCTAGAGTAGGTCTAACAAAAGAGGCTCAAGCAAAAGTAATCGAGCATCTTGAAAAAGTAGGTGATCCTAAAAAAGGCGAGAGAAATTCTCTAGCTCTTTGGATACTAGGATACTTTGCAATTCTTACGGTAATAACATACCTATGGAAAGTTTCTAAATTCAAAGAAGTACACTAAGGGGTCAAATATGATTAAAAAAATACTAACTATATCGGCTGCAGCTATTATGCTGCCGGCCGTTCTTTTTGCTGAAGACAAAGTGGCTTTGATGAAAGATATGGCGGCTCAAGAGGCTGCTATGGCTTCTATCCAAAAAGCTCTTCTTTATAACTCAAAATCAGGAGTTGTAGAAGGCGTAGCCGCTCTCAAGGCTTCAAATAAAGTAGCTATTTTGAAGGAAGGTCTTGTAAATTATCTTCCTAAAGAGAAGAAAGCCCTTTATAAAACAGCACTAAAAGAGGGTGAGAAAGTAAATAAGTATGCCAATGAAATGGTTAAAAAACTAGAAGCCGGCAAATACGAAGAGGCTTTCACGGCTTACGGAAAAGTTCTAAACTCATGTAATACATGTCACGTGATTATTAGAAGCTGGAAGTAAGAAGTCCAGTTTCTTTCCCGACCTTGAGTGGGTCGGGTTTTATATTATTTTTCTTCGAATCTACCTAACGCCATAAGCTTGGCATATCTCTTCTCGAGTTTTTTATCCAAACTTAGTTTTCCAAGTTCTTGAACGTTTGATAAAAAGTAGTTTTTTATTGCCTCTGCCGCACCCTCTTTATCTCTATGGGCGCCTATGATAGGCTCATCCACTATGTCATCTATAAGATTCATGGATTTTAAATCATCAGGGGTTATTTTGAGGGCGCTTGTAGCCGTCTCTACTTTTGCAGGATCACTCCAAAGTATGGCTGCACACCCTTCCGGAGAGATAACGCTAAATACGCTATATCTCATCATGGCTAGTTTGTCTGCTACGCCTATCGCAAGCGCACCGCCACTGCCGCCTTCGCCTATTACTACCGATATCGTAGTAGTTTCAAGCTGGCTTAGCTCAAGAAGGTTTCTTGCGATTGCCTCTGATTGGCCTCTCTCTTCTGCGCCAAGACCAGGATATGCCCCCGGAGTATCTATTAGCATTAGTATAGGGAGATTGAATTTTTCCGCTAGCTTTGCGGCGCGTAGGGCTTTTCGATAACCTTCCGGATGAGGCATACCGAAGTTTCTTTGAATTTTATTTTTTGTTCCTCGCCCTTTTTCTTCACCTATTACGACGCATTTTACATCGCCAATTTTACCTATGAAGCATACTATGGAGCTATCATCTCTAAAATGCCTATCGCCATGAATTTCATAAGCGTCCGTCATTATTAAATCTATATAGTCAAGAGCATAAGGTCTGTCTTGATGACGTGCGAGTTGAAGCTTTTGGTAGTCGCTAAGATTTTTATATGTCTTAACAACCTCTTTATCTAGTTCCTGCTTTAGTATTTCTGCAGCGTGAAAATCTTTTTTTACGCTGCTTAGCTCGATTTCTTCTTGAAGTTGTTGTATCTTTTTTTCAAAATCTAAATAAAAAGCCAACTTTTTAGACCTTTTTGAATATTACGACACCGTTTGTGCCGCCAAATCCAAATGAATTGCTCATTGCTATTTCTATTTTGCCTTCTCTTGCATTATTAGGGATATAGTCAAGGTCACAATCGGCGTCCGGCGTAGTGTAATTGAGCGTTTGAGGCATCACACCGTTTCTCATGGCCATTAGAGTAATGGCAGCCTCTATTGTGCCCGCCGCACCTAGGCAGTGACCGGTAGCACCTTTTGTTGAGCTGATGGGCGGACAGTTGTCTTTGCCACCGAACAGCTTTTTGAGAGCCATTGTTTCGTACCAGTCATTGTATTTTGTACTTGTGCCGTGAGCGTTTACGTAGTCTATTTTGAAATCGCCAATTCTGCCTTTAGCAAAATCTACCGCCGCTTTCATGGCTCTGTACGCACCCTCTCCTTCAGGGGCAGGCGTTGTTATATGATTTGCGTCACCGCTTTCGCCAAACCCTATGATTTCGCCGTATATTTTGGCTCCCCTTGATTTTGCTGCTTCATACTCTTCAAGGATTAAAGTGGCTGCACCTTCTCCCATTACAAAACCGTCTCTATCTGTATCAAAAGGTCTTGATGCGTGTTGTGGATCGTCATTTCTTGTAGATAAAGCTTTCATTGCCGCAAAACCAGACATTCCTATCGGGCATATAGCTGCTTCTGCGCCAACTACAAGCATCGCATCAGCTTGGCCTAGGAGTATAGATTTTACCCCTTCGTTAACAGCGTGTGTTCCAGCTGCGCAAGCTGTTACTGCACATAGGTTTGGCCCTTTAAGACCGAGCTCTATACTTACAATACCGCCTAGTAGATTTGCAAGAGCGGATGGGATAAAGAAAGGAGATACTCTTCTGTGCCCTTGTTCGAACAAGATAACCGAGTTCTTTTCTATAGTAGGAAGACCGCCTATCCCGCTGGCTGCGGATACGCCAAATCTTTCAGCGTTAATAGTGTTTTTGTCAAAACCTGAGTCTGCAAAAGCCTCCACCGCGCTTTTTAGACCGAGTTGTATAAATCTATCGGATTTTTTTACCTCTTTAGCGTCCATTACGACTGTAGGGTCGAAGCCTTTTACTTCTCCCGCTATTTGTACCGGAAAGTTTTCCGGATCAAACAATGAAATCCTTTCGATGCCACACTTACCCTCTAGTATAGCCTCAAAAGAACTTTTTGCGTCGTGGCCCAAAGAAGATATTATTCCTATACCTGTTACTACTACTCTTTTCACTGGTTTTATCTCCGAAGAATTTGAAGTGGGGGTCGAAAACTCCGAGAGGTTCGGAGTTTTCAGCAATTTATTTTTTTATGTTTTCTATGAAATCTACTGCGTTTTGTACAGTTTGGATTTTTTCTGCTTGATCGTCTGGAATTTCAACATCGAATTTTTCTTCCAAAGCCATTACTAGCTCAACTACGTCAAGGCTGTCGGCGCCAAGGTCTTCTACAAATTTAGATTCAGGTTTTACTTCGTCTGCACTTACATTTAGTTGCTCAACAACAACCGCTTTTACATCATCAAAAATAGCCATAAACTTCTCCTAACGGAATTTTTAAACTCTCTATTATATCAAAGCAAGTGTTAAATTGGCTAATTTTAGCATTACATTAGCATCCCGCCGTTTACTTTTAGCGTCTCCCCGGTGATATACGATGCTTCATCAGAAAGCAAAAACGCAACCGCGCTTGCAATTTCTTCAGGTTTCCCAAATCTCTTTAAAGGGATTTTATCTATGTAATAGTTTTTTATCTCTTCTTTTAGCTCGTTTGTCATATCTGTTTGTATGAAGCCCGGAGTTACAGTGTTGTATCTTATCGCCCTTGCTGCACCCTCTGCCGCAAAGCTTTTTGTCATTGCTATCATGCCGCCTTTGCTTGCGGAGTAGTTCGTCTGCCCGGCATTACCGGTTTCGCCTACTATTGATGCTATATTTACTACGCTACCGAATTTGCTTTTGCTCATGGCTTTTAGTGCCTCTCTACAACCGATAAATGTAGATGTTAGATTTGCTTTGATGACGCTCTCAAAATCTTCTATTTTCATTCTAAGGGCGAGCTTGTCGTTTGTAATACCTGCGTTGTTGACGAGATAATCCATGCTGCCGTCACTATCCACTATCGTTTTGACCGCATTTACGAAAGCCTCTTCGTCGCTTGCATCAAATCCTATTACCGCCGCTTTGCCGCCGTCTCTTTCTATCTCGACCTTTAGAGCGTCTGCCTCTGCGGCGCTACTTCTATAGTTTATCCATACTTTTAGCCCTTGTTTTGCAAGGTATCTGGCAATCTCAGAGCCTATACCTCTACTGGCCCCTGTTATTAGTACGTTTTTACCTGTAAATGTCATTTTTATCCTTTTAGTTCGATTAGTGGTTTGTCCATCTCAGATGGTATTGCGAGTCCCATCAGGGTCAAAACTGTAGGGGCTATATTGTTTAGTCCACCCTCTTTTACGCTTTTCACGTCACCATCTTTGACGAAGCAATATACGGAACCGACGGTGTGATTGGTTAGCGTATGGCCTTCGTCATCTCTCATCTCTTCGCAGTTGCCATGGTCAGATGTGAGCACCACGGAATAATCTTTTTCATCCGATTTTGCAAATATTTTGCCTAGGCATTCATCTACCGCTTCGACGGCCCTTACGGCAGCTTCAAAAACTCCCGTGTGCCCCACCATATCTCCGTTTGCGAAATTGACGACTACAAATTCATACTCTTCGTCCATCGCTTTTAATACAGCGTCGCACACCTCGTAAGCGCTCATTTGCGGCATCTCGTCATATGTTTTGACTTTCGGGCTAGGTATCAATGCCCTTGATTCGTTCAGATACGGAGTCTCTATGCCGCCGTTAAAAAAGAAAGTCACATGTGCATATTTCTCTGTTTCTGCCGTATGAAACTGTTTTAGTCCCGCCGCTGAAATGACTTCTGCTAGCGTATTCGTCGGTTCGTCTTTCTCGAAAAGCACCGGATAGCTAAACTCTTTTGAGTACTCCGTCATCGTGACAATGTTGATTTTTTTGTAGGCTCTCTCAAAACCGTTAAAATCCTCTTTTCCGAGAGCCGTTACTATCTCTCTAGCTCTGTCTGACCTGAAGTTGGCAAAGACAAAACCGTCTCCATCCTTGATGCCCTCAAATCCGTCAAAAGAGACAGGCTCCAAAAACTCATCCGTTATCTCTTTGGCATACTGTGTATCTATATATTCAAGTACCGAAACGGTAGCTTTCGGCGTGGCGTTTGAGATGGCGTTGTAGCCTCGCTCGACCCTATCCCATCTGTTATCCCTATCCATCGCATAAAATCTACCAGCTATTGAGGCAAGTTTTATATTTTCGTTACATACGGCAAGAAGCTCTGATAAAAAGCCTTTTGAGGAGGTCGGGCTAACATCTCTACCGTCCGTTATGGCATGGAGCCACACTTTTTTACCGGCTTTTTCGGCGATTTTTGCAAGACCTATTATATGGGAGAAGTGCGAGTGGACACCGCCGTCGGAGACAAGCCCTGCTATATGTATATCTTTTGATGAGTCAAAAAGCATTTGTAGTTTCGGGTGCGACGCAAGAGAGCCGTCCTCTAACGCTAAAGATATTTTGACTAAGTCTTGGTATAGTATTCGCCCGCTTCCTATAGTCATGTGACCGACCTCGGAATTGCCCATTTGCCCCTCAGGTAAGCCTACGCTTAATCCGTGTGTTTTGACAAGTGAGTACGGGATGCTCGCAAATAGTCTATCGTATGTAGGTTTTTTTGCAGAATAAAAAGCGTTAAACTCCGTCTTTGGAGAGTGGCCTATTCCATCCGTAATTATTAAAATAGTTTTTTTTCGCATTAGCGTTTTCACCTGTTATTTATGGGCTTTTGAGGTAAAGTTTACTAAAATTTGGCTTTTATAACAAGAGGACTTTTTGTAATGTTTTACTGGCTTTACAGCTTTTACGGCGTAAATATTTTCCACTATATTACGGTTCGGGCGCTCATAGGTTTTTTTATCGCTTTTGCTTTGACTATCGCTATGATGCCGAGCTTTGTTAGGTGGGCAAAAGCCAAGAAAATGAAGCAGCCGATATATGTGCTGGCTCCCGAGTCGCATCAAGGCAAAAAAAACACGCCTACGATGGGCGGCCTCGTGTTTATGACCGCTACCCTTCTTGCTACGGCACTCTCCGCAAAGATGGACGACTTGTATGTAATATCCTCTATATTTTTGATGCTCGGATTTATGGCCATAGGGCTTACCGATGACATGGGCAAAATCACGGGCGGCAAAAACGAGCTGGGACTCTCCGCCAGAGGCAAGCTATATGCGCAGTTTTTTGTAGCTCTCGTAATATCCTCTTTTTTGTTTTTTTATCTGGGTTTTCCAACCTCTTTTTATGTTCCGTTTTTGAAGAGTCCGCTTTTTGACATGGGGCTTTTGGCTATTCCGTTTTGGGCTCTTGTGATGGTGGCGGCTAGCAATGCGGTCAATATCACCGACGGTCTCGACGGTCTCGCTACGGTACCTAGCGTGTTTGCCTTTATCTCTCTTGGGATTTTGATATATGTTACGGGAAATGCCGTCCTTAGCGGCTACCTATTTATGCCCAAAGTCATAGGGGTGGGGGAGCTGACCGTTGTTGCTTTCTGTATGGTCGGCGCTCTTCTTGGCTTTTTGTGGTACAACTCAAATCCGGCGGAAGTCTTTATGGGTGATAGCGGCAGTCTGCCGATAGGCGCATTGATGGGGTTTCTTGCGGTTACTTCAAAAAGTGAGATACTCCTTATCGCAATAGGTTTTATCTTTGTGCTAGAGACAATGTCGGTCATCATCCAGATAGCCTCTTTCAAATCCAGAGGCAAAAGGGTGTTTCTGATGGCGCCTCTGCATCACCACTTTGAGATGAAAAAATGGGCTGAGAACAAGATAATAGTGAGATTTTGGATTATTGCGCTTTTGTCAAACATTATCGCACTTCTAACGATTAAGATACGCTGATGACGCTATTTGGATATGGAAAGACGACGCAAGCGATTGCGAATAAATACGGCAACTGCAGGATTTTTGACGACAACATCAAAGAGATAAAAACGGATGAAAAAGGCAATACGCTTTTCCCTTCCCATCTGTTTGACCCCGAGTCAAGCCATTTGGAAGTGACAAGCCCGGGGATACCGCCGCACCATCCGCTCACGGCAAGTGCCAAACATCTAATAAGCGAATATGATTTGTTTGCGGATAGTATGCCTTTTAGTATATGGATTAGCGGCACCAACGGCAAGACTACGACTACACAGATGCTACACCATCTACTCGAAAGACGAGGTGCAGATGTAGGCGGCAATATCGGCTCACCGCTTGCGCAGATGAACGAAAACGCAAATATGTGGATACTTGAGACCAGCTCATTTACGATGCACTACACCAAAAAGGCAAAGCCGAATATCTATCTACTGCTTCCAATTACCCCTGACCATGTGAGCTGGCACGGTAGCATGGAAGAGTACGAGGCGGCAAAGCTAATGCCTTTTGCCGTTATGGAGGAGGGTGAGATGATAGTCGCCCCTGCAAAATACAAAGATATACCGACAAACGGCTTTTTCGTCGGATACGAGAGCGCCGAGGATTTGGCGGCGTATTTTGATATAGACACCTCCAAGATAAAGTTCAAGGGTGTATTTTTGTTTGACGCTTTGATGGCCCTCTCCGTGACAAAAGCGCTTTTTAACGAAGTGGATTATGAGCTTATCAATGCCTTTAACATAGACGGGCATAGACAAGAGGAGTTCAGGGACGCTTTGGGGCGACTATGGGTTGATGATAGCAAGGCGACAAATCTTGACGCTACGATAGAGGCGGTCAAAAACTACGAGGATAGAAAAATACTTCTTTTGCTTGGCGGCGACGATAAAGGGCAAGACCTAACTTCTATGTTTGAGTTTTTGAAGGGCAAAAATCTTGAGGTGTTCTCCATAGGCTCCAACGAAGAGCGGATCGCCTCATTTTGCGCTCAGTACGGTATCAAATGTACAAAATGTGCACTCTTGCAGACGGCGGTCACAAAAATGGGCGAACAGATGGATGCAAACTCCGTCGGAATGCTATCTCCGGCAGCCGCCAGCCTCGATCAATTCAGCGGGTACAAAGAGCGAGGAGAGAAATTCAAAGCATTTGTTTTGGCTTTAAGCTAAACTTTAAGAGTAACTGATTATAATTTCGCTTCCTTTTTGACTCCCAAATTTGGCTGGATAGCTCAGTCGGTAGAGCAGCAGACTGAAAATCTGCGTGTCGGCGGTTCGATTCCGCCTCCAGCCACCACCACAACTTAAAACCTCCAACTTTGAAAACAATCTTTTTACTTTATTCAAAGATTTGAGCTATTTGCGTAATCCAAGGATAAATTTAATGAAAAAAACATTCAAACTAAAAATACAAAATAAAAACTATGACAGAGCCGTTGAATCGGCAAAACATGAGATAAGACAATATATCAAACGGGAAAAAAGAAAAGCTTTGCCGGAGGGTGTAGACTTTTGGGAGTTTGATTGTAAATTTGGTGCAGATGAAGCAAATGCTGAAGTAATCGCCTTTTCGCAGATAACGGCATCCATAGATAGCGCCGCCGCAAACAATCTTGAGAGTTTTTATATAGAGATTTTGGCTAAGTCGGGATACAAAAAATCAAAAGAAGGGGTTTCTTGCGATTAAGCAAGAAACCTTAGGTGATTATTTGTTTGGAGTTTGACTGATTTGGTCAGCTACCGCCATTATTCTTCTGTTCTCAGCTTTCCCTGCGGCTGTTTTGTTATCGGCTATAGGTTTTGTTGCCCCATACCCGATTGATTTTAGTTGCTTCGCATCTACTTTATACTCTTTTACTAGATATATCTACAACAGCTTTCGCCCTCTTTTCCGATAGCTTTAGATTCCCTTTTGCGCTTCCTACGTTGTCGGTATGCCCTTCGATTGTTACATTAACCGATTTGTTCGCATTTAGGAATTTTGCAAAAGCTTCTAATTTTGACATATATCCTTTTTTAACTACTGACTTTGCAGTGTCAAAATTGATTTTTAGGTTTGCAGACGTAAAACATCCTTTTTCGTCAACTTGAAGTCCTGCAAGCGTATTTGGACATTGGTCTTTTGAGTCCACTACGCCGTCGCCGTCAGAGTCCATTTCTATTGCAGCGGCCGTATTTGTACATTTTTCTTGTTTTATCGTCAGATTTTAATTTACCCTGCGCATATCCAAGTGAACCTGCAAGAGCAAGCCCGTTGCTGTTTAGAGCCTTTTCTACGATTACCCCTGCCTCGGGAGAGGTTTTTGTATCTCTCGGTCCATTAAAAAATTAGCTCCGATATACGGAGAAATTTCTAAATCGGCGCCAATATCGGCAACTATCGATGATGCCACAACGGCAGATAGTAAAACTGTTTTAACTAACTTCATCGTTTATCCTTAATATGTGAAATCACCCAAAGACGCTACTTTGTTGTAGCACTAAAAAGTGTTAAAGATATAGCAATTTATTTTCTGATATCTTTTCAACTTTTAATAAGGCATAAAAACTATGAAAACAACCATATTATTCGATTTGGACGGAACGCTGATAGATTCTACTGAGGCCATCATAGAATCGTTTTATAAATCTTTTGAAGTTATGAATTCTAAATTTCCAAAAAGGGAAGATATTGAGTCAAAAATAGGATATACGCTAGAAGATATTTTCGCATTTTTGGGTGTTGAAGAAAATAAAATCGATAACCATGTAAGTGCGTATAAAGCTCATTATAGAGAGATATCCAGGGCAAAAACTTTTTTACTCGATGGAGCCTTTGAGGCCATCGAGCTAGCTTCGTCCTTTGCAAGGCTAGGTATAGTGACAACAAAGACTGCGAGATATTCTGCCGAACTTTTGGAGCACATGAATGTTATGGATTATTTTGAAGTGCTTGTCGGCAGAGAAGACGTGATAAACGTAAAGCCGCACCCGGAGCCTATATACAAAGCCCTTCATAAAATGGGTAAAAACGGAGCAGGCGGCAAAAATGACATTTGGATGATAGGGGATACTTCTTTGGATGTCGAGGCTGCCAAAAATGCAGGGATAAAACATATAGCGCTTATGACGGGATACGGCGATAAAAATGAGCTGGAAGCTCTGTCGGATATACTGGTGTCGGATGTTTTGGAGGCCGTTAAAACAATAAAAAATTTCAACTAAAAAAGTCACAAAAAAATGAGAGAGATTTTATCTCTTTTTTAGCTTTTTATGCGACAATTTTAAGCATTTTTAAAATAGAATTGACTTCATTTTAATTGGAAAGGGAAACCATGCTTCAAATAAGATGGCATTCAAGAGCCGGACAAGGAGCTGTTACGGGTGCGAAAGCTCTTGCTGATGTGCTTGCCGCAGAGGGAAAATTTGTTCAAGCATTTTCTGTGTACGGAGCCGAAAAAAGAGGCGCTCCTATGAATGCTTATAATAGAGTATCGGACGAAGAAATTATCGACCACTCCAAAGAGATGCTACCGGATTATGTACTTGTTATAGATCCGTCGCTAGTTTTCTCAGGTAACATTACTAGAAATACAAACGAAAACACTAAATTTATTATAACTACTGATATGTCCAAAGAAGAATTGTTAAAACAAGCTCCTTTCCTTGTTGGCAGAGAGGTTTATGTTCTTGATTGCCTTACAATAAGTAAAGAAACCATAGGAAAAGCTATTCCTAATACGCCGATGCTTGGCGCACTTATGAAAGTATCCGGCATTTTTACAATTGAAGCGTTTTTGGAAGGGATGAAAAAAATCCTTAAAAAATTCCCTCAAAAAGTTATTGACGGTAACAACGCAGCTATAACTAGAGCCTACAATGAAGTTAACTAAGGAGATTTATTAATATGGCAACTCCAGATCATCTATTAAAAGACTGGGACGGTTTCGTACCTGGTGCAGTACTGACATCGTTTTCAAAACCTGAAGAGTGGGTACATAGTGACAACAACTCTTTCACTTATTCGGTTGCCGATTGGCGTGTTGAAAAACCTATATTTAATGCCGAACATTGCATTCATTGTCAATTTTGTTGGGTGTATTGTCCGGACACTTCTATTATTTCGAAAGATAAAAAGTTTTCACATATAGATTATGACCACTGTAAAGGTTGCGGCATCTGTGCACACGTTTGCCCTACAAACCCAAAATCGCTGATTATGTTTGCCGAGAGAGCAGATGAGGCGAATGAGCTGGCAAATTGGCCAAAAAAAGAGAAAAAAGCGGGCGAGGAGAAATAGTCGATGGAACTAGAAACAAGAACGGTTTGGGACGGTAATACGGCTGCTTCCCAAGCGATGAGACAAGCGCAAATAGACGTAGTTGCGGCATATCCTATTACGCCTTCAACGCCTATAGTGCAAAACTATTCGCAGTATGCGGCCGACGGCGATATTAACGGCGGCGAATTTATAATGGTAGAATCTGAACATGCGGCAATGAGCGCCTGCGTTGGCGCTGCGGCTGCCGGCGGTAGAGTTGCTACGGCTACAAGCTCGCAAGGTTTTGCGTTGATGATAGAGGTACTTTATCAGGCGAGCGGCATGAGACTTCCTATCGTCCTAAACGTTGTAAATAGAGCTCTTGCAAGTCCTCTAAACATTCACGGTGACCACTCGGATATGTATCTGGGTCTTCTAAGCGGCTGGCTAAATATCTGTGCATACAATCCTCAAGAGGTATATGACCTTAATCTTTGCGCTTTCAAAATAGGCGAAGACCTTAATGTTAGACTTCCTGTTATGGTTCACCAAGACGGATTCCTTACTAGCCATACCGTAGAGGTTGTGCATCCGCTTGATGACGAGACGGCTTATAAATTCATAGGCGACTATAAATTTGTCAAACCTATGCTTGATGCGGCTAATCCGGTGACGTACGGCGCCCAGACAGAGGAAGAGTGGCACTTTGAGCATAAAGCTAATCAAAATGCCGCTATTATGAATGCCGGTTCTGTTATTGAAAAAGTATTCGCCGAGTTTGAAAAACTGACAGGCAGAAAATATAAACTTATAGAAACATATATGACTGATGATGCCGATGAGATCATTGTAATCATCGGGAGTGCAGTAGGTACAACAAAACTAACTGTTGACAAATTGAGAAAAGAGGGCAAAAAAGTAGGTCTTGCGGCGATAAGGGTCCTTAGACCTTTCCCGAAAGATCTTCTTGCCTCTGCTCTTAAAAATGCAAAATCTGTAGCGGTTCTTGATAGAAACTGCCCAATGGGTACAACAGGCGTTGTATTTAACGATGTATGCTCCGTGATGCTTGACAACGGGATAAATATTCCTGTTTTAAACTACACTTACGGTCTTGGCGGGAGAGATACTACCGTTGCGCATCTATCAAAAGTATATGCAGATCTTGAAGAGTGTTCAAAAGCCAAAAAAAGAGTTAAGCCGTTGATACAACATATCAACCTAAGAGGCAAAGAACTAAGCTTCTTTGACGCTAAATAAAGGGTAAATCATGAGCGGTATAAAAGAAATTAAAAACTTAAAAGAATTTTCGACTTCTCTAGAGAGATTCGAGGGTGGGCATAGACTTTGTCCTGGATGTTCACACTCTATTATCGTTAGAGAGATTATGAATGCTACAGATTACAACATCGTAGCAGGATACAGCACAGGATGTCTTGAGGTATGTACATCGATTTACCCTTTTACAAGCTGGGACGTTAGCTCAATCCATATCGGCTTTGAGAATGGCTCTACGGCTATAGCCGGTGCCGAGTCAATGTATAAAGTTTTAAAAAGAAAAGGTAAATTGCCTGGTGGTGAAACCAAGCCTACAAAATTCGTAGCCTTTGGCGGTGATGGCGGTACATACGACATAGGTCTTCAATGGATAAGCGGATGCCTTGAAAGAGGTCATGACATGATGTATGTCTGCCTTGACAACGAAGGGTATATGAATACTGGCGGTCAAAGAAGTTCATCCACCCCTATCGGCGGCGCAACAACAACCTCTCCAGCAGGTAGAGAGTCTTACGGTGAAAAGCACAAGAAAAAAGACATCATAGGCATTATGGCCGCAAGCGGTGCTACTTATGTCGCGCAGGTGTCCCCTTCTCATTGGAAAGACATGGTAAAAAAAGTACAAAAAGGTTTTGAGTGCGGCGGCCCTTCATTCCTTAACGCCGTTAGCCCATGCCCTACAGAATGGAAATTTGAGCCACATAGAGGTATGGAGATTAATGAGCTTGCTGTTGAGTCTTGCGTATTCCCTCTATTTGAAATAGAGAACGGTACGAAATTGACAATAACATATAAACCTAAAAATAAAATTCCTGTAAGGGATTATATGGCTGCTCAAGGTAGATTTAAACATTTATTTACTCCTAAAAATGAGCATATCATCGAACAGTTCCAAAAAGATGTAGATGAGAGATGGGAATATCTACTTAGAAGAGAAGAGGCGGGGGTATAACCCTTCCTCTACTTTCTAGCTTTTGCTCATATTCTGAGATTCTTCATATTTTTTTAGCCCTGCTTTTTTAACGCCATCTTTGGCTTCTTCGCTTTTTTCTTTTAATTCATCCATTTTTGCTTTCATCTCTATCATCGAGGCTGTTGCAGCGACTTTAATATCTTGAGGACTTGGACTCGCAGGGGCTAGAGCTGCAGCTTTTACTTTTTGCATTTTGGCTTGCGTATCTTTTGCGTCGCCTTCCGTGCTTATATCTATCGGCACTTCTCCTCCAACGGCGTAGGCTTTGCCGTCGGGGCCTATTTGATAGTCATAGCTTGCTCCACCTGCTATCCCTCCGCCCGCTGCTATATGGGCCGCTTCGTGAGCTCTGACTTCGGTATCTCTGGCCTGTAGTTTGGCTATGGTCTCTTTTTCTTTAGAATCTTGTTTTTTATCGGATTCTTCTATTTTTTGGGCACCATTTTCTCCACCTTTAACGGCGTAAGTTATATTTGATCTTGATGATGAATAGTTTAGTGCGTTTATCATTTAGTCAAAATCGACTATCTGCCATTTTCTTAAAAACTCTTCGTCAAAATCAATAATACTCTTTGATTTTAAGCTATCTAATATTTCTCTTTCGCAGACTGTGTCATTTGGCCACTCTCTTTCAAATCCGTCTTTTTTACCTTTTTTTGTTGCGTCCACAAAGATAAATTCGCCATCAATATATATATCTCTTTTTGCATCCATATTGTTTAGGAGTCTCCAAAAAAGCATATACGGATTGCCTAAATCGTTGTTTTCCTCGTCAAATATCACGACTATTTTGGCGTATTTTGATAGCTCACTTTTGGTTTTTTCAAATATCTCTTTTGCAGTGGTAACTCTGTTTATTTTGGCAGAGAGTACGCGGTTTGGCGTATCTTTGAGGTATATTTTTGCCTCCTTTGCACCCAATATAGTGGCTGCATCTTCGTCGCTTATGTCCTCAAAATCTGCGTTATAAGGTTTTGCGTCCGTCAGGTCAATACCTAACTTGCCGCCGTATGCAAAAGAGTCGCTGGAGTGGTCTAGGGCGTCCAGCACACCCTCGCTGATAAGTAGATGCTCCGCTTTTAGTCTATTGGCTATAAATTTGACTATTTCATCGTAATTTCTGAGGTGCGGCGCGTCTTTTGGGAAAAACAGGGCGTGCTTGACAAAGCTCATCTGCCCTACGCCCCAAAATGCGTGCATAGCCTGCTTTGCGTGACCAGGATAGAGCGTGTCTATTTTTGCTAGGATTAGATTGTGAAATACACCGTTTTCAGGCATGGCATAGTCTATAATATCGGGTGCGGTAGTTTTGATGAGCGGCAAAAATATCCTCTCAGTTGCATACCCCATGTATTTGTCTTCAATAGGCGGTTTACCCACAACGGTTGCATAAAATACCGGATTTTTTTTGCTAGTTACCGCAGTTACGTCGAGGTATGGATACGGCTCGATAGGTGTGTAATATCCCGTATGGTCGCCAAAAGGACCCTCGTCTTTTACTTTTGAAGTATCCACGAAGCCTTCAATCACAAAATCAACATCGGCAGGCACTTCTAAATCAACGGTTTTGCATTTCACCATTTTTGCTTTTTTACCTCTAATGAGACCGTATAGCATAAGCTCAAAAAACCCTTTTGGCATAGGGGCTGTAGCGCACCAAGTGTATAGTGGATCGCCTCCTATCGCTATTGCCACCGGCATCTTTTGCCCAGCTTTCTTGTATTCGTGGAAAAAGTGATTTGAGTCTTTGTGTATCTGCCAGTGAAGTCCTAGCGTGTTGTCGTCAAATAGTTGCAGCCTGTACATTCCGACATTTTTCATGCCGTCATCTAAGCTTTTTGTATATATCTGCCCCATCGTAATAAACGGTCCGCCGTCATCTTTCCATGTGGTAAGAATAGGCATTATCTCATCTAGTCTTTTGCCTTGCGGATAGACTATATCTTGACATTCGCCGGTTGATACAGACTTTGGAAATACGTGTCTTAGGGCAAGAATATCTTTGAATTTCGATATTTTTTCTTTGAGTGTTTTTGGTTTTTTGAGTTTTAAAAATCCTTCTATTTTTTCGGCTATTTTATTGAAATCGCCGCCAAACACTAATTCACATTTTTTGGTACTTCCAAATACATTAGCAAGGATCGGAGTATCATATTTGATACCTAATTTTTTATTGATTGGTTTTGTGAACAATATGGCTTTTGGATTGTCTTTTTTCATCTCGAGATAGGCTATATGTGCCGCCTCTAGAAATACGTCAACCTCTTTATCAACTATAAAAAGTTCACTCTCTTTTGATAAAGTTTCAATCCATTTATTCATTTTTGTTCCTTTATAGCTTTTTCTATTTCACTCAATGTATTTTGATAGTTTTGCACAAATTTACCGCCTATTTTGACCGCCTTTAAAGCGTATTTTTTTGCTTCATCGTATTTTTTTTGTTTTAAAAGCGAGGTAGCCAAATTATTTAGCACGGAAGGTTCGTCGGGCATTATCTTCAAAATTTCATTATACATAAAAGCGGCGCTTCTATAATCATCTTCTTTCAGATATATATTCGCGACCAAAACCATTGCGGCATAAGAAGATGGATTATTTGAGAGGTAAGCGAACGCCGCTTGCTTAGCTATCTCTTTTTGGTCTATTTCGTACATATCTAGTATTGCGGCTATGATATCACTTTCGGTTGATGTTTTAGGAAGTTTCGGCGGTTTTATCAGTGATATCCCCCATTTGCCTCCTCTCTCAAAAAACGTCTCAAACTCCTCAAAGCTCATCCACGTCTCTAGGCCGTTAGGGGCAGACAAAAAAACTTTTTTTTCTATTTTGTCATACCCTGTAACTACGCTGTAGTGCCAGACCGGAAGGGTTTTTAATCCAAGATTGAATAGTACTATAACTGACGTATCGTTTGATAGTTCTAATAAAATGTCTTTTAGGCTTTTGCCCGTTTCATAAGGTATCAAGCCGTATTTTCTGGCCGTTGCTTTCATCTGTGGTTGCAGCGTCCCTTTGAGCCCCGGTGTAAAAGTGTGTTTCAATAAATCGCTATAGTCAAAAGCTATTCGCTCTTTTTCAAAAACTGTAGCAAGAGAGGATGGTCCGCAGTGGTAAGAGTCTTGTGGATAAATATGTGGTTTCGCCCTTTTTGAGGGGATAATGGATGTATCTTTTAAGATGTAGTCGTAATTTTTCGGCGCGCACCCGGCAAGCAGCAGGGCTAACGCGCAAAAAAATAGGTGTTTTATCTAACAGACCTTGTAAAACTATACACTTTTGTAAGCCCCAAAATATCGGTAATCAAAAGTAGCACGAATATAAATACGAGAACACCGATAATTCCGGCATCGCCGCCGGCAGGCATCTCATCTATTTTTTGGCTGATTTGCGCTATTTCGTCGCTTGTCAAAGAGGCCATTCTATCTTTGATTGTAGCCTCATCTACGCCTAGGGCCGCAAGTTTTTGCTGCACATCGCTTCTGGCTAGGAATGAATCAATGTTGGCTTTTGAAGTCTCTGTATTTAACATCGCTCTCGTCTCTACCATTTCGGCAAATAGCGAGGAGCTAAAAATAGACAACGAAAGAATAAACGAAATCAACAGTTTTGAAAACTTCATAGTAATCTCCTTATCGGTATGAGTGTACGAAACTTACAAGCTCTTTTGCATTTTCAACCGGAAGGTCAGGAATCATCCCGTGCCCTAGGTTGAAGATGTGGCCGCTTTGCCCCTTGAACAAAGAGAGTATATCCTCGGCGCCCTTTAACATTTCGGCTTTATCATAAAGACGAGACGGCTCAAGATTACCTTGAAGGGCGTATCTGTTGAATACTTTTTCTTTTGCAAGTTTCATAGGCGTACCCCAGTCAACGCCGAATACATCGAAGTTGCCGCTTATTTTGTCCATATAGGTACCTATCCCTTTTGAGAACAGTATTACGGGGATATTCGGTCTCTCTTTTTTGATAAACTCACTGATTTCGAGCATATATTTCCAGCTAAATTCAAAGAATTTATCCTCTTCGAGTGCGCCGCCCCAGCTGTCAAATACCTGTACGGCATTTGCGCCGGCATCTATTTGATTGATGAGATATTTTTTGACGCTTTCCGTTAGCATTGATAGAAGCGCTTTCATAAATTCAGGGTTTTTGTACACCTCTTTTTTGATTTTCTCAAAAGTTTTGCTTCCTTGTCCTTCTACCATATATGTAGCAAGCGTCCATGGGCTTCCCGCAAAGCCTATTAGCGCTTTGTCTGCAGGCAAGCTTTTTCTTATTTGGCTTACCGCCTCATACACATATCCGAGATTATCCTGCGGAGTTTTGGATAGCCTCTCAAGGTCAGCCATCGTACTAACGGGGTCATGAAACACCGGCCCTTTTTTTTCTATGAACTCTAGTTTCATGCCCATCTCAAGCGGCACCACAAGAATATCGCTAAAAAGGATTGCCGCATCGACGTCTAATATATCTATCGGTTGAAGCGTAGCCTCCGTCGCAAGGTCTGGGCGTCTGCAAAAATCTATAAAATCTTTTGCTTTTGATCTCGTCGCCCTATACTCTGGCAGATATCTACCGGCTTGTCTCATCATCCATATTGGAGTGTGCTTTGTGGGCTTTTTAAAGCATGCATCTATAAAAACCAATTAATGTTCCCCGCCTTTGTGTAAAAAATATAGCGCCAATGAGAGCGCAAGAATAGAGCCGGCAAGGTATAACATCTCAAGCGGCCCCTCAAATTTCATATCAAGCACCATTTGGAAGTATTTGACTACAAGCACCATTATGATGACTTTTGCAACTTTATCTTTTAGTTCGTCTAGAGAGTGTATCTCAAGAATTTTTGATGAGCTGTGTTCTACGGCAGGGTCGATTTGCGATATAAAAAGCTCATAAATACCGAAACTAAAAAGCAGCATTACTATGCCTATAAGATATAAATCTACGGCTCCTATAATCTCGCTAACGGCGGTTGCATGTATATCATGCGAGTGATCGCTCAGTATGTAGTAGTTCCATAGTTGCCTTACTACGTCCAATACATCCAAAGTTCCTATAATAAAAAGAGCCACGGCCGCTATAAGAGCCGATACGACTGCAAAAAGTACCCATAGCCTGCTATTCCAAAGGAAGTTTTCAAATGCGCTTTCATACCAAGGCGACTCTTTTAGATCGTTGCACCTTGCTCTTTCTTGATCGTTTTGCGGGTTGTCACATTTCATTTATTGTCCTCCTGCATTGCTATCCACTCTTTTGCTATCCTAACCGCATTAGTGGCGGCACCTACTCTGAGGTTGTCGGCAACTATCCATAGGTGGAGAATATGCGAATCGAAGTTGTCAACCCTGATTCTGCCTACATAAGTGTCGTTTGTGCCGGATGTCGGGCGAGGCATAGGATAGACAGATTTTGACGGCTCGTCTTGCACTACGATACTCTCAGCTTTTGCGAGAGCCTCTCTAGCTTTCGCTGCGTCTACCGGTTTTTTGCACTTGATAGTCACTGCTTCGCTGTGTCCTCTAAGTACCGGTACGCGTACGCATGTTGCAGAAACCTGCATATTTTTGTGCATGATTTTTTGGGTCTCATTGACCATTTTCATCTCTTCTTTTGTGTAGCCGCTCTCAAGGAAGCTGTCTATTTGGGGAATAAGATTGAGAGCTATTTGGTGGACGAATTTTTGCGGTTTATAATCGTCCAGTTTGAACTCAAAAAACTTTTTCATCTGGTCAACCAACTCTTCCATTGCCTGCATACCGGCACCGCTTGTAGCCTGATAGGTGGCTATATCTATTCTCTCTATATCAAAAAGCTCATCAAGCGGTTTAAGAGCCGTTACCATCTGAATTGTGGAGCAGTTTGGATTTGCTATAACGCCTGTTTTTTTCCAATCCTTGATGTCTTCTTTGTTTACCTCAGGCACGACTAGCGGCACATCTTCTTGCATCCTAAAGTGGCTTGTATTGTCGATAACGACCGCTCCAGCCGCCGCTGCATGGGGCGCATATTTTGCCGATACGCTGCCGCCAGCGCTAAAAAGTGCTATTTCTACGCCCTCTTCTTTAAATACGCTCTCGGTTAGCTCTTTTACGGCTATCTCTTCGCCTCTGAATTCTATCTTTTTGCCAAGGCTGTTCGCGCTTGCTAGTGGGATAAGCTTTTTTATAGGCAGCTTAAACTCCTGCAAAACTTCTATCATCTCTTGTCCGACGGCGCCTGTGGCTCCCGCTACTGCTACTATATATTCTTTCAAGTTTTCTTCCCTTTTAGATTATAAATTTTGTGTTATGTCTTCGGCCTCTATTACATCGTTATCCGTTAAGATTGCAACCCTTTCGCATACGGAAATAAGCTCTCTGATGTTGCCTTGCCATATATGCCTGATAAGAGCTTCTTTTGCACCGTCTGATAGCGTGTGCTCTTTGACACCGTATTTTTTGGCCGTATTTGCAAGGGTCATCTCCGCTATAGGAATTATCTCTTCTTGCCTCTCTCTTAGCGGCGGGATCTTAACCGGAATCGTATTGAGACGATAATACAAATCCTCCCTAAACAACCCTTCTTTAATATTTTTTTCTATATTTACGTTCGTTGCAGAGATGATGCGGACGTCTATCTTTATCGGTTTTGTACCGCCAAGCCTAGTTATTTCTTTGTCTTGTAATACCCTTAATAGCTTTGATTGGAGGGGATATGGCATCTCTGCAATTTCGTCCAAAAATAACGTACCGCCGTTTGCTAGTTCAAATCTGCCCGGCTTGCTATTTTGAGCGTCGGTAAAAGCCCCCTTTTCATAACCAAATAGCTCGCTTTCTATTAGATTATCGGGTATGGCCGCCATATTAATAGCAATAAAAGGTCTTTCGTTTCTCGGTGAGTTTTTGTGTATAAAGTTGGCAAATACCTCTTTACCGACACCGCTCTCTCCCAAGAGTATGATGCTCGCATCTGTGGCAGCAGCTTTACTGGCGACCTCTATCGCCCTCTCAAGCCCTTTTGAAATAGCAATAAAACCATCTTTTGTCGATGTCTTTAAGTCGTCTTTTTTTGGTTTTTGCAACACTTGGTTTGGTTTTTCGTTTGAGCCGTTTTTGATTGCGTCTATTAGGGTTTGTATCTCGAAAGGTTTTGTTATAAAATCTTTTACACCAAGTCTTATCGAGTCTATCGCCCTATTTAGCGTGGCGTTTCCCGTAATGATAACTACAGGAAATCTCCCGTCAAGCTCTTTGACGAACTCTAGGCCGTCCATTCCCGGCATTGTCAGGTCTGAAATCACCAAATCAAAGCTGTCATCTATTGACTTTAATGCTTCCTTGGGATTTTTGAAAGTTTTTAGTTCATATTCTGGATAGCATAAAAACGCCATTTCCAGCGATTTTCGCATATTAATATCGTCTTCTACAAGCGCTATTTTCACTTTTTGCTACCCTTACTCGTATATGCCGATGATACCAAAATCTTCTTTAAAATCAATGTTTATAAGGGTTGGCAAGCTTCTTAGCGTTGAGATATCGGAGGTTATCATGTTAGTTGTTTTTGAGCTTGATTGAATGAAGGCATTTTGCCCCAAGATTAACTCTGTTATCTCATCTTTATAGAGAGCGACAAATTCTTTTTCATTTTTTGCATATCTGTCGTTGCTGATTTCAAAATACTTTATTGGTTTCGCTTCCGTGGGGGTCATTTTTTTGCTGATTTGTAGTTTCTCTGAGCTGGCAACTATATTTTTAGATGTTAGAGAGTAGGTAAAATAGTAGTCCCCTCCGAAGAGGGAAAGCGATATTATTTGTAGGCAGATGCTAGTTCTGGATACCATTTGTTACCGACGATTTTCAGCTCCATTTCTACTTCACATAGGTCGCCTTTGCATTTTGTTTCAACGATATTTGCATGTCTAACCATTGAAGAGACGCAAGTTTTAACCTGTGATCTTTGTACGACCATATTTTTAACAAGGTCATAACCTTCTACTTTAACTCCGTTTAGTTTTTCGGCAAGCTGAGCAAGGGCGTCTGCTTTTGCCGCTTTTTTTGCCAATGTAAGCGACTGGCTTGGAGATATTGTATGCTCAGGGGCTACGCCTTGACCAATTACCGATAGGGTGATTATGTTATTGTTGTTTAGGACTATGTTTTTTTCTTCAACAACTAGATTTTCTTTTGCAGCTTCAGTGGTGTTTGCAAAAAGAGATGCAACGAAAAATGCTGAAATTAAGAGCGTTTTTTTCATGGTTATCCTTTGTTTTTATTCGTAAGGAATAGTTTTATAGTCGCTTGGCGCAGACAATTGGCAATCTGAAAAATTATTGACCGTGATGTTTGTACGTTTTATCGTTTTATTCACTTCGGTCTTTTTTGTTTCGGCAGTTTTTTGTTTGCTAATGTTCCCTTCTTGCTTTTGCGTCGCATTGGCTTCCTGCTTTTCAGGTTTAGGCTCATTTTTTGAAGAACATCCGCCAAATATGACGGCAATACAGACAAACAGCCAAAAATAAGTTTTTTTCATACGCTACCCCTACCTACTTTCATTTGCGCAGCCATCCAAAACCGGAGTATATGCAGAGCCGCCGGACTGATGCCCATTGATAAGTCTGCTGTCTATTTCCGCTTTAAATGAGCAACCAGCAAAAAACATTCCAATACACAACACGATAGATGCAATTTTTAAAACACCAGCTTTTTTCATATTTCCAATATCGTCCATCGTATTAAAACTTTAAATCAGCTCCGTAGGTCCTTCGGTGCCATCCTCTTCCAGACCAGGCTCTTCCGGCTCTTCTTTAGGGCATCTGGCGATATCCACGACAAAGTCGTTTTCATCAACTCTTACTATCATAACCCCACTAGCGTTTCTACCTGTTTGTCTAATTGTTTGCATATCGACTCTTATCATTTTGCCGCTAGAGGTTAATGCCATCATATCCATCTTTTCATCGGCAATAAGTGCACCTACCATATCGCCTGTTCTTGATGTGATTTTCATGGCTATTACACCTTTGCCGCCTCTTGACTGGTGTCTATACTCGTTCGCTTCCGTTCGTTTGCCAAATCCTCTTTCGCTGACCGTGAGTATCTCTTCATTCTCATTTTTAAGAGCATTTGCCCCTACGACATAGTCTTCCCCGACTTTGAATCTAATGGCCGTTACACCTCTTGCGGTACGCCCAAGCTCCCTAACGCCACCTTTGCCCTCTATGTCGGCTCTTATATCAAAGCGTATACACATACCTTTTTTGGTTAATATAAAGAACTCTTTGTGTTGGTGGTCAACGATAAATGCCGTCACAAGCTCATCGTCTTCATCTAGTGTAATAGCTCTAATACCTACATTTCTGACATTCGAGAATTCACTTAGATTTGTTCTTTTGATGATACCGTTTTTGGTAAAGAACGCCAACGATTTTTCTTCGCTGAAGTCAGTCGTAGGAATAACTGCTTTTATTTGCTCTTCTGCTTGTAGGTTTAGCAAGTTTACAACTGCTTTTCCTTTGGCTGTTCTGCCTGCCTCAGGTATTTTGTACACTTTGAGCCAGTATAGTTGACCCCTGTTTGTGACAAACATTAGCGTATCATGAGTATTGCAGACAAAGAAGCTCTCAATAAAATCGTCCTCATAAGTCGTGACTGCTACTTTGCCTTTTCCGCCCCTGTTTTGTCTCTCGTAAGACTTGAGATTTACACGTTTAATGTAGCCTCTGTGTGTCATAGTTACAACCATCGGCTCGTTAGGAATTAGGTCTTCCACGTCGATATCTTCGTAGTCTTCCGTGATTTCGGTGCGTCTTGGCTGGTTATATCTCTCTCTTATTTCTATTAGCTCTGTTTTAATGACATCGTTTAGCAAATCTTCGCTTTTTAGAATTGCAGATAGCCTCTCTATCTCCTTCATTAGCTCGGCGTATTCATTTTCAATCTTGTCTCTCTCGAGGCCCGTTAGTCTTTGGAGTCTCATATCAAGAATTGCTTGCGCTTGAATCTCGCTAAGAGAGAATCTACCCATCAATCCCTCTTTGGCTGTTTGCGGATCTTTTGATGCGCGAATTAAGGCTACTATTTCATCTATGTTATCAAGGGCAATTCTTAGACCTTCTAGTATGTGCGCCCTATCTTTTGCTTTTTGGAGTTCAAATATCGTCCTTCTAATAACGATAGTTTTTCTGTGACCCAAAAATAGATTTAGAAGCTCAAGTAGCGTAAATACCTTCGGCTCTTTGTTGACGATGGCAAGCATGATAACGCCGAATGTTGTTGATAGCTGTGTGTGCTTATATAGATTGTTGAGTACTATCTCCGCCATAGCGTCTTTTTTGAGTTCTATTACGACCCTCATACCGTCTCTATCGGACTCATCCCTAACCTCGGATATACCCTCTATTACTTTTTCTTTTGAGAGTTCAGCTATATCTTCTACGAGTTTGGATTTGTTTACTTGATACGGTAGCTCGTCTATGACGATTATCTCTTTATTTTGTTTTTTCTCAATGTGGGTTTTGCCTCTTAGTCTTACCCTGCCTCTGCCTGTACGGAAAGCTTCCAAAATGCCTTTTGTTCCGAATATCGTGCCGCCTGTTGGAAAGTCAGGGCCTTTTATGAACTCCATTATCTCTTCAAGAGTCGCCTCTTTGTTTTCTATGAGATAAACAAGTGCGTCTACAAGTTCGTTCAGGTTGTGCGGAGGGATATTTGTTGCCATACCGACGGCGATACCACTGGAACCGTTGAGAAGTAGGTTTGGAAAGCGGCTCGGTAAAACTGACGGCTCATCCATACTTCCGTCGTAGTTTGCTACGAAGTCCACGGTGTTTTTGTCGATATCTTTTAGTAACTCTTCTGCGAGAGAGGTCATTCTGGCTTCCGTATACCTCATCGCTGCAGCATTGTCGCCGTCTACGGAGCCGAAGTTTCCTTGTCCGTCGACTAGAGGGGCTCTCATCGAGAAGTCTTGAGCCATACGAACGAGTGCGTCGTATACTGAGCTATCACCGTGCGGGTGGTACTTACCGATTACGTCACCCACGATACGTGCCGATTTTTTGTATGCCGAACGGGCGCTGAGCGATAGCTCGTTCATAGCAAAGAGTATTCTTCTGTGAACCGGCTTTAGACCGTCTCTTGCGTCTGGCAGGGCACGCCCTACGATAACGCTCATCGAGTAGTCAAGATAGCTTGATTTTACCGATTCTTCAATGGAGGTTTCTACTATATCTTCGTTTGCTTCAAACAAATCGTTCATCTATAACCCTTTAGGTGTTGTCTTTGTAACTTTGTATTGATTTTAGCGAAAAGATGCTTTTGAGCGCGGGTTTTAATCGGATTTGGTTGTGTTGGTGGTTAAATGAAGAAGAAATTACGGAAAAGCGAGACCGTAGTCTCGCCGGAACAAAACTTATTTAGTTTTGTTAGCTTCTTTTTTAGCTTTAGCTGGTTTTTCAGCTGGTTTTTCAGCTTTTTTTTCTGTTTTGTTTGCTTCAGAAGCAAATACAGATGTAAGACCAAGAACAACTAGTAGAGCAAGAACTTTTTTCATTGAGAACCCCTTAGAATTTTATGCTGCCTTTTGGGCTTAGCGCAAAGATTATAAAAAATGATGTGTGAAAAAAGAGTGAAAAATTATTGCATTTGATTTGCAAAACTCCATTTGAGTTCAAATTTTGTTCCGTGAGTTAATTTGGAATCAACAAATAATAGTATTTTATATTCATTGCATATCATTTTTACGATGCTAAGACCTATTCCAAAGCCGCCGCTAGCATCGTCAAAACGAGAGTATCTTGCAAAAATATCTTTTAGCTTTTCTTTCGGTATCCCTTTGCCTTCATCCTCAACCACGAGCTCTCCGGTACTAGTTACAATTCGTATTTTTCCGCCATTTTTATTGTATTTTATAGCGTTTGAGATGAGATTGTCTATTAGAATTCTCATCTTGTTTTTATCCATATATATTTTAGATTCACTGAGAATTGCTTCGAATTTAATATTTTTTACATCGGCCAACGGCTCGAAATATTCGATCCTCTCTGCTACCATCTTATCCAGCTCTATTATTTCGTCTTTATTCGGCTTTTTGCCGTAGAGAGCCATAAAGCTCAAATCTTGATAGAGGCTTGATATTGTCTTTGCGGCGTTGTCTATGCGGACTATTTTCCGTAAGGTTTTTGGGTCAAGTGATGACTTGTCTATCGTTTCTATACTCATAGTAATGGTCGCAAGCGGCGTATTGAGCTCATGCGTCGTATCTTTGATAAAATCATCTAGCTTTGTAATATAGTTTCTAATCGGGCGCAAAAACATCTTTGACAAAAAATACGCAAGTACGAATACAAATACGAATGAAGCAGACATAATTACGAAAAGATGCGTTTTTACGGATTCAAGTTCCGGGGCTATGTCGCGACCCCTGATTATTAGATATTTGATATTCATATGCGCTAGTTCTATTTTGTCTACATAATACAGATATGCCCCATGATGATAGAAGTTTTTTTTGAAATCTATTTTGGCGTCAAAAGTTGAAAAAACTTGCTTTTTTTTGTTATCGAACATTGCAACGTCAAATCTTTTGTCCTCGGAGTAATATAGCTCTATCTCTTCTGTGCGTTTGAGATCATATATTGAATTTACGACTTTTTCAGAATATATTTGCATAGAGGTTCGTTTATTTTCAAGGAAGATGTTTTCTTGGTAATTGTAATAAACAATAGACATTGCCACGAGAAAGAGAGTAGTTGAGACGACGTATAACAGTACAAACTGAATAAGAGACTTTTTCTCAACTTGTAACAATCATATATCCTTGTCCGCGCAAGTTCTCTATCAGCTCTTTGCCTATTATTTTTCTGATATTTTTTATATATGTGCGCAAGCTCATTTCGCTAGGCTCGTCCTCATAATCCCATGCGTTTTCAAATATCATTTGCGGAGTGACTATTTTCCCTCTATTTTTAACAAGCAGTTTTAATATAAGGCTTTCTTTTTTTGACAATGTGACGCTTGTTCCATCTTTTGTAATTTTACTGGAGCTAATATCGAAAAATACCCCTTTGCCGAGTTCTATTTTTTCATCGGCTTTGTGGAAAAACGCCCTTTTGGAGATAGTTTTTATGCGCAGTAGCAACTCTTTTAGTTCAAACGGTTTTTTGAGATAGTCGTCGCACCCTGATTCAAAAGCCTTGGATAAATCGTCTAGGCTATTTAGCGAAGTGATAAAAATTGCCGGGGTTTCATTGCCGTCTTTGCGTATTTTTGAGAGCAAATCAAAACCGTTCATGTATGGCACTTTAACGTCAAGCAGTAAGATATCGAAACTTTCTTCGTATATCTTATCCATGGCCTCTTGCCCATCTGTCGCTATGGTGACGTCGCAATCATTTTCTTCTAGATACTCAGTAATAATTTCGCTTAATTGCGCCTCATCTTCTAGTAACAAAAGTTTTATCGCCATCGATGCACATCCGTCATGAATTATTTTTTTGGATAATTCTATCAAAAAATGACGCTTTGTTTGGCATAAGTCGCACTTCATAAAATTTAATTATATTTTAAGTAAGCGAATTGTTATAATTTTCATAGCAAATGTTAAACTTTCTCATAGGTGTCATATGCAAAAGCTAATAGAATCTATAAAAGCCCACGATAAGACGGGTAGCGAGATACCTCTCAAAAGTGTGATGGAAAACGGAAAAAAAACCGCTTTTATCATCGTATTCAACAGAAACCAAACCACAAAACACTTCTCTAAAGTATGGTCCGCAAAGCTTGAAAAGCTTTCAAAAGGGGCAATAAAAATCAATAAAATCATTGCTTTTAAAAGCTCCATAGATGAGATGTTTCGCCATAGTTTTGACTCTGCGGTAAAAAACTTTTTTCCGGAAGAGAAAGATGAGCGTATATTTGCCGTCTATGGGAATTGCGCAAAGAGACTCTATAATGCAGCTAAACTAAAAACGGAAGATATGGTTGCCGTGGCTTTATTCGGCGAAGATAGAAGCCTTTTGTTTTTACATGCCGAACCGTTTAGCGACGCCGCAGTCAAAAAACTGGAAGCCGTTATCTAAAACTTTGTATTATTCGTGTTAAAAAACGAGTGATAATAATTTGAAAAAAATAGCGATAATAGGTAGGCCAAATGTTGGCAAAAGCTCGCTTTTTAACAGAATTTTGGGGTATCGCGACGCAATAATCAGCGACATAGCGGGAACTACGAGAGATGTTAAGAGGAGAGTTTTTAGAACATATAAAGGGGAAGCGGAGCTTTGGGATACCGGGGGTATCGAGGACAGAGACGAGCTTTTTGATAGGGTTAAAGAAAAATCATTAAAATCTGCCGAAGAGGCTGATATACTGTTGTTTGTATGCGACGGCAAAGGCGTCCCCAGCGATGAGGAAAAGAGACTATTTTTCCAAATACAAAAACTAAACAAACCTCTTGCTCTAATAATCAATAAAATAGACAACGACAAAGAAAACGAAGCGGGGTGGCAATTTCTTGAATTTGGTGCAAAGACCAGCTTTCTTATCTCCGTATCCCATAACAGAAATATCTCAAAACTACTTGAATGGATAGACGGGTATCTTGACGAAGAGCCGCAGGTTTACGACTTGTCTGCGGATGACGACGATGAGAGTCTTGAGGATTTCTTGGATGATGATGACGAAGAGGCAAAAGTTGAAGTATCAAGAGATATTAAAGTTGCCATTATAGGACGTGTAAACGTCGGCAAAAGCTCGCTTCTAAATGCCCTTACCGGCTCAAACCGCTCGATAGTAAGTTCGGTTGCCGGCACTACGATAGATCCGGTGGATGAAACGATAGAATATAACGATAGAAGTATCACGTTTGTGGATACGGCTGGCATCAGAAAAAGAAGTAAAATAGTCGGTATCGAAAAATGGGCGCTTGATAGAAGCGAAAAAGTATTGGATAGCGCCGACATAGCGATATTGGTGCTTGACGCAAGTAGTGATTTTACCGAGCAAGACGAGAGGGTTGCTGGTTTCATCGACAAGTACAAAACGGGCGCAATCATAGTACTCAATAAGTGGGATATGATAACCAGAGAGCCTAAAGAGATACTCCAAGATATAAAAGACGAGTTTAAATTCCTCGATTTTGCCCCGATTATTACGGTAAGTGCGCTGAGTGGCAAGAGGGTTCACAAGATACTTGACAAAATAATTGAAGTGTATGAAAACTACTCCCAAAAGATCCCGACAAGAAAGCTAAACGACGTTATTAAGTTTGCCAGTGAAAAACATAAACTTCCCGGCGACCACGGCAGAATAGTCAAAATAAAATTTGCGACTCAGTATGCAACGAAGCCGCCCAAAATTTCACTTGTTATGAATATTCCGACTTTGCATTTTAGCTATAAAAGATATCTTATGAATATACTAAGAGAGCAGTTTAATTTTGAAGGGTCGCCTATCGTAATCTACGCTAGAAAAAGAGGCGAGAGGGATGAAGAAGAGGGTGGCGATGAATAGACGCCCCCTTTATTTTTTAAATCGGAAGAACTCTAATATTTATATCAAGTTCCCTTCTTAGTACAGCCTCTATCGCATAAAGGGTTCCAGTGCTTGAGCTGGCGCAGCCGTTGCAGGCACCCATATATCTTATGAATACATGTGTCTCTTCGCCTTCGTCTTTGATATCGAGAAGTTCTAGATTCCCGCCGTCCATAATAAGCATCGGTCTAATGTGCTCATCAAGTGTTTTTTCTATTAGTTTTGTTTTTTTGACTACCGTCATAGATTTAAAATCTTCAGCGTTTACGGCATGTGCTTGTGCCGAGCCTTCCATCTCCGCTCTTGTCTCGGCAAGTATGTCGACAAGATAGTACTCCCTATCTTCGTGTCCACCAGGCTTAATGCATGATTTACAGAATGCCCCTGCTTTTGTGTATGCCGTGATTTCTTCTACCGTTTTGAGGTTGTTTAGCTTGATTACCTCTTTGATTGTTCGTAGGCTAACCCTTGCGCATTCGCATACTATCGCCTCTTCCTCGAAGCTTTCCATATCTACCCCTTTGTAGATTGAAGCCGCTTTTTTGATGACATCGTATGCCATTACCGAGCAGTGCATTTTTTGAGGCGGAACTGCGGGTTCATCCGGATGATCTCTGAGGGCAAATTCAACATCTAGGTTTGTTATCTTGACCGCTTCGTCTACCGTTTTACCTATGCAAAGCTCAGCCATCATATCGGAACTTGCTATCGCTGTACCGCATCCAAAAGATTTGAACTTACTTTTTTTGATGATATTATCGTACGGGTCAACTGCCCAGTATAGTCTGACGGCATCCCCGCACGATTCGGCGCCGTAATCCGCAACGATGAGTTTACAGCCCATATCGGCAGCTTCCTCCTCAGTTATTTCGCCTCTATTTAGAGGATTATTCATTCTGTCGCTTACTTTTTTTGAGTATTGCTCCCAAATTGAGCCGCCTATCAAATCATCTTTTGCCATAGTCTATCCCTTAAATGTTTTTCGGTGTGTATGCATAGCTGGAAGATATCTCCCTAAGCCTTTTAACGGCTATCGGAAACTCTTTTTTGGCTACTTCTATCTCTTCTTTTGTCGTAAAGCGGCTCAGACTTATTCTAACCGCAGTATGCGCAAGCTCTTTGTCTGCACCTATCGCCATCATGATAGGATTTGCCTCGAGGTCTTCTGATGCGCAAGCGCTTCCGGTAGAACAGGCAATGCCGTTTTTGTTGAGATCCCACAGCATTGATTCGCCCTCAACCCCCTTTACGCTTATAAGAATCGTGTTTGGGACTCTATTTTCTCTTGTTCCTACGACAAATACGTCCTCTAGTTTCAACAGTTCGTCTTCTAATTCGTCCCTTAGCGCTCTAACTGTTGTTAATTCATAGTCTAGCGAATCGTTTGCCATCTCCGCCGCCAGCCCCATGCCTACTATTAGCGGCACGTTTAATGTCCCGGCTCTCTTGCCGCCCATTTGTTCGCCGCCGTGAATAAGGTTTGTTATTCTGCGCGAGTTTCTGACGTATAGTCCACCTATCCCTTTTGGTCCATGGAATTTATGCGCCGAGAATGTCATAAAATCGGCTTTTACATCCATCATATCGACTTTTATTTTACCTATAGCCTGGCAAGCGTCCGTATGGAAAAGCACCCCCGCTTCGCGGCAAATATCGGCTATCTCTTTAACCGGAAATATTAGCCCTGTTTCATTGTTTGCCCACATAATTGAAACTAGAGCTGTTCTCTCGGTGATGGAAGCTTTGACGGTTCCCGCTTTTACTATTCCTTCGGAGTTTACAGGTACGTATGTCACCTTAACACCTTGTTCTTCAAGCCATTTGCAAGTCGCAAGAACAGACGGATGCTCTACTTGGCTCGTGACTATGTGGTCTATTTTGCCTCCGCTTGGCAATATAACATCATAATATACAGCTTTTAATACGTGGTTGTTTCCCTCTGATGCGCCGGAGTTGATGATGATGTCGTCTTCGTCGGCCGCATTTATAGATTTATAAAGTCTGTCCATCGCAATTCTAAGGTATTGATGGGTATCAGTCCCAAACTTATGCAAAGAATTTGGATTACCATAGTATTCACACCAAAAAGGCTCCATAGCCTCTCTTACTTTTGGATCGCAGATAGTGGTGGCATTGTTATCTAGATATGCCGTAATCATTGGGTTTCCTTGAGATTTATTAAATAGGATTTTATTTGTCTTATTTAACCCAAAAAGAGTTAAAACAATTCTTAATCAATTTATTGGAAAATCTTGTGCATTTTTTGTGCCAGAGAGTCCAAAAATGGTTCTAAAGGGGGGAATTGTGCCGCAAACTCTCTTTGTTTAGTTCCCCACATCGGCTCAGGAAAATACGAATCATCCTTGAATCTAGCTTGGATGTGCATGTGAACACGGGGGAGCATATTGCCAAAGCTTGCCCAGTTGACTTTGTCGGGCTTGAAGTAGGAAAGCATCTCGCCCTCAATTAAAAATGCTGCATCAAAGATTGCCTTTCTGGTCGGCTCGTCGCAGTCACTTAGCTCTTTGTGTTGGGTTTGCGTAAATATTTTTAGCCACGGAATTTCAGAGTCGTGGGTCTCTATAAAAATAAGTTCGTTTTCAAAAATTCTCATAGTTCTATTACCTGTCCACTTTCGTAGGCACTTTGCAATAAAGTGCCTAAATGCTGGTTTTTTTCAAATAAAAACTCAATATTTCCGGCTATGATAAAAGTTTCTGTTTGCCTTAGCATCTTTTTTACCAATGTATGAGATTTTTGAGAAGTAACGCATTGCCGTCAAAAGCGGCTATTGAAAATATTAGATATTCGTATTTTTTTGGGGTAGAGGCTATATTGGCCTGCAATATATTTTCATGCGGAATGCTGTCGTGCAGTATATCTTCATAAAGCGCAAGCTGGCTTTTAAACGGCGACGTTACGGCTATATTGGACGGCTCTACCCCCTCGGCTATTAGGTTGTCTATAAGTTCTTTTACTTTTTCGGCTTCGCCTATGTTTTGATACTCTATTGTTGTCTTTACCCCTTCGACGTGAAGAAGCTGCGTCTTTAGCATCTCATCCTCGGCAAAATCCATCTTAAGGACGCTTTTGACCGTTCCGCTTCGTCCGTCATCTAACATCAAAGCAACTTTGAAGTCATCCCCAACCACCATCATTGTCATGGAGAGTCTGTCCATTACAAATACTTTGCCTATTGCATAATTATTGGCATCGTATATATCGTTACCGTTTTTTAGGACAAGCTGCTTGTTTTCTAGGATGGTTTTGAGTGAGCTATTCTGGACATCCCAGAGCTTTACCCCTCTCTCCGCTTTGACCATCGCTACTGCTACCGAATTTTCACTTTTTTTGGTAGCGAGTACAAAGCTATTTGAAAAATTGTTATAAAAAAGCTCTGTAAAACTAGGATAATTCTCTGCTAGAAAAAAAGAGTTTGAGCTTCTTATCGCATACTGATTCCCGTTGCTTTCAAATATGTGTTGCCCTTTTTCAAGTTCCCACACTTTCCCAAACTTTTTATGGGAGACAACTTTTGCAATTTTCTGATAATCTTTATTTTCCATAGAATCCATTATACACCATAATATTAAAAGGGTATGAAGTGAAAATTGCGATTAGCGGCGCTAGCGGCTTTGTAGGTAGTTTTTTGTGTGAATATTTCTCAAGACAAGGGTATGAAATAGCCAAAATAGGTATAAAAGATTTTGACGGCGCTCTGGCGGCAAAGCTAGATGGAGCCGAACTTGTAATAAATCTTGCCGGCGCCCCGATAATAGGCAGATGGAGTGCGGAATACAAAAAAACTCTGGTCTCCAGTAGGCTAGCTACTACGAATAAGCTTGCGGAGACGATATGCGCTATGGGCGAAAAGCCAAAGGCATTTTTTTGTGCTTCTGCGGTTGGCTACTACGATGAAGGCGACAATGACGAGTACGGTTACAAAAAAGCTGATGATTTTTTGGGTGAGCTGTGCGAAAGATGGGAGGTTGCGGCTAGAGCCGTAGAGTCTTGCGGCGTGAGATGCGTAAATATGCGTTTTGGTATCGTCATAGGAAAGGGCGGCGGAGCGTTAGCCCAGATGCTTCCGATATTCAAAGCGGGGCTTGGCGGCAAGATAGGAAGCGGCAAACAAGGTTTTTCGTGGATACATCTAAATGACCTTGCCCATGCGATAAAGTTTTTGTACGAGAGAGGTGGAAGCGGAGCATACAACTTTACTGCGCCACACCCTACTACAAATGCAGGCCTGACCAAGGCATTAGGATACGCACTTCATCGTCCGACTATTTTTCCCGTGCCTGAGTTTGTACTGAGGCTTGTATATTCGGAGGGTGCAAAGGTGCTGACTAGCGGACAAAAAGTCTATCCGAAAAAACTACTTGAAGCGGGCTTTGTTTTTGAATTTGAAGATATTGAGCCGGCCGTAAAAGACGCTATCTTGTAACAAACTTTAGCGAAAGTGGCTCAAAAGTTCTTGACATAACATATAAAAGCATGTATAATTTTAGCACTCTAGTTTTTGGAGTGCTAATAAAAGTAATCTAAACACTAAAAATTAACAAAGGAGTCATAAATGAACTTCAAACCACTCGGTAAAAGAGTTCTTGTTGAGAGAACCGAAGAAGTCACAAAATCTGCTGGAGGTATCATCATCCCTGACAGCGCAAAAGAAAAACCGCAAATGGGTAAAGTAGTAGCCGTATCTAAAAAAGTAGAAGATAGAGGCGAAGTAAAATGCGGCGATACCGTGCTTTTCGGCAAATACGCAGGTACTGAAGTCAAGGTGGACGGCAATGACTATCTTGTAATGAGCATCGACGATATCCTTGGTGTAATGTAATTTCATAAAATAAATATCAAAGAAGGAATTTAATATGGCAGCAAAAGAGATTTTTTATTCAGACGCAGCAAGAAACGCTCTTTATAGCGGCGTAACAAAACTAGCCGATGCGGTTAGAGTGACGATGGGACCAAAAGGTAGAAACGTACTTATTCAAAAAAGCTTCGGCGCCCCACACATCACAAAAGACGGCGTGTCTGTGGCAAAAGAAGTTGAGCTAAAAGACTCTATCGAAAATATGGGTGCTCAACTTGTAAAAGAGGTAGCGAACAAAACTGCGGACGCGGCGGGTGACGGTACTACGACTGCGACCGTACTAGCTCACGCAATATTCAAAGAGGGTCTAAGATATGTAACAAGCGGCGCAAACCCTGTTGCAATCAAAAGAGGTATGGATAAAGCCGTTGCGGAAATCATAGCCGAGCTCAAAAAAATCTCAAAATCCGTAAAAGACAAAAAAGAGACGGCTCAAGTGGCTACAATCTCTGCAAACTCTGACGAAGCGGTAGGTAATCTAATCGCCGACGCTATGGAAAAAGTGGGTAAAGACGGCGTAATCACGGTAGAAGAAGCTAAGGGAATCGTGGATGAGCTAAATATCGTAGAGGGTATGCAGTTTGACAGAGGTTATCTATCTCCATACTTTGTGACAAACCCTGACAAAATGGAAGCGGTAATCGAAAATCCATACATCCTGCTTTATGAGAAAAAAGTAGGAAATATGAAAGAACTACTGCCAATCCTTGAAAAAGTAGTAAAAACAAATAGACCTCTAGTGATAGTGGCGGAAGATGTCGAGGGCGAAGCTCTTGCAACTCTTGTCGTGAACAAACTAAGAGGCGTTCTAAATATTGCAGCTGTTAAAGCTCCAGGCTTTGGCGATAGAAGAAAAGCTATGCTTGAAGATATCGCAATCCTAACAGGCGGTCAAGTAATCAGCGAAGAGCTAGGTCAAAAAATCGAAGATGCAGAGCTAACTGCTCTAGGTCAAGCTTCAAAAGTGATAATCGACAAAGACAATACAACTATCGTTGACGGCAAAGGTGACAAAGAAGCCGTAAGCGGAAGAATCAAACAAATCAAAGCTCAAATTGAGACTACAACAAGCGACTACGACAAAGAAAAACTGCAAGAGAGACTTGCAAAACTATCTGGCGGTATCGCAGTAATCAAAGTAGGTGCACCTACAGAGATGGAGATGAAAGAGAAAAAAGACAGAGTAGACGATGCTCTAAGCGCAACTAAAGCGGCTGTTGAAGAAGGTATCGTAATAGGCGGTGGGGCAGCGCTAATCAGAGCTGCAGCAGCTGTAAAAATCGACCTTGCGGGCGATGAAAAACTAGGCGCGGACATCATCATGAAGGCTATCAAAGCCCCAATCAAACAAATCGCTGAAAATGCAGGATTTGACGGCGGCGTAGTCGTACACGCTATCGAAACTGCATCTGAAAACACAGGTTTCAATGCGGCTAGCGGCGAGTATGTAGATATGTTCGCGGCGGGCATCATCGACCCTGTAAAAGTGGTGAGAGTGGCTCTACAAAACGCGGTGAGTGTATCAAGCCTACTTCTAACTACAGAGGCTACAATCTCTGAGATCAAAGAAGACAAACCTGCTATGCCTGCAATGCCGGGCGGCGGAATGGGAGATATGTACTAACATCCTCCGCTTTCTCCTCTCCTCCGAAAGGCGCTCGCCTTTCGGAATCTATTTGCCTAAAATAACATTTATACCGTGCAATGTAGCTACCCCTTTATCTTTATCTATGCGATCTTCGGCTATTAATCCACCTATAGTATTTCTGAGTTTAGCCCTTAGTTCTTTTTTATTAATCACATTTGATGATAAATATACATCTATCGACCGTATAGTAAAACACTTAAACATAGTGAGTGTCAATGCTACCATGGCTGTCGCAAAACATATGGATTTAAACATTTGAAACCCAAAGTTACTTTTGGCGTATCTATAAAAAGGTAAAACATATATCGCATAATTGCTACTGTAAACAAAATCAGCAATGGTAGTGTTATGTACAAAGACGGTGTATGCGGTGTTCTATAGAGTAAATATTCACTGCCAAATAGATAAGGTGCCGCTAATTCAATAACCACAGAGATTAGTGGCAAAAGTACCGAAAATATTTTAATTGCTTGAATAAATACTGCGACTATAGAGTGGGTAAGGCTTTGTTCTGGTTTTTTGCTAAATAATGAGTGATTGCCATGAAAATCGCCATATAAAAAGCCAGCAGAATTATCCAGTAACACACCATGAGTATTGCAAAAATTATATTTACAATTTCAATATAGTTAAATGGCGCAGTATCCTTATCTGATAAAAAATATACTGCACTAGTCAGGGCGCTAGAGAATACCATGGAGGTTATAAGAAAAGATATGGCTATTTTAAAATCAGACTTTTTGAGCTTTCGTTCTACCAAGTCTGGTATTTTAAAAAATAACCATAACAATCTTAAAAATTTAATTAAGGTGTTATCCTTTAGTTTGTTGAAAAAGCTTTGAATCATGATGACCTCTTTGTTTTTATCTGGAGAGCATAAAAATTCTAGCTTTTTTCTGCAGATAGCGCAAACAATTAAATAGTTTGTATTTAGGCTGGAAATTAACAAAAAAAGGGGGTCTGCTGCTTTTACTGCAATGTTTGTTAAAAACTAGAGTAAAGAAGCAGTACAAATTTGGCTCGCATTTTCCGGCATGTGTGTTATAATATTGCCAAATTCCAAAATGCTTGGGTTTGGTGTAATGCCAATATATCAGAGGAGACAGAGATGGATTGGCCTACACTTGTCGGTGCTATAATTGGTATCCTGGTCGGATTTTCAATAGGAAGGGATTTTTTAGGCGCCTGAAGTAATTCAAGTAAATGGTGGTGACCAGAAAATCACAAAATTCAGTGAATATGCTATTTTCTTTCACGCCCCATGTGACAAAAGTGCATTAGCGATACTACTCTCTACAAATTTATTAAGCGATATACCCTCTTTTAACGCCTTTTCGTATGCCGCTTTGTGAAGTTCTGGTTGTATTCTGATATTGAATACTCCTTTGAATGGTTTTTCGGGCGCTATCCCTTGCTCTTTACAAGTTGCCAAATAATCATCCACAGCTTCTTGAAAAGCCTTTTCTAGCTCCGCCGCATTGTCCGCTTCAAAAGTAACTAGTGAGCGTATCATCTCTACCTTGCCCCAAAAAGTTTTGTCCTCTTTTGAGTAGTGCAAAGAGCCGATATAGCCTTTGTAACTAAGCGTTTCCATCTTTAAATCCTTTCAAAACTTCCTGAATTTGTTTTACGATGTACTCTTTGAGTATGTTTGACGGGTGCGGTTTGTGTAGGCTGATTACTAGGTTTTTGTCTTTGTGGATAAATTTTATCCTTGAGCCGCTACCCTCTATCTTCTCAAATCCCAAATGCGTCAAAAGCGTTTCCAACTCGTTAAAGCTCAAATCTTTTAACGGCGGGATTTTCGTAAATTTGTCAAAAAGTTTGTCGTGTTTTGCCATGTGTGAATGGTATCAAATTTTAGTTACAAAGTCAAATTTACTTCGTCTTTTTATACTCCCCATCAAACCCCGACCTATCCGTACAAAACATTTGGCACCCTTTTGACTTGACTAGTAGTTTGCCGCTTTGTGAAAAATCAAAAAGTATTGCGCAGCCACCGGTATCTGAAGCTCTTTGAAACAGCGCTGTAGTTTTGGACTGCATAACAGCCGAGCCGGACACATCGCAAGCAGAGGACATCGACCCGCTACCGACCGAGAGTAGCATGAAGTTTACGATGCCATCAAATTGCATGACTTTGATGTCGCCTTTTTTGGTCGAGTATGTGCCGTCAAATTCGCCGGCAAATACACCTGTGGCAATGGCAAAAATTAAAAAAGCCTTTTTCAAAATAACCGCTCCGATTTTGTTTTTTCAATTATAGCTTCTAACCCCCGTTTTATCTGCTCTGTTATATAATTTAAGCAAAAATTAAAAAGATTTTTAGGGCTCCTCTATGAAAATACTTTCAGGTATCCAACCCTCAGGCGAGCTGCACATCGGCAACTACTTTGGGATGATAAAAAGAATGGTTGAAAACCAAGAGAGAGGCGAACTATACGTCTTTATCGTAAACTACCACGCAATGACAAGCCTCTCTGACGGCAAAGCGTTACGAGAAAACACCGTGAACGCTGCTATCAATATGCTAAGCCTCGGTATCGACCCAAACAAATCAATTTTTTGGGTGCAATCAGACATTCCAGAAGTGCTGGAGCTATACTGGATACTCTCAAACTTCACGCCGATGGGGCTACTAGAGAGGGCGCATAGCTTCAAGGACAAGACGGCCAGAGGTATAGCGGCAAACCACGGGCTTTTCAGCTACCCCGTACTTATGGCGGCGGATATTTTGCTATTTAATGCCGACATCGTGCCTGTGGGCAAAGATCAGATACAACACCTTGAGATGACTAGAGACATAGCTCAAAAGTTCAATAATGAGTACGGCGAGATATTCAAAATGCCGGAGGCGAGCATAGACGAGGATGTGGCGACCGTACCTGGGACGGATGGTGCCAAGATGAGTAAAAGCTATAACAACACGATAGATATTTTCTGTGACGAAAAAACGCTCAAAAAAAGGGTAAACCAAATAGTTACCGACTCCACACCCGTAGAAGACCCGAAAGACCCTGAAAAGTGCAATGTGTACGCAATATCAAAACTGTTTTACTCTGCGGATGAACTAGAAGCGCTAAAAGCTAGATACGCAAAAGGCGGCGAGGGGTACGGCGTGTACAAAGCGGAGCTAAAAGAGAAGATATGGAGCTATTTTGAGCCATATCGTGAAAAAAGAGAGTACTATTTAAATCACAAAGACGAAGTGAGAGATATACTCAAATCAGGCGCCCAGAAGGCTAGGAATAAAGCGATGCCGATAATAGAAAAAATACGAACTGCAACGGGGATAATATAGATGTTTGCCATTGAAATTGAAAAAAGATGCGGTTGTTTTACCCGTTCCAAGATGGACGGCTCATTTCGGTTTGATAGCAAAGAGAAAGCTAATCAAAAAACTGAAGAGCTCCTGAAAATAATGAATGAAGAGTTTTGCGGTAAACACAAATTTAAGGCTCTTGACGAGGGTACAATAATAAGAATAGTAGAAGACGAGGAAAATGAATAATGCTTGATGTAAGAGCCCTGCAAAACAACTTTGATGAGGTGGCGGCGAGCCTAGCAAAGAGAAGCCTTGACAGAGAGCTTTTGAATTCGCTCAGAGAGCTGGCTTTTGACTCAAAAGAGGCAAAAAGAAAAATGGAAGAGTGTTTGGCCTCTCAAAATGAAAAAAGTAGATTGTTTGGTCAGTATAAAAAAGACGGCAAGGATGTAAGTGAACTAAAAGCGGAGCTTGACAAACTAAAAGTTGAGGCGGCCGAGTATGAAGCACGCTCAAAAGAGCTAGAAGCCAAGCTTTATGAGTTTGCTCTGACTTTCCCAAATACTCCGGATGAGAGTGTCCCTTTTGGTAAGGATGAGGATGATAACGTACTTATAAAAACGGTTTTGGAGCCAAAATCGCTTGGATTTACACCAAAAGACCATGTGGAGCTGGGCGAGGCCCTTGGATGGCTAGACTTTGAGAGGGCGGTAAAAATTTCAAAAAGCCGTTTTACGGTGATGAGGGGCGAAGCGGCTAGACTTGAGAGGGCGCTTATCAATTTTATGATTGATTTCAACGTTTCTCGTGGGTTTGAGCTTGTTAGCGTGCCGTTTATCGTTAATGCCGATACTATGCAAGGAACCGGCCAGCTTCCGAAGTTTGAAGAAGACTTATTTCGCCTAGAGAGTGATGAGGAGAGGGCGTTTTATCTTATACCTACAGCTGAAGTACCTCTGACAAATCTATATTATGACGAGATAATTCCATCGGAAAATCTCCCTATTAAAATGACGGCGCATACTCCGTGCTTCAGAAAAGAGGCTGGAAGCGCAGGGCGTGACACAAGGGGGATGATAAGGCAGCATCAATTTCACAAGGTAGAGCTAGTCGTGATATCAAAACCTGAGGAGAGTATGGCGATGCTTGACGAAATGGTCTCTTGTGCGTCGGATATGCTGCGTGAACTGGGGCTTCCGCATAGACTGATGGCTCTTTGCTCGGGAGATATGGGCTTTTCTGCTGCAAAAACGGTAGATATTGAGGTTTGGATACCTTCTCAGGATAAATATAGAGAGATAAGTTCCGTATCAAATTGCGGCGATTTTCAGGCTAGACGCGCCAAAATAAGATATAAAGACGGCAAGGCAAATAAGCTGGTGCATACACTCAACGGCTCATCCCTTGCGGTCGGCAGAACGCTTGTGGCTATCATGGAAAACTATCAAAGGGCTGACGGCGGCATAGATATCCCCCAGGCGCTCAAAAAATACCTGTAAGGGGGCTGGAACGTGGCTGATGATGAGGTGGTAATTATCGAAGAGGACGGTACCTCTTTAGCCAAAACTGACGCTGTTGCCGACTCCGATAAAGTTGAAAACGGCGGAGACGAAGATAAGAAAAAGCTAAAAAAGAAACTGCTTTTTTTTGTAGCCCCAATTATTGCCGTTATTATTATTGCGGTAGCTGTCACACTTATCATCATCGGTAAACCAAAAAGCGAGAAAGTGGAGATAAACGCCACTGAAGCTCCACAAATAAAACCGGGCGTTAAACCAAAAATAAGCGCAAGCGAACTAGAGCAGCTAATAGAAAAAGCAAAAGCTCTTTATGAAAGCGGCGACAAGGAGAGCGCCCTCAAACTGTACGGAGAGATATCCGTATATTCAGAGAGCGTATCAAACTATAATCTCGGTGTTGCAAAGATGGGCGACGGTGACTACAAGGGTGCTTTAGGATATTTTAAAAACTCTATAAAATCATCCGACAATGAGCTTCCGAGTGCTATAAATTCGGCTGTTTGTCTGTTCAAACTAGGCGATAAAAAAGGGGCAAAAGAGTATATAGCTCTGGCTAAAGCGTCATTGCCGAGATACGTAAATTCTCCGCTTTACTCATATTATTATGCACTTATCAGTTACTACGAAGGTGACTATTACGAGGCATTAGCCGCAGTCAGTGCCCCTACCGGAAAATTTTTCACCGCAGAATCGAATGAAATAGCAAAAAGAGCTTATTTGTTGTTTGATGATGGTACCGATATGCTTGAAATTCTCAAAAAAGAGAAAAATAGAAATTATTTGACTATAGGGTTTTTGCAGGCTAGAGACGGAAAATATAAAGAGGCAATAGACTCTTTCGAAGCCGCAAAAAGAAAAGACGATGACAAGCTAAAAGCTATTATGGCTCAGGCTCTTGTGTATCTAAAAGCAAAATCTCCCTTTCAAACGTCAAATGCCCTCAAAGAGGCGATAGGTATATCCGAGGCTAATGCTACAAGAATTTTTGATATACAAATATTTCTAAAACAGCGTGCTTTTGAGAGCGATATGATACAAGAGAAGCTACTAAATGAATTTGTATCGAACCAAAAAAGTGTGGCATCTATACTTATGTACTACGCCCCGTACAAGATATTTAACCCAAACAGAACAGTCTCTTCCATCAAAAAAGGGGAAGCCGGGCTAATGGTGGATGATATCAAAGCCGGAGCCTCCTATCTTGAAAATGCAGCCAAGCAATCTAGGATAAATGCCGAGATGATAAGGGGGATAGATTATGCGCTCTCCGGACGTGTTTATCTTGCTAATAGGCAGTTCAAAGCCCTTGAACCGAGATATCCGACGCATGCGGTACTTTTGTATAATTTGGGTCTTACATATGCTCAAAGCGGCGATTTTAGAGAGGCAAATAAATACTTTATCAAAGCCTACAACTTTGATCCAAAAAACTATGAAGCCGGACTTTTTGCAATTATTACTTCCAAAATTATGGGTGTTCCTTTTGACAGAATAAAAGAGTCTTTGGATGCAGACCTTTTTGGGCCGAATAATTTTGCAAATAAGAGCGAGTACGGGGCTATGTTTTCGTATGCTCTTGATAATTCGGTGGCAGCTATAGATTGGCTGATGAACGGTCAAAAAAAGAGCGCATCATCTCTAGCTTTGGCAACTATCGTATCTTTGAAGCTTGACAAAAGAAACGCCGCTATCACTAGTGCAAAAGCGCTATCCGACATGATGCCAAAGGATATAGTAGCCGGCGGCCTTTATATATTTGTCAAAAATTCCGGAGAAAACGTAAAGTTTTTTGCCAGAGAGACGCAAGCATATCTCAATAAAGGCTACTATGACATCGGCAGCGTGTATTACGGCCCTGATATTGCAAAAGATATGTTTATATCCCTTCATAGGGTATCGGGTCTTTTGACTAGAGCAAAGGATATATACGAAAAAAGATTGGCAATCGAGCGTGTAGACAGGGCGCAACTTCTAAAAGGGTACGGCAGTACGCTCATGTATCTAAAAATGTTCAAAGAGGCAAATGCGGCATTTTCAAGCGTCGTGTTTGATATAGATTATGTAAATGCAAATACCCTTTTCTTTGCAGGGGCTTCTGCGATAGCTTCAGGTAAACATTCCGATGCTATATCGTTTTTTGAGCTTGCAAAACTGTATGATCCGACCAATCTTGAGAGTATATACGCTCTTGGGCTTTTGTATCTTGAGGCAGCCAATCTAAATCAATCTGCCACACAGTTTAAAAATATTAAAGGGGTGTTTGAATCGGAGTTTTTTGATTTTGACATAAAATAGTGAGGGGCCCAATCTGGGAGTTTTGCTCCGAGATTGAGATTAAATCTTACAGATATCGTCTTTGCAATCTATTTTTTTGAGGCTATTTTTCATCGACAGATATGAATTTAGCGCGCTTATGTAGGCTTTTGCGCTAGCCGTCATAGTATCTATGTCGAGACCATGTCCTAGTACCGCAGGTGTATCGTTTTGGAAAGAGACTTTTACGACTACGCTTGCGAGAGCATCTTTGCCTTTGCTTACCGCTTCTACTTTATAGTCCATTAGCTGTCCGGATACACTTGTTAGTCTATCGATTACCTTGAATACGGCGTCTATCGTGCCGTCGCCGACCGCTGCATCGGTCTTTTCGCCTTCAGCTGTTTTAAGTGTCGCCGCTGCAGTAGCCAGACCGCCTTGTGAGTCGGCTATTTGAAGGTGAAGTAACTCAAAAACCTTTGGAATATGGCTTGTTACATCGGCTATTATCATCCTGATGTCGTCATCAAACATCTCTTTTTTCTTGTCCGAGATGATTTTGAAGAGCTCAATCGCTTTGTCGAGTTCTTCCGCACTAAGGTCAAATCCAAGCTCTTTTGCTTTGTCTTTGAACGCCGCACGTCCAGAGTGTTTGCCTAGCACTATCGCATTTGTCTCTACGCCTATATCGGCCGCACTTATGATCTCGTATGTAGATTTGTGTTTTAGTACACCGTCTTGGTGTATGCCGCTCTCGTGAGCAAATGCGTTTTTGCCTACTATTGCTTTGTTTGGTTGCGGTGAAATGCCGGTGATGGTCGCTACCATGCGGCTTGCGGGATATATCTCTTTTGTGTTGATGCCTGTGTCAAACCCGCCGAATATATCGCCTCTAGTTTTGAGCGCCATGACTATCTCTTCAAGAGCGGCATTTCCTGCCCTCTCACCAAGACCGTTTATAGTGCACTCCACTTGTCCGGCTCCGGCTTGTATCGCTGCTAGAGAGTTGGCTACGGCAAGGCCTAGATCGTTGTGGCAGTGTACGGAGATTATCGCTTTGCCGTCCGTTATTTTCTTGATTTCGCTTACTAGATTGAAGTATTCGTTTGGCGTTGTATAGCCGACCGTGTCCGGCAAATTGATAGTCTTTGCTCCAGCCTCTACGACCGCGGCTACTATCTCTTTTAGAAAAGCTATTTCGCTTCTGGTAGCATCTTCGCAGCTAAACTCAACATCGTCTACGAAAGTCTTTGCGTACTGCACGGCATGAACGGCTCTTTTGACTACCTCGTCCGGCGCCATTTTAAGCTTGTATTCCATGTGTATCGGACTTGTGGCGATAAACGTATGTATTCTTCTGTTTTTTGCCGCCTTGATAGCTTCGCCTGCGTCTTTGATATCGGCATCAACGGCACGCGCCAAAGAACATACTGTACTTTTATCTATTACCGACGCTATTCGCTCTATAGCCTCAAAGTCACCGGGACTTGCCTTTGCGAAACCGGCTTCTATGACATCTACCCCAAGCTTTTGAAGTTGTGTCGCTATTTTAATTTTTTCATCGGTGTTCATTGATGCACCAGGGCTTTGTTCACCGTCTCTTAAGGTCGTGTCAAATATTTTTATTCTTTGCATTGCTTTGTCCTAAGAATGTCTATTTTTTAGTTTATAAATTGTCAAATTATACACCGCCCTGAGTATCCCGCTAAGGACAAAAAGTGTTATAAGGGCTGTCAACGTTTCAAGAAAATACAAAAACATTACGGCGAGTAGTACGAGTACAAAAACAAACATTTTCATAAGCGCTTGTTTTGAAAGCTTCATTTTTTTAAAACTCGCATATCTGATATTGCTGACCATCAAAAGAGCCGCAGCAAAAGAGATGGCCAAAACAACTCCTTTGTACTCTACTAGCACACCGTATTGTGCTAGCACAACCGTCCAACAAGTGATAAACACTGCGGCGGAAGGTATCGGCAACCCTATAAACACATTTGGCTCGATACACTCAGACTGTACGTTAAATCTAGCTAGACGTACGGCTCCGAAAACCACAAAAAATCCGGCCGCAAGTACCCCTATCTTCCCAAATTCATGTCCCAGTGCAAAATATACAAGCATTGCAGGAGCTACGCCGAATGCTACTAAATCGGCAAGAGAGTCAAACTCTACGCCGAATTTTGAACAAGTACCGGTCATTCTTGCTATTCTGCCGTCAAGGCCGTCAAATATGAGTGACAAAAATATATAAATCGCCGCTTTGTCAAACTCACCTTTTACGGAGGCTAGCACGCTTAGTATCCCTAGAAATAGCGATACCGCAGTCATTAGATTGGGTAGTAAAAATACTAATTTGTTTTTTTCTTCATCGTTTTTTATTATCATAGGCTAACTCGCAAAACTTCCGAGCAAGGTTTCACCGGCTTTGACTCTATCGCCTACCGCTTTTTTGATTAGCGTGTCTTTTGGGAGGCAGATAACGGTTTGAAATTCTGATTTCAAAAACGCTATCCTTTCGCCCATCCTTATGGCGGAGTCCTCGTTTTTATATAGGGCTATCTTTGTCGCCAAACTGCCGGCTATAACAGATAAAACGTAGCTTTTTCCGTTTTGACCTTCAAAATATGCTGCAAATCTCTCGTTTAGCGTTCTTGCTTTTTCATTTTCTATCGGGAGAAATAGACCGTGGAGAAGACTTTTTTGCTTAAAAGAGGATGCAAAGGGGGCCCTTATAAAGTGGGCGTCTTTTAGCGATGTAGATATTGTGACGCTAACGCACTCGTCTTTTAGGAAAGTCTCCTCGTATTCCCTGTCTATTGAGGTGATGATGCCGTCGGACGGGGAGATAATCGCATATTTTGTGTCGTCTTCGCTGATTCTTTCCGGGTTTCTAAAGAAATACACTATTGCAGCCGCCATTGCCCCGAGTACCAATAGGCTAAGGCCGCTAAAGTTCCAATAAAAAGCGAGAGCGAGTACCGCCGCCGCCCCTATTAAGTATTTATAACCTTCTTTGGCGACTATCTCGGTTGTGGTAACGACCTTGTTCATGTTTTACTCCTTAGAGCTTTTTGCTTGTTCTTGCTGAGGCGCATGAAGTTCGTCCTCATCGGACTCCCTTACGATACCCTTCTCTTTTTCGAAACTACTGATTATCTCTTCGACTCTGTCTTTTTCTAGTACCTCTATCTCTAGAAGCTCGGCAGTCATAGACTCCATAGCCTCTCTGTATGTCTCTAGTTTTTCTTTGACTGCGGCGTATCTCTCTGTAAGCTTGGCTTTTATGTAGCTATCAAGCTCTTCGCTCATTTTTTCGCTGTACTCTTTTGTCTGACCCATGCCTCCGCCGAGGAATGTATTTCGCTGTTTTTCAAGCACCATTAGCCCCGCAACTTCGCTCATTCCGTAGTACATTATCATTGATTTGATGATATCCGTAGCTCTCTCCAGGTCGTTTGCTGCACCGGTAGAAATCTCCCCGATGAATAGCTCTTCAGCCGCACGACCGCCCAAAAGCACATCCACCTCTGCAATTAGCTCATGTTTTTGGACTAGGTATTTGTTCTCTTCAGGCGTGTTGAGCGTATATCCAAGAGCCGCCAGACCCCTCGGGATGATGGATACTTTGTTTACTTTTTTGGAGTCTTTTGTAATTTGGCTGATGACGGCGTGACCGCTCTCGTGGTATGCAACTATTTTTTTCTCTTTCGGGCTTATCCGTCTTGATTTTTTCTCTAGTCCTGCTATCGCTCTCTCAACTGCCTCTTTGAGGTTTTGTTGGCTGACGGATTCTTGGCTCTCTCGTCCGGCAAGCAAAGCCGCTTCGTTGATGATATTGGCAAGGTCTGCACCTGCAAGTCCCGCCGTTAACTTGGCTAGCTCTTCAAGGTCGGTATCATCGGAAAGTTTCACATTTTTGGCGTGAACTTTGAGTATCTCCACCCTTCCTTTGAAGTCAGGCTTATCGACAAGCACCTGTCTGTCAAATCTCCCCGGTCTTAGAAGAGCTGGGTCTAGGATTTCGGGTCTATTGGTCGCAGCAAGGACTATTACCGGAGACTCCGCCCCAAAGCCGTCCATTTCGGCAAGCATTTGGTTGAGCGTCTGCTCTCTCTCGTCATTTCCGCCGATGTGTCCCATCGCTCTACTCTTGCCTATTGCGTCAAGTTCGTCTATGAATATGATGGATGGGGCCTCTTTTTTTGCTTGGTCAAACAGGTCACGCACACGGCTAGCGCCCACGCCCACAAACATCTCGATAAAGCTAGAGCCTGATACCGAGAAGAAAGGCACTTCCGCCTCTCCCGCAACCGCTTTTGCAAGTAGAGTTTTACCTGTCCCCGGAGGTCCTACGAGTAGGACGCCTTTTGGGATTTTGGCCCCTAGCTTGATGTATCTATCAGGGCTTCTTAGAAATTCTATTAGCTCTTGTACTTCCTCTTTTGCCTCGTCATTGCCTGCCACATCGGCAAACTTGACCTTTGGTTTTTCGGAGTTCATCAGTTTTTTCATGCTGCCTATACCGAGGATTCCGCCGCCAATATTTTTTTGCATACGGCTAGTCAGGAACATCCAAATCGCAAAAAATATAAACACCGGAAGCACCCAGCCGAATACCAAGTCTGTAAGCCAGTTTTTCTCGGTGTATGCGCCGTATTTTACGTTTTGTTTTTCAAGCATAGGGATGAGTGTGTCGTCCGGAATTACCCTTTTTGCGACATATACGGTTTTTGCTTCGCCCTTGCTTGTTGCTTTGATGCTACTTTCGCCGATAGAAACAAAAGATACTTGTCCGGCTTCTACTAGTTTTTTAAGTTCATAGTAGCTTATGTTTTGGGTTTGAGAAGCCCCGCCCGAGCCGCTACCGTCAAAAGAGCCGTCTTCAAATAGGCTTCTAAATATAAGTACCGTAAGTATTGAGAATATCGCAAATACTAAAAGCGGGTTTTTATTAAAAAAATTATCGTTTTTTTTAGGATCTTTTTGTTGATTGTTTTCCATATATGTATCGGTTCCTTATTGTTTTTCGTAAACAAGTGTTACCCACTCAGATTCGCAAACTCTATCTATAGGGGTTAAATCTTTGTAGAACGGTTTTAGCTTTTCCTCATTCTCTTCCAGTATGCCGGACAAAATGAGTTTTGAGCCCTTTTTCATCCTATTTTTAAGGTCTTTGCTTATCATTACAAGCACGTCGGTTATGATGTTGGCGACCGTTATATCATACTCAATTTTTGCTTCATCGGCACTGCCTGCCCATATATTTTTGTATGTCAAGTTATTGCTTTCAAATACTTTTTTTGCAACCTCTACGGCCTCGGCGTCAGTATCGCACAAATCGACATTTGCCCCCATATCGGCGGCCGTTAGCGCAAGTATCCCGCTGCCGCATCCGACATCTAGGAGGCTGTCGCCTTTTTTGACATATTTTTGCACAAAAAGCATCGCATTTTTGGTTGTCGGATGATGTCCGGTTCCAAATGCGAGCGACGGCTCTATGCAGAAGTTTTTTACTCCTGATTTTGGCTCGTGCCACGGCGCATAAATGTAGTAATCGCCTATAAGGATTGGCTCCACGCTTTTCTTGTAAGACTCTATCCAATCTTCATTTTTCTTCTGCACGATTTCGGCAGTCAGGACAAATTTTGCCCCAAACATCTCTTCAAGCTCTTTTTTGTAAATAAGCAGAGCGTCTCTTACGTTTACAGGTTCGTATTCGTAAGTCGTAATAAACTTGCCGTTATCCTCGATGACTGCGTCACACCAGTCTCCTAGGAAGTTTTCGATAAGCTCTGCGAAATCCCCGGTTTCTACAATCAGTTCATAGTAAAATTCTTTCATTGCAAGCCTAGCGCCTCTCTCAAATCAAGTTTACCTTCATAATACGCCTTGCCGACGATAACACCGCCAATGTAGGGGCTGTTTTTGACGGCTTTGATATCCTCTATGTCTTTGACGCCCCCGCTCGCTATCGTCTCTATACCGCCGGCCTTTGCTACCTCTTCGGTAAAGCCTATGTTGACTCCGCCTAGCGTTCCGTCTCTTGATATATCTGTTGTGATGACTGCTTTTACGCCGCTATCGGCGAACATCCTAGCAAGTTCCGTGGCTCTGAGCTCACTTGTCTTCGCCCAGCCGTCCACCGCTACAAAACCGTCGTGTGCGTCGATGCCTACGACGACATTGTATTTTGCGGCTACGGTTTTGACAAATTCTGGATTTTGCGTTGCTATCGTGCCGAGAATTACCCTCTCGATACCTAGGTCGATATATCTTTTTATCGTATCCTCATCCCTGATGCCCCCGCCCAGTTGGAGCTTTAGGCTTGTCGCCTCTCTGATTTTTTGGATAGCCTCAAGATTCATCGGATTTCCCGCAAACGCTCCGTTGAGGTCTACGATGTGTACCCAGTCACTACCCATCTCTTCAAACGCTCTTGCTAGGTGATAAGGCTCGTCGGAGTAGACCTTTGCGCTCTCCATAATCCCTTTGGTTAGGCGTACCGCCTTGCCGTCTTTTAGGTCTATCGCAGGATAAATCGTCATTTTTTCTCCAAAAAGTTTTTAAGTATTTTTAGTCCGGTATCGCCTGATTTTTCGGGGTGCGGCTGTATCCCGCAGATGTTATCTCTCTCCACCATGCTTACAAATCGCTCGCCGTAGTGCGAGACACAGAGTATCTCATCGTCCGTAGCTTTTGCGTGGTATGAGTGGACGAAGTAGAGGTAAAACTCGTCTTCGATGCCCTCAAGTAGGGGAGACTCTTTTTGCTTGAATAGCTTGTTCCACCCCATGTGCGGTATCTTGCGTTCATTTCCAAGTATTTCGGGGTCAAAGCGGACTATATCGCCTTTTAGCAGCCCAAGTCCCGCCGTCTCTTCGTGCTCAAAACCTCTGTCAAAAAGGAGTTGCATACCGAGACATACCCCAAAAATCTGCTTTGTCTTTGCCGCTTCCTTCACGGCTTCTTCCATTCCTGTCTCTTTTAGGTGTTTCATGGCATCCGGGAATGCGCCTACGCCGGGGAGGATGATTTTGTCGTATTCTTTTAGTTTTTCATACTCACAGACTATGTCCGCCTCAAAGCCGACTTTCGCGCATGAGTTTTTTACGCTTGCGAGATTGCCCATTTGGTAGTTGACTATTGCGATTTTAGTCACGAGATTCTCTTTTTGGCTTTCTTGTTGATTTGATGTAATACGCTAGCGATACAAGGAGTCCGGCGACGCCGCCCAAAAGTATCAGTGCATATGTCATTTTACTAGGGTCGGTGAGCGCAAATTTAAATACGAGCATTAATGCCTCTATCGCTACCGCTATAATGATTGAACCGATAAACTTTGTCATAGTCTGATGTGTCCCTTCGGCATTATCACGCCTGTTGCGCCCTAGCACTTCCTCTTCAAATATCGCTTTTACGAGGTCGAAGATGGCGAGAGACAGGGTAAACAAGATGGTCGTCTCAAAAATACCCTGTATTTGAACGTCGCTAGGATGTGCTCCTTCCGAAAATAGACCTAGTACCCCTTTGGCAAATAGCAGTACCGCAATCAAAAACAGCGCAACGCTAAATACGCCGTATGTAATTTTGCTAGTATTGGTAAAAATTGTACTCCATACCGTCGGATGAAGTATCCTGACTATGTCTTTTAGCGGTATGTCTATTACGGCTACGAATTTGAGATGGTTTTTGTCATCATATATAGGCATTGAGGCGCTAACGCAAAGCTCCCCTGTAGTTACGCTAGGATAAGGGTCGGTAAGTATCGGCTTTTTCTCTCTAGCCGCCCTATAGTAGTATGCTCTGTTGGCTCTATTGACACCCGCACCTTTGCGAAATTCCGGCTTGTTTGAGATATTGTCGATTAGTTGTACGCCTTTTGCGTCTAGAACGTAAAGTATCGATATATTTTCGTTCTCTTTTTTTATCTTTTTAAATGCCGCAAGTATGGTATCCAGAGTGATATCTGGTACATGGTTTGGTATGTTTCTGGTTAGAAGATAGGTCAGATATGCCCTTGCTTCCACCCGTAGAGAGGCAAATTGTTTTAGTTCGTTTATCATTTTATTGCTCTCCTTTTTTAGGACAAATTTTATCTAAATTGCTTTTAAGCCTATTGCCGTAAGCATCCTGCCGCATTTGCCCTCTTCTGCCCTATACGAAAAGTATTTTTGGCTCTCGCATGATGTGCAAGATGCGTTTATCTCTATATTTTCATCTTTTATTCCAAGAGCTCTGGCTTGCAAGATAAGGACTTTGGCGATGTCGAGATAGTATCTGCCCCCTTTTTGCTCTACTGCGTTTTCGTACTTTTCAAACTCTTTTGCCATCTCTATAGGCAGCTCATAGCAACACCCTCTGATATGCGCTCCGACATACATTGTCAAAATTTGCGGTTTTGTACCGTATCTATCTGCCATTTTTGCTACACATCCGCCTAGGATATTTAGCTGCGCCCCTTTGCGTCCGGCATGCAAGGCAGCTACAGCGTTGCTACCCGGGTCATAGAGGAGCACTCCTGCGCAGTCGGCGGTCTGAATGGCTAGCGTTAGTCCTGCTTCATTTGTCATCATCCCATCAGCCTCGCCGCCAAACCAAAATGTGCCGTTTGGCTCTATCTTGTCGCTTTTTATCTCCAATATTTCATCGCCATGAACCTGTTTTAGCAGTACTATCTTTTGCTTTTTGGTAAAGTTATTTCTCCGCTCTTCTAGGCTAGCCGCATCATCGCCGACATAATCCGCAAAATTCCCGTGTCTCTTGTCCGTGCAAAAGGCGTTTACTTCGTCAAAGCGTTCGAATATTTTCATTTTTAGCCGCCACCCAGTAAAATTTACGAAAAAATATCGGAAAACGGTTGAAAATAGCAATAGTTAGACTCTCGGCAATCGGCGACATAGTGTTTAGTCTTGTAGCGGCGGCGCTAATCAAGCAAAAATTTGCGGATGTCGATATCACTTGGATTGTTGATGAGAGGTTTGTAGAGGTGGTCGAAGACACCCCTTTTGTAGATGATATCGTAGCTCTAAAGCTAAAGCCGTTTGGGGTTAGCGGCTTGATAGAGGCGGCAAACAAACTTAAAAATCTTGGCGAATTTGACATGGTGCTGGACTTGCAAGGGTTATTCAAATCCGCCGTCGTGACAAGCTTTTTACGCTCACAAAAAAAAGTAGGGTATTCATACAAGAGCGCCAGAGAGGGTGTTGCAAGTTTTTTTTATACCCACAAATGCGTCAGCCCGTATCAAAAAAATATCGTGGAACGCTATATTGACCTGCTAAACTCCGCTTTTGGCGGCGGCTTCTCACTTGATGATGTATACAAAAAGCCAAAACTTCTGGGCTACAAAACGCAAAACCAAAAAACCGCGCAAAACAAAAAAAATATCCTCATCAATATGTCCGCCTCAAAACCAAACAAGATATATCCTTCGGAAAAGATGCAAGAGGTCATCGCAGCGTTTGAAGATGAAAATATAATCATGCTGGACGGCGCAGGGCAGATGGGGCTTGATGAGATAAAGGCGGTTGTAGATTCGTGTGACCTCGTGATAGGCGGCGACACGGGCATCACGCACATGGCGTGGGCTATGAATGTGCCGAGCGTCACTATATTTGGGGCGACACCGTATGAGAGAAACGCCTTTGCAACGGATAAAAATGTGATGATAGGGGCAAAGGACGGAGTGGATGCGTCAAAGCTTGATTATGACGATTTTTCGATAGCGACCATTGAGCCTGTGCGCATTATAGAGGCGGCGAGGGGGCTTTTGTGCTAGAGCTTTTTTATATTGCCCTTTTTAAGAGTTTTGCATTTTTGACCAAAATCACGCCCGTGTTTATGCTAAAAAAAGTAGTCCGTATACTATCCCATATAGCCTACGCCGTGGACGCAAAACATAGGCGGATAGCCGAGGTCAACCTGGATTTTGCATTTGAGGGCGGTATGGACGAAGCGCAAAAAAAAGAGATAATCCTCTCCTCTTACGAAAATCTACTCAAAAACATAGTCGGGGTGGTCACAAACCTCGAAGCCTCGGCGGATGAGATACTAGGCAAGTGCGAATATGAGGGTGTGGAGATAGTGGAGCGACTAAAGGCGGAGGGCAAAAAAATCCTCTTTGCTACGGCGCACTACGGCAACTGGGAGGTTCTGGGCAAGGCGGTGACGGTGCGCACAGGGGTCAAGATGGTGGTCGTGGGTAGAGAGCTGGACTCAAAAGCGATGAACAAAATCATCACGAACTCAAGGGAGCGATTTGGTACCGAGGTCATCAGTAAACACGGAGCGATGAGAAAACTTGTAAAAGCACTGAGAGAGGACAAAACGGTCGGGATACTTGTAGACCAAAACACCGCCGACGATGAGGGGCTGCTTATAAACTTCTTTGGCAAAGAGGCTCGTCAAACCCCTGTACTTTCGGTACTTGCCCGTAGATTTGACGCTGCTATCGTCCCGATATTTTGCGAGTACAACGGCTTTGACAAGTACAAACTCACATTTTACGAGCCGATTTATTGTCCCGTCAGTGATGATGTGAACAGCGACATACTCTCCTGCACACAGGCGCAGTCGGATGCGATAGAGAAGCAAATCCGCAAAAATCCAAATGTCTGGTTTTGGTTTCATAAGCGGTGGAAAAATAGATATGAAGAGATTTATAAATAAGTTATAATCACAAAAAAACGGAAAAACAAAGATGCTAGAAAATGAGATAAAAGTTATTCAAGAGGCAAAAAGTGAGTTGCTTGATGACGGCTTTGTGATTATCGGCATTTTTGGCTCACAAGCTAGAAATGAAGCGAAGCCTAGTAGTGATGTTGACATACTTTACCGTCTCGATGCTCCGAAATTTTTGTCAAAATACGGTGGTTTTAGGGCGTATGCGAGAATTGATGAGATAAAAGAGTTGCTAAAGACGAGACTTCACAAAGATGTAGACCTTGCGGATGCTGATACGCTAAATGAGATAGGCAAAAAATATATCTTGAGAGATTTGGTGGCGTTATGAGTGCGAAGATAGAATTTTTGCTCAAAATGATAGACGAAATAGAAGAGTACAAAACAACTCTTGGCTCCATCGAAGCGGTACTAAATAATAAAATGGCCTTTAATGCAACGCTTATGAACCTGTTGCAAATCGGCGAGACACTGGGCAAGCTGGATGAAACTATCCTAAAAAAGCATGGCCTATTGGAGGATGCAAAAGGGGCGTACAAGACTAGAAACTTTATAGCGCATGATTATGAGGGTGTGAATAAGGTGGTTATTGAAGATGTTTTGAGAAATCATTTGCCGAGGCTCAGACTAGTATTGTTAAATATGCAGTAAGTAACACGTGTAGGATTTAAGATGGTTTGGAAAAATGAGAAAGATTTTGTTTGCAGAACAAAACATAATTTGGAGCTGTATAAAAAGTATAAGAGCACTAATAGCAAAGGCTTTGAATTTGAGCAGACGCAGCTTGTAAACTCTTTTCTGGGATTAATAGTTTTTGTAAAAGAAAGCGGTATAGCATCAAATGCAGAATTGGACAAGTTTCTACAAAATAACAAGCCCAAAGAGTGGGAGTATGCATACAAGGGCAAAGAAGAGCTGCATGATTTTAAAAACTATTTGAGACATTTAAGAAATTCGATAGCACGTTTGAGTAAGAAAAGTTTAGTTACAAATAAGAAAAACAATGAAATTTCATCAATAGCTTTTTATGATAAGGATACGAAGAATCCAAAAAACATATTCAAGTCCAAGCTTAGCATTAAAAAAATTGAAGAGTTAATTGGGCTATTGTCAAAAGAGTTTTTGGGGCAAGATAAGTGCGCAGAGTCTGGGCGGGTAGATGGCTAAATTAAACGAAGAGTTGTGCATTGGTGCAGGGTCTGGTTGTCCAATCTTTTATGGTGTAAGACGCTAAGGTGAAGAGATATGCAAAGAAGCATTCAAGTTTGAAAATCCTTGTAATGAAATTTCGTCACATAGGTGATGTGCTCCTCTCAGCCGTGCTTGCCAAAAATCTTAAAGAAGCATATCCTGATGCAAAGGTGGATTATCTGGTAAATGCCGAATCAAAGGAGATGCTGACGCTCAACCCCTATATCGATGAGGTATTTGTCTATGACCGTAAAAAGGTGAAGTCTAGCGGGATACTTGGGCGACTCAAGTATGAGCTGTCATTGTATGCTAACATTCGAAAGAGAGGGTATGACATCGTCATCAATACCACAGAAGGAGAGCGGGGTGGATATGCCGCTCTTGTATCAGGGGCAAGGGTGCGTGTAGGGGTGGTGGCAAAAAAAGGGATATTTGCAAAGTTTTCGCCCTATACCCATTCGTTTCGGTTGACTTTGATGCGCCATCTGGTGGAGTCAAACTTGGACGCCCTCAGAGCTTTTGGGCTTAGTCCAAAATACAAAGAGGTGGAGCTGTTTTTTGCCCATAGCGACGAGGCAAAAGTGGAAGAACTGCTCGGTGATACAAAAGAGTTTGTGCATGTTCATCCTGCCTCAAGATGGTTTTTCAAATGTCTCTCCCCTATGCAAAACGCAGAGATTATAGATTTCATCGAGACCCTTGGCGTGAAAGTCGTCGTCACCGCCGCTCCTGATACAAAAGAGCTTCAGATGGTGGATGAGATACTCTTGTCTTGCAAAAGCTCGCCGCTAAATCTTGCCGGCAAACTGACGCTAAAACAGCTGGTCGCCCTAAGCAAAAAAGCAAAACTGTTTTTTGGGGCGGATACAGCGGCAATGCACATAGCGGCAAGCCAAAATACGCCGTGCATATCGGTATTTGGACCATCTGGTGTATTCAACTGGGGGGCGTGGGATAATGAGGTGGCTGAGTGTACATATACGGCGAGAAACGGCGTTCAGCGGATGGGAAAACACACGATGTTTCAAGTAGATTGGGACTGTGCCCCGTGCGGACGGGATGGGTGTGAGGGAAGCAAAAAAAGCAAATGCCTCCTCGAATACCCGCTTGAAGCCCTAAAAGGGGAGATAAAAGCTAAGCTTAAAGCTTAAATTCTCTTAGGTTGCTATCAAGGGCATTCATATCCCTTAGCAGCTCTTCAGCTAATGTAGCTACTGATTTTGCATGAGCGGTATTGTTTTTTGATAGCTATTCTATTTTTGATATCTCATCTACGATGTAATCAACGGCTTTTATAGTTTGCGATGACATGGCTAGATTGTTGTCGGTGCCGCTAATGACGGACTGCATACTTTTTGATGAATCTTCCATTGTCTCTTCAAGCGTATGTGCGAATCCGCTTATCCCTTCTATCGCTTGCGCATTTTTGTCTATTTGCTCGCTAGCGTCAACTATTGATTGAGATATGACCATAATGGTAGAGTTGATCTCTACAAGGCTTTTTTGAGTTCTTTCCGCTAGTTTGCGGACCTCATCTGCGACGACGGCAAAACCTCTGCCGTGCTCCCCAGCTCTTGCCGCCTCTCTTGCGGCTCCGTATACGCTATCTTTTATCTCTTTGCTCTTTTGGCTTGCATTTTTTATTTTACCGGTAAAGCCTCTTATCCGCATTACAAAAGGTTTAAATAGAAGATGGGCGATGATAACCGTGATTATATTAACTATAGCCCCTACTATCAAAGCATCCAAAAGTAGTGTATTTAGTGTGTCGCTAATACTTTTTGGCGATACATCTATACCGACTACATATTCTTTGCCGCTAGCCGTTTTGAATGGAACAAAGTACGACCTATGGCTACCCCACTTGCTGTATCAAGGGATAAACATATTCTACACCTATAGAGTCGGTATAGTGGCTTAGATTTTTTAGTATTTCCTTATATCTAGCCGGAGTGATTGAGCCTGTTCCGTTTATCTCTTCGTTGTAGGTATCCATCATCGGTCTTATGCTCATCGCGACGGTTTTTAGCTTGTCATCTATCTGTACGGTTAAATTTTCTTTACCGCTGATGTAGTAGTAGCCGTCCAAAAATACGGTAATTAAAATATTCACAAGCATCGTAAGTGCAAAAACTATTTTTTGGACCGAATACCTATCGTACATTTAAAGCCTTTTTAAAGGATATTTTTCTAAATAGTAGCAAAAAAGTTACAAATATATTGCTTAATATTTTTTTATAATCCACGATGCAGATTGATATACATTTTGACCAGTAGGGTAACTTTTTTAAACTTTGTAAACATGCTCTTTGGATTATCGGTGTTGTCGGCAGAAAATCTATAAAACATATTTTGACCCCAGCCGACGTTTGCCGCTCCACCTATACGAAAGACAAACTCATACTCTTTTTTTATCTCTTTGTGGGCTTCGATGGTAAATTTACCGTATGGGTAGACAAATGAGCGTGGCGTATATGCAAGTTTGTCTTCTATAATTTTTTTTGCCTCTACAGCCTCGTATCTAGCATGTTCTCTATCTGCTATTATTTTATGTGTTAGTCCGTGTGCGGCAATTTCCAGATTTTTATAATTCATAGCCTCATGCAGCTCGCTCCATCCCATATAAACGCCGTTTTTATCTTCTTCTATTAAACCGGGAGAAACCGCCAAAATGGCTTTTAGACCAAACTCCCTAAGAAGCGGCAATGCCACCTCGCCGAAGTCTTTGTATCCGTCGTCAAATGTAATGCAGATATTTTGCTTGTCGTCACATAGTTTATCTGTCGGCAGTACGGAACAGAAATTTTCGGCGTAATACTCAAAATGTCGTTTTAGCACATCTTTGGAGTTGCCTCGTTTGCGCTCTGATGCATAGTGGTACATTGGAATGTAAAGCATTATTTTTTATTCGCCTCGTATAATTTGATGTATTTCCAAAAAGCAGTCTGGGCATTGTAGTAGCTAATGATAAAACCCTCGTACCCCTGTATAAAACCACGCTTTAGGATATAGCTTTTAAAAAATCCAAAACAGCCGTGAGCGAGAGCCTTACATACGGATGAGCTTTTTTTACCTCTATTTTGCTCGGCAAAAAGTGTGCTGTAATTTTGCATTTTTCTTAAAAAATCCTCTACACCGTCGTAGGAGTAATGAGTTATGTATCCCGATATTCTTTTTGTCTGCATGTCTTCGCCGACTACCTTTTCATGGACGAAACTATCAGTAAAACGAGCTTTTTGTTTGTTATATAGTCTAGGGTGTGCATCCGGATACCAGCCGCATGTTTTTATCCATTTGCCGTTGAAGTAGTTTCTAAACGCAAATTCATATATGAAGTTATGGTTTGCCTCTGTTTCTTTTATCCCTTCTATCGCTTCATTGCTCAGCACTTCATCCGAGTCGATAGATAGTATCCAGTCGTTGCATGCCAAATCCTCCATAAGACGGTGTGCTTTGCCAAAACCTTCAAAGCACTCCAACGAGTGGACTTTGACATTGGCAAACGACGACGCTATTTGTACGGTTTCATCCGTGGAGCTGTTGTCTAGGAGTATTACTTCGCCAAACTCTCTCAAGGCTTCAAGGACATCCTTGATGTGTTTTTTGCCGTTTTTGGTTAAAATCGTTACGCTGATTGATTGTAAATTCATGGATAAAGTGTAATTAAAAGGGTATTTAATTTTGATAAAAGTACTAGAGGTAGAAGCTTCAAAGGGTTGGGGCGGGCAGGAAAAGAGAACCGTCAGGCTGGCAAATCATATGCCAAAAGATAAGGTTAAGACATATTTTGCCGTCAATCCAGATAGTAAACTAATGGCTATGCAAGGTGAGCTTGGCATAGAGTGTTTGCCCGTGAAGACCCGTGCTAGCTATGATATTCCGGCTGTGTTAACCATTGCAAAATATATCAAAGAGCTCGGCATCGACATCGTGTCCACGCATTCAGGCAGAGACGGCTGGCTGGGCGGTATGGCGGCGAAGCTTGCAGGTGTGAAATGTGTCAGGGTGCGCCATCTTCAAACCCCATTTGCAAGCCCTTTTAGCTACAAATATCTAGCGGATGAAGTGACGGCGATAAGCGTGGGAGTAAGCGAATACATAGCCTCTCGCGGCGTAAGAAAAGAAAAAATTAGACTTATATACACGGGCATAGACACCGAGCATTTCCAAAAGGGAGAGAGTAGCCTCAGAGGGGAGCTAGGAATCAGCAAAGAGACATTCCTAGTTGGAATAGTGGCGATACTAAGAGGTGCAAAAAGACACAAAGACCTGATAGACGCGGTCAAAAAACTATCCGAAAAGTATGATGTGAAGCTAGTCATCGCGGGCGAAGGGCCGCAGTGGGAAAATCTCCAAAACAAAATAAAAGAGAGCGGCATGGATGGCAGGGTCATAATGACCGGCTTTAGAAACGATACGGTTAATATTCTAAGCGCATTAGACCTTTTTGTGCTCCCTTCAAATATGGAGGCTCTCGGCACGGCGTTACTGGAGGCGCAGTCGTGCGGTGTGCCGGTAGTCGGCTCTAGGGTCGGCGGCATACCCGAGGCGTTAGAAGATGGTGGAAGCGGACTGCTATTTGAGTGCGAAAATGTCGATGATATGGCGGATAAGATAGAGAGATTTATCGTGGATAAAGAGTTTCATGCGCGGGCCAGCAGAAGGGCTAGAGAGTTTGTGATCGAGAAATTTTCGGTTGAAAAGATGGTAGCCGATACGCTAAAACAGTACGAGGAAATACTAGCAAAATGAAAAAAGCGCTCAGCGTTCCCGTCCTCATGTATCATCATGTGAGCAGCCACAAAGGTGCGCTCGTGACGATAACGCCGGAAAATTTTGAATCTCATGCGAAATTTCTCTCGCAGAGTGGCTATAAGACACTAAGTTTGGATGAGTTTTTGGCATTCAAAAAAGGGGAGCTGGAACTGCCAAAAAAGAGCGTACTTATCACATTCGACGACGGCTGGATAGACAATTATCTGGTGGCATATCCAATACTCAAAAAATACTCTCTGAGGGCTACGATTTTTGTCGTTACAGACTGGGTGGAGAGGGCTAGCGAGGACAAAAGGGCGTCGGATGAGATATATATCCCAAATCACAGAGAGGGCAAAAAACTAGCTTACGAAGAGCCTGCGTCTGCTGTGATAAACTGGGATGATTTGGTGCTTATGGGTGATGTTTTTGACTTTGCCTCACACTCAAACGCTCACGATAACGAAGAGCTTGGGATGGGTGAGTGGAGGGACGACCTTGCGCTATCAAAATCACATATCTCAAAACACGGCGGAAGCACAAAACACCTCTGCTGGCCTAGAGGTAACTATACGGCAGAGCTTATAGATTTGGCGCAGAGTCTTGGGTTTGAAGTGCTGTATACGACCAAAAGAGGGGTCAATTTGGCTGATGGCGACACAAGCGAGATCAAAAGAATATCGGTAAAAGACAAAGACGCAAAGTGGCTAAAGGGTGCGCTTAGACTCTATTCGTCGCCTATTCTCGGAGGGCTTTATGCTAGATTTAAACAATAAAAAAATCCTGCTTGTGAGAAACGACAATATAGGCGACGCTGTACTCTCGACGCCGGTGTTTCAAGCGATAAAGGAGCAGTTTCCGACATGTTTTATCGGCGTCCTTTGCGCCGGGTACTCCAAAGAGGCGTTCCTTGACAATCCATACATAGATAGACTCTTTGTGTATGAGAAGGCAAAGCACCACAAAGGGGTTGCGGCGAAGCTGTCGGCATGGGTTGGACACCTCAAAACGATGCTTGCCGTACGAGGCGAAAAGTTTGATTACGCAGTCGGGCTTCGTAGCTCGTTTAGCCGTTCAAATGCGGCGCTTGTTAGCTGGAGCGGGGCAAAGACAAAGGTGGTTCGCCTACCGCAAAATAAAAAAGACATGGTTTATTTTGACGCCTTTATCGACGAGAGCCCTGCGGGCAAGCATGAGGTGCAAAATGCGTTTGATTGTCTGAAGCTGTTTGGCGTAGAAGACAAAAATTACCGTCCATATGTGAATATATTGCCCGTAGCCGATGAAAGCGTGCTTTGCAGACTAAAAGAGTCTGATTTTAAGTGTGGTAAATATGTGGTATTTCACATTTCATCAAGACTATCTGTGAATAGATGGAAAATAGATAAATTTTTGAGATTAGCTTCGCTTATTTCGGTATATTCTGACCTCAAAGTAGCAGTAACAGCTGCCCCCAAAAGTGTTGAAGAGGGCGAAGCAAAAGAGCTGTTTTGTAGTGAGCGAATCAAATATTTTGAGACCGGCTCTCTCGCTGAGTTTGGCGCCCTTTGCAAATACTCAAAATGCCTTGTGACTTTGGACGGCGGGGCCATGCACTATGGGGCTGTTTTTGCGCCCTCGGTTGTTGCGATATTTGGCAAAACAAATGTCGATACTTGGAAACCGTATCATCCAAAAAGCGTCGTTTTGACCTCTGAATCAAAAGTCGCAGACGATATTTTGCCGGATAGCGTTTACGCTGCGGTTAGGGATATGATTTGAAGTTTGTTTATAAATTTTTGATGGATTTTGCCCTCTGGGTGTATGTGCGCTTTAACGGCACACCGCTGAAAAAAAGCTACGACGAGCTAAAAAATACGCCAAAAAATTCAATACTCGTCTTTTCAAATACCGCTCTCGGCGACACCCTGCTATCAACCCCGGCAATCAAAAGCCTAAAAGACTCTTTTCCAAATGCCAGAATTACTCTTTTTGTCCACAAAAATATCTATCCGCTGCTTGAGGGGGCGGAATATATAGACAACTTCATAGTCTATCACGGCGGGTTCAAAAAGTTTTTTGCTACCGTGATGCAGTTGAGGCATACAAAACCGGATATTGCCCTCTTGCTTCACTCAAACGGGCCGCAAGATATACCGATGGCGATAATGGGCGGCGCAAAAACTATACTCAAAACTCCGACAAAAAGTAGTTATAGGCACCATCTTAGTTATGAATTTTCCAAAAAAGAGCAACACACGATAGAGGATAGGCTAGACCTTGTGCGCTCCATCGGCGGCGAGAAGCTAACTACCAGAATGTTGCTTCCGCAAAGATATTATGAACATAAAAAAAGAGAGATATTGAATGGAGACGCTCTAGTCGTAGGTTTTCAGCCCGGGGCAGCAAATATCTACAAGATGTGGCCTGCCCAGAACTTCAAAGAGTTAGCAAACATGATACTAGCCCAGTATCCAAACGCTGTGATAGCCGTAACCGGAAGTAAAAAAGAACATAAACTCGGAGAAGTGATAAAAGAGGCAAATAGCGAGAGAATAATAAACTTTTGCGGCAAGTTTGCTATCGAAAGTCTGCCAAAACTGATAAACGAGATGGATGTTTTGGTGACAAACGATACAGGAACTATGCATGTGGCTATTGCGCTTGGTGTGCCGACGGTTGAATTATTTAGTGGCTCAGAGAGTAAGGAAACTGGTGCGTATCAGGATTTGGATAAGCATATTGTTATACAAAAAGATGGTTCTTATATAAGAGGAGATGGTGCAAAAAAACACAGAAGTGCAGAAGCGATGAATCTAATTGCAATGGTTGATGTATTTGCTCATTTGCGGACTAGGTTATAGCTGAATCCAGCTTTCTTCATAGAGATCTCTTATGCTGTGGTTTTTTAAATTTGGGCCAAACCACTTTGATGGGCAAATGACAATCTTATTTTCATTTTGATTTAGCCATGCACCCCACCAACTAAATGTACTATTTGCGATTATGTTGTGTTTGCACTTTGACATAAGATACATATCAAAGTGCCCATTCATTTCACTGTTGTGGTCTACGTATTGAAAGGCATCGGAATATCCAAAATTATTTTTACACCAATTAATATCATTTGAAAAAATGAAAAATACTGCATTTGGATATAGGCTCTTTATGTAGTCAATAGACTTTGCATAATAGTCCACATCTAATTGTGCGAAGTCGTTTTTGTACTTTTCGCTTATATAGTCTCCTCGTCTTATATGAATTGAGACGGAATCTGTCCTGCTAATTTTTTCTAATGTTCTTAAGTTTTCATTGTCAATCTTATTTTTTATAGTATAAATCTTGTATATTTCATTTTTTATATTGCAAAAATATTTAGGGGATTGCCAAGCTCCATATACGTATGCGTTTCCATTAAAATGCATACTATATTTGTTGTATGAGTGAGACTTTTCCGGTATTCTGCAGTAGTGCTGTGTGAGATATTTTACATATTTGAATGGTGATGATAAAAAATTAATAAATGTATGATGCCCTAACTTTACAACACCTTCAAACTTTTTTATTTCATTCTCGTCAGCTATTTTTGCTGTTATATTAAAATTAGACAACATGAAGCCTCTTGGTGAGTTTGAGCAACTACGTATATCCAGTAACAAGTCTGCATTATGTAGTTTTGCTAAATTAGCCCCGAATGCATACTGAAACATTTGATTTCCGAGCCCTCCAAATATTTTTGCTACTATTATTTTTTGCATTTTTATTCTTTGAATTTAGATGTTTGCTTAGTATACCAGATTAGATTTTTGGAATAATATTGAAAATAGCCCTAATTTATCCGGAAACTCTGCCCTCGGATAAAGCCAGAACGGTAACCGTTGTCAAAACAGCCGCAACGCTAGGCAAAATATCGGATGTGACGCTCGTATGCGAAAAGAGTCGCTCCGATATTGATGGCGTATGCGGTTATTACGGTATTCAAAAAACTTTTTCCCTTACTAAAATCCCAAAAAAAATACTCCTAAAAAGCAATAAGATATTCAATTTTTTCCTTGCTAGGCATCTAGCAAATGCAGGCTATGACGCTATTTATGTACGCCATCTAAAAACTGCCGAATATCTAATAAAATTAGGACTCGGTGTAATCTTTGAGGCACACGAGATATTTGCCGACTCCGCCCCTGAGGACAAAAAAAGCGCCGTCGAGAAGAGCGAGAAATATGTGTATGAAAACTCAAAAGGCATAGTCTTTATCTCAGAGACACTAAAAGACGAGTTTGAAAAGCGTTTTGCTCTTCCGCCCAGCGTTGTACTCCCTCTTTGTTTTAGTGAGCAAGTTGCTGATGCCGACAAGAAAGAGTTTGATGAGTTAAATGAGGTGTACTACATCGGTAGTTTTCAGAAATGGAAAGGGGTGGATACGCTCATAAAGTCCGCAAAATATCTACCCGAAAATGTGAAAATAAAGCTTGTCGGCTCCGGCGGGGATGAAGAGAGTCTGAAAAATCTTGCAAAAGAGTTGGGCGTGGAAGACAAGGTTGAGTTTTTGGGTAGAATGGCGCATGCAAAAGTAGAGGAACTCCTAAAAACTAAGACAAAAATATGCGTGTTGCCCAACAATGCAAGTGCATTTGATAGGTTTACCTCTCCTCTTAAACTTTTTGAGTACATGGCATCTTTTAACGCCGTGATAGCCTCGGATATTCCGTCGATACAAGAGATAACAAGCGGTGCGGCGCTAGAGTTTAAGGCGGGGGATGAGCGAGATTTGGGCGAGAAAATATCGTATCTTATGAAGAGTAAAGGTGTGGCAAAAGAGCTAGCCGCCGCCTCATACGCCAAAATAGCCCAGCTTGAGCCAAACAAAAGAGCCGTAAGGCTTCTCAAATTTATAAAGAGCGTAGATGCTAAAAAAACTATTTAAATACTTTATCAAAAAACACTCCGCAAAAGAGCAAATAATCAGCCCAGACGATATGCAAGGGGCGCAGAAAATATTTTTTGCCGTGTTTAGTAGATACGGCGACGGGATAATATCTTTCAAGGTTATTCGTGAATTTGCGGCGCTATATCCAGGCAAGCAATATCTGCTTTTCACGACAAGTCAGCTTGTGCCTTATGCAAAAGAGATTTTAAATGATGGTGTAGAGGTTGTGGGTGTAAATAAGCGAAATCCGCTTTCGCTAATTCCATCTATCTTAAAACTAAAAAACTTTGATGCCGACTTGGGCTTTAACCCTTGGAGTCACGGGGATGATGCAGAGTTTTTCGTGTCGTTTGCAAAAAAATACTCTATTTTTAAGAGGTTTAGGCGGTGGGGTAAGGCATACAACCTCTACGCAAGGGTGCGGGAGTACTTGGGGCTTGAACTAAAAACAAAGAAGGAGCTTATTCTTGATTTTCCAAAAAGCGCTAAAAATATAGTTTTGGTTCCATTTTCTACAGACATTACAAAAAGCCTTGATAAAGAGATGACAAAACAGCTTATTTCAAGACTACAAGAGCTATACAAAAATGCCAAAATTACGATTTGCGGCTTTGCAAACGAGCTAAAGGGAATAGAGGGCTTGCAAAAGTTTTATTTCTCAAAAAGTTCATCGAATGATTTTTTGGCTCTTTTAAAATCAAGCGACCTGTTTGTCGGAGTCGATGCGGGCCCACTGCATATAGCAAACGCAATGGGTATCCAATCTATTGGCATTTTTGGTCCGACTGCTCCGGAGACGATAGTTGATTTTGACTGGAGTTGTACCGCATTGCGAGACCCTGATCTCAGCGGCGTTTTTTGTTATGTAGACCGATGTAAGAAACCTATGTGCATTTATAAGGTCGTAAATGGCTTTAATATTGCACGGTTTGTTGATATAGTAAGTGAAGAAAAAATAGAGTGTAAGGTGGGTGGTCTATGAAAATATGTGAATATGTTCCTCATGGTGCGGTACCGGATATGCGCGGTTTTGCCCCTGCGATAGTCGCACAAAATTTTGCTAAATTTTTGAAAGAAGATACATACATAGTAAGCGCTTTGGAAAACTATCAAAAACTCTATGAACGGAGTGAATACGGCGATGTTTATAGGTTGAAACAAAGTAGGCTGTACAACAAGATATTCAACAAAATAACAAATTTAGACCCGTATCCGCTTCATGTCAGGGCTGCAAAGATTGTAAAGCAAAATCCTGTTGATATTTTTCACGCTCATCAGCTTGAATTTCCGGTAGAAGAGTTTAGAAAAATGGTCGGTTCAAATACAAAAATAGTAGTTCACGCCCATGTTACCAGATCCTTTGACCCAAGGTGGGGTAAAGCTGATGCTTATATAGCTGTTTCAGAATATATAAAAAATAGACTTATTGAGCGCGGGTTTGATGCCGACCTAATTAGCGTGGTCAGAAACGGTGTCGATACGGAGATGTTTAGGCCGGCAAGTATAAAAGAAAAGATTGATTTCAAAGAGAAGCTTCACATTCCGGCGGATGCGCAAGTGATTTTATTTGCCGGCAGGAAGCAAGAAGTTAAGGGGTTTGAAGTGTTTTTGCGCTTAGCAAAAAAGCTAATTGAGGCATACGATAATATTTTTATTGTCGCCGTTGGTTCTGAGCCAAAAGATGCGCCAAAAGAGCAGACATATGCAGAGAGGCAAGGGCTTCGCAGAGAGCTTTTGAATAGTTGCAGATTTGTTGATTTACCGCCCGTTGCACACTCCGAGCTTGCCGCTCTCTTTAGAATGTGCGATGTTGCGGTTTTCCCGTCAAAGAGTGAGCCGCAGGGTATGGTAATGATAGAAGCCATGAGTTGCGGTGTTGCCGTAGTTAGTTCCAAAACAGGCGGCATAGTAGAGTCTATAGATAGCGGTATTAACGGTTTTTTGGCGGACGATTCAAATAGCGAAGAGCAGTTTTTCAATTTAACAAGAGAAGCGTTATTTGCGTCAGACTATCGTGATATTTGTGTTGCCGCTCGCAAAAAAATTTTAGACAGTTTTGCATGGGAAAAGGTTGCATTTGACTTAAAAAGCATATATTCGCATATTCTTTCATAGCATTTTATGTAAAATGACAAAAAATAGTTTTAGGATTTGATTTGAAGATTTCGGTTATAGGCACTGGATATGTTGGTCTTGTGAGCGGGACTTGTTTTGCGCAGATGGGCAATAGTGTGGTATGCGTAGATGTGGATGCAAAAAAAATAGAGAAGCTAAATAACGGCGTTATCCCGATATATGAGCCGGGGCTTGAGGATATGGTAAAAGAAAACTATAAACTCGGCACGCTCAAATTTACAACCGATATAAAAACGGCCGTGGAAAACAGCGAAATATGCTTTATCGCAGTCGGCACTCCGATGGGTGAGGACGGCTCGGCTGATCTAAAATATGTGCTTGCGGTGGCCAAAAGCATAGGCGAATATATCACAAAACCGCTCATCGTGGTGGATAAGTCAACGGTCCCTGTAGGTACTGCCGATAAGGTGAGGGCCGAGATAAATGCGCAGCTACAAAAAAGAGGCGTAAATATAGAGTTTAGCGTGGTCTCCAATCCGGAGTTTTTGAAAGAGGGCGCGGCGATAGAGGACTTTATGAAGCCTGACCGTGTGGTGATAGGAGCTGACAACGAAAAGGCGATGAATGTAATGAGAGAGCTTTATGCGCCGTTTACGAGAAACCACGACAGGTTTATAGCGATGGATATCCGCTCCGCAGAGATGACAAAATACGCCGCAAATGCGATGCTTGCAACAAAAATCAGCTTTATTAACGAGATGGCTCAAATATGCGAAAGGGTCGGCGCCGATGTTAACAAAGTGCGAATCGGAATAGGGTCTGACAGCAGGATAGGGTATAGCTTTATTTATCCGGGATGTGGATACGGGGGAAGCTGTTTCCCAAAAGATGTGCAAGCACTCGCCAAAACCGCAAAAGATTACGGATATACCCCAAGAATACTTGACGCCGTAGAGGCGGTCAACCTTGACCAAAAAAGTGTATTGCCCGGCAAAGTAGTCAAGAGATTTGGAGAGAGCCTTGCTGGGCTGACATTTGGTATCTGGGGTCTTAGCTTCAAGCCGGAGACGGATGATATGAGAGAAGCTTCCAGTATCACGCTCATAAAAGAGCTAACAAGCAGGGGCGCAAAAGTGAAAGCGTATGATCCAAAAGCTATGCATGAGGCAAAAGAGCATTACCTTAAAGGCGTAGCCGTAGAGTATGTGGAAAATAAGTATGAAGCGGTAAGCGGCGCAGATGCCATGATACTCGTAACGGAGTGGAAAGAGTTTAGAAGCCCTGATTTTTATGAGCTTGCATCAAGAATGAAACAAAAAATAATCTTTGATGGTAGAAATCAATACGATGCCGAGAAGCTAAGAGAGATTGGATTTGAATATTATCAAATAGGGGTGGCACAGTGAGCGTGAAAATAGCCGTCATAGGACTAGGCTATGTCGGACTACCTCTTGCCGTTGAGTTTGGCAAAAAATATAGCGTACTTGGCTTTGACATCAACAAAGAGCGGATAACGGAGCTAAGAAGCGGTTACGATAGAACGCTTGAGGTGGATGAGGCAAACCTAAAATCGTCCACAAACCTCTCATTTTCTTGCGTCAAAGACGACCTAAAAAGCTGCAATATTTTTATCGTAACAGTGCCTACACCTGTAGATGAATACAAGCGCCCAGACCTCACACCGCTTATCAAAGCCAGCGAGACCGTAGGAAGTGCACTCAAAAAAGGTGACATAGTAATATATGAAAGCACCGTATATCCGGGGTGCACCGAAGAGGACTGTGTGCCTGTCTTGGAGCGTGTAAGCGGGCTAAAATTCAATGAAGACTTCTTTTGCGGCTACTCCCCTGAGCGTATCAACCCAGGCGACAAAGAACATACCGTCACCAAAATTCTAAAAGTCACATCGGGCTCAACTCCCGAGATAGCCGACAAAGTAGACGCTCTATATGCCTCCATAATTACGGCGGGGACACACAAGGCGTCGTCTATCAAGGTGGCTGAGGCGGCAAAAGTAATAGAAAATTCACAAAGAGACATCAATATAGCGTTTGTAAACGAACTCTCTTTGATTTTCAATAGAATGGGAATAGACACACTAGATGTTCTAGCTGCAGCCGGAACAAAGTGGAACTTTTTGCCGTTTCGACCAGGGCTTGTAGGTGGGCACTGTATCGGCGTAGACCCATACTATCTTACATTCAAAGCCGAAAGTTTAGGCTACCATCCGGAGGTTATCCTTGCGGGGCGAAGAATCAATGACAATATGGGTGTCTATGTGGCAAAAGAGGTTGTAAAGCTTCTAATCAAAAAATCCCACAAGGTTGACGGCGCTAGAACTTTGGTGCTTGGCATTACATTTAAAGAAAACTGCCCAGATATTAGAAACTCAAGAGTGATAGATGTGATAAGTGAGCTTAGCGATTTCGGATGCGCCGTTGAGGTATACGACCCTTGGGCTGACGCCGCAGAGGTGAAGCACGAATACGGGCTTACGCTTGTCGAAAAACCGTCAGGCAAATATGACGCTGTTGTGCTTGCGGTTGCACACAAAGAGTTTGCGGCAATTGACATAGATGCTCTAAAAAATGAGAATTCCGTAGTGTATGACATCAAGGGAACCCTTGAAAAAGGTAAGGCGGATAAAAGGCTTTGAGAGAGCTATTAAATAAAGAAAGAGTTATCTACGCTGGGTTTGTATTTTTAGCGATATTGATGTTTTTTTGGCCTATTCCAAGGACGATAGCTGTTAGAAATATAGCCATGGTCATGTCTGTAGTTGTGTTTGCTTATCTGTTTTTTCAAAATAACATGTACAGATTTGTTTTGTCAGATGCTCAAAAAAAAGTGTTCTATATTTTGGGCGCCTCTACCCTGTGGTTCTATTTCCAAGCGATTGTCGTAAGCAGTGAGACGGCATGGGCGCTAAAAGAGCTTATGCAGTGGGCTAGCGCTCTTGTTTGTTTTGGGCTTGGTTTTTTGGTTGCCAATATTGACGACAAAAGGGCAAAAATTGCTTTTTTTATACTCCTTGGTGCCATCTTTATTCATATCTTCTACATAGATCTATTTGCGGTTAAGCATTTTGTATCAAACCAAGGTATTTTTCCTGCGAGACTTGATGGACTTACCGAAGGACCGGATAAGGCAAATTACATTACAAATTGGGCGCTTGCCTTTGTGGGTACGGAAATTTATTTCAGGGTTGTCAAAAATAAAAAAATTATTCCTATAGATAGCTTTTTACTTGGAGTTGTTTTTGTTTTGGCAATTGCTTCTTCATATTTTGAAACAATGCGCTTTGGTTTTGTAGGTCTTGCTTTTACATTTATTGGATTTATATTTCTTTACATATTGGCGGCCGGTTCAATATCTATTGCAAAAAAAAGCGTTATTTTTGTTTTATCAACGGCTATATTCATATTTTTTATGTATATAGGCTATAAAAGCGATTCTAGATGGCAAAGTGTCGAAGAGACTGCCATTGTAGCTATGGACACAAAAGGATATAAGGCATGGTTGGACTGGGATAAGTATCCTAAGCCCATACTTTCAACTGGCGAACAAGTTAACCACTCAAATTATATGCGTCCGGCATGGATAAAAGAAGGTTTAATTTTAATATCAGAAAACCCGCTTGGTGTTGGCTATGGGCGAAATGCATTTGGACATGCGCTCAAGGCAAAATACGGCGAAGGCGGCGGGCATAGCCATAGCGGCATCATAGACCTCGGTATCGGCACAGGAATACCGGGTATGGCTTTGTGGGTGCTTTTTTTGGGAGCCCTCGTTTATTACGGCTTTAGCTCATTCAAAAAACACGGTAGTTATTTTGGCATGGCGCTCTTTTTTATAGCGTCGGGCTTTTTCTTTCGCATGATAGTTGATAGCGTCATTCGTGACCATATGCTTGAGCAGTTTATGTTTTTGGCCGGATTTTTGCTGACCATGAGCGCACGAGAGATAGATGCAAAAAATAGCGCTAGCGAGGTTTAAGTACACCCCTTACGGCGGGGCGGAGAACTATCTGGCTAGGCTAATATCTGCTCTCAGAGAGAGGGGCGTATCTTTTCGGGTGTTTTCGACCAACTGGGTTGATGAAAACGCCGCCAAAATAACATCTCCAAAGTTTTTGCCCTCGTTTTTGCGAATACTTAGCTTTGCCTACTTTGCTTGCAAACAAAAAAAAGATGACGAACTACTGTTTTCGCTAGAGCGGCTGCCGTGCGCCGATGTTTACCGTGCCGGGGATGGCGTGCATAGGGCGTGGGTGGACACTAGGCTTTTGTCTGGCGAGAGCAGATTGGCGATATTTGCAAATCCATTGCAGGTCGTATATCTATGGCTAGAACGTAGAACATTTCAAAACTCCCGCAAAATAATCGCAAACTCCGACTTTGTAAAAAAAGACATCATCCGCTACTACGACATAGCGCCGTCCAAAATCGAAGTCGTCTATAACGGCGTATCTGCAAACACCCTTGATAACGCCGTATGTAAAGAGGCGATATGTGCCGAATTTGGTATTTCGCAAGATAAAAAAATTATTTTGTTTGTCGGTAGCGGCTTTGCCCGCAAAGGCGTGGCGGAGTTTTTGGAGCTTGTATCGAGGCTTGGCAGAGATGACTACGCTATCTTGATAGTCGGCAAAGAGAAAAAAATGTCGGCGTATAGACAA
>CAZVTM010000005.1:8713-98773 GCA_964630205.1 uncultured Helicobacter sp. | reverse complement strand
CAGGGACGATACAAGAGCTTTATTGTTCAAAAAGATAGCTACTACATTGAAATCATGCGCTATATAGAAGCAAACGCACTCAGGGCAGGGCTAGTCGAAAAGGCTGAAGATTGGATATATGGCTCACTATATGCACGAATATCATCAACGGCGCATTTGAGCGAATCTCTTGTAGAATTAGGAGATAATTGGAAAGAGAGCGAAAATGCCGCAATGCAAGCAGACGAGCTAAAAAAATCCGCAACAGTGTCAATCGTCAAGCTCCGCTTGGAAAAGATGAATGGCAGATAGTAGTAGCCTCGCAACACGGGCTTCTGCCAACGCTTGGAAATCGTGGAAGACCCAAAAAATGAATATGATGTATGAAAAAAGTAGCCTGTCCCCTTTTATCTGTCCCCTTTTATCGCGCAAAGCAAGGGCGAAGGGGCTTTATTTACTATTGAATTGAAAGTGGATGACCAATAATGGCTATGGATGATTTTTTGAAATGCACCGAAATAATAGATTTTGACAACGATGCGGTAAAGGCAAAAGCTATGGAGCTAAAGGGCGGGTGCGAGAGCGATACCGAGATAGCCAAGCGGTGCTTTGAGTTTGTGCGAGACGAGATACGCCACACCAATGACCATAAGGACGACATTACGACTTGCAAAGCTAGTGAAGTGCTTGCACACGGTACGGGCTGGTGCTACGCCAAGAGCCATCTGCTAGCCGCCTTGCTTCGAGCAAACGGCATACCCGCCGCACTTTGCTATCAGCGCCTGAGCGTCAACGATGACGGAGCGCCGTACTGTCTGCATGGACTAAACGCCGTATATCTGTATGACTACGGCTGGTACCGAGTGGATGCCAGAGGCAACAAAGAAGGCATAAATGCCGAGTTTACGCCACCTGTCGAAAAGCTGGCTTTTGGGCTAAACTTCGAGGGTGAGAGAGACATCGACGGACGGTTCGCCGACCCTTTGCCTGTAGTAGTCGAGGCTCTGACAAGGCATGATACGAGAGAGGGTGTTCTAAATAAGTTACCGGATTATTGCGAAAAATCTTGACACTTTAACTTTTGTGGTATACAATCGTATCTACAAAATAAAAAGGTGGAGCTATGAAACAAGCGATAAATATCAGGCTTGAAAAGGACACGATAGAGGCGTTAGACGGCTACGCCGCAGAGCTGGACAAGAGCAGGACTAGCCTAATAGAAAAGGCGATAGAGCTATACTTTGATACTCTCGACGAGATGGTAGCCGACAAGCGAATAGATGCCCTCAAAAGCGGCAAAAGCGAAGTCGTCAGCCTCGAAGAGGTATTCAAAAAAGCCGGAATAAATGTATAAAGTCGCCTTTGACAAGGAAGCCGAAAAAGAGTTCTTACGGCTTGACAAATCGGCGCAAGAGCTAGTCGCCACAAAACTACTAGACCTACAAAAAGGCAACTTCTCAAACGACAAAGCACTAAGCGGCAAGCACAAAGGCAAATACCGCAAACGAGCCGGCGACTACCGCATCATATACTTACGAGAAAACGAGCTAGTCCTCATCACGATAATCCGTGTGGCGCATAGGAGAGAAGTATATTGAAATTACTACTTATTTGTTTATTTACCGTCTCCGCCTTTGCCTCCCCGCCAAACTTCGACAAATACGACGGGACGGCGGTGATACTAGATGTTAATAGCTCAAAGCGGACGATATACGGTGATGCAAGGGCGGATGAGAGGTTATCCCCTTGCTCGACATTCAAAATCCTAAATTCCATCATATCCATAGACACCGAAGCGGTCAAAGACGAAAACGAGACGGTGAAGTGGGACGGCGTAGCCAGGGAGTATCCGTCGTGGAACACGGATCATAGTATGCGCAGCGGGTTTCCTATATCTGCGGTGTGGCTCTATCAGGAGCTAGCCCGTCGTGTGGGTAGCGGAATGATGCAGGTGGGTGTGACGGCGCTAACGGCGTATGGGCAAAAGAAATCGCTATGGAGTATTTAAAAGGGGTGAAGTAGACGGGTAGAAGTCCTACCCGATTGATATTAGAGAGCTGTTACGTTCTCTGCTTGTGGGCCTTTGTCGCCTTGACCAACAGTATAAGTTACTTTTTGACCTTCTTCTAGAGATACTCTTCCGTATCCGCTTTTGTTGATTTGTCTGAAGTGAACGAATATGTCTTTATCGCCATTTTCTTGTGCGATGAAGCCAAAACCTTTTTCGCTATTGAACCATTTTACGGTTCCATTCTTTACGTCTGCCATTGTACTATCTTTGTTTGTGGAGTACGCCTCGTTGCCGTGGCGCTTGAAAATATAAAAAATCGAGTCTTTTGTTTTTCAATGGGCAAAATTGTACCCAAAGTTAATACTTTTTTAGTTTGTGAATAAAAGCATGATTTTGGCATTATTGAATGTAACGAGAATATTACATTAAGGCAGTTGATAGGTGCGCGGAAAGATAAGCTACTATAACGAAAAAACGCAGACGGGAATGGTAGTCGACAAGGCGCGAATCGTATATGAATTCAAGCGGGCAAACTGGTTTGATCAGCATAGATTGCCGGCCGCCGATATGTATGTGGACTTCAAGGCTAACGAACTCGGCAGAATAGAGCAAATAAAAGAATCAGATTTTGTAAAACTCCAACGCAAATACGACATTACTGAAAATGATTTTTGGCAAAGCAAGGACGAGGAAGCTCTCGAAGACGTAGCCGTCGCCCGCAGAGAGAGACTGATAAACGACGGTATTTTGTCTATAGCCCCAAAATCGATTCCCGAGGATTATGCCATCGCCGATTGCTTTTTGGCTTATTTTGCGGATCCGGTGGAGCTGATATACAGATACGAGGATTTGGCATTTAGCGAGTCCGAGGAGGACGGCAGGCTGGATTATTTCAAGCTCAAAAGATTTATGCTAAAAGCCAAAGCGCAACTAGTGCAGTCGGATGGAACTGTCGACGTAGAGCCTTTCAATACGATGGAGAGACAGCTTTATGAACTTGAGTTTGTGGTGCTTGAGACCCTCAAAAACAAGAATAAAACGATGGAAACTTTATTTGAAGAGATTTATCTCAGCCAGCAGATAGGTTTTTTGAGAATGGAGAAAAGGCTAAAGCTGGATACGCAAAAGGCTTTTGAGCTAGGTATCAATATAAAACGGGCGGTAGAGAGCATCAATATGTGGCAGACTAGACTCAAAACCGAGAGAAACCAAAAATATATAGCCTCCATGAACGAAAAAATAGAGAGGATGGCCGAATTCAAAAGATCTGCGGAGGAACAGCTACAAACAATAGAAAAGAACAAAGCACTTTTTGCCGGACATATAAAGCATTTCAGGGAGGCAAAATACGCCGAATTTGTAAATAACTTTGGGTTTGAAGGGGAGCTAAAAGGGGTTGTCGACACCCTCAAAAAGGTGATAGAGCACATAGCCTTCAGATATGATACCTTGCTGTGGCAGTGCGCCGTCAATTCAAATATAATCCGCAATACGTTTTTTAGACAGACTAGCGTCGGCAATTTCTGTAGCGCTACTTTTTTGCGTTATTACCTAAAACCTCTCGACAAAAGACTTCTTAGCAAGCCGGATGAAGCGCTTTACAGTTATCTGACTAAATATGACAGAGATATAGCAAAACACGTCTTGGTGCTAAGCGAACATAAGGATGTAATAGAAGAAGTATCGATGATGGTTTACGGCAATTACAAAGATGCGGTCGTTCACCAGTTTCATAGGGCTGTTGACAGTTTGCATTGGCTAAAGGGACGCAATGCCGCTATGGCTGTATTTGACGAGCAAAACCGTGCACTTACGCCGGAGGAACTAGCCGAAAGCTACGTTGCTGCGCACCCTGACGCTAGGTTTGTCATATTGGTTTTTAACTCAAAGAAAAATTCAAAAACAAAATTCAGCGCAAACATAGAGATATGGAGACTCGGCGGACTCTATGCTCCGCGCAATATCGAAGCCGCTATAGCCCAGATTTTGACGGTACCCGAACATATGGAGCTTGAGGGGCTCGAGCTACAGGGCTAGACTACAGAGATAGGGAGATAAAACTCAAGCTCAAACTCCCCGCTACCGTCCATATCTAAAAAATGGTTTTTTTGGTATATGGCATAGGACGGCATTGTCTTTGCCTCAAAGCCGCTATTTGGAAGCCATATATGATAAACATAACGCATAAACTTTAGCACGTCGCCGTATTTCCCTTTTATTTTAAAAACTGCGCAAAGCGACGGCGGAAGCTCGAAAAAAGCTATTTGTCCGTGCGGACGTACATCATCGCCTATCTCTATGGCGCGGCGACGTATGCACATTCGCTTAGCGGAGTGATTGTTGAGTTATTGTGATGCAGCCCGTATTTTTTCGCTTTTTCGTATTTGCGGCACTAGCCCCGCAAAATCTCTGTCCGAAGCGCTTGCGCTGGGTGAGCTAGCAAGTATTTTTTCGGAGTAGGCTAGGGAGGCGCCCCTTCTCCATTCGCCGGGAGTGGTCTCAAACCTTGAGCCAAATGCCTTGATAAATGACGTCTGCGAGCCGTAGCTGCACATTGAGGCTATCTCCGAGATATTGGCGTATTTGTTTGTGGTTAGAAGGCTTGCCGCCTTTTGGAGCCTGATTGATTTGATTGTTTCGTATAGATTTTTCCCCGTCTCTTCTCGCCATATTCTGTGCAAATGGTGGACGCTAATCCCCTCGGTTGCCGCCAACTCTTCGGCTGTGAGCTGTGTGTCTATGTTTGAATATATGCGATAAAGGACGCTGTTTACTATGTCTGCTCTTTGGTTTTTTGTCTCTTTTTTCATCCGCATATAATACAAAATGAATAACAAAAATGCAAATTTTGGATAATTATCTTGCATATTTGGATAAAGAAAAGTGTTTTGTTTTTTTATACAATCCGTCGAAAATACAAGGAGCCAAATATGAAAAGGTCATTTGTTCGTGAGATTTTGGAGGCTATCAATCCCGATACCATATCGTTTGCGGGAGGTTTGCCGGATGAGTCGCTGTTCCCTGTGGGCAAGATAAGACGTGCGGCAGATAGGGCGCTGATGAATCAGGCGTCGCTCCAATATTCTGTTAGCGGCGGGATAAAAAGTTTGCGTACAAAAATCGCAGACTACTACACTAAGCTCGGCTTGCCTACAAGCGTTGATGAGATACTTATCACCACCGGGGCGCAACAGGCGCTTGATCTCGTATCAAGAGCGTATTTCAGGGGCGGTGTTACGGTAGAATCGCCGGCTTATTTGGGGGCACTCGGCTCCTTCGTTGCGAACGGATGCCCTCTTCATCCTAGTGCCCTTGGCGATGTAGAAGCTTTCGAAGCAAGCTTTGCACTTACGAAACGGGCGTATCTGATGTGTGATTTTCAAAATCCTACAGGTAAATGCTACGACATAACCAGTCGCAAGCTTCTAGCGCAGAGTGCTATCAAAAACAACGGTATCATCGTGGAGGACGGGAGATATATGGAGCTGTTTTTTGGGATAGATTACCGATAATGGCTATGTTTGCCCCATCCAACGTAATCCATGTCGGGTCGTTCTCTAAGATATTGGCTCCGGGGCTCCGTCTTGGATGGATCAGGGCGACAAAGGAGCTGCTCTCGCCGGTGCTTGCGCTAAAAGAGCGAGCCGATTTGCATACCTCTACCCTTTCGCAGATGATAGCGGATGAATTTTGGAAGGAGGGGGGATTTGAGGGGCATCTTGAAAATATTAGGGACATATATATGACAAAGTCCAAGTATCTATCGAAGTTGCTGCGCTCAAAAATCCCAGATTTCAAATTTGACGAATCAAAAGGCGGAATGTTCATATATGGGAGTTTTCCGGAAGGTACGGATACGAGAGCACTTGCGTATGCGTGTCTAGCCGAGGGTGCGGTATTTGTTCCCGGCGGAGAGTTTTATGAGGGAAGCCATGTAAATAATGAAGCGAGGTTTAATTTTACGCATACAAGTTTTGAGCAGATGGAGCGGGGCGTTGATATTATCGCAAGGGTGTACGGCGGCAAGCTTTAATAGCACAAGCACTAGAATTCGCCCATGAAAACAAGCGAAAACAGTTATAAATACTTTATTTGGATGACTATCGCCATGCTCTTTTGGGGTGTGGCGTGGACTGCCGGCAAGGTGGCGGCGGAGCATTCAAACGCCGAGGTTTCCGCATTTTGGCGGTACGCTATCTCATTTATTACAATCATTCCTGTCGTCTGGGCGATGAAAACGCCGATGAAAAGCGATAGGCTCGGATATGTGTATATGCTCGCTAGCGGCGCGCTCACATCGCTTTTTAACTACCTATTTTTTGCTGGGCTTTCACACGGGCAGGCGGGATACGGCGGCACGATGGTCACGGCTCTTTCACCGCTTTTTACCTATATGATGTCTATTGCGATTTTTGGCACGAAAGTTTCGACGAAGCAGATAGTCGCTTTGTCCGTAGGCGTGCTCGGTGCGCTCATTTTGCTTCGTGTGCCGTATGAGGGTTTTGCGTTTTTAAACCTCGAAAGCTCGTATTTTCTAGGGTGCGCCGTGGTCTGGTCGATAGTCACCGTCATAGCCCAAAAAGGGATGAGAAGGGCCGACCCGATGTACTACACACTTGCGGTCTTCGGTATCACAGGCTTTATCAATATGCTTTTTGCGCTCCCGCACCATCCGTTTGATTTTGCCGCTTACGACGCCGTGTTTTGGAGCGTGATATTTTTTATCGGGCTTGTTCCGGGTACATTCGGAATGGCTATTTTCTTCATCTCCGCAAGCAAAGTCGGAGCGCACCGCACGGCGGTATTTATGTTTATCGTGCCTGTCGGGGCGATAGTGTCTAGTATGATAGTTTACGGCGAAGGGGTGGCGCTATCCACCGTTATCGGGTGTCTACTCGCCTTTGCCGCCGTTGTGTTATTTAATATGAAGAGAGGCTCTAAACTCTGATAAATCGGGCGGCGTAGCGTTTTTGGCGATGTACTCGTCTATTTTGCCATTGCCGGCGCCATCTTTACACCATTCTCTGACGGTATTTCTATCCCCTTTGAATTCATAAAACGGCACGCTCATTCCGCAGCTATGCTCTACGCAATAAATGCTTAGCTTGACAAAACGTCTCATTCCAGACAAATGCTCCTTTTCAAAAAGCGCACGGCATGTTTCGTCATCTCTGCTTATGAGTTCACCTTTGCAAAACAGTCTAAGTATCAAGCTTTTTTCCTCAAAACTACAAAACATCACCGTCACTTCACCACCCGCCTCTATATCCGTAGCCGTGCGGTTGCCGCTTCCGGGATAGTCGAGAAATACGGCTTCGTTATCACCCGTGACACGAAAGCAGTCGTATCCCCTTGGAGATAGATTGACCTCTTTGCCGCTACAGCTTGCGATAAAAAACATCTTTTGGTTTTTGATAAACTCTCTGTCGGAGTCGCTTAGCTTTTCGTATCTTTTTCCCATTTTTTGCCTCTGGTTTTTGGCGGATATTTTACCTACGTTTCGCTATAATTTTAAAAAAAGCCGCAAAGGAAATAAATGAGACTAGACGAGCTTGAAGCGACAAAAGTCGTATTATCGGTGCTTGGGCACAGAGGTGAGCTAAAAAGCGAAGAGGAACTTGCCGTAATCCTCAAAAAAAGACTGACCAAAAAAGAGATGAAAGCGATAAACGCTTATGTAATAGGCGCCGATAGAGCCGAGACCGCTTCGGAGCTAAACTGTGACGAGACTAGGCTATCGGAGCTTGTAGAGTCTGCCAAAAAGAAAATCAAAAACGAATCTGTGCATAGAGAGTTTTATATTAGAAAAGTTGAGTAGAATATTTAAAATTACTTCGGAGTTAAAATGAAAAAAGCGATTTTTGCAGTATTGCTTGGTTGCGCTTCGCTATTTGCTATAGAAGATACCTATGAAAACAGAAACAAAGAGGCGGCAAGATGTCTGGAGACTATGCATACCAAAGAGATGCTTGCTAATGCGATAGAGCAAGGCGTAAGTGCAAGAGCCAAAAATGAAACCGAGAAAAAACAGGCAAAAGAGCTTTTGAAAAAATACGTCGGCGATGAGATAATATCCGAGATGAAAGAGGTGATGGTCAAGCACTATACTGCAGATGAGCTCGCCGCCATGAGCGATTTTTACGGTACTCCTGTCGGACAATCTATAATCAAAAAACAAAACCTCGCCTCTGCCGACATGATGAAGAAAATGCAGGCTGTAGTTATGAAAATGTTGTTTAAACTTCTAAACGACAAATCGCTCAAGAACAAAGGGGACGCCCAAAAAGAGGCAACCCCAACCTCTATTTAGCGTCGTTGTGCTTGTAAAGTCGTCTTAGTTTGTCGTCCAGCGGAGCCATTATCTTATAAAAAGCAGGAACAATAAATAGGCTAAGAAGCGTTGAGAGGAGCAGTCCAAATATAACAGTTACACCCATCGGCGACTTGACCCCTGAGCCTTCACCGACGGACAGGGCGAGCGGCAACATCCCAAAGCACATAGCGGTAGTCGTCATAAGTATCGGTCTAAGCCTTGACACGCCGGCCTCTATGACCGCTTCGTTTAGTTCTTTGCCACCCTCCCGCAGTCTATTTGCGGCGTCCACCACTAGAGTTGAATTTTTACCTACAAGCCCCATGAGCAGCATGAGCCCCATCATGCTAAATAGACTCATATTCATCCCAAAGAGGAATAGCCCGAGAAACGCCCCCGTAAAACTGAGCGGCAATGCGCTCATGATAACGATTGGCTGTAGCGGTGACTCGTATAGGGATGCCAAAATCAGGTATATCATTATTGTTGCCGCCATTATCGCTATTCCAAATGCAGCGTTTGATTCGCCCATATATTTGGCGTCTCCGTCAAGTTCGTAGCTTACCCCTGGAAGCAGCCATTTGTCTTTGTTTGCCTCCACCTCTTTTACTAGTGCGTCAAGGGCTAGACCGTCTTTGAGATCACTCCCGACTAACGCTTGTTTTTGTCTATCCCGTCTTTTTATGGTAGTAGGAGATTTTTCTTCCGATATCTCCGCTATAGAAGATAGAAGTATGAGCTCCCCTTTGTCGTTTCGTATCATTAGTCTCGATATTGCGTCTATATCAACTCTGTCTTTATCGCTTAGGCGCACGGTGACATCATATTCCTTGCCGCTTTCCCTTAGGTAGGTTATCGCATTTTCACCGAGGAATGCCGTTGCGACAAGATTTGCCGCATCACTTGCTCGTATGCCGAGTCTGGCGGCGTTTTCGGTTAGTATTTTGACCGATATTTCGGGAGCTTTTGGCTGGATGTTGCTTTGGACGTCGTTTGTCCCCTTGATTGTTCGTAGATACTCCATCAGCTTTTGTGCGCTGGCTTCGGCCGTTTTGGCATCTGTTGCTTTTACTATCATCAAAAACGGTGTATTTATCTCATATCCGCCGACGTCGTTGACCTCTGTTACGCTTATTTTCATATCCTTGAAGGCCGCAAGTTTTTTTCTGGTTTCCTCCATTACCTCGCCTTGTGAGCGTTTTCTATCCTCCAACGGTTTTAGCTTGACAAACATTGAGGCTTCATGGATTTTTTTGTCGCTACCTCGGCCTAGAAGCAAGGAGCAGTATTCGGTTTCCGGAAAATCAGTCACTATTTTCTGTGCCGTCATCATCCTTTTTTTCATCTCATCCATCGATATTCCCGGTTCCGCCTTTATCGTGATATCAAACTGGCTTTTATCCTCTTTTGGCATAAACACCATTCCAAGACCGCTTGAAAGTACGATGGAAGCGAAAAATACGACCACTGCCGATAGTAGCGTTGTCTTTTTGCGCTCCAGCGCCCATGTCAGATGTTTTTTGTATTTTGACTCTAGCGCTTCAAATATATACTCGGTTTTATGGTAAAACGCAGAGTGTTTCGGATTTGCTACGAGCGAGCTTATCATAGGTATCAGAGTTACGGCTACGATATAAGATATCACTACCGCTGCGACTACGGTGACGCCGAAGCTTGTAAAGAACCGCCCGACTATACCGCTCATGTTTGCGATAGGTATAAATACGGCGAGAAGCATTGCGGATATCGCAAGAATGGAAAATGATATCTCTTTGACACCTTCGTTTGCGGCTTGCAGTTTAGGCATACCCGCTTCCAGTTTTTTGTAGATGTTTTCTATGACCACTATCGCATCGTCGATGATGATACCTATCGCCAGCGTCATAGCGGTGAGGGTGAGGAGATTTAGCGTTTGTCCCGTCCAGCCTAGTATCGCAAGCACCCCAAATATAGACACCGGCAAAGATATTGCCGCAACGACCGTAAGCGTAGTGTTTCTAAGGAACAAAAAGACTATAAGCGACGCCAAAAAACAACCGAGTAGCAGGTCAAACTGGACGCTTTCTAGGGTGTTTTTAATAAACGTCGTAGAGTCAAACAGCATCGTTACCTCAAAATCTTTAGAAAGCGATTTTAGTTTCGGCACTTCCGCTTTGACCGCTTCGGCTATTTTTATCTCGTTCGCTCCGGTTATTTTTTTGACCTGAAGCATTACGCCCGGTTTCCCGTTAAGGTTGGCATAGCTTCTCTCATCGGCTATCCCGCTCTCTACCGTCGCCACGTCGGATAACCGCACCCCGTCTTTTATCTTGATATTTTCTAACTGCTGTATGTTTTTTGAGTCGGCGTCTACGGATATTAGCCACTCTTTTTTGTCCGCTATGATTCGTCCGCCGTCACGCTTTACGTTTTCGGCACCCACTTTTGCGGCTAGTTCGTTCAAGTCTATGCCGTATTTTGCAAGTGCGGTTGCGTCGGGGTGTATTTTGACGGTTTTTTTGCGTAGTCCTACTATGTCTACGTTGCCGACCCCTTCGAGCCTTTGAAGTTTCGGTTTTATTACCTCGTCGGCATATGTCATCAGCGCCTGCGTATTGTTTGCCTCTGCGGTTACGAATAGGGTGATAATAGGCGGTGAGCCGAGCGAGAATTTATCGACTATCGGTTTGTTCACTTCGGACGGCAGCATAATAGAAGATACTTTGTCTCTTACGTCGTTTACCGCCTCTTCAAGCGGCTTTTCAAGAGAAAACTGCGCCACTACGACAGAGACACCTTTTGAGCTATCGGAGCTTACGGATTCTAGATTTGCTATTCCGCTTACCGCCTCTTCTATCTTGTCGCTTACCTTGCTCTCTACGATATCGGCGGAAGCCCCTTTGTAAAATGTAGTTATCACGACGACGGGGAAATCGACGTTTGGGTAGAGTGAGGCAGGCATTTTGAATTTTTCCGTCAATCCGAAAAATATCAGAGCCAGCGCAAACATCGCCGTCGTAACGGGTCTTTTTATGGCAAGTTTATACATATTCGCCTACTTAGTTTTGATTTGGCCGTCGCCGAATATACCTGATTTCACGCCGCCCCCTGTGGCTTCGGCCGTCAGTTTTTTATTATTTTGATTTACGGATGGATATATTTTGTTGATTTTTACGCATTTGCCGCTAGGTTTTCCGTCAAATCCGTAGCAAAACTCGTCGCCGACTTTGACTCTGTCCGCAAATTTGGAATCAAACTGTATTATCAGTTTCGTATCTTCCGAGAGCAGTCTAAAAAGTGGCTTTGCGCCCATCCCGACCGTATCTCCCAGCTCGATATTTTTCTCTGCGATTACACCGCTAAAGGGGGCGGTAAGGTGCATTTTGGATAGCCTCTCTTTATACATTTCGACCTGGTTTTTTGCCCGCTCTGTTTCTGCCCTTATTTTGTCAAGCGTGTTTTTATCAAATACCTCTGAACTCTTTTTGTATCTTTCGTATTGGGCGGCCAAAAATTCATAATCGCTTTTAGCGCCAGCATATGCCGCTTTCTCTTCGCCGTCCTTTAGGCTAAGAATGGTTTGTCCTTTTTTGACGCGGCTTCCGACATCTACGTATATCCTCTCTACGGTTCCGCTAGATGTAAGGCCTAGCGAAGCGTCTTTTACCGCTTTTGCCTCAAAGGTGGCGTATACGTCGGCAAACAGTGCGGTCGCAGCCGTCAAAACTCCAAAAAATATCCCTTTTTTCATTTTTTAATCCCTTTTTACTAGTGTTTCTAGGTCGATGCCGACGGCGAAGGCAAGCTCCGCTTTTTTGATCTCCAGATTGAACTCGGCGCTTTTTGCTCTTGCTATTGCATCTTGTTTTTTGGAAAGCTCCGTTAGGTAATCCGTGTATCCTATGAGGTTTGCGTCAAAACGTTTCTTGCTGTAGTCGTATGTTGTTGATGTGGCTTCTAGCGACGCTTTGGCGGCTTCAAGCTTCTTTTTTGCCGCATCGAGTTCGCTTCTTCTTAGTCTCGTCTCTATTTTTACGCTTTGCTCTTTGTATGAGAGCTGCTTTGCGGCCGACATCGTCTCAAGAGAGGCTATCTCCCGCTCTTTTTTGATATATCCAAAGTCAAACAGCGTAAAGCTAAGTTGCAACGAAAGCTCGTTGTTATTTGTCGGCAGCTTCTGCATCCCGCCCATATCATCGTACGGAGAGTATTTGTATCTCTTGATTGAGTCTTGGATAAGAAGAGTCGGCATATAGGTACTTTGACCTTGCGCACTCCTGAGGCTCTCGACCGTTAGTCTATCCGCCTTTAGGTCGTCTCTTTCGCCTCCGTTTTCAATCACCGGCTCTTTTAGTGTCGCAAAACTCAAGTTTTCTATTGGAGAATTGGCGTAAAGTTCTAGCTTTAAAAGAGAGTTTTCTATAGCGAGAAGAATATTGGATTCTTCGAATTCGGCATCTTTTTTTGCCGCTACGACCGCCTGGAGGGTGTCTTTCGTCGCAAGGCCGTTGTCTGCTAGGATACTTAGTTTTTTGATGTTTGAGTCAAGTTCCGATTGTTTGAATTTTATAGCCTCGAGAGCCGCTTTCGCATCGAAATAAGCGTAATATTCACGGATTGTACTAAGCATTAGGCTTTGCTTTGCGTGTTTGGTTTTGTAGCCAAAAGCTTCCGCATTTTTTTTGGCCGAGCCGTATCTGGATTCGCGCTTGAAGCCGTCGAAAAGCACCATGCTTGCCTTCAACTCCCCGCTTCTTACCTCTTTTGGGTCGAACACAACAGCGTTCGTTTTTTTGTAATAAGTTCCTATCGCTTCTAGTTTCGGAGAATAGGCCGTGAGGCTGGCATTTTTTTGGATGACGCTTTTTTGTTCATCCAGTATCGCCGATTGAAGCGAGTCGTTGTTTTTTAGTTTGTCCATTAGCGAGCCCAGCCCTTCGGCATTTAAGACACAAGCGGAAGACAAAATAAACATGAGGCTTTTGATTGTTCTCATCTCTTGACCTTTCAAAATTTATATCCACACGCAGCAAAGAGCTTGAATCTCTCTTTATCTTTAACTATCGGGCTTTTGTGTATCTCTTCGTCCAGTTTCGCATAAGATGCTCCACCGATAAAGTCGATATTGTCCGATACTTTATACATATATCTGACGCCTATTTCGGTGTTTACCGCCCCTTTTGGCGAATACTCGGCTCTTTGTGGGGTAGCTTCAGAGTTTTTGACGCCGTAATAGTAGTCGGTAAGCTTTTTACTCTCTTTTTTTAATGAAACATAAGGGATGATTGTCGATTTCTCATGGATAAACATCTTTGAATATTCCACTCCAAGTTCGTATCCGTTGTGGACTCCGGATATGTCGTTTGAGGCAAATGCCGATACTCTCCCCGCGTCGTAGCTACCGAATGAGGCTTTTATACCGCCTTCTAGCGCATATGTTCTCTCTTGCATTCCGTTCAAATCATCAGAATCGGAGCCTTTGTATCCGTCTAGCCTCCCCTTGGCGAAGCCGCCGAAGGTAAAACCGCCATCCATTGCGTATTCATAACCGGTCTCCAAGCCGCGAATATAAAAGCCTTTATGTTTTGCTTCAAGATACGGAAGCAATAATACTTTTCCTTTTGTCCCCTTGTATGGTTGCTGCATCGTGACTACACCCAGACCTACCTTTGCGAAGTCTTGTGCGTACCCAAAAATTGCTACGCTAAGCGATAGCAGAAGCGCTTTATTCATTTGTTTGGCCTCCTTGATTTGTTGTGATGAAGTTTGCTAGATGGTTGATGTATGCGCCAAAGGCATCTTTACCTTGCTTTGTAAGCCTATAAATTGTTTTTGGTCTTCGCCCTTCAAAAAACTTTTCGTACTCTATGTATCCGGCATCTTCAAGCGTTTTGAGATGGCTTGCGAGATTCCCTTGCGTAGCGTCGGTGATGTGCTGCAGCTCTTTGAAGCTCATGCCCCCTTCGCTTGCAGCGATAGCAGAGACTACCGTAGTTCTGAGCGGCTGGTGCAAAATGGGGTCAAACATTTCTGCTTTTTCCTAGTAAATAACCAACGACGATATGTCCAAAACCGGATAAGACTATCGATGAATATTGGCTTATCGTATATACATCCATGTGATATTTTACCCCTTGTACGGTCATATTGCAGCTATTTGAGCCGTTTATATTTATATAGACTACGGATGCGATAATCTGAACGATTGCCGATAGAATAAGTAAAATTCCGAATCTGGAGATTAATTTTTTGGTGAAGAAGCCGAATACATAGGCTGCCGCCCCCATAAGAGCCATCCAATAGAAGTAGATAAAAGCCCATCCGCCCGTAGTCACGACACCCATAGTAAGAGCAATGCCGATTAGCAGCGTAATCCCGTATACTTCAAAGATGAAGCGTTGATTTTTGCTGAACACCCTATCTAGTTTTTCATTCTCTTTTATTACAAATTTTTTTGATGCGAATACCGTCAACAAAAAGACCGCAATAAGCGTAGCAAGCGCTACCGTAAGCTGCGTCGTAAAGTCAGAATCGCGGCATGCAAATATTTTGTCCACGACAACATCCAAAAATATGCTCGCTAATCCTATAGTGTAAAACATCTCTCGTGGCGCCGGTATCGTCTTGTCTGAATCCACGAGAACTCTTTTTATCTCGTCAAGCCTATTTTTTGCCTCTATATGCTCATTTTCCATCTATTTTCCTGCAATCACAAATTAGTTTGTATTTCAGACTATAACAAAAGTATTTTAAAACAATCCACCTTCTATAGGCGGGCTATCTTCATCATAAATCCCCCACCTCTTTGAAACTCAAAGTTCACAGGAACTATCTCGGCGTTTAGCCCAAACTCTGGCAACTCATCAATGAGCCGATAGACGAACGGGCTGAAGTTTTGCTCCCTCTCACGCCTTGAGTTGTTCATATCCACAAGCGGGAATATCCGCACCTCGCCCGATAGCTTTGTCATTGAGATGACGCTAGTGAGGTGAAAATCGTAGTCAAATCTATCGTCATAGGTAAAGAGAAAATGTCCGCTAAGGCAGAGGTCAAAATGCCCCGTAAGCCGCAAATGCGGAAACTTCGCATACAGATAATTCTCATGAGAAAAATCGGCTACAAAATCCCTTAGCGCGCTCTCTCTTGCACGCCTGTGTCCAGCCAAATCTCCGTAAAAATCAAAGTTGTGAGCCGCCATCCATCCGGTGTCGGCGTAGACCCTCTCTATCCCAACCTCTCCTAGTCTCTCAAGCGTCGCTTTGTCTTTTTGGTAGAGGGCGTAGAAGGGCTTGCCGTGCTCTTTTTCTTTGAGGTGGGCTAGTTCGTGGACGACTATCATTCGCAGAAATTCCTCGGGGGCACTCTTGAATATCGAGGCCACACGGATTTCGCTCTTGGCTTTGAGCTTGCCGCCCTGTACTCTGGAGCTAAAGGTGTGCAGCCCAAGGGCGGCGTGCAGGTCGGTTATCTTGCCGTCAAAGACGACTTTGGATACGGGCTGAGACTTTCGCATATGCTCGTTTTTTAGCCTTATCGTGTAGTCGTACAGCGCCTTGTCGGTCGTGACGCCGTGCTTTTGCGGGTATTTTGAGAGCAGGTATTTGCCCAGTTTCTCCTCGTCTATGAGGGCGGCGCACCTGCTCTTTTAGATACTCGGGATAGTGGGCGATATACTTTAGCTGTGGCATCCGCCTACCCGTTTTTACCCGTCTTTTTGATACTGGCTATGATAGAAATCGCGAGTACCCCTATCACAAATCCTAGAGAGAGCAGTATCGGAATCTTGTAAAACTCCATGATAAGAAGCTTGACGCCGATAAATATCAGTATGACCGCAAGGCCGTATTTGAGTAGCTCAAACCTATCGGCCATATCGGCTAGGATGAAATACAGAGCCCTAAGCCCCAAAATCGCAAATATATTGGAAGTGTAGACGATAAAAGGGTCGGTCGTAACGGCGAAAATAGCCGGTATGCTGTCCACCGCGAAAATAAGGTCGGTAACCTCTATGAATATCAACACTACAAAAAGCGGGGTTATCCATGTGCGCCCGTCAAGTTTGACAAAAAACTTCTCGCCGTGGTAGCCGTCTGTTATCTTGAAATTTCGTCTTAAAAACTTGATAATAAAGTTGTTTTCGATGTCGCCGCTATCTTCGCCCGCTTTGAACATCTTGATACCCGAAAAGAGCAAAAACGCGCCGAAGATATAGAGTATCCAGTGAAACTGGCTTACAAGCGCCGCGCCTATGACTATCATGATGGAGCGAAGTATTAGGGCGCCGAAGATTCCGTAGACCAGAACCCTTTTTTGGTAGATGTCCGGCACTTTGAAATAGGCAAAGAGCATCACAAAGACGAATAGATTGTCTACCGCTAGCGATTTTTCAAGGATATAGCCGGTCAAAAATTCAAGGCTCTTTTGGCTTGCGACCTCCTCGCCGTACTTTCCGCCCAGATATAGGTAAAGCCAGAGGTTGAACGCCATAGCCACCGCCACCCAGACGATAGACCAGATTAGCGCCTCTTTTGTGGATACCTTTGCGTCTCCCTTGCGACCGAGCATAAACATATCTATGAGTATCATGGCGATGACAACTACGAAAAAAACACCGAGCATCCAAGGCTCGCCGACGGTTTGAAACTGCATCTATCTCCTTTTGTATATGTATACGACTTTTGGCTAGAATACCAAAAAAATGTAAGGAATATAATGAAAATAGGTAAAAACAGTGTTGTGACCTTGGATTATAGTGTGACCGATACTGCCGGAAATCTGATTGACGGTGGCGCCCACCCAATAGTATATCTGCACGGAGGATACGAGGGGATATTCCCAAAGATTGAAGAGGCTCTAAGCGGTAAAAGTGTTGGTGATTCGCTTGATATTACCCTAGCTCCGGAAGACGCTTTTGGGGAGTATGATGAGACGCTTAGAAATTGGGGCGTATATGTGGATCAGGCATTTTTTCTCGGTGGTGTCGAAAAGGCCAAAGTCCTTAGCGCTTTTCGCCCACATATATTTTTTGACGATCAGGATATCCATCTAGACACCGCCTCAAAAGCGGTGCCGTCCGGCAAAGTGCCGTATCCTACAAAGCTTTAGCTATTTACCTTTAGCGCTCTCGTTGCGTTAAGCACGGCGATGAGAGCCACCCCTACGTCTGCAAATACGGCCTCCCAGAGAGTTGCGGTTCCATATGCCCCCATTGCCATGATGAGCGCCTTGACCCCAAGGGCAAAAAATATGTTCTGCCATACGATGATGTTTGTCTTTTTTGCGATTTTGACAGCTGTGGCTACTTTGCTTATTTCATCCGTCATTATTACTACGTCTGCCGCTTCTATCGCTGCGTCACTTCCCATGCCGCCCATAGCTACCCCTATATCGGCTCTGGCAAGAGTCGGAGCGTCATTGATTCCATCGCCTACAAATAGTGTCTTGCCGTTTGCTTTTGCCATTATCGACTCCAGCCTCTCTACTTTTTGGTGTGGCAAGAGGGCGGCGTGTATGTCTGTTATACCTAATTGTTTGGCCACTGCTTTTGCCGATTTTTCATGGTCTCCGGTCAGCATAGCTATATTATTTATGCCGTTAGCTCTTAGGTTTTCTATTGCTTTTTTGCTATCTTCTTTTATTTCGTCGGTTACCGTCAGCACTCCGCCAAACACACCGTCAATGGATATATATATTGCGCTTCCGTCGGCTTTAGTGCTCAAAAATTCTATATTATTTTCCGCCATAAGTTTGGCATTTCCCGCAAGTACGGTTTTGCCTTCGATTATCGCCCTTACCCCGTACCCCAAAAGCTCTTCGTGCGAGCTAATTTTAGCCTCGTCGATATCTTCTTTGTAGGCCGTTCTTACCCCTATCGCTATTGGATGATTGGAGTAGTGCTCGGCGTATGCGGCATACTTTAGTAGCTTATCATTATCAAAACCGTTTGCAGCTTCGATAGAAGAGAGGGCAAAAACACCCTTTGTCAGCGTCCCCGTTTTATCAAATATGACGGTATCGACCTCTTTTAGTGCCTCGAGATATGCCGCCCCTTTGACTAGTATTCCGGCTCTTGAGGCTCCTCCGATACCGCCAAAAAAACTAAGCGGTATCGATACCACGAGGGCGCAAGGGCAAGAGACGACTAAGAATACTAGAGCCCTGCCAAACCACTCAGATAGCGTCGCACCCTCTATAAACAGCGGCGGCAAAAACGCCAAACCCATGGCTGCAAAGACTACGAAAGGGGTGTAGTATCTTGCGAATTTGGTGATAAAATTTTCCGTTTTTGCCTTTTTTGCGCTAGCGTTTTGTACGAGGTCTAGTATTTTTGATACGGTACTCTCTTTAAATGTTTTTGTTGCCCTTACTGTCAGTAGCGCCGTTTTGTTGATTGAGCCAGATAGTATCTCGTCACCTGCACCTACATCTCTTGGCACGGCCTCTCCGGTAAGGGCTGAGGTATCAAGAGATGAGCTTCCCTCAATTATCAAGCCGTCAAGCGGCACTTTTTCACCGGCTTTGACTATTAGCGTATCGCCTACTTTTACTTCGATCGGGTCTACCTTTACGCTTTTGCCATCCACTATCAAGTTGGCATAGTCCGGGCGTATATCCATCAAAGTCTCTATGGAACGGCGAGACTTTGCAACCGCCATATCCTGAAAGAACTCACCGACACGAAAAAACAGCATTACCGCTACGCCCTCAGGATATTCGCCGATGGCAAAGGCTCCTAGTGTGGCTATAGACATGAGGAAATTCTCGTCAAAGAGTTGGCCTCTTATCATATTTCGCAGGGCAGAGTAGAGTATTTTCCAGCCTACAAGCAGATATGCCGTAATAAAAAGCGAGAGTTCATAAGGCGACCCTTTGTCTGTTAGTAGGGCGGCAATGAAAAAGTGCGTTCCTAGCGCAAACATCGCTATATCTTTTTTGCTTAGTTCCCCGTGGTCATGATGGTGCTCTTCGTGCGGATGGCAGTGCGAGCAGCACTTTATTTCGTTATTCATCTATTTTCCTTCTGCCGCTTTATGCGGCTAGCTTCAGCGCCTCGTGCTATTAGCGTAGCCCAAATGGACTTGTTCATTTGGAGCGTCAATATTCTGAAATATGCTCCAATCCTTGGTCAAATATATTTTTGATGTGTTCATCATCGAGAGAGTAAAACACGGTTTTGCCGTCTTTTCTATGTTTGACGAGTCTGGCCGTCTTTAGCACCCTTAGTTGGTGAGAGATGGCGGATTGGTTCATGTTTAGCAGACTTGCGATGTCGCATACGCACATCTCTGATTCAAAAAGGGCGGATAGTATTTTGACCCTTGTGGTATCGCCAAACACCTTGAATAGTTCGGCAAGGTCGTACAGCCTCTCTTCGGGGGGCATCTTGGCTTTTACTTTGCTTATTATGCCCTCGTGGACAATGTTGCAATCGCAGTTGTATTCGCTCAAAACATAACTCCTTGTATAAATATATGCACATATGAACAGTTGTTCATATATTATATTTCAAAACTTTAAAAACCGCTGAGTAAAAAATAGGCAGACATAAGAAATAGCCAAGTATTATTTGTCCTAAAAAAGCGGAGTATATATGCAAAATCTTTTTGTGATTATCGTCACCTTTACAAAGCCGAAAGAGGAGGTTGAAAAATATCTCGAGGCACACAGAAACTTTTTGGATTATGCCCTTAAAAACGGCACGTTAATGCTTTCTGGCGCACAAAATCCAAAAGTAGGCGGGGTGATTATCGGACGCTTTTGGAGTTTGGACGAGGCGCAGGCGTTTGTGCACCAAGATCCGCTGTGTGTAGCGGATGTGGCGTCTTATGAAGTTATAGAGTTTTCACCTTCGAGATACATACCGGAATTTGAAGGGTATTTGCGTTCTTAGTTGATGTCGGCGCTAAACTGCTTTACCATTTCAAGCGGTATATGCGTCATCTGTGAGACCTGTTCAAGGTCGTATCCGCTGTCAAGCAATCTTTCCACCGTATGCGACAGAGGCTCTGCCACTTCGATAATGTGTCCGTCTGGGTCAAATACCCTAAAAGCCATTTGACCCCAAGGCTTCGGCTCTATCTTTGATATTACTCCGGCGCCGAATTCGGTTAGTTTTTTAAAATCATCTTCTATCGTTTCGGTCTCAAAGCAAATCTCAAAACTTTGGCCGTTGAATTTTTGAGCCGCGCCAAATATGGTTTCGGTTGCCATTTGTGTTTTCCATATAGCAAGACCGCTCTCAAAAGCCACATAAGCTCCTTCGGATTCCATTACTATTTTCTACTTGAGAGCATCTACGTAAAACTCTTTCGATACTTCTATGTTATCCACAAAAATAGCAGTCGCCGTAAGTGTCATTTTGTTTTCCTTTATTGATTTTGTTTACACGGATCTGACGGATTGCATATCGGCGGAGCTTCACCGATGTCTATATTTAGCCGTTCTTTTATTTCGTCAGGATTAAAACCGCTGATTTTGATATCACCCTTTTGGATTAGCGGTCTTTTGATAAGAATAGGCTCTCGCATCATAGCTGATAGCGCTTCGTCGGCATTGAGTAAAGACGGGTTTATTAGCCCATCTTTTATGGATGGGGCGGTCATATTAAACCACTCTAAAACAGGTTTTGAGCCAAAAAATTCACGAAGCTGCGACGGTGCCCTTTTGTTTCGAGTAGATTTTTGACGACAAGCGTGCAGCCGGCTTTTATTAGTTTATCTTTTTGCCTTGCATTACCGCCGCATCCTGGTTTTTCATAAAATTCTAAAACCATGTAAAACCTCTTTTGTTTTACCTTGGTCTTGCACTTTGCGTTCCGTTATGAGTAGAGGCTAAGTCCTGTAGAGTTATATCCGCTCGAGTAGTTGGCCGTATTTTGATAAATAGCGACTTTGTTTAGCTGTTCTTTTTGGGTGAGTTCTTTGATTTTATTTTTTAGCTCATTTTCTAGGGTTACCCTATATATTTCAGCACTTAATTGCGATATACGCTTCACGTATTCGTCGGCCTCTTTTCCAAAACCGGTTAGGTTTCGCTCTACCTCTTGCTGTTTCATATCGCTTTTTTTATCGATTGAGAGCTTCTCTAAGATTGAGTTGATAAGTACTTCGCCGCTTGGCGGAGTGTATGAGCTGTCGTTATTTGTCTTTTTTTGCAGGAGAGATGAAAGTTGTGAGATAAATGAATTTACACCGCCTATCTGCATTCTGCCCCCTAAGTTTTTTGGGCTTTATGAGCAAAGGGCGTTCCAAATTAGTAGATACTGTATTGCATATACATCCTGATTAATGTCTTGGTTGATGGGCGAGGATAGTCTTTGTAGGCGACCCATATAGATTCCATGGCGCTTTTATCAATGGTTTTGTAGCCGGAGCTTGTGATAAGGCGCATATCGCTTATGTCTCCGTTTGGATATAGATAGAACTCCACGAGGCTTGTCCCCTCTTGCCTAAACTGTGCCGCTACATCCGGATATCTCATGTATTTCTCGGTTATTCTCCCTATTGAGCCGAGGTTATCTTTTATAAATTTTTGCTCCTCCTTGCCTAATCTCTCAAACTCCTCCCCATATAGTTTTTTTATAGGTCCTCCGGCCTCTTTTTTGGCCATCGCCATTTGTTTGCTTAGCTCAAACAGCTTTGAAGATCCGCTTGGTTTTGATGTAGACTGCTGGACTGTTTTGGTCGTGACGTTTCGCTCTGTTTGTTTTGTCTGCTTGATAGGCTCTTTGGCTTTTGGAACTTCTTTTATCGGTGGAGCTTTTTTTTGTGGCTTTATCTGTTTGGCAGGTTTTTGGGGTTGCCTTTGGATAGGTTTTTTGATGTCGCTTGCCCTAGCTGTTTCGTCTGTTTGGCTTTTAAATTGGCTCAGGTTTAGCGTTTTGCGCTCTACTTTTGCGGAGTTATTTTTTTGAGTATTTAGAAGCCAAAATCCGAGTCCGATTAAAAGGGCGTGTATGATTACCGAGGCTAGTAGCCCGATAATTTTATCTTTATTTTCCGAGTTGCTCACTGAGTCTGCCGAAAAATTCATAAAGTTCGGCTCTTTTGTCCGGTCTGTTAAATACCAAAGGGCTAGGGTGGTGGGTCTTTGCTAGATATAGCCCAGATACGTTTTTGATTTCGTGTTTTTGCAGCGATTTAAATGCAGCTTTTAGGTCTTTGTCGTCCATTTTCATGGCGGCTTTTTCGGCGCTTCCGCCAAGCAGTATTATAGCCTTTGGTTTTACTATCGCTATCTCCTGCAAAAGCATCGATGCGCCCAGTGTAAGCTCCGTGCCGCTTGGCGTTCTATTTTTGACGCCACGCTCGGTTGTCTCGAAAGTACGGAATGCGAAAGCGTTTGTGATTAGAAGTTTTTTTCTATCTATACCGCTCGCCTCTATCAGTTTGGCGAGATTTTTGCCGGCGGCGCCGCAAAAAGGACGACCCTCTCTTGCTTCGTTTTCACCGGGAGCCTCACCTATTAACATGATGGGATTTGCTTCAAAGCCAAACTCTCTGTCGTACACGAGCGATTTGTCTATAAGGCTAGAGTCTATCGTGTCCAAAAAAACCTTTCTAGACGAGTAAAACTCCAAAAGCCTATTTTTCAACTCAAAACCCTACTTTTTCAGTATCTCTTCGCCCATTTTGCAGGCGGCGGCAAGCAATTTGTCGGCTCCCTCGGCTAAAAATTCACGTGCTAGCTCTCCGCCTATTTCCTCAAAGTCTTCTATGTCTGCCGTAATCGCCTTGCTCATCATTTCGGAGCCGTCCGGCATACCTATAATCGCCAGTACTTCTACTCTGTCGTCATCCATAATTTTGGCGTTTACACCTATAGGCACTTGGCAGCCACCCTCCAAAGTATCGACAAAATCTCTTTCAATGGTGGTTTCTATCATTGCATCTTCATCGTTTAGCACGCTTAGCAGCTCTATTACTTCGTCGTTATCGATACTCTCTATTCCAAGAGCCGCTTGCCCCATGGACGGTGTCATGACGTCTCTTTCTATAGGAACGGCAAATTTGACTCCGTCAATCAGTCCAAGTCTCTTGATGCCTGCCGTGGCGAGTATAATGGCATCAAATTCACCGTCCTCAAGTTTTCTAAGTCTAGTATCGATGTTGCCCCTTAGATCTTTGATTGTAAGGTCTGGGCGTACAGCCTTAAGCTGCATTCTCCGTCTTAGGCTTGTTGTCCCGACTACGGCTCCGCTTGGAAGAGCCTCCAACGTCTCATATTTGAAAGATAAAAAGCAGTCTCTTGGATCTTCTCTTTTTGTTACAGCCGCCAGTACCAGTCCATCCGGGAATTTTGTAGGAACGTCTTTTAGGCTGTGTACAGCCATGTGTGAGCCGCCGCTTAGCATATCTTCTTCAAGTTCTTTTGTGAAAAGCCCTTTGCCTCCTATTAGCGCAAGCGGCGTGTCTAGTATTTTATCACCCGTAGTTTTTATCGGCTTTAGTTCCACTTCTAGTCCCGGATGGGCAGCTTCTAGTACCGATTTTATGTGGTTTGACTGCCAAAGTGCAAGTTTGGATGCGCGCGTAGCGATAATTAGTTTTTTCATTTCATCTCTTTTAGTAGTTGTTGAATTTTTGTTTTAGTTTGGTCTAGTTCGCCGTTGATAAATATAGTAGGCGTACCTCTTACTAGCAGCCTGAATGCTCTTTGTTGCTCTTCATCGTACTCTTTTTGTACATCTTTTTTATCCATGTCGCTCTTTTGGATTTTTAGCCCTAATTCGGCGCTTAGTTTTGCCGCTACTTTTGTTTCGTCGGTTTCATTTGGGGCAACTTCAGTGCCGTATAGTTTGGTTAAAAATTCGGCTTTATTTTTTATGTTCGCTCTTTGGCTAATCTCGGCTTTAACTATGTGCTCTGACGACGGATGGATGCTAAGAAGCGGGAAAGAGTAGTGATATACGGCTAGCTTAGATGGATTTTTTACCCCGGCGGCTATTATATCAGGGACCATATCTCTGCAAAAAGGGCATAGGGGATCGCTAAATACTAAAACCTTATTTTTTGCGTTTTTATTTCCTGCCACTAGGTGTTCGTTGTCGTAATAAGAAGGGTCTGGCGTTGGTTTATAACTCTCTTTTGCACTCTTTTGTTTTTTTGGATTGGCTATGTCGTCAGCGATAATATCTCCGTTTACAAACACCGTATCGGAAAACTTGATAAGTTGCTTTTTGCCGTTTCCTTTATCAAGCGCTACCTCTATTGTTATAACGACAGCCTCCCAGCCGGCAAATCCGTCCATCGGCTCTCTTGAGATTACTTTGACCGATTTTATACTTGCTTGTTTGTGGCTTTTGAATACCGTTGTTTTGTAGTCTTCAATCTCTTTATTGGTTGCCGATAACGCAAGTGTCGATAATACTACGAAAAGAAAAGCTAGCTTTTTCATTGGTTTGCCCTTCCAAAAATTCTTCTGTCTAATTCGATGATAGCCTCAGATAGACTCATCGGCTCTTTTGTCAGAGTGCGTCTATTTACGATTTCCACCGTTTTATCCGCTATGTTTTTGCCGATTATAAGAGCATACGGAAAGCCTATAAGTTCAAAGTCGGCCATTTTGTGTCCGTACCTTTCGTCTCTGTCGTCAAGTATAACTCTAATTCCGGCATCCTTTAGGTTACAGTACGCTTCCTCTGCCGCCGCTCTTTGCGCTTCGTCTTTCATGTTCGAGACGATGATGTTTACTTGATAAGGTGCGACGGATGCAGGGAGTATACACCCTTTTTCATCCGAATTTTGCTCTATAATCGCAGATATCAAGCGGCTAACGCCTATGCCGTATGTACCCATCACAAACGGCTGGGTTTTGCCGTTTTTGTCCAAAAATTTCGCATTTAGCGGCTCTGAGTATCTAGTGCGAAGCTGGAAGATATGTCCCGCTTCTATCCCCTTGGCGTACGAGAGGTCTGCGCCGCATTTTGGGCAAGCGTCGCCTTCTTGCACTAAGACTAGGTCTTTGACTCTCTCTATCGGCGCTTTGACGCTAACCCCTTTTGTGTGGTAATCAGCCTTGTTTGCGCCAGTTATCATGTCGTTTCTATCCAGTAGTTCAGAGTCTACGAAATATTCGCACTCTACGCCCAGTCCTACAAAGCCTAAAGTGATGTTTTTATCCGCATATCTCTCTTTTAACCCGGCTTCGTCTATGTCTACAAGGGCTAGTGCGCCGCAGGCATTGAGGGCTTTTGTCTCCTCCAGTTCGTCATCCCCGGCTATGAAAAACACGACCGGAGTGTTTTGTGAGCCGTCTTCGTATATCGCCTCTTTGACTACCGCTTTGACGAAATTGCCTGCATCGGTACCAAAAAACGCAGCCAAATCGGCTATGCTTTTGATGTTTGGCGTGTACACTTCGCTAGGTGTTGCGACGTCCGCTCTTACCCTTTTTTTCGGTTTTCTCCTTGCCGCTTCGACATTTGCGCCGTATTCGCAAGATTTGCAGATGGCTAGAGTATCCTCTCCGGCGTTAGCTAGTATCATAAACTCCTTGCTTCCGCTGCCGCCTATCGCACCGCTATCGGCTTCCACGACTTTGAAGTCAAGCTCTAGGCGCTTAAATATCTTTTTGTAAGTCTCTTCCATCAGGTGAAACTCTCTCAACATATCTTCTTCGCTTTCGTGGAAAGAGTAGCCGTCTTTCATGACAAATTCACGACCCCGCAAGAGTCCAAATCTAGGACGAACTTCGTCACGAAATTTGAGTTTTATCTGATAGATATTCATCGGTAGCTGTCGATAACTTGTTATCTTCGATTTTGCCAGCTCAACCATCATCTCTTCGCAAGTCGGAGATAGGACAAACTTCTGACCTTTTCTATCATCAAATCTCAAAAGCTCTTTGCCGTATTTTTCGGCTCTGCCGGATTTTTGCCATAGCTCTTCGGGGCATACAAAAGCTAGGTCTACCTCTACGCATCCGGCGTTGTTTAGCTCTTCTTTGATGATATTTTGGATGTTGTCAAGCATCATTTTGCCCAGCGGCAAAAAGTCGTAGATACCGCTAGCTATTTGGAGGACGAAGCCGCCTCTAGTGAGATACTCTTGACTTCGTAGCCCTTGCTCGTCGCTATCTGTTTTATAGTCTTTTATCGTATTTATCAGTGTTCGTGAAAATTTCATTGCCCGTCCCTCATATCTGTTTCGTCGTATTTGCCGATTCCAATAGCTTCACTTTCCAGGTTGTGAAGATATTTAAGCGCCTCTACTATGCCGTCAAGTCTAGGATTATCGGCCATCGCCTTCAGGTTTACCGTCGGTTCATGCATAAACTTTTTAAATGCGCTGTGCAGAAGTTTTGAGGCTTCTTCTTCAAGCTCTTTTGGTATAAACCCTTTTTTGACAGCATTTTTAATCTCTTTTTCGGCTATCTCTTGCGCTTTTGCTCTTAGCTCCTTGATTATAGGATCTACACTAAGGGCGCTAATCCACTTGAAAAATTCCATCGTATAGCTGCCTACAAGGCTATATGCAGCCCTTGCCTCTTCTGCCCGAAGCATTTGGTTTTGGGCTACTATGTCCTGCAAGTCATCAACCGTGACCACCTCTATCCCGTGATTATCATCTATTTCGATATCCCTTGGAACAGATATGTCAAACCATATTCGTCTAAAGTCTCTTTTTTCAACAATCGAGTCTTCAAGCACTGGATGCGGTGCGCCGGTGGCAGAAAACAATAGTTTATGCGCATTCGCAAGTTCTTTTAGGCGTGAATAGTCGGCTCCGGATGCATTTTCTCCAAACTCTTCAGCCATTGTTTTTGCTTTTTCAAGAGTCCTGCTAACTAATATTACTTTTGCTCCCGCATCGTATAGGTATCTACAGGTCAGCGCACCCATTTCGCCGGTACCGACGACTACCGCACACTCGTTTTCTAGCGTACCTAGTAGTTTTCTCGCCTTATCTACGGCTACACTCGCAACCGATACCGGTTTTTTGGCTATTTGGGTCTGGTTTCGCACCTCCGCCGCACACCGAAAGGCATACTGCATAACCCTTGATATTTTGTGTCCCGCATACCCTTTTTCTTTTGCAAATCTAAAAGCCTCTTTTATTTGTCCGGCTATTTGCGTCTCTCCTATGACTATACTATCAAGCGAGCTTGCGACTGCAAAAAGGTGATGTACCGCCCCTTCGTTTTCGAATACGTCGGCTCTGCCCTCTAGTTCGTCTGCGCTTAGTCCGGAATGCACCGATAGCATCTCAAATACAAAAGGGATAGCAAGGCCCGAATCTTTCGTGCTTACGAATACCTCAACCCTGTTGCATGTAGATATTATGACGGCCTCGGATATGACTTTAGTATCCGTTAGCATTTTTAGAGAGCGTTCTTTTGCCTCTTCGTTGAACGCAAGTTTTTCCCTGACTGCTATGTCGCTGTTTTTGTGTGAAAAACTTACCGTTAGATAGTGCATCCGTCGCCTTTAAAATAGTCTAGAAAGCTGGCTTTTGGCCGTTTGTGCCAATTCTGTTTTTAAGTTGTCGTCTATGTTTGAGTTTTGCAACGCTGCAAGTCCCGCTTCGGTTATTTTTTTCGCCAAAGCCACAGAGTACTCCAAAGAGCCGTATTGTTCGAACAAGGATAAGAGTTTCCCCTTTTGTGTCTCGTCTATCTCTTGCTTATAGATACTTTTTAAAAACTCTTTTGCCTCTTGTCCGCCGTTTTTGTATAGGTGCATATACGCTACCGTTGTTTTACCCTCTGCAAAATCGCTAAACGGCTTTTTGCCGAGCGTCGCCTCATCTGCGGTGATGTCAAGCAAGTCGTCTATCAACTGAAAAGCAACCCCTAGGCTTTTAGCGTATGCTTCTATCCCGGCAGTCTCTATACCTTCAAGCATCGCCGCAGACACTGCCGCAGCCTCGATGAGAGAGCCTGTTTTTTTATATAGCATCTCTATGTATTTATCTTCATCGGTATTCAGCTCTTTTGACATCTCTACGTCCTCTAGCTCGCCGAGACTTAGAAGCGTTACTGCATTTGAGACTTTGTAGGCAATCTCTGGAGAGAAGGATACAAGTTTTGAAAATGCTTTTGAATATAGTATATCACCCAACATTACAGCCACCCTGTCGCCGTCGGTCGCATTTACCGTAGGTTTTTTGCGCCGCAAAAGCGAAGCGTCTATAACGTCATCATGGAGCAGCGAGGCTATGTGTATCAGCTCTACTACGGCTGCAAGCTCACATACTCTTTCATTGGCGCTGATTTTTAGCATTAGCCTAGGGCGAAGCATCTTCCCGCCGCTTACTTGGGCAAAAAGTTGTTTGACGCTATCGTTGCCCATGGCGTCTACAAGTTTGTTTATTTCGTTTGTTACTTTATCTAGCACATAATCAGCCTTGGGTAAAACTCTCTCCGCCTGCACGGGTCTTGCGTCGTCCTTCATTAGCACGTCAAACGTCGCTTTTTTTGTCTTTTCGTCAAATTCTTTAAATACTACCAGCGCATACGGTTTTAAAAAAGCGTTTGAAACTCTGTTTTTTAGCTCTATCTTGAAGCTATTTAACTTGTGGTCTTTGTATAGTATGTTTTGGTATGGAAATCTAGAAATTTTCTTTTTAGGATTTTCCACGCCGTATTTATATAGCGTTACAAGACCCTTATTGACATACAAAGTCCATCTAAAGTCAAGCGTATATATCTTGTTGTCTATGGCTATCTCATATCTCGCCAACTGGTCTTTGGCAAGCGTTACTTCGTTTTTATAGTTCCATGAAATTGCGCCGTCATCCGCCGCAAAAAGCGGCAAAAACAGGAGAGACAAAAGCGCAAAAATTTTACTCATTTTGGGTGACTATATCCGCCGTTAACGTGAGCGCAAGAGAGTTTGACATATCTCTTAGATTGTCCGCATTTTCAAAGATGAAACTTTTTATCTCTGCCTCGCTGACCCCTTTTTCCTCTAGCATCATCTCCATTGCCGCCATTCTGGTAAGCAGCCTCTCCAATTCGAGTTCAACTAGATTTTTATTTGCGTTGCCGAGTATATCTACCAGCTTGCCGATAATAGTTCCACCGAATAGTTCGTCGTCTTCGTCAAAGAGTTGCATCATTTTTAAAAAGAGCCTAATTATTTTTTGTTTGAGGGGTGATTATAACACTAAGGTTTTAAAACAAAAGACGCATTTTTGCGCTACAAAAAAAGCATAAATGATGTAAACTGGTGTTTTAAGAGAAATTTATGTTTAGGTTAGTCAGATGAACTCTATCGATAGGATGACGGAACTACACAAAAATAATGAAGTGCAGTATCTATGCTTCAGACTGGAAGAGGGCGGGGAGCTTTTTGCGGTCAATGTTTTTAAAGTGCAGGAAATTATCAGATACGACAAACAACCGACTCTAGTCGGCTATGAGAACGACTCGTTATTGGAGGGGCTCATTACCGTTCGTGACATGACGGTTCCTTTGGTTGACCTAAAAAAATGGTTTGCTTATGAGCCTGGACTTCATGTGGATTTGAGCCGCAGCGGACTCGATCCGAAAAACTCGCAGGTGATGCTTTGCGATTTTTCTGGCGTATTTGTCGGTATAAGAATCCACAAAGCCGACAGAATACTTACAAAAAGCTGGGATGAGATAATGCCTTCAATGAGCATGGGCAGAGATTCGAATAAAAAAATAAACAACCATACTTATTACATAGACGGCTCTTTGGTGCAGATAGTAGACATCGAAAAGATGGTATCGGAGGTATTTCCTTTCCTTGACGAAGAGGTGCGAAATACCGCCCTTGAAACCGGAGTCATAGATACATCCAAGTTTTTATTGGTTGCCGAGGATTCTGTGGTAGCCACAAAAATACTCAAAGAGATACTAAACAAACTCGGTGTTAACACTAGGTTTTTTGAAAACGGGAAGAAACTGCTTGAATTTATAGATGAAAATGAAGCCGAGATGTCTAGATGCGGCCTTGTTATAACCGACCTTGAAATGCCGGAAGTTTCTGGTTTTGAGGTTATCAAAAAGCTAAAAAGCAAATCCAGCCTGCAAAATATTCCGATAGCGGTTAACTCGTCGATGAGCGGCGACTCAAATAGAAATATGGCCCTGTCGCTCGGCGCTAACCATTTTATGCCAAAGACAAGTCCGGTAGAGATTTCTCAGCTTGTTAATCAATATTTTTCAAGGTAACAACAATGAATAAACAGTTTATTTTTGCAGCCTCTGCCGCTTTGGTATTTTGCGGGTGTTCTTTTAAGGGTGAAAGTATTAGTTTTTCAGAGCCTACTTCGATATACATGGGCGAAAAAGCGTTTGCAAAGGCTCATTTACTTGCGGTAAAAGATGAGAGGGCGGACAAGAATACTGTCGGCATAATCAAAAACAAAAGCGGAGAAGTGCAATCGGTGATTACTACTGTACAGGAGTTGGCTCCGTGGTTTAATACCGCTTTTGAGAGAGAGATGAGGGCTGCCGGTTTTGCCCCGGTATCGGACAAAAATAATGCCGATTTTTCATACCTAATGACGGTTACGATGCTAAAAGCGGAATACGTAACAAATGAGCTGACCGGTAAAAATTTGAGATTATTAATGGGAATATCGGTTGAGATAACCGATAAAAATCAGACGATAACCAAAAAATATAAATACGATGAAGAGAAATGGATCAAGCCGGCTTTCAATGCCGATGCAATCAAAAAAGAACTTGAGCCGTTCATGCGTGAGAGCGTAGCCGCTACCGTGAAAAATCTAGTAGAGGGCTCTAAAACAAAATATTCTAAATAGATTTTGAGATAGAGAGGACGAAAGCCTTTGGTTCCTCTATCTCTATCTTCCCCCCGTGTGCCGCAGCTATTTGAAGAGAGAGAGCTAGCCCAAGTCCGTTCCCTTTTGTTTTTGTGGTCTTGAAAGGGTCAAAAAGCATACTTTTATCCGCCACTTCCACACCGCTGTCTTTTACTTTTAGTTTGTAAAACTCTTCATCTTCGTCCATATATATCTCTACGATACCATTCTCCTCTTTTGCTTCCTCTATCGCATCTATAGCATTGAATAAAAGATTTTGCATTACCATTGATATAAGTTCCAAATCCCCGGTAATATCTATATCCGGCAGAGAAAAATCAAATACTATATCTTTGGAATATGAGTAGTACCCTATTGACGCCCTTATCTCCTCTTCTAGTTTTTTGAGGCCAAACGGACTTTTTTTGATTGCAACCCCTTTTGTAAAAAGTAGCGTTGCTTTAATTATTCGCTCAACTCTCCAGATTGATTTTTTTATCTCGGTAACCACCGGCTTTATATTGTCGGCTACTACCCCCTGAAGTGTTGATGCTAGTATGGCCACGCTACCTACCGGATTTCTAATCTCGTGCGCTAGATGTGCTGCCATTTGTCCCATGGAGGCCAGTCTTTGGGTTCTTTTTTGTTCTGTTATGTCTGTTGCCGAAACTATGGTTTTGTTCCCTAATTTAACGGATTTGATAAGATAAGAGCGGTCATCTATCTCTGCTTCACCGTTGTTTTTAAACGTCCGGTAGTCTAGCCCGAGTGTCTTTGCGGTCGAATTTTGCAAAAATATTTTCCCTTGCTCATCGAGCACCCATATAGCCGTCGGCAAAAACTCTATAATCTCGCTAAGTATTTTGTGGAGCGCTTCATATGAGGCTTTTAGATCTTTGTATTCGTTTTCTACCACGTAAGTCTGGTTGATTAGCGTATCAAGAGTATCAAGAAACAGTTTTTTGTCTTCCGTAGATAACTGGTCTAGTAGTTTTTTATCAATCATTGGGCGGCTTTGTGTTTTTGGAGATATTTTACTATAAAGATTTTCAAGGAGGCTTTGCCCCCTTGTTGTTTGCTATTTAAGAGAGCTTACGAACGCCGATACGGTTTTGATGTCGGCATCGCTCATGTCTGCCACAGAAGCCTGCATAGATGCTTTGTTGGCCCCGCCTATTGTACCCGCTTTGTATCCTTTGATTTTTGCTTCGGCATCTGCTGCACCGGCTATAGCTTTTCCTGCTATTGCGGCGTCTTTGCCGTCTGCACCGTGACACATGGCACATTTTGCTGCGTATATTCCGGCTCCATCGGCCGCAAAAAGTGAACAGGCAAGTATTGCGCTAACAACTACGTATTTCATAATAACTCCTTTTATTGATCGGTTTCTGTTTTTTTGATTCTCATACCTCTGCCGATTGCAAAATACAATATCATGCCGAGGAGTGATAAAAATATTACGACGAGCAACCATACTATTTTCATAGTTTGGTCTTTAAAGTCGGATTTTATGATGTCTATTATCGCCCATATCCAAAGAATTAGCGGTATAGCCCAAATCAGCATCACCAAAAGCCAGGTAAAAATAGACATATCACCCATACTCTATCTCCATTATAATAATTTAGTAGTTTAACAAATAAAACTTATTTAGTCCACGGAATATGGCTTTCGAAATGTATCGATTTTATTACTTTTTTAAACAGTGGTGCGCACTCTTTGCGTATATCCACCGGGGCTTCATAGCACAATACGAAAAAATCCATGCTTTGCCGGAACTATGATATATTCTTCCAGTATCGAAACTTTTTTATAAGGCGGCACGAATTTGTAGTCTGCGCCTGTGTCCGGAAGCTTGTCGATGGATTGTTCAAATATAAGCTCAAAGGTTTTGATCTCAAATGCGATAGCTTTTTTGCCGTCTATTTTTATATATTCGTAGCGCTCTTTTTTCGGCACGCTTTCCCTTGTCGGCGAACTCTGAACTAGCTCTATGTACTCCTTATAGTTGCTAAAAAAGCCGCCATACTCATAATATATTACGGATATTTTTGTGCTTGCTCCAAGGCTATTTTGCGGGCCTTTTAGCCTTATGCCGGTGACGTTGCCGTCTTTTTGTGAGTAGTCAAATCTTGATTCTGACTTACCCCATCCTTTCGGGATCGATACGGTGAACAACTTGTCTTGCGCCTCATAGCGGACGGTTCCCTCTATGCTCTCGCCGGTAGAATATTTTATGGTATTGCACTCGAAAGCAAAAAGCGAGGAGACAAGCAATAAACACAAAGCCGTATATTTAAGGCCCATCGGACCTCCTTTTGAGGTGTTAGTTGGAGATATTTATTTGATATACGGTGTTTTTCAGTTTTTTTATTAGTCCGACATCCATTAATTGCCTAAAAGTTGAGACGACGGTCGGCTTGCTGATATTGAGATTGGCCATAATGTCTTCATATGATCCGTTAAATATATTTTCTTCGTTTGCGTTTGCGAATAGATATCTGATTATTTCTATTTTTTTTCCGCCGACAAAAGTGCTTATGGCGTCTATCAGCTTGTCTTTTACCCTAATCTCTTCATCTTTTTGTCTTACGATTATCGTTTTTTGTATAAGCTCCAACATCTCTTTTGTATTTATAGGCTTGAGCAGATAGCCGTCAACACGTAGTCTGATAGCGTCAAGCATATAATTTGTCTCGGAGTGGGCGGAGGTTACTATTATGGAATCTACTGGAATGTTATTGTCTCTGACGTGTCTGATTAAATCCAGACCGCCCATTTTTGGCATCAATATATCTGTGATGAGAATGTTGATTTTGTTGTTTTGCAGTATTTCTACGGCCTCTTCCCCATTTTTTGCGACAAACACTTTGTCAATGAAATCTTCGATAGCTATTTGCATTTGTCGGAGTACTTGCTTCTCGTCTTCTACGATTAAGGCCGAATATTTATTTAAGTCGTTATACAAAATCTTTCACCTCGTGGCTAGTTGGTATCGTTATTTTAAACATTGCACAATTATATTTGTTTTTATCAAAATTTAATTTTATATTTTTGGCCATTATCGTCCCGCCAAAATGCTCCTCAATAAGCTTTTTGCTCATATAAAGTCCTATTCCTGTTCCGCTCATTTGGTGCTTTGTCGTGAAATAGGGCTCAAAAAGTCTCCCTATTATATCTTTATCTATTCCGCCGCCGTTATCTATGATTCTTATAGTTGCAAAAGAGTTTTTTGCGGTTGCTTTTACAAAAATGATTCTTTTATCTTGTTCTTGCGCCGATAGCGAGTCTATAGCGTTGTTAAGGATGTTTACTATTACCTGTATTAGGCTGTTTTTGAATCCTACGACTTGTATGTCGTTTTCTATCGAGAGTGTAAGAGAGCTGTTTGAGGCGCTGAGAAGTCCGTCGACCAAGAAGCCCGCGTTGTTGAGGGCTTCGCTTACGGTGAACGTCTCTTTGTTTTTGTTTGGCTTTAAGAAGCTCCTAAAAGATTCTATCGTGTCCGACATGCTGGTAGCTAGAGCCAATCCCTCTTCGACCTGTTTTGCTATAAACTCTTTAGTTAGCTTGTTTGCCATACTTTTTGTCTCAAAACTTTGAATCAAAATCGTAAGCGCATTTAGAGGCTGCCGCCATTGGTGGGCTATATTTGCTATCATTTCGCCCATTGAGGCGAGTTTTGTTTGCTGATGGAGCATCTCGTCTTTGAGTCTGCTCTTTTTTATCTCTTCATCTATTTTACGCTCAAGAGAGAGATTGAGGTCTGTAAGCTCTTTTGTTTTTTCGTTTACTTTTTCTTCGAGCGAACTATGAAGGGTTTTGATATTTCCGAGTATCAGATTTGCTAGCAATATCGAGATGACGAGCACTAATACCAGTAGCCCAGCCACTATCATGATAGCCAGCCCGAAAAGCCTATCCGCTTTCTCTTTTTCAAACATCGCTTTTTGCATATGAAAGTTGATTAGCTGCTCAAGATATATATTCGTGGAATCTACTACCGGAAATAGATTGGCTTTGATGCAGTGCTTTGCTTCGTCCGGCATATCGTTTTCCAAAAGGTAACTTATGACGCCGAGCTGAAATTCCAGTTTTTTGATATTTGCCGAAATCTTATCATTGACGTTATCTTCATCTATGACAACCGTATTTTGTATCTCTATAGAAGTTAGATGCAAGATTGCGTCGTTGATTATCTCAAATATACTCGGCTCTTCTTTTTTCTTTCGTACGGTTAGATATTCATCCCATCTGATTATCAGGTTTTTTTTAAGCAGTTCTACGACTTCGTTGGCGTCTTCTAGGTTTGTGTTGCGCTCTAGTATATCCCTGTAAGTATTGATAATGTTTAAGGTGTGTACGTCCTTGATGGCTTGGAGTTTGGAAATGGATACCGTCCTGTTGTTAAATGTCGAGTCAAAGCTGTTTTTCATCCCAAACAACATCAAGCCGGCTATGAAACCTATAAATAACATCCCAAGGGCTATGATAAAAATCAAAAATCTTATTTTATTGCTGATTGATAGCGACAATAGATAGCTTGCAGCGCCAGAAATTCTATTCATTTACCAAGATGCCCCCGTTTTCGCCGAGTTTCAATAGATAAGTATCTTTTAATCCTCCGTGATCGTTTTCGGCATAAAGTAGTTTTTTGCCTGCAAGTTCTATTTGCATCGACGATAGCGATTTGATGAAATCGGAACGTGAATTTCTTGCTTTTGCAAGCGCCGATACCACTGTTTTTGCGGCCAAAAATCCTTCAAATGCTATGGAGTTTGGTTTACTTGAGGGGTGATATTTTGCGTATAGCGTCTTAAATGCCCTCGTGTCTTCGTTTTCATTTGTCATGAGCGGCGGAACGACTTGAGTGATAAATATTTTATTTAGATTTACCCTTTTTTTGCGAGCCTCTTCATAGATTGGCTCATATCCGCCGAATGAAAAATTGAAAAATAGTGTTTCAAGCTTATTGTCTTCCGCTCTTTTTATTAGCTCAACAGTTGGTTTTTGCGTTCCGGCTATTATGACGGCTTGCGGCGAGTATTTGATGATTTCGCCTAGTGCATAGTTGATAGATAGCGTATTTCTGTTATACACCCCTTCCGTGACTAGTTTTATTCCGCTCCCCGCAATCGATTTTGAAAAAGCGTTAAGGGCTGTTAGACCGAAGCTGTCGTTTTGGTACACAATTGCTACTTTTTTGATATCGTGCGCAAGCATATATTTGACCATTGTAGCGGCCTCTTGTTTGTAACTCGGTCTAAGAGTGAAAGTCAGATGATTGGCATCATATAAAAATTCCGCCCCGGTAAGCGGCATCAAAAAAGGGATACCTTCGTTTATTGCTATTTTCATTGCCTCTTCGGCCGTTGGCGTGCCTACGACGCCAAGTACTCCGTATACGTTTTGCTGTTTAATTGCTTTTGTTATGTTCACTTTTGTTAAAAACGGCTCATATTGGTCGTCATAGATGTCAAGTGATACCCTGTCCTTGCCCAGCAGCCCGTTTTCGTTCGCATATCTAAAATATGTATCTATGCCGTTTGAATATTCAACTCCGAGATGTTTAGTGGGGCCAGATAGCGGTGCGCTACCGACAAATACAATATCTTTTGGCGGCGGCGTTTGAAACGATATATATAATGCCCATACGCCGCAAAGAGCCGCGAAGACGAGAATATAAAATTTAAAGTATTTTTTGTTCACATCATTACCGTTTGTTTTTTGTATAAGAAAAGTATATTTAATGTTTAATTATGCCGTGGTGGGCTCGCCCGCAAAGTGATATAATCGTGCCACAGATAACTGAAAATAGGAACACAATGGCGAAATTTATCTACCAATACTCCGCAGAGCTGGAGTTTAGCACAAAAAGGGCGGACGGTATTTTGGAGTGGAATAGTCAGATACTGGGCGCAGACGAGTATAGAAAAGCCAAGAGCGTAATCGCTAGAAATATGTTCGGACTAGAGGATGGGACAAAAATCTTTCTCATAAGCCTAAACTTTCTCGGGGAAAAAGAGTAGTTATGGCGGCAGGCTCTATCATTCACAAGGCACAGCTAAACATCTCCGATATGGACAGACACTACTACGAAACACACGAGCTGACCCTTGCTAAACACCCCTCCGAGACCGACAAACGCCTCATGCTCCGCCTAGCGGCATTTGCCCTAAACGCAAGCGATAGACTCATCATCACAACGGGAATAGACGGCGAAGACGACCCTGCACTATGGGAAAAGGACTACAGCGGCGACATCAAACTATGGATAGACATAGGGCAACCCGATGAAAAAAGAGTTCGCAAAGCGTGCGGCAGAAGCGAAAAGGTCATCATCTACACCCACAACTTAGGTAGTGCGACCGCATGGTGGGAACAAAACAGCGGCGCATACGGCAGATTCAAAAACCTAAGCGTCATACACCTTCACGCCGAAGACATAGACAGTATATGTGAACGCTCCATGAGACTCCAGTGCAATATAAGCGACGGCGAACTAAGTATGCATAATGACAGTAAGGATGTGTATGTAAAGCAGGAGAGGTGGCAGTGATAAAATTTGCCAAAAAGAGATGGCTTGTCCTTATTGGCTGGCTTTGGCTATGATTGGTTTGTTCACTTTTTAATATTGCCTTTCTTGGTGGTAATAAGGTATATATTGATAGTTACCATAATGTAATTTGTGAGTTTTTATTGACATAGAGAGTCTAACTTTTATTATCAACTGTATATTTCACAGCAAAACCGTATTTTATAGGCACTACTTGATTTTTGCCAGCAATTAAAGTATTAAACATTTCAGTAGTTATTGGCAGTTTATAGGTTTGTATAGTTGTGCTACTTGGGGGTAGCTCAATACCCATGTCTGCCGTACCAACAATTTTTCCATTAAGATACATTGATACCGCACTAACTCTGGCAAATTTTTGAAGCTTATTTGTAAAAGTGAACGATATTTGTTTGCTGGAAATTGTGCTTTCTGCGGCGTTCAACTCAATATTTTTATCCGCAAATACAGTTGCTGGAATGGAAGATTCCTCGCGTAGTTTGCTTATTTGTTCAGAATTAAGACTTACATGTTTTGATGCAAGAAACTTAATAAAAACTATATTGGAGTTAAGTCTGCCTAAAGGAATATCAACAATCACACCTTTTTCTACAAGTAGCTTTGCTATTTCGGCGTTATTATTGTAGTTAGCCTTTCCCAATGGGGTATCGCCGAAGTATTCATTCTTGGCTTTAGCATTAACATCTGCACCTTTTCAATCGACTGCTTGACGGCTTCAAAATCATACTGCCGCATGGCTTGACGTAAATCGTCGGTTGGATCTCCACTCCAAACTGTGGCACTACAAATGAACAAAACAGCAACAATTCTGAAAAAAAGTTTCACTTAAATTCCCTTTTTGCATAAAATACTTAATTATACTTCTTCTTTATTATTCTATATGTCTTTAAATAAGTAAGACTATTTCAATAAAGGATAATTGACAAAATAATCCGATAATCGTATAATTTTATAAATTTGATTCAAGGATGTTGTGATGAAAACAAAAGACATTCAGCAGTTGCTAGGTATTCCGGCATCGACATTCAATGATTGGAAAAAGCAAGGGCACGGAAAGCATAATTTGGCGCTTTTGTTATCGGCGATACCACTAGAAGAAGCGGCGAAGCTAGTTGCTATTGCAGACAAAAAGGCTCTTTCAAAGCCTGTTATGCTGGTATCTACCGTGAACTGCTCTATCGGTAACAAGTCAAAGCACCTAAGGTTAGGGCAGATAAAGGCGCTGCTAACCGGCAAATCGCCGCAGACGCCCACTGAAAAGTATGCACTCAAAATAATCAAAACGGAAGCAACGACAGAGGAAATAATGTATTTTGCCGATTATTACAAACTCCCCAAAGCAAAAGTAGAAAGTGTTTTGCGTGGACATTGATGTACAGGAGGTCTACAAGGAGCAGATAAAGGCTCTAAACGGCTTTATCGAAGATTGTTTTGACAATCTGCCCAACAAAGACGATTCACTGATTAGATTTGGCGGCGGTACGGCTCTGGCTATTTATTATTTTCAGCATAGGCGAAGTTTTGATATAGATTTGTTTGTGACAGACCCGCAGATAATAGGCTATCTAAGCCCAAAACACTGGATTGAAGATTCCAAAAACTTCAATCCGACCCAATACATCGACCAGGCAAGTCATATCAGGATTTTGTCGAGAGAAAAAATCAAAGTCGATATTTTGGTCGCTCAGGATTTTGTCAATGAGGCGTTTGTTGATAAGACAAAATCACTTTTTAGTAGAGATATTTATGTCGAAAGCGTTGAAGATATTATTGCAAAGAAAATAATCTATAGGCGCAGAGACAACAAAACAAGAGATATTGTGGATATTGGCGTAGCTTTGTCCAAAAATCCTGAGATATTAAAAACTCTTTATGCAAAGGGGGCGATAGAGACAAGCGATATTCTTGAGCTGAAAGAGGCTATTTTAGCTTTGGATGTGGCGGAGTATGAAAGCGAGCTAGAGGAAATAGAACCTTTCGGTGCATACATGGATATTGCTTTGGATGCCTACAACTCGATAGCTATAGAGTGTGAAACTTTGTTGATGTAGTTTATAAAAGTGGTGGGTTCTAGAGGACTCGAACCTCTGACCAACCGGTTATGAGCCGGTTGCTCTAACCAACTGAGCTAAGAACCCGTTTGTGAAGAGCTTTTTTAGCGTTTCCGCTTTGAAAAAGAGACGGAATTATACAAAAAATTAAATCTAAAAGCAAGTAGATTTTCTAAAATTCCAAAAAGAATCATAAAAGTAACAAAACTCGTACCACCGTAGCTATACATCGGAAGCGGTATTCCTACGACCGGAGCTAGCCCTATAGTCATGGCAATATTGATGGATGAATAGACAAATATGAGTACGCCTATTCCGCTGGCAAACACCATACCGAAAGGGTCATTGCGAAATTTTTGCCGCAGTCCTAAAACATGAAGCGTTAAAAGCGCATAGGTAAAGATGAGCACCAAGGCCCCAAAAAATCCAAATCGCTCTACGTGGTATGCAAAAATAAAATCCGTAGTGGCAATAGGCAAGAACTTGAGCTGAACCTGCGTTGCATCCTCTTTATCTTTCCCGAGAAAGCCTCCGCTACCTATCGCTATTATTGATTGTTGGACATGATAACTCGGCTTTTCGGCCAAAAAGTCCTCAACCCTTTGTTTTTGATAATCCTTTAGTCCAACTTCATACAAAAGCGTAGATGCCGCCAAAAATCCGGCGATAAGAATGGCCCATATTCTCCACTGTACCCCGACCAAAAAAAGAACCCCGAATCCGAGCATTAAAACGACGCTGGCACTACCGAGATCGGGCTCTATAGCGATAAGGAAAAACGGCAAAAAGATGTACATTGATATTTTTGCAAACGTTTTGAGATCATATCCCTCTTCTGGAGGCGGGTTTTTTTGGATGATATAGGCAAGCATTAACAAAAGTGCCGGTTTTATGATTTCCGACGGTTGTATGGTTATTGTGGTAAAAGGTATTTCAAGCCATCTCTTGGCGCCCAAAATAGATACGCCGAAAAACTTGACCGATATCAGTAGCATGATATCTATCCAGTAGATTATCGGAATCAACCATGTAAGTTTACGTATAGGTATCACGGAAAAAGCGAGAAATACTCCGGCGCCTATGATTATATAGGCTATCTCTTTTGCCGCAAGCGAGCTGTTGATTTCACTGATTAGATATAGTGAAAATAACGCTATCGGAAATATTATGAGCGGTATAAAAAAGTCAAAATGGGTGATTATCCGTCTGTCTATCTGTATCATTGCGCCGATTTTAGCCAATTTTGCCTAATATACACAAATGAAAACCCCAATTTTAAAAACCCTGCAAATAGAGTCCAAAGATCGTTTGGATACGCTTTTGGCGGCAACCTTGAATATATCCAGAAAAGAAGCAAAACAAATCGTAGAAGAGGGATTTTGTAGTGTCCGCGGAAGAGTGGTGCAAAAAGCATCTTATGAGCCGTCCGTAGGCGATACCGTCGAAATACGAGAGTATGAAGATTTTTTCAAAAAGACGGTTATAGAGTCAACGCTTGTTCCAAAGATAATTTTTGAAGACGATTCGATACTTGTCGTTTCGAAGCCTTCCGGTCTTACGGTTCATGAGGGGAGCGGCACGAGGGAATCTACGCTTGTCGATTGGCTAAAGCAAAACGGATATCAGCTAGCCCCATCTGACGACAAGGATAGAGAGGGGATAGTGCATAGGCTTGACCGTGAGACTTCTGGACTTATGGTTGTTGCCAAAACAGAGGTTGCGGCCGATGGACTAAAGGCTCAGTTTAAAGATAAGAGTGCGGGAAGATACTATGTTGCCGTCATAGAACCGCCGCTTAAAGAAGATGTAATCGTGGACGCCAAAATAGCCAGAAACCCAAAAAATCGCATCAAAATGTCGGTACAAAAAGAGGGGAGGGAGGCCAAAAGCGCATTCAAAAAAATAACGCTTTCGGATAACGGTAAATTTGAACTTATTGCGGCCAAGCTTTTTACAGGGAGAACTCACCAGATAAGAGCGCATTTGGCCCATATCGGACGGCATATAATGGGGGACGCTTTATACGGTTTTAAAAGCCAAAATGCTAAGATAGAGGCAAGCAGGGTAATGCTTCATGCGGCAGTTTTGTACTTTTTTCATCCGATTACAAAAGAAAAAGTGAGTTTTTTTGATACCGCGCCTAGCGACTTTACTACCCTTTTCAACAGACTTTTTACCAAGGAGAATAGCGATGAGATATTGGAGCAAGGCTTTATCTGCTCTCTTTTTGACACTTCTTGTTAGCGGTTGCGCAAACAAAGATTCTTTGCTAGATAGACCAAAAATAGACCCTAATCTACCGAAGCCGACAAACGTCAGAACAATTAGCGATAGGACATCTATAGGCTTTGAATGGGAATACACTGCAAATCCGTCGATAGAAGGATACAAGATTTATAGAGGCACGGAAGGCGGCGGTTCGGAGCTTATAGCTACAGTGAAAGATAGATTTACCTCTCATTATGCCGATACGGGGCTCAAGGTCGATACAAGCTATTCATATAGATTTTCCTCTTTCACAAAAGATGGAGTAGAGTCTGATGCAACTACCGTAGTTAGCGTAAAAACAGCCCCTGTAATGGAGCCTATTAGCTTTATAGCGGCGATAAGCAATCTACCTGAGCGGGCTAAAATCATCTGGAGACCTCACGTAAGTCCCGATGTTGTTGAATATGTCATCCAAAAAAGCGGAGAAAATGATAAAAATTGGGACGATATAGCAAATGTATCCCCTAGATTGATGGCCGAATACATAGATACCAAGGTACAAAGCGGCAAAACGTATCATTATAGGGTAATAGCAAAGACGTTTGACGGCTCATACTCAAAACCTAGCGAGACAGTGACCGTAACGACCAAAAAACTCCCTCTTGCGGCTACTTCGATATTTGCGACAAAAGACCTGCCAAAACAAATAGCGGTAAGCTGGGATGCCCCCGAGCAAAAAGATTTTGATAAATTCAATCTATATAGAGCAGATAAGCCTGATTCAAAATATGGAGTCGTTTATACCGGGGTTGAGAAAAAGTTTTTGGATAAGATAGACGGTGACGGCGAAGTGAGATATTACAAGGTTTCGGTAGTTGATAAAGACGGTCTTGAGAGCCCGTTTGAGCTTTCAGCCACCGGCGTGACTAGACCTAAGCCGCTTACCCCTACGTTTACGCTTGCCACAATCAAGGAAAACAGGGTTCACCTAGCCTGGACTACAAATGAAAAAGAGCCTGTGACGTTTAAAATAACCAAAAAATGGGGAAGCTTTTTAAATAAGCAAAGCATTACTTTTACAGACATTAAAGGCTTCAATTTTGAAGATAAAGACGTAGATCTCGGACAAAAATACCAATATTATATAGAGGCCGTAGATAGAGACGGTATAGTAAGCAAGCCGAGCGATGAAGTGGAGCTGTTTGTTCCAAAGGGGCTTTGATTGCCTCACGCTTTTGTAGATAGTATCAAGGGTGAGATTGCCGCCGCACAAGTGGGCGATATGAAGCTGGTAGATTTTTTTGAGAGCAGACGTTACTCACTTGCTTTTGTGGAGCTTGACGGATTTAGCTTTGCGCTCTCCGTCCGTCAAAAAGGTGACGCATATCTTGTCAAGCCCGACAAAAATACGAGACCATCAGATCTCAATACCACAAAAGGGGCTATAGCCGCCTTTTGCGACGCCTTTTGCGGTAATATCGTATCGTCAAATCTTGAACAAAAAAAGATAAAACCAAAATCAGACAAACTTCTTGATCCTCTCTATTTTTGCTCGCATCCGGAGTTTTTTGACTCGGATGTTGCGGTGGAAGTCGGCTTTGGTAGCGGCAGGCATTTGTTGTACCGTGCGAAAGAGGAGCCAAATAAAAAATTTATAGGTATAGAGATATATAAGCCCTCTATTGAACAGGTTCGTAGGCGGTGCGAGCTAGAGGGGATAGATAATGTATATTTGGTAGATTTTGACGCAAGGCTGTTGATTGAGACGATGAAGGAGGGTTCCCTCAGCGAGGTCTATGTCCACTTTCCTGTCCCTTGGCCTGATAGTCCGACTAGACGTGTGATATCCGAGAAGTTTTTGAGGAGCTGCTCGGCTGCGCTAAAAGATGGCGGTTTTGTAGAACTGCGTAGCGATGATAGGGATTACTTCGAGTATTCGTTTTGCGAAGCGATGAGCCTCCCAAAATCAAGGCTTGAGGTCAAAAAAAACGAGCCCGCCGAGATAGTCAGTAAGTATGAAGATAGGTGGCTACGGAAAGGGAAAGACATTTTTGAGATGAGGTTTTATCCAGAAAAAAGTGATGCATCGCAAAAAAAAGAGGCGGATTTCTCTTTTGAGGGGATTGTTGATACTGATATTTTAAAAAATCTACCCAAAGAAGCTATGATTAGTAACGGCATTTTGGTAAGCTTTGACGATTTACTTTTTTCAAAAAGCGGTAACTTCGCATTAAAAGTGACATTTGGCGATAGCACTAGGCCGGATAGTAGATATATCGTATCAATAGGCGGCAAAGTGTCATATTATCCGTTTGCCCCGCTTTGTGCCGAGGGCAGTATCGCGGCGCATAGAATTATAAAAGAGTTTTTGTATGGAAAAAATAGTTAACGCGCAAAATCTGGTACTTGGCTACAAAAAGCAAGAATCCGTCATAAACAACGGCAACTTCTCAATCGGCAAAGGTGAATTCGTATTTTTGACCGGCCCAAGTGGCAGCGGTAAAACCACGCTTATCAAGTCATTATACGGCGGCATTAGGCCTAGAAGCGGTGTGCTTGAGGTTGCGGGAGTCAATATGCTCAGAGCCGGCAGCGGCAAACTGACAAATCTCAGGCGCAAAATGGGACTCGTGTTTCAAGACTACAAGCTGATAGAGGAGTGGAATATCAAAAAAAACGTGATGCTTCCGCTTATCATAGCCGGATACGGTGCTGACATATGTGAGCAGCAGACCTCAAAGCTACTTAGTCACGTCAAGCTTACACATAAAGCCGAAGATTACCCGGATGAGCTATCGGGTGGTGAGCAGCAAAGGGCGGCGGTGGCCAGAGCGCTTGTCCATAGTCCGCTTATAATAGTAGCCGACGAGCCTACTGGAAACCTAGATGAGTATTCATCGGAGGTTGTTATGGAGCTTCTAAAGACTGCACACTCTTGCGGAATAACCGTATTGATAGCTACGCACCATATACCTAGTCGATTTGAGCTTCCGTATAAAACCCTTCATATCGAAAATGGAACTATCCATGAAATACCTTAAAAGCCATATAACGCTGATATTTTCCTTGGTAGCTTTGCTTTTTAGCTATCAGCTTTACATTACGATAGGCGAGCTTACCGTCTCGTATGAGAAAAAGCTTGCAAATGAATATTCGATAGTAGCCGTATCGGCGCAAAAAATAGAGGAGCACAGCTTCAAAAAAAGCTCATATCTTGTTGCAAGCGCCGAGGAGATAGATGCAAAGCCTTTTTTTGCCGGTTTTAGTAACGACCTCGCTCCTGAAGTATACCAACAACTTCAGACCTCGCTCCCCTCTTTTTATAGGATAAAGTTAAAGACTTATCCGACAAAAGAAGAGCTAAAATCTATTACCCATTCCATCAAATCGCTTCACGGCGTTATTAAAGTCGAAAGTTTTGCCAGAACTCAAAATTCTATATCAAATCTTTTGGATGCTTTTAAATCGGGGGTTGTTGCATATTTGGCAATAGTATTAGTGTTTAATATCCTTCTTTTTGTGAAATCTATGGAGGTGTGGAGGTTTGAACATATCTCTAGGATGCAGATAATGGCGATATTCGGTGCTCCCGTATGGATGAGGAGCGTAGTTCTTATCAAGATGGCAATAGTGGACTCTTTCTTTGCGGTTGCGATTACCGTTGGGGGTTTTTACTTCCTATCGATATCGCCGGAAACAGCTTTGTATCTAAAAAGCATAGGGCTTGACGGCAACATATCTTTTAATATACAAGAGAGCATTTTGCACCTCGGTGGACTATCGCTTGGCGTATCGCTTTTTGCCGTTTCAATGATTGCTTTTAGAAGGCTTGATAGTTGAGGTTGACGTTTTTTTGGTTTTCGGCTTGCGCTATTGCTTTTGCCGCCCCTACGTCTACGGTCGCCATAGATAAAGATATCAAAAAAATGCAGTCGCAGATAGCGCAAAAAGGAAAAGAATACAGCAAGTTATCTAGCTCTATAGACGAAGCCGCAAAAGATATTATTGAAGAGCAAAATAAGATAAAAAGTCTTGACGCCCAAATAGTAAGCCTTGAAGCGGATGTTGCGAAGCTAGGAGTAGAGCATCAGCAAAAAACAGTAGAAGTGGGCAGAATAGAGGAGCAAAAAAAGAAGCTTGAAAATGAAAAGGCGGAACTTGAAAAAAAGCTAATAGCGATATTGGCGAAAGACCTTTCTGCCTCGCTTGTGCTTGAAGGTACACAGCCTTCCGGCGAAGAGGATATAGTCAGGGCGCAGCTTTCAAAGACTTTGACTAAAGCCGTATCCGGATATGTCGCCAAACTCAAAGCCGAATATATGGTAAGGCAAAGGATGATAGCCGAGCTGGAGACAAAGATAAAACACATTAAAAACTCAATGAGCGCACTTGAACAAAAAAAACTAAAGCTTGCCCAAACAAAAGAGGAGAGGGTGCGGACTATCGCCAAAATTCAAAGGCAAGTCGAAAATTACAAGGCTAGACTTGAAAAACTTGCAAAAGAGCAGCAACAAGCCAGGGCTACTCTAGAACAGCTCAACATACTCAAGCGCCAAAGACTTGCGGAGGCGGCAAAAGCCAAGCCAAAAGCTGCGCCAAAGACTGCCGCTGCACAAAAACAGCCTAGTGATATAAATATAGACGACGTACAGCTAAATGACGACGTTAAAATGATGGGCTCTTCGTATCAAGCTACAAAGTCGGCTAGATATACCGGGCGTAAAGTGCCTGGTCCTCTTGAGAGCTTTAAGGTTGTAAAACAGTTTGGTCCCTATATCGATCCTATATACAAGATACGGATACATAACGACTCGGTAACGCTTCGTTCAAACTCTCAAGATGTTATGGTCAAAAATATCATGGATGGGAAAGTGGTATTTGCCAAGTCTGTGGCGGCTTTGGGCAATGTGGTCATAGTGCAGCACGAGGGCAATCTGCACTCAATCTACGCCCACCTGACAAAAATAGCCCCGACTGTGCAGGCTGGCAAAAGGATAGAACAAGGTGCGGTAGTCGGCAGGGTGGACAGGGAGCTAACGTTTGAAATAACAAAGGAGGACGTGCTGATAAATCCAATGGATGTAATAATGGCGCAGTAGCCTATTTTATATCGTGAAGTTTGAGTACGAATTCTACTTCGCCAGTGCCGATACGAAGTTGTTTGGCTATCTCTTCTATTGAAAAACCGTTTGAAAATAGGGATACTATTTTATTCTCATCTAACCCGGTAGAGCTTGGTGTGACGGAGGTGAGGGGCTTCATCTTGTTTTCCAGATCAAGATACTTCTCCACGAGGCTCTCTTTGAACTCCAGATTATCCTTTTGAAGTTCGTGAAATTTGTCTATGATTACCCGACTGACTTCCGAAAATTCCTCCAGTTCACTAACAGACATTCCACCCTCTTTTGCGGTGACGCTTTTGGCTTTTACCTCTTTTTCGAGCCTGTGGAGGTTTTGGTTTATAAGGTCGAATGTTTTTTCATATAGCTTTAGCTTTTTATTTATAGCACTCTCTCTGATATAGACAAATATGAAAAGGAAAAAAACCGCTATGCTGATGAGAGCTACAAGTATTAAATCCATCATTTAAAAGCCTTATCCCTTGCTATCTCTTCTCTATCTTTCGAAGCCAAATATCCATCAAAATCAGCCTTATCTTTAGGCCACATCTTGACTATTGTCGCATATTCACTATCTGTCGCTTCAAAGAAAAAAGGTATTTGCCTTGAGCGAAACAGCGGCAAATTTATCCTTGCGTAGTATAGCTGACCCTGTTTTAGATTGTCTAGTTTTATCGTATCAAACCAAGCAAAATTGAGCTGTGTGTTGTACGATAGGGGTATAAAGCTTTCAGTCTCCCCTTTTACTATTTTTGTCAGGTCGTCTATTTTTTTGTGTAGCTCCGCAATGAGCATTATAGTCATTTCGTCCGGCGCATTCTTTCCCTCTTTAGCTTTCATCTTTTGGATGAAGTCATCTACCGGGTTTGTATCGGTGGAGCTGAAAGATTCGAACTCTCTCTCAAATTCACCCAGGCGATCGTTTGCCTCTTCGTAGCTTATTGTGGCTGTGGTTCTTACTAATTTCATTGATGTATCCAAATATCCACCCCGACAAGGGCAAAAAATAGTATTCCGAGATATCCGTTAACCGTGAAAAACGCTTTATTGATTGCGCTGCTGTCACGACGTACCAAAAAATGTTCATATCCGAGCAACACTGCCGCTACGGCAACTGCCGACATCGATATCATGGATAAATTGGCATATCCTATAAACAAAAACCAAAAGAGAACGGTTAGAGTATGAAAAGCAGCGGCAAAATTGAGCGATGCTTTTTCGCCGAAAACGGAAGGGATGGAATACAGCCCCTCTTTCTTGTCAAATTCCATATCCTGAAGGGCGTAAAAAATATCAAATCCGGCTACCCAAAACAATACCCCAAGTGCGAGTAGTATACTCCAGGCCGATACGCTTTCGCTCACCGCTATCTCTCCGGCTATAGGGGCTAGAGCAAGAGATAATCCGAGTACCAGATGCGCCGCAGATGAGAAACGTTTGAAATATGAGTAAGCTGCCAAAATCGGCAAAAATGCGAAAGATAGAGCAAATGCAAGCTCGTTGATGGCGAAAGATACCGCTATGAATCCGACGGCGCAAGCCGTTATTACTACCAGCTGCATAGTAGCCGATACCCTGCCGTCTACGCTTGGCCTTGAGGCTGTACGGGGATTTTTTGCATCAAATTTTCTATCGGCAAATCTATTGACCCCCATCGCAAACGTTCTGGCAAAAAAAGCAGCCATAATGCCCAAAATCAATAAATATATCGGAGGAAAGCCCTTTGAAGCAACTATCATGGCGATAAGTATAAACGGTAGTGAAAATACGGTATGCGATAACATCACTAGTTCCGAGAAGTGTTTTAACTTGGTAAAAATGGTCGGCCCTTTTGGATTTGTTTTTTGGTTTCAATTTTAACCAAAAAGGGCTTTTTGATAAGATTTCAAAATGATAGAAGTAGCGATAATAGGGCCAACGGCTTCAGGCAAAAGCGAAGTGGCGATTAATATAGCCCAAAAGTACGGCGCATACATACTCTCTTTGGACTCGCTCTCGGTTTACAAAGAGGTCGATATAGCCAGTGCAAAACCTTCAAAAAATGAATTATTGTGTGTGCGGCATTTTGGAATTGACGTGATATATCCGGATGAAGCATTTAATGCCGCTATGTTTATGGATGAGTACGAAAAAGCCAAGGCCGAAGCATTAAAGCATGGCAAAAATTTGGTTATAGTCGGGGGGAGCTCTTTTTATCTCAAAGCAATGATGGACGGCCTAACGGACATGCCTCCAATCTCCGATGTATCCAGACAAAAAGCCAACGAAGCGGTATCTAGAAACACAATAGAGGCTTATAAATATCTTGCATCGATAGATCAGGGCTATGCTGCCAACATAAAAAATTCTGACAGATATCGGATAGGTAGGGGTCTTGAGATGTTTTTCGAGTTCAAAAGACCGCCTAGCGAGCTGTTTGCATCATTGCCGAAAAAAGCTGTAGCCGATGGGCTAAAGGTATATGAAATAATCGTCGACAGGGATATTTTGAGAGAGAGAATAGCGCTTAGGACTGCAAAGATGTTTGAGCTCGGGATAGTAGAAGAGGCCGAATATCTAGCTTCTAGATACGGTAGAGATACGAAACCGATAGGCTCGATAGGCCTCAAAGAGACACTCGCCTATATTGACGGCAACATAAGCAGGCAGGGATGCGAAGAGCTGATAAATATCCACACCTCGCAACTTGCAAAAAGACAATCGACATTCAATAAAACACAGCTATCCGCAACATTCCGCGGGGTAAAAGACGATGTATATGGTGAGCTGCAAAAACTATTTTAGGATATCAAGTGAGTCTTTGCAGAGCCTTCTCCAAGAGGAGTCTGTCTTGATTTTTACGCACTCTTCGACCGCTTTTTTGGCTCCGGCTTTGTCGCCTGAAGCTGTGTGATTGGATGATATCTCAAACAACGCTCTAGCTCTGTCGTTATCGGATATTTTATGCGTCAAAGCGCTTTGCAGTACGGACGCCGCTTTTTTGTGGTTGCCGCCTTTTGAGAGCGCCGCCGCATAGTTAAACTCTATCCAAGGGCTCTCCACAAAAACTTTAATCTGGTTTTGGAGGTTGTATAGCTTTTCGGAATATTTGAGATTAGCAAGCATATCATTTCTGCTGATTGCGTATCTGACGGCGTTTTTGTATGCTGTAATGCTTTTTGGATCTCTTGGGTGTTTTGCTTCTATGGTGGCTATTGCGTCAGCCATTAGATTCGGGTCTTTAAATTCTAGGGCTAGCGCCGCCGCATCAAAAGCCACAGGGCTATACGCATCCGTTTTGTATATTTTGGAGAGCGCTATGATGTCTTTGGATGCACCGTATGCGTCTCTTGTTTTGCCGCTTCTTAGTGCAGATTGTTCAAACTTGTATAGCCAAGGGAGTTTGGCGGACAAATCTTTTACTACTAGATTTTTTTTCGCCAGTTCATATGCTTTTTGCATCTCGCCTACAGCCATATAACAGTCAAACAGTTTTGGCTCTTCGCTAGACAAAGGAGTTATCCTCTTTTTGGATAGTAGCAATAAGGCATCTTTGCACTCGTTTGAAGATAGTTTTGCCGCAAATAGCTCTTTCTCGCTCTTTATTACGTACCCGCTTGCTTCGCTTGCCAAGTCTTTAGGTAGACCGGCCGTTTTTGGCTCCATATCTAGCACATCGGCGTATCTTTTGGCCGCAATTAACGATTTCATGGCTTTTACGAGAGCTTTTTGCCCAACTTGCTCTTTTGGATATTTGGAGGCTATTTTTAGTAGGTCTTCCGTTCCCATATCCTGTTTTGTGCCGAAATTGAGTTTGTCAAGTTTTGCTTCGATTAAATGGGAAAATCTCCCTTTTGGGTATTCGGATAGATATCGTTTATAATTGGCTTTTGCTTTTTCGCTGTCGCCGAGTGCGGCCGCCCAATCGCCCAAATCGCCAAGGAGTGCTTCATAGCTTTCGCTTTTTTTGTTTAGCTTTGGCAATGTGGTTTCCCCTACCTCTATCGCCTGACTAAATATAAACGCTCCGGCTAGCTTTTTGGCAAATGCGTAAGCTTTTTCCGGGTCTTTTGTTATAAAACCCATATTGCCTTTGAGGATTTTGCCGTAGTATTCTTTTGCATTATCGGTGTCGCCCATAGAGAGATAGGTGTCGGCAGCTTTAAACGCAGCTAACGAGGCCGTTTCTATATTTTTGGTTTCAAAAAGAGCTCTTTTGTATAAATCAATAGCTCTTTTACCATTTGAAAACCTAAGGGAATCGCCGTAATCTATCATGGCCTGCTTTGATAACTCGCTAAAAGAATAGTCGTTTGATATCCTCTCGAAATAGTAGTCCGCATTTTTGAAATCTTGGTTATGTGCATATGCATTCATTATGGCTAGTAATACTTCAGGCGCTTTTTCATCTGCCGGAAAGTTTTTGAGCCAGTTTCTGCCTAGCTCTATCGCAGCGGTATTATTGGTGGCTCCGCCCATTGCTACTAACGATTTTATGCGGATTAACTCATACTCAGAGAAAAATATAGATTTCGGGTAGCTTTTTTGGGCTTTTTCGGCAAATGTTTGAGCGCTTTTGTAATCGCCTTTTTCATACATTTTTTTGACCGCATTGAATTCGGCTATATCTTGCAGTGAGTTCGTATCATTTATCGGCAATCCGTCGATATCTAGAGTTTTGACGTACACATACGGGTCACCTCCGACAGATACGGGAAAATTAAGCCCAGGATTTCTCTTTGGCGTTACGAATTTAAGTTCTTTTTCATAGGCTACTATGACAAACTTTTTCGCCCTTTTTTCAAGTCCAGCTTTTTTTTCGTATTGCCCTTTTGGGTCAAAGTTTTGTGAAAATATTTCTGATTTTGTTTTAGAGGTTATGGCGAGCTTGTATTTACCGTCCACATAAGGCTTGACGTTAAAAAATTCGCTTTCAAATCCTTTGAATGCTACTTTGGGTGGGGTGGAAAACTCACATATGTAGCTATTTTTCGGCGCTTCGTCGGCTTCGTTTTTGAAGCATACAAAAGGCTCTGCACTTTCTAAGTTTAAAACAGAGTATTTATCGTTTTTACTTTTACCGAGCTTGACCTCGATGTCTACGGCAAACAATAAGGGCGTCAAAAGCGCAAGTAAGGTCAGTTTTTTAAGCATACCTTATTTTACAGCCCCGCGCATTAAAAAATCCGACAAAAGCCCTCTAGCCTCTCTCGCTATTTTTTCGTCCGTTTTGATATTAAACCACCGAAACTGTCGCCCGCTTTGCTCCCTCCCTGTAAGTAGGTCGCCGGAATCTCTGTATTGTAGATCCAGCTCCGCAATGTCAAAACCGCTTTTTGTAGCGGCAAATTTTTTTAGCCTTTCATTGGCGGCGTCTTTTGTATATAGATAGCACCATCCTTTCGGTGTGTTTCTGGCGACTCTGCCTCTTAGCTGATGTAGGCTCGCAAGTCCTAGTTTTTCAGCGCCTACGATGACTATTGTAGAGAGCTTTGGGAGGCTGATACCGACCTCCATTACCGTGGTTGAGATGATGAGTTCACCACCCTCTTTGAACTCACGGAACACATCTTCTTTTGCACCGTCTTTGCCGTGCGTGACAAATACCTTCTTAAAGTGCTTGCGCCAAAAATCCTCCGCCTCCTCAAGAGACATATATGAGGCGGTGTCGCTCTTTTCGACTAGCGGATAGATGACCGCCGCCTGAAAACCCCTTTCTACCTCTGATTTGATATGCGCAAAAAGCTCTTTGAACCCCTCTTTTGAGATGATGTGAGTCTGAATATCTTTTTGTATCGGCATCTCTTTTATCATTGTGATGTCGGCTATGGTCGCCTCTATGAGAGCTTGAGTTCTCGGTATCGGCGTGGCGGAAAACTGGAAGTAGTGCGGCCGCAATGCCCCGTCGCTGACTAGCTTTGATATGAGGTGTCTTTGGTTTGTCCCAAATCTATGCTGTTCGTCCACCACTAGGATTTCGCATTTTGGGAGTTTTTTATAAAGAAGTGCGTGCGTCCCGACGATAAAATCTGCCGCCGCTATCTCAGTGTCTTTTGCACGACTTGCCCCGGTGACCAGTATGCTTCGCATAGGCAGATACTTTACCGCCTCTTCGTATATCTGGTTTGCGAGTATCGAGGTAGGCGCTAGTACCACCGTCTTGCCGCCCTTGTTCATAAAGGCTAGAGCTAGTATGACTGTAGTTTTGCCGCAACCCACATCGCCTACTATCACCCTTTTTGCCTGTATGTTTTTTTGGATGTCCTCTTTACAAGCTTTTATAGCCGCTATTTGGTCGTTTGTCGGGGCGAAGGGGAGTTGCTTTAAAAACTCGTTTTCATTTGCGGGCTTGATAGCCTCTGCTGGAAGCTCTGTTTTTTTTGTGGCGAGGAGTTTTAGATAGGCGAATATCTCCGCTTTTTTGAGGCTATCCAATACCTGGGGCTTTAAAGAGCCGTTTTCGTAAAGCTGTGATATATTTTTTGGAAAGTGCAGGGAGAGTATATCCTCTGCGGTTTTGACGTCTAACCCCTCATCCGTCAAAGCCTCTTTTGTGATGTATTTTTCGGCCAGAAGTTTGTAGGTTTTGTTTTGCGCCCCCGCCGTATAGATTTTGTTTATTTCACCTATCGCGGTTATTTTTTTTGGGTGGATGATTGACGGAAGTGGGAAGAGTGATACTTTGCCGTAAAGATAAAGCTTTTCACCTACTGAAAAAATGTTTTGCTGATATCTTTTTGGGGAGAAAAAGACCGCTTTTAGGTGTTTCCCGCCGTATGATGGGAGGGTCAGGTCAAATTGCAGGGTTTTCGGCGTCCATTGTTTGCCTATCACCTCACACTCTATCGCGCAAAATTCGTTATCAGCTAGAGGTTTGCCAAGGGTGAAATCCTCGTATTTTTGGGGTATATGCAGGGCAAGGTCGAGGAGAGATAGGATGCCTAGTTTTTTTATCTTCTCCTCGTCCGCACGCTCAAAAAACATCTATTTTGTAACTACGGATACTGTTAAGTTTGTGATCTCCGGATGCGATTTGATAAAATCGTTTAGCTCTTTTAGGGTGGTATTTTTGATTAGCTCCAGCTCTTCTTTGTGATATCCTAGTTTCTGCCCCAAATAAAACTCATTAAAGCTTCTTGAGAGCCTTTGTGACAATGTTTCGGCTCTGAGCGGTTCGCTTCCTAGTATGAAGTTTTTTGCTCCGTCAAGCTCTTTTTGGGTAGCCCCATCCTTTACAAATTCCTCTATAATTTTTTTGACAAGTTCTTTTGCCTTTTCTTCGTTTTGCGGCTTTGTTTGCAGGTATCCACTAAAATACGAGTGCGTTTTTGATAGATTGAACCTGCCGTACGCAGAGTACGCAAGCCCGTTTTTTACCCTGATTATCTCCATAAGGCGACTTCCGAAACCGCTTGAGCCTAGAATAAAGCCCGCAAGCCTTGCCTTGTATGCGTCTTTGTCGGCGGCTTTGATATTTGCGGGTGCGCCGAAATATATGTATGCTTGCTCTGTTTTTTTCTTGATTTTTATCTCTTTGGCTGAACTTTTTGCATCAAAGTATTCGTCTTTTTGGTTCTTTGCCCCTTTGGCGAGCCCGTCTAGTATCACTTTTGCATACGTGAATGCTTCGTTTTTGTCTATATCTCCGCCTATAACTACAACGCTATTTGCCAGTGTGATATTGCTTGAAATGAATGCTTTTACGTCCGACAGAGATATGCCGGCTACACTCTCTTTTGTGCCCAGAGGGTCGTTTTCTAGTGGGGTCGATTTGAATATCTCTTTTTTTAGAGCCGCATCCGCCACATGGTCGAAGTCATCCTCTCTTTTGGCTATTTGAGAGGCTGTAATTAGTTTGATTTTTGAGAGCGCTTCTTCGGAATAGTTTGGGTCTTTTAACAAATCTTTTGTCAGTCGTACCGCCTCATCCGCATATTCTTTTAGGCATGAAAATTCTATACCGGCCGTCTCAAAACCGCTATACGCCGAGAGCTTGATAGCTTTTTCGTCAAGAAGCGTCGCAAATTTAGTAGAGCCTAGTTTTTTTGTCCCCTCATTTAAAAGGCGAAAAGAGAGCTTGGATATACCGCTTTTGTCACCGTCTTTTATCGAGCCCGCATCCAAAAATACGACCTTTAGACTAAGTGTCGGAAGCGACCTGTCCTCTTCAAATATAACGGGCACTTTTACCCCGCCTATGTCTAAATGCAAAAGTGTGTTAGCCATTAATAAACCTTGAGTAAATATTAAAAATAGGATTTTTTTCATTCGTAAACTTTTAGAATTTCATACGCCGTGTTGCGCTTTGCCGGTATCTCTCCCGCATCTTTGATAAGACGGACTATCTCATCCTCTGCCATGCGGTTTGCCGCTCCCGCTGCCGCTACGACGTTCTCTTCCATCATAGTGCTCCCCATGTCGTTTGCCCCAAAAAACAGAGCCGTCTGCCCGATATGTGAACCCTGCGTCACCCATGAGCTTTGCAGGTTTTTGAAGTTGTCCAGATATAGTCTAGAGAGTGCCAAAATCCGTAAATATCTATTTGAAGTCGCCTTCGTGATATTCGGATACTCTTTGAAAAGCGGAGTGTTGTCCGGCTGAAAAGACCAGAGGATAAACGCCCGAAAGCCACCCGTTTCATCTTGAAGCTGCCTTAACCTATCTAGATGCTCTACTATCTCCTCGTCCGTTTCGACAGAGCCAAACATCATCGTAGCCGTCGTCCTCATCCCTATCTCGTGAGCTGCCTTGTGGATGCCCAGCCACCCTTCGGTGTTTTGCTTGTTTGGGGAGATGATATTTCGCACTCTATCGACTAGTATCTCGGCTCCGGCGCCTGGGATTGAAGATAGCCCTTTTTCTTGAAGCCGCAGAAGCACATCTTTTTCGCTAATCTCAGAGACTTTTGCGATATATGCTATCTCCGCCGCCGAAAATCCGTGTATCGTAATCTGCGGGAACTTCGTATGAATATACTCGGTTAGCTCTTCATAATAATCTATCTTGAGTTTCGGGTGTACGCCGCCTTGAAAGAGTATTTGAGTACCGCCTATGGCTATCAGCTCCTCTATCTTTTGCGATATTACCTCAAGGTCTAGCACATAGCCGTCCTCGTCGTTGACACCACGCTTGAATGCGCAAAATTTACACCCTGCGTTGCAGATATTTGTGTAATTTATATTTCTATCGACGATAAAAGTTGTTATTTTGTCTTTGTGCAGTTGTTGTTTGACTTCGTACGCTCGTTTGCCTAGCTCCAAAAGAGGGGAGTTGCGCAAAAGGTCCAATGCTTCTTGTTTAGTTACTCTTGACATGGCTTTTATTGTAGACAAAAAATGTTTTTTTTATGATTAAGGCGGTACAATTTCGGCACTCACAAAACAGGAACAAGGCTTACATGAGCACGCTCGACATAGTTGTTTTATTTTTGGTTTTTGCGCTCGGGCTAAAAGGTTTTCTGCACGGTTTTATCAAAGAAATAGCGGGTTTGGCCGCGATAGTCGGCGGAATTTTTTTGGCATCCAGATTTTCATCTTCTTTGGCCGATTTGTTTACCTCCATGTTTAATTTACAAAGTGCCACCACGGCTTCGGTTGTGGCGTTTATTGCCCTTTTTGCGATTATTTGGTTTGGTATCACATTTGCCGCTTCGCTTGTTTCAAAGGCGGTAGATATGAGTGGTATGGGTATTGCCGATAAGATACTAGGATTTGCGGCCGCCGGCGGAAAGATATTTTTGATACTCTCCGTTATCGTTTTTGCCCTTTCCAATATTTCGCTTTTGCAAAGCAAGCTGGAAGGGTTTACGAAAGACAGTTTTATGTTTGAGCCGATGAAAGCTACGGGCAGTTTTGTCATGAAACTAAAACCGGAAGATTTGAATGCCTCCACCATCACTGACAGAGTTAAAGAAGAGGCCGTAAAGGAAGCTACCAAAGAGATAAATCAAACATTGGGTGCAAAAAAATGACAAAAGAAAAATCGGTCGATGCTCTAATAGCGAAACTCAGAGAGAGGGTAAAAGAACAAAACCTCAAAAATACTACGCAAAGAGAAGTAATCATCCGGGCGATGTTTAGACATAAAGGGCATTTTACGCCGGAGGAGATACTTTCGTTTACGCAAAAAGAAGAGGGCGGCAAAAACATCGGTATAGCCACGGTATACCGCGCTCTGAACTTTTTTGAACAAGAGGGATTTGTAGTTAGCATTTCGTTTGGGGCGGACGGCAAAAGATACGAGCTAAACGTCAAAGAGCATCACGACCACATGATTTGTGATGAGTGTGAGAAAATTATAGAATTTGAATCGGATGAGATAGAGAGGCTGCAAGAAGCAGAAGCCGCTAAAAAAGGGTTTCTTATCAAAGACCATGCGATGCAACTCCACGGCATATGTAAAGAGTGCCAACAAAAAGAGAAGGGGAAAAATTAAATAAATGTTTGACAACATATATACACAGCAGAGGATAGAAAAAGCCGAAGCTCTAAGAAGGATGGGCAAAAACCCATACACTTCGCTCTCAAAAAGAGATATTAGCACCGCAGAATTTATAAATAATAACCAATACATTTTTGACCTTGAAGAGGGAAACAAAAAAAGCGATAAGATTTACACCGTAGCCGGAAGAATAAAATTTCTTAGACTTATGGGTAAGGCGGCATTTGCGAAGATAGAAGACGAATCTGGCGTGCTCCAAATATACTACTCCAAAAACGACCTCGGCGATTGGTTTGGAGAGCTGGTTAAACTAGCAGAAGTAGGTGACATCATAGAAGTTAGCGGTTATGCGTTTGTAACCAAAACGGGCGAGCTTACTATGCATGTGCGTGAGATGGAGATACTAACAAAAGCGGTCAACCAACTTCCAGAGAAATTCCATGGGCTAACCGACATGGAGACAAGATATAGACAGAGATATCTCGACCTGATAATGAATAGAGACGTGCTTGATACTCTAAAAACGAGAAGCAAGGTTGTAAGTCTTGTTAGACGCTTTTTTGAAAATGAAGGGTTTTTGGAGGTTGAAACTCCTATGCTTCACCCGATAGCCGGCGGCGCTACCGCTAGACCGTTCATTACTCACCACAACGCACTTGGTGAAGATAGATACCTCAGAATCGCCCCTGAGCTTTATCTCAAAAGACTAATAGTCGGCGGTTTTGAAGCGGTATTTGAAATCAATAGAAGTTTTAGAAACGAGGGTATTGACCATACGCATAACCCTGAATTTACGATGATTGAGTTTTATAGGGCGTACAAAAACTACGAATATCTGATGGATTTGACCGAAAAGCTATTCGGCTATTTGATAGAGAGTCTGGGTCTCCCGTCTCAAATAACTATAGGCGATTACGACGTTGATTTTGCGAAATTTAGCAGAGTTGACTATGTAAAATCTTTGACGGAGATCGGCGGTGTACCTGCTGAGGCTACAAAAGACAGAGATAGCATCAAAGCGTACCTAAAATCAAAGGAGATTGAGTTTGAAGAAAAATCAAACTACGGCGAGCTTTTGGCGGAGCTATTTGATAATTTCGTAGAGAAAAAACTTGTCAATCCTACATTTGTGACGGGCTTTCCGGTGGAGATTTCCCCGCTTGCCAAAAGAAGCGAAGAAAATCCGGAGATTACCGACAGATTTGAGCTATTCATTGCCGGACGCGAAATCGCAAACGGCTTTAATGAGCTTAACGACCCAATCGATCAATACGAGAGATTTAAAAAGCAAGTAGAGGCCAAGGCCGCCGGCAACGTAGAGGCAAACGATATGGATGAGGATTTTGTTGAGGCACTCAAATACGGGATGCCTCCGACCGCAGGGCAAGGTATCGGTATCGACAGGTTGGTGATGCTGTTAACCGGGCAAGAGTCCATCAAGGATGTTATTTTGTTCCCGGCAATGAGAAGATTAAGTTAATTAAAGGATAAAAGATGGGTTTTTTGGAAAATAGCGACAAACAAGTTTATGGCATATTGCAAAAAGAGCTTGATAGACAAACGCACCACCTTGAGATGATAGCTTCAGAAAATTTTACGTTCCCAAGTGTCATGGAGGCAAGCGGCAGTATTTTTACAAACAAATATGCCGAAGGGTATCCGTACAAAAGATATTACGGCGGTTGCGAATTTGCCGATGAGGTAGAGCAACTAGCGATAGATAGAGCAAAAGAGCTTTTTGGCTGCGCATATGCAAACGTACAGCCGCATGCAGGTTCACAGGCAAACGGAGCCGTGTTTACCGCGCTTTTGAACCCTTATGACAAGATACTTGGAATGGATTTATCTCACGGTGGACACCTTACGCATGGCGCAAAAGTAAATTTTAGCGGTCAAAACTATGAAAGCTTTTCATATGGCGTAGAGCTCGACGGATACATCAACTACGATAGAGTTCAAGATATAGCAAACATCGTAAAACCAAAGATGATTATTTGTGGCGCAAGCGCATACTCAAGAGAACTTGATTTTAAAAGATTTAGAGAGATAGCCGATTCGGTGGGCGCACTGCTTTTTGCAGATATTGCCCATTATGCGGGACTTATAGCGGCAGGCGAATATCCGAGCCCATTCCCGTATGCCGATATCGTGACCACAACTACTCACAAGACTCTTAGAGGTCCAAGAGGTGGTATGATAATGACAAATAGCGAAGAGATAGCAACCAAGATAAACAAAGCGGTATTCCCGGGAATGCAAGGCGGTCCGTTTGTCCACATCATGGCGGCAAAAGCGGTAGGTTTCGGCGAAAATCTAAAACCTGAATGGAAAACATATGCAAAGCAAGTCAAGGCTAATATTAAGGTTTTGGCGGAAATTTTGGTAAACAGAGGGTACGATATAGTATCCGGCGGTACAGATTCGCATCTTGTGCTCGTAAGCCTTCTAAACAAAGACTTCTCCGGTAAAGACGCCGATGCAGCTCTAGGGCGCGCTGGAATTACGGTAAATAAAAATACCGTTCCAGGAGAAACTAGAAGTCCTTTTGTTACAAGTGGTATCAGAATCGGCTCTCCTGCTTTGACTGCTAGAGGGATGAAAGAAGAAGAATTCAAAATAATAGCAAACGCAATATGCGATGTTTTTGATGATATAAATAACGAAGCGAAACAAAAAGAGATAGCCTCTAAAATGAAAGAGCTTGCGTCTAAATTCGTAATCTACGATAGAGCGATATATTAAAAAATACCATTCAAGGAAATAGCGCCCGATGTACAATGTAGATATCAAACTTATCAAGATGTGCACGACGCACTATTGGCAAAAAAAAGATCTTGGAAGCGAGAAGCTAGAATTTAAGGGTAAAACATATTTTAATAAATTTGAAAAAGTAGACAAGCCTCTTACTATGCAAGTCATGAGTGATCATCAAGACGGCAAGATTACTGTAGCCCACTCTCTTATCTTGCCAAACCAAAAAGTAGAAAATATTGTTTTCGATTATAACGGGAGAGACCCTGAGAGGTTTTGGCATAGAGCACAACTTTTATTCCGCGAGGAAGGTTTTATCAACTTTACCGCGTATAAAAGTAAAACAGAGGGGCATTTGCATTTGTATATTCATAAAGGGCATACTACGCTTCATGAGGGAATACACCTTGCAAAGACCCTCTCTATGAAACTGGGGCAGAGACTGCCAACTCAGTGGAATGTATTTCCAAATGATCAAATTCCGCCGGAGTACAACATACTGACTTTGCCTTATGAGCTGTATCAAAAAGAGCGTGGCGCATCTTGGTCAAAACATTTATAATTAAATAAGGGGTAATGCAGATGGATGATAAAAACGAGTTAAACGACCTGCTTTTAGGCAATCAAAAAGAGAGCAGCTCTAGTAAAAAATTTTTCCTTATTGCCGCAGGCGTACTGCTTTTGTTTTTTATTATTATCGGAATTATGAAGTTTATGGGTTCGTCCGAGACTAAGCAGCCTCTTCCTATAACTGCCGCAGAGCAAATGAAGAAGATCCCATATGTTGCCGCCGTTCAGCCCATAGCACAAAACGCCAACGCTACCGCGCATCCTGCTGATGCAAATGCGATAGCGGACGAAAAATTAAATGCTATAGTTAAAAAACTTCAACAAGATGCACAGTCGCAAGCGACAAATACTCAACCTGCCGCTGCAACGGACCAACCGACGTCTAATATCCCAGTGCAGGTTCCGGTAGCTACCAAACAAGCGGCGCAACAACCACAGCCGCAGCCGCAAACTGTTCAAGTTGCTCCAAAAACGACTGCTGTATCCGTCCCTATAAAAACTGCGACTGCTACCCAGTCTGTTGCCAAGACCCCTAAAGAAGAGGTGAAAAAAGAAGAGCCAAAAAAAGAGGATGTCAAAAAAGCATTTAAAGAGGCTACTAAAAATGTCACAAAGACAGCCCCTAAGCCAGAGACAAAGCCAAAAGCTACCCAAGCAGAAGCAAAACCTAAGGTAGCCCCAACAGGGACTTACTTTGTACAAGTCGGATATTTTGAAAGCGAAGCAGCTACTAAAGGGCTTAGAGATAAGGTAAATTCCGTTGGTTTCGGCTCAACTACAAAACAAGCGGTCAAAAACGATAAGAATATAACGAAGGTGTGGGTTGGCCCTTTTGATTCCAAAGAAGACGCCGCAAAAGCTCTTCCTAAAATTAGGGAGCAAATCAAGAATGATGCGTTTATCATAAAAGGGTAGTTTTGTATTTTAAATCAGTTTTTATAGACCAGTTCACCCCTATAGCGTTTTATGCGAAGCTTAAAGAGCATTTTGACGGTGAACGAATATTTTTACTAGAGAGTGCGACCGTTAATGAACTGGGAAACTTCAGTTATATATTTATAGGCGAAAGAGAATCGCTTTCTTTTAAAAACGGTACATGTGACTATACTGATGAGTATGGTGTCAAAAGTGCTTCAAATATAGAGCCACTGGCTTTTTTGGAAGAGTACTATAAAAAAATAGACACAAAAAAATATACCGATATGTCCGCATTGACGGGCCTCGGCTTTGTCGACGGCTTTGTCGGCTTTGTCGGTTATGACATCATAAAAGAGTTTGAGCCTGTATTGAAAGATGCTATGGACTCTTTGGTCGATGAGACGGATACGCCTGATTTTTACATGATGCGACCAAAAATAGTCATAGGCTATTCCCATAAGAGTTGCAAGCTGACAATGCTATCGACATGTATGCCTCAGGCTACTTTGGATGAAATACACAAACTGCTATTGTCTGACTATTCGACTTTGCCGCTTGTGAAGCCAAAGGGTAGTTTTTCCTCGGTTAGTATGCTTAGTGATGAACAGTTTAAAACCGGGGTAATATCGGCAAAAGAGCATATACGCGCCGGGGACGTGTTTCAAATATTGGTAGCAAATAGGGTTACCGTGGATGCACAGGTGGATGCGTATAGCTTTTACCGTGTCCTAAGAGCCAAAAATCCATCTCCTTATATGTATTTTTTAGAGTTTGATGACTTTAGTATAGCGGGTAGCTCACCGGAGGTTATGATAAAGCTTGAGGATGGTGAGATACTTATTCGTCCTATAGCGGGCACCAGAAAGCGCGGGTATGATATTCAAAAAGATTTGGAGATGGAAGCGGAAATGCTGAGCGACCCAAAAGAGAGAGCCGAGCATATCATGCTAGTCGACCTTGCTAGAAATGATATTGGCAGGGTGAGCAAGCCTTCTACCGTAAAAGTCGGTGAATTAATGCGTGTTGAGAGGTATTCTCACGTCATGCACATGGTTAGTGACGTTACCGGCAATCTTGAAGACGATAAAAGTATGTTTGATCTTTTTCGCGCGACGTTTACAGCCGGAACAATGACCGGAGCACCTAAAATAAAAGCAATGGAGATAATAGCGCATCTTGAAGGGGTTAAACGAGGTTTTTACAGTGGCTCTGTGGGCTATTTCGGCTTTGACGGCAATATGGATTTCGCAATTACGATCAGAACTGCCCTAGTCAAAAAAGATAAAATAATATTCCAGGCGGGGGCCGGAGTTGTAGCCGATAGCGTACCGGAGCTTGAGCTCAAAGAGATAAAAAACAAACTTGCCGCAAATATATCTAGTTTTGAGGATTTAAAGAATCTTGGATAAAAGGCTATTTGCCCTTTTTGGCAACCCCGTCTCCCATTCGAAATCCCCTTTGCTACACAACTCCTTGTATAGACAGCTAGGTTTGGATGCTTGCTATACTAGATATTTACTTCATGACGGCAGGCTTCTTGCGGAGAAGTTTTTATCGCTCGGTTTAAGTGGTATTAATATTACGGTTCCTTTCAAAGAAGACGCCTTTGATGCTTGTGACTTTTTAGATGAATTTGCAAAGAATATAGGAGCCGTCAATACTATAATCCTAAAAGACGGAAAACTTCACGGTTACAATACCGATGCGCCCGGATTTATGGCTTCGCTTGGAGCCCTTGACCCCAAGAGCGCTGTTATACTTGGTGCCGGCGGTACCGCAAGAGCAATAGCTTTTGCTTTGCGTGCCAACGGAATAGAGCCGCTTATACTAAATAGAAGTGCCGGACGGCTCGAATTTTTCAAGCAACACGGATTTTCGACGTCTACGCTGGACGGAGATATAGATAAAGAGTTTGATTTGGTGGTAAACACTACGAGCGCAGGACTTACTGACGATGAGCTTCCTATGCAAAAGGATATGCTACGTAAACTATTGTCTAAGACAAAACTGGCTTATGACTGTATATATAAAGAGACGCCTTTTTTGAAGTTGGCAGCAGAGCTTCATGTCGATAGAAGAAATGGATTGGATATGCTTATATGGCAAGCATTTTTTGCTTTTGAGATTTTTGTTGATAAAAAAATAGATAGAAAATATATTGAAGTTATGAGAAATGCGGTAAATTAACTGCTAAAGCCAAAAGGCTTTAGCGAGAGTTGTTAGTGGCTTTTGTTAGCTTCAGTAGCGTTAGCTTCAGTAGCGTTAGCTTCTACAACTGGTGCAGTTACGTTAGCTTCTACAGTAGCGTTAGCTTCAGTTACGTTAGCTTCTTCAGCTTTTTTTGAACAACCAGAGAATGCAAGACCTGCGATTACAAGAGCAGCAACTAGAACTTTTTTCATTTTGTTTTCCTTATTTTAAATTGAACGGGTGTACCCGCAAAAAACCCTTAATATTAAGGGACCTACGACTGCAGCCAGATTTGCCTGAATTTTGCTACATACTTTTTACAGGTAAGTGACAAAATCCAAAAAAATCTTCAAAATTTTAAAGAGCCGTACAATTTAAGCTAAGCTTAAGATTTATGAAAAACCCCTATTTTATAAGGCTTCAGCATAAAATCGTAACACAGCTAAATCAAAGCCGCAATTATACAACACAATAACTTTAAAAAAGCCTTAAATTATTTAATTTTCATAGTCTATTTTTAATATTTTTTTCTGCAACAAAAATGCCCGTTATGTATCCCTTGTTTATAAAAAACTCTTACCTACTTTTTGGTATAGTGCGAGAGCATTTTAGGCGCGATATTTTACTAGGAAAGATGAAAAATATGATACTGCTTACCCCGGGGCCGACCGCAGTTCCAGAATCGGTTAGAGCTGCTATGTCTACTGAAACAATCCATCACAGAACAAAAGAGTTTGAAGCTATATTTGCAAACACGAGAGATATGCTCAAAAAGCTATTCGGCATGCCCGAGGCTTTGATGCTGGTATCATCCGGAAGTGGAGCTATGGAGGGGGCCGTATTAAATTTAACGCACAAAAAGGCCCTTACTGTAAACGGCGGAAAATTCGGTGAGAGATTTGGCAAAATAGCAAAAGCATTTAATCTGCCGTATACTGAGATAGTCGTAGAGTGGGGAGAGAGTGTTAGCGTTGAGAGAGTAGTTGAAGAGATAAAAAAAGACGCCGAAATAGACGCTATTTTTATTCAAATATCAGAGTCTTCCACCGGTGTGCGCCATCCCGTAGAAGAGATGGCTGCTGCAGTTAAAAAAATAAATCCGAATATTATGATAGTGGCCGATGGGATAACGGCCGTAGGCGTTGAGCACATAGACGTATCAAATATAGATTGTTTAATTACCGGCAGCCAAAAAGCGTTAATGCTCCCTCCGGGTCTTGCAATGATGGGGCTGAGTGATGCCGCAGTTGCAAAGATAGAGGCAAAACCGGCCGGTTTTTATTTTAATTTTGCTACAGAACTTAAAAATCAGCGCAAAAATACTACTGCTTGGACTGCAGCTACTACTCTTACTATAGGGCTTGAAAAAGTTCTTACCGATCTATTTGCGCAAGGCATAGATAAAAAATACGAAGAGATAGCAAAAATAGCCAGAGCAACAAGGGCTGCTCTTGACGCCATAGGACTCAAGCAATACCCTAAAAATCCGGCTCTTTCAATGAGTACGTATGAACTTGACGGGGCAAATGCACTTAGAAAACTTCTGCAAAATGAGTTTAAGGTAAACATAGCCGGTGGACAAGATCATCTAAACGACAAAATTTTTAGGATAAACCACATGGGCTATGTAGAGGTTTATCACGCCGCTTGGGCTGTCGAGGCGATAGAGATAGCTATGGAAAAACTAAATATGAGAAAGTTTGACGCATCCGCTTCAAAAGCGTTTGCAAAAAGCTTTTATTTGGAAGGCTGATTTTGGCTTTTGAACACGAAATACCAAAAGGCGGCAAACTATATTTCGGTAAAAGCGCCGCTCTAAAGAGGGATATTGAAAGCAAGGCGGTATCCACTTTGGCGGCTAACGGTTTTGAAGAGATAGTAACCCCTTTTTTCAGCTACCAAAAATATCAGACGAGCTCCCAGGCCGATACAAAAAGCATCATAAGGTTGGCCGATTCAAATAATAGCTCCTTGACGCTAAGAGCCGACAGTTCGCTTGACGTAGTCCGTATAATCACCAAAAGACTAGGGAGAAGCACCGATCATAAAAAATGGTTTTACGTTCAGCCGGTTTTTCATTTTCCGTCGACCGAGATAAACCAAATCGGTGCTGAACTATTAGACTTTAACGATGTTGCATATGCGGCAAATCTAGCAATTAATATTTTTAAAGGCGTTGGACTTGCCCCTGTTTTGCAGCTTTCCAATGTTGCGCTTGTAAAAGCGGTAGCTTCTGAGCTTAAAATAGATATTGACCCCTTCAGAAAGAACGATTACTTCAAGCTGAAGTCTCTCGGAGTTGACTGGTTGAATATGCTGCTTGATATGGAGCGAGTTGGCGAGCTCGATTTGGCCATAAAAGCGGCTCCGCAATCTATAACGGCAGAGTTGCTGAAATTAAACGATATTTGTGCTAAAGTAGATTATGACAATATAGTTTTGGCACCGCTTTATGTCCCAAAATCTGGCTACTATAGTGATTGTTTTTTCAGAATGCTTGACGGGAACGATGTTTATTCTCGCGGCGGCAACTATATAACAAACCATAAGCATTCTTGCGGTTTTGCAATTTATACAGATAACATTATTAAAAGGCTTAGTATATGAGTTCCAAAAAACAAGCGGATTTGATAGTCGGTCTCCAGTGGGGCGACGAAGGTAAGGGCAAGATAGTAGACCTACTTGCATCCAAGTATGACTATGTTGTTAGATATCAAGGCGGGCATAATGCCGGCCATACGATAGTTCTCGATGGCAAGAAAATAGCTTTGCATCTTATACCGTCCGGCGTACTAAACCCAAAAGCGGTAAACATAATCGGTAACGGTGTTGTCGTATCACCTCCGCACCTCATCAAAGAGATGGAGCTGTTTGAAAAGCTAGAGGGAAGGCTATTTGTATCTGATAGGGCGCACATGATACTCTCTTATCACGCAAAAATAGATGCCGCAAAAGAGAAAATGAGGGGCGCAAATGCCATAGGTACGACAGGCAGGGGCATAGGTCCTTGTTATACTGACAAAGTGGCTAGAAGCGGCTTTATGATAATGGAGCTTTTGGATGAAGCGGCTCTGTCCAAAAAACTAGAGGGATACTTTGCCGATAACGCAAAGCTATTTGAGGCTTACGGCGTTGAAATTCCAAATGCCGACGAGCTGAAAAAAGAGCTTGCGGAATACAAAAAAGCACTAACCCCTTTTATAGCCAATACGACCCAGATAGTTTGGGGCGCACTAAAAGAGGGCAAAAACGTACTCTTGGAGGGGGCACAAGGGACACTCCTTGACATAGATCACGGCACATACCCGTACGTTACTAGCTCCAATACGATAGCGGCAGGTTCTTGTAGCGGTGTTGGACTTAGTCCAAAAGATATAGGCAAAGTCATAGGAATTGCAAAAGCATACTCAACGAGAGTTGGCAATGGTGTGTTCCCTACCGAACTACACGATGACGTTGGGGCAAAACTGAGAGAGCAGGGTGCCGAATTCGGTACTACTACGGGCAGGCCTAGAAGATGTGGCTGGTTTGATGCCGTAGCTGTAAAATACGCCTGCAGACTAAACGGTGTTGATGCAGTCTCGCTAATGAAGCTAGACGTATTGGACGGTTTTGAAAAAATAAAAATCTGCACTTCCTATGAGCGAAACGGCGAAAAAATAGACTATGTGCCATCCTCAATGGACGGGATAACACCTGTTTACGAAGAGATCGATGGATGGGAGAGCCTCAAAGGGGCAAAAGAGTTTTCGGATATGCCGGCAAATGCTCAAAAATATGTCCTTAGGCTTGAAGAACTCATAGAGACGAAGATAGAGATGGTCTCTATTTCGCCTGAAAGAAACGATACGATATTTAGATAATCCATAAAAAGATTTGGTTTTGAAAACGAAATTTACGGCCGTAGTCAAAATCAGAAAAAAAGCAGTCGATGATATAGAAAATGCTATTTTTGCCGTAGAATCCCTCATAACAAAAACCAAAGCAAACCTCTTGGAAACTAAAAATAGATTTAATAGCCTGGAGCCGCCGCATAGCGGCCCCTACTCAGCTTTGATGGCGTTTGAGGATATGAAAAAGGCATTCAGGTTTGAGATTGAAGGGCTTAAGGCTTTGCTGGCAGACCATCAAAATAGAAAAAATATGCTAATAGGACAGCTAAAAGAAGCAAACGCCGAGCTTGAAAAAATGAAATACCTTGACGGCGAGGAAATAAAAAAGGTACTCAAGGCAAGGGCCGTTAGAGAGGCGAAAGAGCTCGATGAAATAGGCGTCATGCTTTATAACAATAGGAGTGAGAGTTGAAAAAATTGTTTATATTGCCTGTTTGCTTTGGCGTTCTTTTCGGTGCTCCAAAGCAGCAGTATTTGAGCGTTGATGAATGCAATAAAATATTCGAACAAAGAAAGTCTGAACTTGCACTGCAAATTGAGAGGCTGGAAGAGAAAGAGCAGGCATTAAATGCTTTACAAAATGCGAATAAAAACGTTTCCGGGCAGAAGGAGCAAAAGCTAAATCTAAAGCTGAACGAAATCAACAAAGCCCTCTCCGATGTCGCCAAAAAAGAGCAAAACATCAAAAATATGCTTGATGAAAATAAAAAGGTACTTGAAGCAATAGAGAAGTCCAAAGATGAAAAAATAACACAAAGCTACGTCAAAATGAAGCCTTCTGCCGCCGCCGGAATACTATCAGAGATGAATGCAAGCTCTGCCGCTTCGATACTCTTTAATCTTGAGGCTAAAAAAATGGCTGAAATACTCGGGAAGATGGATGCTAAAAAAGCCGCTGAGGCTGTAGATAGATTAAAAAAAGGGCCGCCGTTTTAATGGCGACCTTCTAAAATTATAGAGCTGCTTTAGCTTTTTCTACGATTTGTTTGAAAGTTTCAGGCTCGTTCATTGCGATATTTGCGAGGATTTTTCTGTCAAGCTCGATGTTTGCCTTAAGAAGTCCGTTGATGAATCTTGAGTAGCTGATACCGTTTAGTCTGCAAGCGGCATTGATTCTAACTATCCAAAGTTTTCTGAACTCTCTTTTTTTCTGTTTTCTGTCTCTGAAAGCGTAGTACAAGCTTCTTTCTAGCTGCTCTTTCGCTTTTCTGAAGTGTTTTCTTCTACCGCTAAAAAAACCTCTAGCAAGTTTTAGAACTTTTTTATGTCTTCTTCGTCTTACGACGCCGGTTTTTACTCTCATTTTATTGGTCCTTTACCATTGTTTTTAACTTAGGTGCCGCTTCTTGCGGACTTGCCCGATATTTAAAGTCTTTCGGGGGACTAGTTACTTACTAAAATCTATTGATTACATACAAAGCATTGCATTGACGGAATCAATGTTTGCGCTGTGTACAGTTTTTGGAGATTTTAGGTTTCTTATTTTTTGTGGGCTTTTTTTAGTTAGAATGTGGCTTCTAAATGCCGCACCTCTTTTGATTGAGGACTTTCTAACTTTAAATCTCTTAGCCGCACTCTTAACCGTTTTCATTTTCGGCATCGGCCTCTCCTTGCAAATATTAAACCCACCCCGAAGGGCAGATTTTAGGGACGAAATTATATCTAATTAAAAATAAAGGTTGTTATCCTGGGGCTTGTGCGGTTTTTGGGGCTGTTTTTTTAGGGAGTACGGTCATATTGACATATCTGCCTTCAAACATAGGATCTTTTTCCATATCGCCTATGTCTTTTACCATTTCGTATACTTGAAGTAATAGCGTTATGCCAAGTTGTGGATTTGCCATCTCTCTACCGCTTAGGAACACCCTAAAGCGTACATGTTTTTTGGCTTCCAGAAACTCTCTTGCATGTTTGATTTTGTAGTTAATGTCGTTTTGTGCAATTTTTGGAGATAGCTTTATCTCTTTAATCTCAATAATTGTTTGCTTTTTTTTCGCTTCTTTCGCTTTTTTTGCTTGTTGATATTTGAACTTGCTGTAGTCCATTATCTTGCATACGGGCGGCTTAGCGTTTGCTGAGATTAGTACGAGATCAAGACCCTTTTCGTTTGCTATTTTCATAGCCTCTTGCGGAGTTATAATGCCGTGTTGTTCGCCATCTTCGCCGACACATCTGATTTCATCAAACCTTATCCTCTCGTTTAGTAGCACATCGTCTTTTTTGTTGTTACTCAAATAAATACCCCATTATTTTTAGCAATAAGTGATGCGACGAATTCATTTACACCCATCTCGTATTGTTTTTTTTCACGCCTATCTCTAAGCGCCACTTTGTTTTCGGCTACTTCCTGGTCACCTATTACGGCGATTAGAGGTACCCTCTCTTTTTCAGCGTTTCTGATTTTCTTGCCTAAGCTGTCGTTTTTATCAAAAACTTTGACGGAAATATCGGCTCTTATTAGCTCTTTTTGAATTTTTTTGGCAAATTCTATATGAGCTTCGCCGATTGGAACCAAAATCACCTGTGTTGGAGCTATAAAGAAAGGGAACTCTCCGCCGAAGTGCTCCGTCAAAATAGCTATAAATCTCTCAAACGAACCGATGATTGCTCTGTGTATCATCACGGGACGAACTCTCTGATTGTTGTCGTCCGTGTAATTGATATCAAATCTATCCGGCAAATTCAAATCCACTTGAATTGTGCCGCATTGCCATTTCCTGCCGATACAGTCTGTTATTTTTACATCTATTTTTGGACCGTAGAAAGCACCGCCGCCTTCATCTATATCGTATTTCATTCCCTTTTCGTCAAGGGCGTCCGCGATAGCTTTTGTCGCCTTATCCCAAAACTCGTCGGAGCCTATCGCTTTTTGAGGCTTTGTGGCCAGCTCTATCGAATAGTTAAAGTCAAACGCCTTCATGATGGAGTCCACAAAGTCCATAACTTCATATATTTCAGACTTTATCTGAGCCTCGGTACAAAATATATGCGCATCGTCTTGTGTAAACTCTCTAACTCTCAAAAGCCCGTGAAGTACGCCGCTTTTTTCGTGTCTATGCACTACGCCAAACTCAAAGAATTTAAGAGGAAGCTCTTTATGTCCCCTTGTCTCGGAGTCGAATATCTTGATATGGCTTAGGCAGTTCATCGGCTTGATACCGTACTCGGCCTCTTCTATGTTCGTAAAGTACATATTTTGACCGTAGTTTTGATAGTGTCCGCTCTTTTTCCAAAGGTCTGACTTGAGTATCTCAGGCCCTCTTACCGGTTCATACCCTCTTACTAGGTGAGCATGATAGAGAAGCTTCTCTAGCTTCCCTCGTAGCCTTGCACCCGCAGGAAGCCATATAGGCATACCGCTGCCGATGTCTTCGTCGAATGCAAAAAGACCTAGTTCGTGCCCAACTTTCCTATGGTCTCTCTTTTTTGCCTCTTCAAGCATTGTTACATAGTTTTTGAGTGTCTCTTTATCGGCAAATGCGATACCGTATATACGGGTAAGCATCTCTTTTGTCTCGTCGCCGCCTAGATATGCGCCTGCAACTCTAATTAGCTTGAAATTTTTGAGATATTTTGTATTTGGTACATGCGGTCCACGACATAGGTCTTCAAAATTGCCTTGCGAATATATACTGATTTCGTCGGAGTCTATTTTTTTAAGAACCTCTTGTTTTAGTTCATCGTTTTCAAATTTCTTAAGAGCTTCTGTTTTTGTTATAGTATATTTAGTTATCTCGTTTGCCTTATCGGCTAGCTCTTTCATCTTCTTTTCGATAGCAGACAGCTCTTCTTCGCCTATTTTTGCGCTAGTTTTGAAATCATAATAAAAACCCTCGTCAACCGTAGGTCCTACGAAAAATTTTGCATCAGGATAGAGCTCTTTTATAGCCTCTGCCATAAGATGGGCGGTTGAGTGCCTGATAATTTCTAATGCTTCTTTGGAGTTGTCAAATTGTATTGCTTGCAGATTTTGTGGGTCAGCTGACGCTGCGCTTTGAGTATCTATGATTTGATCCTCTAGCTTATAGCCAAGTATATCTTTCAATTATTGCCTTGTGGGATTGTATTTAAAATGGTGGCCCCGATTGGACTCGAACCAACGACCACTACCATGTCAAGGTAGTGCTCTACCAACTGAGCTACGGGACCGAATGTGGATTGGGATTCTACCAAAGAATTCATTATTTCTTCTTTAAAATCTTGATGATTAGCAGTAAAACCCCTATATCTATGAGTACATCCGCAAGATTGAATACCGCAAATTCAAACCAGTGGTGATAGTAAATATAGTCTACAACGCCGCCATGAATAAATCTATCGTATATATTTGAAGCCCCGGAGCCGAATATTAGCCCAAGCTCCAACGGATATTTTTTAAGATATCCGTTGGCGGAGACGTATATGAGTGCGAAAAACAGTACCGCTATTTGCAAATACTTTAAGTATCCCTGTAGAAATGAAAGCATACTAAAAGCTACGCCTTCGTTTAGGACGTATATGATGGAGATATAATCGCTATGCCACCTGTAGCCGTCTAGGATAATTGATTTGATATATTGGTCTGCGCCTATCGCAAATACTGCGATAAGCATGAAAAAAACTATTTTTTTAAGCATTTAAAACTTTTTTAAAGTATTCCACAAGAGAGTCCATCTCTTTTACGAGGGCTGTTTCGCTTTTTCCTTCGAGTAGTAGCCTGAGTTTGTTTTCTGTGCCGGAATATCTGATTAGATGTGCTATTTTTTTGTTTTCTAAGTCTGTTATTTTCTCTTTGAAGCCATCAAGTTCGTCAAGCGGTTTTTTTGTTTTGACGGCTATTGCCTCTTGAATTTGCGGATAAAGCTCAAACAGATTTAAAGCCTCGCTTGCCGGCTTTTTGGTGGAAAGCACATAGGCTATTGTTTGGAGCGCGCTCGCAAGTCCGTCACCGGTTTTGGCGTAGTCGCTGAAGATAATATGCCCGCTTTGTTCCCCGCCGAAGTTTAGCCCCTCTCTTTGCATTGTCTCAAGTACGTATTTGTCGCCGACGTTACACCTGAATAGTTTTATTTTTTTGGATGCCAAAAAGTCTTCCATGGCGCCGTTGCTCATGACTGTTGCAACTACGGATGATTTTTTCAGAAGCCCTTGTGAATCAAGATGCAAAGCGAGTGCGGCTATCAGCTTATCGCCGTTAACCGTATTTCCTTTTTCGTCGACTACCACAAGCCTGTCTGCATCGCCGTCAAGTGCAAATCCTATATCGGCCCTAAACTTTAGTACCTCTTCTGAAAGCTTTGCGGGATGAAGAGCGCCGCACTCCTCATTAATATTAAATCCGTTTGGCTCATCATTTATGACTATTAGATCTGCGCCGAGTTCAGATAGTATCGTAGGGGCTACCTTGTAGGCGGCTCCGTTTGCCGCATCCACAACTATTCTAACTCCTTTTAAAGATAGGTGTTTTGGGAAAGAGTTTTTGATGTGGACTATATATCTGCCGATAACGTCATCTATCCTTTTGGAAGAGCCTATCTCTCTCTCTTTTTTTTGCGCTAGCTCTATTGCTTCATTATCAGCATAAAGTGCCTCTATCATCGCCTCTATGTCTGTGTTTAGCTTATTGCCTTCGTGATTAAAAAATTTTATTCCGTTATCATAGTATGCATTGTGGCTGGCGCTTATCATTATTCCTGCGTCGCATCTCATATCTTCCGTTAAAAAAGCTATCGCCGGTGTCGGCATAGGGCCTATCTGTACGCAGTCATAGCCTACGGCAGTAAGACCGGCAACTATCGCATTTTCCAGCATATATCCGCTTCTTCTTGTGTCTTTGCCTATTAGAATTTTGTTAGTGACAGAGGTTTTTCTAAAGTGTATGCCTGCCGCCATTGCTAGCCGAAGGGCTGTATTTACGGTAAGTTCCTTTCCGGCTTTGCCTCTGACTCCGTCTGTTCCAAATAGTTTCATCTTAATTCTTCTTATCTTTTTATTGTTTGATTTTTGGAGGCGGAGTATAGCATAAAGTCGTTATTAAAAAAAATTTTGGTAAAATTGCGAAAATTTTTATTTTTGAAAAATCAAATAAATATAAAAAAGGAATATATAGACATGGCAAATCATAAATCAGCCGAAAAAAGAATCAGGCAAACAGAAAAAAGAACAGCTAGAAACAGAGTTTACAGAACAAAACTCAAAAATATAGTAAAAGAGGTGAGAGGGGCTGTTGCAAAAAAAGACGGCGTAGCAGCTGAGGCGGCACTAAAAGTTGCAAATCAAGAACTACACAAATTTGTCTCAAAAGGCTTTTTGACAAAAAATACAGCTTCTAGAAAAGTTGGCAGACTGGCTAAACTTGTAAACACACTAAAAGTCGCCTAAACAAACTACCGCACAAACCTTTCTCAAATTCTCTCGCCAAATCTCGGTGAGAGAGCCAAAGTTTAAAACCCTGGAACAAATATGCTACAAGACAAGCTTCAACCTTTTATAGATAGATATGACGAAATTACAAGACTTTTGTCTGCCGAGGATATTACGTCTGACATAAAAAGGATGACGGATCTCTCAAAGGAGCAGTCTGGATTGTCTGAGATAGTCGAATCTGCAAAAGAGTACCAAAAGCTTATGGGCGATTTGGAAGAAAACAAGCTTCTGGCTGATGACCCAGAACTTGGCGAGCTTGCCAAGGCGGAGATAAAAGAGCTTGAAGAGAGAAAACTTATTTTGGAAGATAAAATCAAGCTGCTCTTGGTGCCAAAAGATCCAAATGACGAGAGAAATACGTATCTTGAAATAAGAGCCGGAACAGGTGGCGATGAGGCTGCACTATTTGCGGCAGATATTTGCAAAACATATATGAGATATGCCGAACTTAGAGGATGGAAGGTTGAGGTGGTATCCCTTGCTGAAAACGACCTAGGCGGGTATAGGGATATTACTATACTTATCAAGGGCGATAGGGTTTATTCAAGACTCAAATATGAGGGCGGAGTTCACAGGGTACAAAGAGTTCCAGCAACAGAGACGCAAGGGAGGCTTCATACATCGGCGGTTACTGTTGCGGTTATCCCCGAGGTTGACGATGTTGAGATAGAGCTAAAAGAGAGCGAACTTAGAATAGATGTATATCGCTCCGGCGGCAACGGCGGACAGTCCGTCAATACGACAGACTCTGCGGTGCGTGTGACGCATATCCCAACCGGTCTTTCTGTTGCGATACAGGATGAAAAGTCGCAACACAAAAATAAAGACAAAGCGATAAAAATCCTAAAATCAAGACTCTATGAGATAAAGATGGAAGAACAGCTTGCCGCCACTGGAGAATCTAGAAAATCGCAAGTTGGAAGCGGCGATAGAAGTGAGAGGATAAGAACCTACAACTATCCGCAAAACAGGATTACCGACCACAGAATAGGGTTAACTCTTTATAGGCTTGACGCAATTATGCAGGGCGGGCTTTTTGATGAGATAATAGAGCCGTGTAGTATGTATTTTGAGGCTAAGAAATTGAAAGAAGCGGAGGCTTAAAAAAGCCTCACGCATTTTTTAGTGAATAAAGCCGGCCTTTAGCGCGCCGCTTGATATTATGTTTTTTGCTCCGTCATAAGCGCTAAAATAAGATTTAATCATTTGCGATAGCATTGCGGTGTAGTTACTAACTTCTGAATAGTTAATCAGTGTATTGGCTGCTTTTAGTCCGGTAAACTCCAGATTTTTCCTCTTTGTGTCGGCTCTTTTTTTGCGAAACTCTTTATATGCTTCATGCGAATTGAGATTTGTCATATATGATTTTACGGCATCGCCTATGTTATCAAATGCCGCATACTTCACGCTTGTATTGCCGGTTGCTTTTACATAGTTTTTTGAGCCGAAGCTTTTTTGTCCAAACAGGTTGTTCGAGGCAAGTGATACTCTGCTGCTGCCCCATCCGCTCTCAAGCGCCGCTTGAGATAGAACAAGAGAAGCCGGGATAATGTCTATCTTGTCGAAATACTCTTTTTTATCAAAAATATATCCGACCTTGTATGTTTTTGCGATATCCAAAAGTTTTGCGTATTCATCGGCGGATATTCTGGCTTCGCTTTGCGTATTTGGGTATTTAGCAAAAAAACGCTCCACGAAATCTCTATCCATGAGTATTTTTTGGTTTTGTTCGTTGATGTATGGAAGCAACATATTTACAAATGTCTGTTTTCTATCCGGACTTTCCTCTAGTATTTTGTTCCAAGGTGTTCCGCTTTGGTTTTTTGTATTATCGTATGCAAATGCTGCAAACAAAAGTGAGACATACACTGTAAGAAATCTTGGCAGCATAACTCCTCCTTTTAGTTTTTTATTTGAAATTGAAGTTATGATTTTACCAAAAATTCAAAAGTTAAACTAAACAGCTCCCAACCCTTTTAACCTCGCCCTTGAATAGAATTTGATTTTTTTTAACCTTAATCGTGATATTTTCGTTGCTTTTTGGAAGCACTAAAAACTTTTCCGAGTCCGATATTTGCGCTACGCTATATGCGCAAGCCGCCATTCCGGTGCCGCATGCGAGAGTCTCATCCTCTACTCCACGCTCAAATGTACGAACATATAGCCGCTCATCTTCGTAATGATAAAAGTTGACATTGGCATTATATTTGTGCCTCATCTCTCTTGCCATCTCTTTGTCAAAAAAACCTTTGCCGCATTCTGCTACAAGGTGAGGGACGCCTGTGTCTATAAGCAACCACTCGAAACCGTTTTCTTTGAATTTTTCCATGATTATTTTCGGTTCCGTAAGTTCTGTCTCCACTATGTTTGGTTCAAAGACGGCAGTCTTGATAACTCCCGCTCCGGTCAGAAAGCTTTGAGTATTTCCGGCTAATTTATTATCATATGCGTAAAGAGCCGCTGCTCTTGTGCCGTTACCGCACATTGAAGCCTCTGAGCCGTCAGAGTTATAGAATTGCCACTCAAAATCCAGTTTGTCATGCGGCACTAGAGCTATCAAACCGTCGGCGCCAAAGCCGTAATGCCTGTCGCATACATCCTTTGCGAACGAAGCTCTATCCTCTTTTTTGAATGTGTGAAATATTAAAAAATCGTTTCCGCTTGCGCAGTATTTTTGCAAAACCAACTCTCTACCTCTTTTAAAAAATTATCTACTTTATCGGATAGCCCCGATATGTCGCCCGAATTATCTATGATAAAGTCGGCCATTTTTATTTTTTCTTCTATATCTATCTGTGAATTTATTCTTGCCAAAACATCCTGTTCGGCTAGGTTGTTTCGCAATGATATTCTCTTTATTTGGGACTCTCTTGGCGTATAAACTACGGCAACCAAAGGTAGCTCCATATAATTTTTGCTCTCAAAAAATAACGGAATATCTATAAAGTATATTTTATTATCTTTTTCTAGTTTTTGAGCTTCTTGCAGTATTTTTTCTTTGATTAGAGGGTGCATTATCGATTCTAATTTTATCTTAGCTGTTTCGTCCGAAAAGATAAGCTTTCCAAGTTTTTCTCTATTTAATACGCCCTCATTTACATAATCGCCCCCGAATGCTTCGGCTATTAGCGGTAAGTTTGAATTCGCGATTTCTTTGCCTATGGCGTCTGCGTCTATTATTTTGTATCCCCTTGAAGCAAGCATCGAACAGACAGTACTCTTGCCGCACCCTATTGAGCCAGTTATGACAATGCAATTTGTCAGCTTCATTCTTATTCCGTTTATATTGGTCTTGCAAAATTATAGCAAAGTGCAACGCTTTTAAAATGTTTAAAAAAATAGTGGTATAATCGGTGCAATTTGGGCTTGCCTATATTTTTACAAAATTGCAAGCTACGAGAGGCGCAAAGTATATGGAATTCAAAAATGTTTTGGATATTGCTACAAAGCAAATAACTTCGGTCAGTAGAAAAGACACGCTTATGAAAGCGGCGGAACTGATGATTCAAAACAATTTGAGAAACGTGCTTGTTGTTGACGACGGGATCAAGGAATACGGAATTATTACCGTAACCGATATAACCGATTTCTTGTTGCGGGGAATATCCTTTACGGATTTGGTCGAGTCCGTCGAATTTAAAACCGTTAAGCAAATAAGCCAAGACAGTAGCGCTTTGGAAGCGTCTTTTTTGATTAGAGAGGATGTTAATTACCTGTGCGTTGTAGATGATGCCAAAAATCTTCTCGGCGTTGTGTCGATGTCAAATATTATATCCGCAATAGATACCGAGCTTGTTGTGAATGAGATTAAGCTCGGGCATATAATAGGCAAAACAGAAGCAAAAACCGCAAAAACTGCCGATAGTCTTACAACCGTTTTTCATAGGGTCAATGCAACCCCTACTGAGGCCGTCGTAATCATAGACGATCACCGTGTGCCGATAGGCATAATCACAAAAAGAGATATTGTAAAGCTGATTATCAAAAACACGGATATGTCGCAAGAGGTAGCCGGGTTTATGCAGACCCCGCTCTTTACAGTCAATGAAGAGACAACGGTAAAAGAAGCCTTGGAGCTTATGGGTAAAAAAAGATTCAAGCGACTTATTGTCCTTGAAAAAAGCGGTGAGCTAATGGGGATTATCACCCGTGAAGAGATAATGGACATTGTCTACAACAAATGGTCGCAAATAGTGAGAGAAAAAGAGAGTCAGCTTCAACGTCTCTCAAAGACGCTCGCCGTTAAAACCGAAGAGTCGGAAAGGACAACTAGACTTCTTAACGACTTCATAGACGCTACCGACGACTTTATATTTTATAAAGACCTTGACTATAAATATATAGGCTGCAATAAGGCGTTTGCGGAGTTTGCCGGAAAAGAGAAAGACGAGATAAGCGGAAAGACCGATTTTGATTTGTTTGATGATTATTATTCAAATCTTTTTAGGGATACAGATAGGGATGTGCTTGAAAAAGGCAAAACCATCATAAATAGCTACTGGGCTAGGTACAGCGACAAAAAAGCGGTATACCTAAGCGTCAAAAAAGCTCCGATTAGAGACAAAGACGGAACCGTTATTGGGCTTATCGGGATATCTAGGGATAGCACCGAGCAAAAAAACCTTGAAGACGCTATCAAACAGCAACATAACTACCTCCAAACGATACTCGATATGCAAGAGTCGATGCTTGTGATTACGGAGGACGGAAATAATATCATTGAAGCCAATAAGAGCTTTCTTGAGTATTATGATGTAAGGACTATTGCGGAGTTTCATTCAAAATACAAATCTATAGCTGATTTATTTGTAAAAAAAGAGGGGTATCTCTCAAACAAAAAGAATGGACTGTGGTTTAAGCTGCTCACCTCCTCTTATGACAGAGACTTTAAAGTGATGATGCAAAAAAATAGAAGCACCGAAGAGCCTAAAAGCTTTTTGCTAAAAGTTGAGAAGTTCAAGAACAACGAGTCATATCTTATTTCGTTCCTCGATATCACAAATATAGAAAAAGAGAATAAAAATCTAGAGATTTTGGCCACAACCGATCCTTTGACAAAAATATATAACAGAATGAAGTTTGGCAATATGATGGAAGCTGAGATAGCAAGGGCTAGAAAGTCAAAGAAACCGCTCTCTCTTGTTGCGATAGATATAGATTTTTTCAAAAAAATAAACGATACATATGGGCATCAGGCAGGAGATTATGTACTTATAACTACGGTTGAGATCATAAAATCTAAAATTAGAAGCAACGATATTTTTGCCAGATGGGGTGGCGAGGAGTTTATGCTTTTATTGCCGGGCGCCGATATGGACGTTGCCGTAGCCAGGGCAGAGATTATTAGATCGGCTCTTGCCGGATATGATTTTATAGAGCCGCAAAGCGTAACCGGTAGTTTTGGTGTAGCCTGTTTTAGGGATAACGACTCCATAGATACGTTTGTTAAAAGAGCCGATGAGGCGCTATACGCCGCAAAAAGAAACGGTAGAAATAGGGTAGAGCATAATTAGGGTTTTGGGCGGAGGTTTGGTTTGATAACTTATGAAGAGATAAACGGCTCACTCGTAAAGCTCGATGAAAATGAGATTAAAGAGGATGCCCATCAGGTATTTATATCCACCCTGAACAAACCGCTCCTTGTTAACTGGCTAAAAGCAGAGGAGTTGCCTGAGCCGTTTTTTGAGGACATTGCCTCGTTTGAGCAAACACCATCTTTTGAAGACTTCAGCGAGGGAACGGTACTTATTCTCAAGTATCTAAAACTTGAAAGAGACGAGTTCATAGATTTTTACGAAGAGAATGTGGCTTTGATTAATCTAGGCAATAAGCTTGCCATAGTATGCAAAGACGAAATGACCGCTTTTGATATAGAGATGAAGTTTGACAAGCGGATGCGGGGTAAAAAAACAAATCTATATTTTGAAATGTACACTTTTCTAGATATTTTGACAGACCAGCAGATACAAGCCCTCGATAGCGCGAACTCAATTCTTGAGGAGCTTGAGGAGAATATTCTTTCAGAAAGCGTCGAGAGACAAGAGACACTGAAAAATCTATACTATGCTAGACGTTCACTAAATAGATTGTCGCATATTTTTGTCAATGAATCCGTTGCCCTTAGTCGCTTTTTTACGAGCATTACCACATCTATTAAAAAGAAATTTAGATTTGAGTTTTTGGATCTAAAGGAGCACAAGCAGAGCCTTGTCGCGGAGTGTAAATCTCTACAGGACAAGACGGTCAGCCTTTTGAACCTTCAGCTTGGACTTACGGATAATAAAGCAAACGAAGCTATGCAAAAACTAGCAGGAATATCGCTTATATTCATACCTCTTACATTCTTTACTTCAATATTTAGTATGAATTTTGACAATATGCCAGAATTAAAAACACAGCACGGCTATCATGTTGTATTAGTGCTTACGATAGCAACCGGCGTCGCTATATATTACTGGCTCAAAAAAAGGAAATTTTTATAGTTTTTTTGCTTTTTTGAGCGCTTCTGTTAGATAATTCATAAATTCGTTTGGATACTTGAAACCTACGGCCGTTTGGCTGACTATGTTTCCTTTTTTATCTAGGAAAAAAGTACTAGGCACCATCATCCTATGGCTCAAAGGCTGCGGCATAGTGTCCGTGTCCCTATTTAAAATTACATAAATAAAGTCTTTGTTTATCGCTGTTTCTATAACTTTGCTTTTTAATGTTTCGGCTTCGAATTTACGGCACCAAGGACAAGTGCTTGATACTACCGTGGCAACAACTATTTTGTTTGTTTTTGCGGCTTCTTGCATCGCCTCATCGTATTTTTTGAATTTAATCTCTGCAAATAAAGAGAGTGTAAAAAAAAGTGTAGCAACCGCTATTTTCGGTATCATAATGCAATTCCTGCTTGAGTTTTTTTATTATTTATTGTAACATTTATGAAATTTTTTAATGCGGCTGGAGATAGGCGTTTTATTTAGCAAAATTGATATATAATGCCGACAGTTTTTATGCATAAAATTATACTCTTTTGGAGCGCAGCTGAATGAATAAGCAAGAGAAAACCCTTATTAAGCAAGCAAGAGAAGATATGGATGAAACAGTCATATCTAATGCTTCATTTAGAATTCAGTCTATACTTGAAGAGGTCTTTCAAAAAGGTATAGAGGTCGGTGAAACGATAGGTTATACTAAAGCAATCGTCGATCATGCCGATTGTGCGAATATAAATATAAAACCAAAAAAGGGTTCAAAATAATGAAAATACTTGTGGTAGACGATAGTTCGACAATGAGAAGAATTATAAAAAATACACTTAACCACTTGGGGTATAAAGATCTTCTTGAAGCTGAAGATGGCGCTCTCGCATGGGAGACTATGACGCAAAACGCAGATATTGGCGTATTGATTACAGACTGGAATATGCCTAATATGAATGGTCTAGAGCTTGTAAAAAAAGTGAGAGCCGAACAGAAATACGCCGATGTGCCTATTATCATGGTAACCACCGAAGGTGGTAAAATTGAAGTTATTACCGCTCTTAAAGCCGGTGTTAACAACTATATCGTAAAGCCTTTTACGCCTCAGATTCTAAAAGAAAAACTAGAAGCTGTTTTAGGCATAAGCAACTAAAATCTTGGCCGATAACAATGAGCTTATAGGAAAGCTTGACTTAGAGTCTTTTTTGGGCTCTTTTTCCTCCTTTTTTGCAAGAGAGAAGCCATTTTTTATGGATGGCGACCGCTCTTTACATCTTCGTTTTATCAAAGAACTTTCAAAATATCAATTTGATTCTCCAAAGCCGATTAAAAATTTGGACGATGAGCTTGCAAGACTACAAAAATCAGGCGTTCTTACAAAGGAGTCGTTGAGCGCTTTTGCTACTATGATATCGTATTTTATCCGCCTCAAAAAATATAAATTTGAAGGTGTGCTGGCAGAGTGGCTTTCAAGTATAGATATATCAAAAAAAGCAGCTCAATTTTGTGATTTTTTTGAAGAAGACGGCGGTTTTTGCCATGAGAGTCGCCCCGAGCTTCAAAATGCAAAAACGAGTGTTGAAAACGCCAAAAAAAATATAACCAGAGAACTTTCAAAATATCTACACAGCGAGAAGCTTGCGCCATACTTGGTGGATAGACAACTTCACTACCTCGGAAAAGACGAATTATTACTTCTTAGGGGTGGGTTTAACGCCGTTCTTCGCGGTAAGATAATATCTAGAAGCGCTGCCGGATTTTTCTATGTGCTGCCGTCATCGGTCGATTCGCTAAAAGATGAGCTTGAGAAACGGATATCGCATTTTGAAGAGCTAGAATACGAGCTTTGCAAAGAACTCTCAAAAATACTTGAAGAGCTATTGCCGTTTTTGAAATATGTTAATAAGCAATTCGATAGATTTGACCACTATCAGGCAAGGGTTGCTTTTGCCAGAATGGGTGATTATGAGTTTTTGGAGAGTGTAGGCGGACAAAAGATATTTCTCAAAGATTTTTATCATCCTGCCCTGGAGAAGCAAAAGGCAAAATCTTTTAGTATCGCCCTTGATAAAAAAGCGCTTATCGTGACCGGTGTAAATGCCGGCGGCAAGACGATGCTTTTAAAATCCATTCTTTCGGCTTGCTTTTTAGCTAAATACCTAATACCTATGCACATCAATGCCGCCAAATCCTCCGTACCGTCTCTGTCGTCGATAAATCTGATACTTGACGACCCGCAAAGCGTCCAAAATAATATATCTACCTTCAGCGGCAGGATAAGGGCGTTTAGCCAGATTATAAATGCAAAGCCCGGCATCGTTGGAGTTGACGAGATAGAGCTGGGTACCGATAGTGACGAGGCTGCGGCGCTGTTTAAGGTGGTCATTGAAGAGCTGATAGCTAGAGGGTTTTATATAGTTGTTACGACACACCACAAAAAACTCGCCTCAATGCTTGCCTCAAACGATAATGTAGAGCTGGCGGCGGCACTGTATGACGAGGAAAAAGAGCTCCCTAAGTATGAGTTTTTGCAAGGGATTATCGGCAAAAGCTATGCATTTGAAACGGCAGTCAAATACGGCATCCCTAGGCATATGGTAGAAAAAGCAAAAAAAGTATACGGCGACGATAAGGAAAGGCTCTCCGAGTTAATAGACAAGGGATATTTGCTTCAAGAGAGGCTAAACCTTGAGCTTCGAGAGATAGAAAAAGAGAAAGAGAAAATCAAATTTGCAAAGTTAAGACTTGAAGAGGAAAAAGAGAGAGAGGCGGCCGAGTGGCAAAAGAGAAAATTTGCCCTTGAAAAGTCATATAGAGAAGCTGTGGAGTTAGCCAAAGAAGCGGCGAGAAAAACCGACCAAGCAGAGATACACAGAGCGCTTAACGCAGCAAACGAACGATATAAAGAGATAAATGAGCAGAGGAAAGAGAGGCAAAAAGAGAGTTTTGCCGTAGGCGACTCGGTGTCGTATCGCGGGATGAAGGGAAGTATAGAGTCTATCGGAAAAGATGTATTTATCGTTGTTGACGGTAGAAAACTAAGAGTAGATAAAAAGCAGTTTTTTGAAGAGGCAAAAAAAACGGATAAGATAAAAAAAGAGAAAAAGCAAGCCCCAAAAGTTAGCGTACAAAAGCCTCAAAGCGGCGGCGTAAAGCTAGATTTGCACGGATACAGGGTAGAGGAGGCTTTGGAGGAGCTTGATAAGTTTATATCGGATGCCCTGCTTGCCGGATTTGAAGAGATACTCGTATATCACGGCATAGGTACCGGCAGACTCGCCGCAGCGGTAAGGGAGTATCTAAAGACTCACAAGGGGGTTGCCTACATAGAAGATGCACCAATGTCTATGGGGGGCTATGGCGCCACGCTCATACATCTATAAACTCATCCTCTTTTTTTGATACCGCATTAAGCGCCACATTGATACTATATAAGTTAATTATTTGTTAAACAAAAAAGCGTTTAAAGAGGAGCGAGATTGGCATACAGTCTGTCTAGAGAAAGAGAGCTGGTCGTTTTATTCGTTGAGGACGAAGAGGTAATAAGAGACAGCTTTTCAAGTATGCTAAGGGCAAAGTTTGAAAATGTTTTGGTCGCCGATAACGGAGAGGATGCTTTAAGACTTTTTGAATCCAATAGAGTCGATATAGTTATCAGCGATATCATAATGCCAAAGTTAAACGGCGTCAAGCTGGCAAAAGAGATAAAAAAGATAGCCCCGGCAACCTTTGTTATGCTGGTAACCGCAAGTAATGATCATGAATATTTGATGGAGGCCATAGAAGCCGGAGTCAATAGATTTATACTAAAACCTTTGAACGTAAAAAGTTTTTTTGAAGTTTTGGACGCCGTATGCAGTGAGCAAAAAATAAAAAAAGAGCTGGCCGAAAAAAATCAGCTGCTAGAGGAGTACAAAACCGCCGTTGATGCTAGCAATATCGTCTCCAAAACAGACACTAAAGGGATTATTACATACGCAAACCAAGCTTTTTGTGATATTAGCGGTTATTCTATCGACGAATTGATAGGTAAATCGCAAAATATAGTAAGACATCCGAATATGCCAAAAAGCGTGTTTAAAGAGATGTGGGAGACCATCCAAAGCAAGCATATATATAAAGGGGTGGTCGAAAATAAGCGCAAAGACGGAAGTAGCTATTTTGTCGATGCGACGATAGTTCCTATTCTTGGCGTTGACGGCTAAATTATTGAATATCTTGGTATTAGACATGATATTACCGAGTTTATCAATAATAAACAAAAGCTCTATACGAATGCGTTGACGGGACTTCCAAATAGGTATAAGCTATCATCGGATTTGGCGGCAGGAAACGGCGGAAGTCTGGCAGTTGTCAATGTCGATTCATTCAAGATACTCAACGATTACTACGGCTCAATTATAGGGGATATGGTACTTGTCGAGCTAGCCAATAGATTTGTGAAGATATTTGGATCAAATAATTTGACGGTATATAAGCTTTCGGCGGATGAATATGGAATTTTTTGCGAAGAGTGCAAATCGGATTTTGTAGACGAGATTACGAGAGGTGTCCATTTGGCGACGCTTGACGGAATAAGGTGCGGCGATATTGACATCGTAACAAGCGCTACGGCTGGGATAGCGGCCGGCAAAGAAGGTTTGCTGGAGAAGGCAAATATGGCTTTGGGGTTTGCCAAAAAGTATAAAAAACAAATATCCGTATATGATGAGAGTATGCTCATAGGTAAAAACTATGAAAAAAATATAACTATCTCAAAAACACTTAGAGAGGCAATAGACGGCGATTGGTTTGTCCCTTATTTTCAGCCGATAGTCAATTGCCTTACTGGGCAAATAGAAAAATATGAAACTTTGGTGCGTATAGTCAAGCCAAGTGGCGAAGTTTTGTCTCCGATGGAGTTTTTGGATGTCGCCAAGGCCACTAGACTGTACCCTTATATTACTAGAACCATGATAGCGAAGGCCTTTGAGATATTCAAAAACAGAAAAGAGTCTTTTTCTGTTAATTTGTCGGTAGAGGATATACTTGACGAACATACCAGGGCGTTCGTGCTGGGCATGCTTGGCGGATACGGTATGTCCGGGCGCGTTATATTTGAGATATTGGAGTCCGAAGGGATAGAAAATTATGGCGATGTGTCCGAGTTTTTGAGTGCGGCAAAAAAGCTTGGCGTCAAGATAGCTATTGACGATTTTGGTACCGGATATTCAAATTTTGAACATCTAGCCAAACTAAACGTAGATATTATCAAAATAGACGGCAGCCTAATCAGAAACATAGATACGAACTCAAATTCGGAAATTATAGTGGAGACAATAGTTAGTTTCGCAAAGAAGCTTGGAATGCAAAGTGTCGCAGAATTTGTTCATTCACAAGAAGTGTACGATAAAATAAAAAAAATAGGAATCGACTACGCACAGGGGTATCTTTTGGGTAAACCTGATGTGCTGTCAGAGGGCAATTAAGGTATAGGTATGAAAAGATACGGCCTATCCAAGGTGTTAAAGGCAACCAGTTGTCTGCTCGGTAAGATAAAGCCGTTTTGCGAAGTGGACGAACTGACCGGGGTTCTCAATCTACGAGCCTTAAGATCAGATCTTGGAGAAGGCGGTGAATATGCGATGGCTTTGGCCAATATTGACGGCTTTTCGACCGTGAATAACACATACGGAATAGACGCCGGCGATACTTTGCTAAATGGTTTTTGCAATGTTTTGAAAAAAAATATACCAATCGGTGCGGTCATATATCGGTGTTACGGCGATGAATTTGCGATACTTTTCCCGAATTCTGACGTCGATACGGCCCGGAAGTTTGCCGAGCAGCTAGACGGCTACTTATCGTTTGCCAGTATCGATATAGGCGGGATAGACCTTAAAATAGCCGTTACGGTAGGCATATCGGCCGGCAGCGGCGATAATCTTCTAAAGCATGCGTCTATAGCGCTAATGGAAGCTAGAATATCCAAGAAAAACTATACGGTTTACGACAGCGAAAATGAGCTTGAAAAAAAGATACAAAAAATTTTTTATTGGCAGACAAAGCTCAAAGAAGCTCTGACGGACGGGCATTTGACACCTTTTTTCCAGCCTCTTTTAAATAACAATACGGGGAAAATAGATAAATTCGAGTCGCTTATTAGATTGCGCCATGAAGGAAATATAGTTTTGCCTATGGATTTTCTGGATGCTGCGAGAGAAGGGGGCATGCTAAGCTCCGTGACAAAAATAATGATATCGGAATCATTTAGGGAGTTTTCGAAAAATAGCTATGCGTTTTCTGTCAATATAACGGAGCAAGATCTACTCGATAAGAACTTTATAAACTTTTTGGAGAAGAAACTAGCGTCAAACAATATTGAGCCTTACAGGGTTTATTTTGAGCTTTTGGAGGGTATTAGCACCGACGTTGCCAATAATTCACTCGAGACGTTAAAAGAGATAAAAAGAATGGGATGCAAGCTATCGGTTGACGATTTTGGCACTGAACACTCTAACTTTAGAAGACTGCTTGAATTAGAGGTTGATTTGATCAAGATAGACGGCAGTTTCATAAAAAATCTTGACAAGTGCGAGACTAGCCAAAAGATAGTTCGTAGCATAATCAGTTTTGCAAAAAGTATCGGCGGCATGACGGCTGCCGAATTTGTGCACTCAAAAGAAATTCAAAGTATTATTAGGGATATGGGGATAGACTATTCGCAAGGATATTACATAGGGATTCCAAACCCTAAACCAGAAATAATACATGATGAGGCATTTGATTAATGAGGGCTTTAATAGCAGAAGATAGCCAAATTATGCGAAAGATAGTGAAGACAAATCTTCAAAAACTATCCGTTACAAAGATATACGAGTCGGTGGACGGCAACGCAGCGTTTGCTACGTTAAATGCAAATGCGGATATCGACCTCTTGTTTACGGATCTTAATATGCCGAATCTAAACGGTCTTGAGTTTTGCAAAAAGATAAAACAATCGGGTGATAAGTTTAAAAACCTGAGAATAATAGTGATTTCGGAACATTTGAGCGATACCGTAAGGGAGTCGTTTTTGTCGCTAGGTATCTCGCATTTTGTTCCAAAGCCTTTTGATTTAAAAGCTTTTAACGACGTTGTAATCCCTCTTATAGAAGATATAAAAAACGGTGTTTTGCCAAAAGACGGCGTAGATATGAGCAAAGACGAATTTGTCAAAAAAATAAAAGAAGAGCAGCCTCTGGTATCTATCAACGAGGAAGAACTGACGATCAACTTCAATAAAATGAGCGTAAAAGTTTCGCTTGACAAGCTTTTGGAAGCCGGAAAAATAAAAACTGACGATAGTGACGAAAGCGGTAAGTATGTCGAGCTCAAAGATAAATAGCAACATAGACTTTAGCATCTTAATTGTCGATGACAGCCCATTTATCGTTGAAGTCTTAAAGACTTTTTTAAATAGATTTTCTCCAAATATCATTGAGGCCGAAAACGGTAAATTGGGGCTTGAGCTTTATAAACTACACAAGCCAGATTTTATAGTTTCCGATGTCGTCATGCCTATTATGAACGGCCTTGAGATGAGTAGAGAGATAAAAACGCTAAACAAAGATGCGTTTATAGTTTTAACTACCGCCGTAGAAGATAAAGACAACCTTGCGGAAGCGATTGAAATAGCGATTGACAAGTATCTTCCGAAGCCGATAGATTTGAGGAGACTTGAGCAGATTCTTCTTGAGTTTATGGAGCATTTAAGCGCCAAAAAAGCGCTAGAAGACAACAGGCATTTGCTTGAAGAGTATAGAAAAGCGCTTGATTCGGCGGCTATTTTTACGGTTACCGATACTCATGGAATCATCAAATACGTTAATGACGAATTCGTACATACAACCGGCTACACCAAAGAAGAGGCAATAGGAAACTCTCATAACATAATAAGGCATCCAGAAACACCAAAAGGTGTATTCAAAGCCTTATGGGAAAGTATATCCGGCAAAAAGATATGGAAAAGCGTTTTGGAGAATAGAGCCAAAAACGGAGACAGTTTTTTTGTAGATAATACGATAGTTCCGATACTGGGCACGGACGGCGAAATCATAGAATACATCGGGATATCTTACGACATTACCGGCATTAGGGAGATGAATGAAAGAAATCTGCAGTCCATCTTTAATGCCGATGAATCCCTGATTATAGTTACCGATGATAGGTTTGAGATAAAAATAGTAAACAAGTCCATGCTAAAAGTGTTGGGGGCTGAAAATATAGGTGAATTCTACAAGAATAACGAAGCGATATACGATAGATTCTTGCCGAGAGACGGCTTTTTGTCAAAAGAGGATTTGGTAGGCACGGGACGAAAAGATAGATACCGGAGATTTAAAAAGGTATTGACGGAAGGCGACAAAAGACAGCGCAAAGTGGCTATGTGCACGCCGGACGGCGAAGAGAGATACTATGCCGTAAGGGTGAGTACGGTTAGCGATAAAATGGTTGTCAATAAACACTACAATATTTTTAGCTTTGTTGATATTACTGAGCTTGAGCTGATGAGACAACAGCAGATAAACAATATCAAGCTAAGCTCTATAGGCAAGTTGGCCGCCGGCATAACACATGAGATAAATACCCCCCCTTACATATATCAAAGGCAACTTGGAAATACTAAAGATGGATATAGCCAACGATTGCGCTTGCGGCCTCAAGCATGACTATTTGGCGGCTTGCGAAGCTATGGAGGACGGTATTAAGCGTATGGCGGCCATTGTCGAGTCGATGCGTGAGATAGCCGGCGTAAGCAGGACGGAAAAGACCGAAGTAAACGTGTATACAACTATTATTTATTCGCTTCGGATGGTTTACAACAAAGCAAAACAAATATGCAACATTAGGGTAAATGGAAAGCCTTTTGATATGGCTCTTGACAAGGATGCCGAAAATATCCCCATGGTAGCTACGCCGCAAAGACTAGAGCAGATTTGGATTATTATTTTGAATAATGCACTAGATGAGTATGTTAAGTCCAAACTCCCGTTTGAACAGCGTTTCATAGATATTCAAGTTTCAAAAAAATTGGATATAATCAAGGTTATTATAAAAGATAATGCCGGTGGTATAGAAGCCACTATGCTGCCACACATATTCGATATATTCAAAAGCTCAAAACCGCAAAGCGGGATGGGTGTTGGATTGAACATAGCGAAGTCCATCATCGAGGATCACGGCGGCGAAATAACTGCTCGCAATGAGGATGCCGGCGCCGTGTTTGAAATAGTCTTTAAAGAAAAAGGGGAGTCTTAATGTTTTTTTCTTCAAAAAGCGATTGTTCGAAATATGAAGAGGAGATAAAAGCTCTGCAAGAAGAGCTTGCATACTACAAAGAGCTTGCGGGATTTACCGTAGACGAAGGTATTTTTGTTATAGACGAAAATGCAAATATAATGTTCAAAAATGAAAACTGCCCGGAGTTTCCAAACAAAATCGCTAAATTCAAAGCA
>CAZVTM010000005.1:0-8631 GCA_964630205.1 uncultured Helicobacter sp. | reverse complement strand
TGGTAGCCCTATCTCGTAGAGACAATGACCTCAAAAACGACGATGAACTGATTTCTATGCACCAAAACAGCATAAAGAACGCTCTATCGAATACACAAAAAGCGTTTGCGGATATGCTTACCAAATTTGACCTGATGATAGCACAGTCCAAGGATACCGCCGAAAGCTCAACGGACGGTATGGATATACTAAATAATATAGTAAATAGCATGGATAAACTATTTACGTTGATGAGCGAAGCAAACTCTATGATGAATTCACTTGTTGATAGAAGTAACGAAATATCGAGCGTTATTATGCTTATTAAAGATATTGCGGAGCAGACAAATCTCCTAGCGCTGAATGCCGCAATCGAAGCCGCGAGGGCAGGAGAGCAGGGTAGAGGCTTTGCGGTTGTCGCAAGCGAGGTCGGCAAACTGGCTGAAAAAACGCAAAAAGCGACAAAAGAGATAGCAATAGTGGTACAAACTATGCAGCAAGAGATAAGCGATACTCAAAGGGGAACGGAAGAGATAGGCGAAATAGTCGGTGTAACCAAGGGGCACGTCGATAGCTTCTCCGAAAAACTAGATATGTTCCAAAAGAATGCCGCAAGAGCTGTATTCGAAACGCTTGATATCTCAAATCAAGTATTTGTAAATCTGGCAAAAATAGACCACGTGATATACAAAAACAACCTTTACGCATATCTATTCGGTCAAAATACGGAGTTCAACAAGGTCGACCATCACAACTGTCGTCTCGGCAAATGGTATGAAGGAGGCGTAGGCAAAAAACAATTCAGCGAAATGCCAAGCTATCCAAAACTTGAAAAGCCGCACTCTATTGTCCATACTTATGCAAATGAGCTTGCTCAAAAATGCGGCGGCGGACATACGATCGCTTGCAGCAAAAAAGAGGTCGAGGAAAAAGTCCGCGCTATAGAGAATGCAAGTATAGATGTCGGTGCTGCACTAGACCAAATTGTCACTGAGAAGACACAGCAATTAATGAAAATGGCAATAAAAGATCTTTTTAACGAGGGTAAATAAATGATAAAATTGATGATAGTTGACGATGAATCTCAAATTACCGCAATGCTTGAGAAGTGGTTTTCCAAGAATAAAGAGTTTTCGGTTAGCACGTTTAATAATCCTGAAATAGCTCTTACGAGCTTTAATACGGTAAAGCCGGATGTCGTACTTCTAGATATAATGATGCCGCAAATGGACGGCATAGTAGCCCTTGAAAAAATAAAAAATATAGACCCTGCTACCGTTGTAGTCATGATGACTGCTTATTCTACGCTTGATAGGGTGCTTTCAAGCCATAGGCAAGGTGCAGAGAGCTATATCCTAAAGCCGTTTGAGAGTCTCTCCTATGTTGAAGAGAAAGTGAGAGCGGCTTATTCTAAAAAGGTGGAAAAATAATCATCTTCCGCCACCTTCTAATCTTTCTATTTACCGCCGCTCTGTTTTTGGGGTGTGCGGACAATCAACCAAAACTTTCCCAGAGTGTTTTTGTATCAATCGCGTCCAAAAATATCAAATTTTCGGACATGGGTTTTTTCAACGAATACGAGAGTAAAAAAAGTCTGGATGTTTATGCTCTTGGTTCCCCGGTATTTAAGATAGATTTTGACGACATGGTTTGTCTTGGGCATGGGTGTATGGGCAAAGAAGAATTTGTAAGAAGCTATATATCGGAGGCTTTGTATCCTGATACTATGAATGATATTCTAAGCCAAAAACCGCTAAAAATAGATTCAAAAATAACCACCTATGACGACGGCTTCACGCAAGAGGCGATAGGCTACGGCTACAATATAGTATATAGGGTCGATAAAAAAGAGATATATTTTTTTGAGCGCATAGGCGGGTTCAAATTTCACTTAAGGTTTCTAGATTGAAATCAAAAAAACTTGTCGGAGCGCATGTTAGTGCATCCGGCGGCGTATTTAATGCACCGCTAAACGCTAGAGCTATAGGGGCAAACGCATTTGCGTTGTTTTTGAAAAACCAAAAACAATGGAATGCAAAAGACTATGATGATAAGACGATAGAGGCCTTTCGGGCAAATATGAAAGAGTGCGGCTTTGAGCCAGATTCGGTGTTGGCGCACGACGGATATTTGATTAATCTCGGCTCGCCTGAGGATGAAGCTAGAGAAAAATCAAAAGCCGCTTTTTTGGATGAGGCTAGACGTGCCGAGGAGCTTGGGCTTTTGTTACTCAATTTCCACCCCGGAAGCCATCTTAGAAAAATCTCGGAAGACGATTGTCTAAAGCTCATAGCCGATGCGATGAATGAGACAATATCGAGAACAAAAACGGTGAAGCTTGTCATTGAAAATACGGCCGGGCAAGGGAGTAATATGGGGTATCGTTTTGAACATCTAGCTCGTCTCATTGAGCTGACAGAAGATAAAAGCAGGGTTGGCGTCTGCCTTGATACGTGCCATACTTTTGCGTCAGGATATGAGTTAAGGGGTAAGGATGGGCTTGATGCCACATTTGCCGATTTTGAAAAGACGGTCGGATTTTCCTATCTTTTGGGGATGCACCTTAATGATTCAAAAGGCGATCTCGGCTCAAAACTAGACAGACATGACAGTCTTGGGCTTGGCGCTATAGGGCTTGGTTGTTTTGAATACATCATGAAAGACGCTAGGTTTGACAATATCCCCCTTATACTCGAAACTCCAAATGATGCAATTTGGGCCGATGAGATAAAAATGCTTAGAGCTTACGAGGAAAACTAATATGATTTTGATGATAGACAATTACGATAGCTTCACCTACAATGTCGTGCAATACTTTAAAGAACTAGGCGCAGACCTAAAGGTCATACGAAACGATGAGATGACGGTGGAGGAGATAGAGGCGCTAAATCCTGAAAAAATCATCATATCTCCCGGACCGTCAACGCCAAATGAAGCCGGGGTTAGCCTTGAGGTTATAAAAAGACTTGGGCACAAGATACCGATACTTGGTATTTGTCTGGGCCATCAGGCGATAGGGCAAGCATTTGGCGGAAGCGTTGAGAGGGCGCCGAATATGATGCACGGCAAAACCTCCAAAATGCAAATTTGCAAAGACTCTCCTATATTTAAAGATATTCCCAAAGAGTTTACCGCGACACGCTATCACTCTCTTATCGTAAATAAAGACAATGTCCCTTCTTGTATTATTCCGACGGCGTTTAGCGCAGATGACGGTGAAATAATGGCGCTTGAGGTAGAGGGCAAGCCGATTTACGGCGTACAGTTTCATCCAGAGTCGATACTCTCAGAGTATGGGCATAAAATATTCGATAATTTCCTAAAACTATAAAAATGGTTAGGCTGCTTGGCTCAAAGATTTTTTTTACCGTTTTTTTACCGTTATATGCGGCTATGCTGCTCTTATATCCACACTACCTCTCCATTAGCCACTACGAGGCTGTTATTTTTTATGAGAATAGCGGCTATCTTGGCGTCATAACAAGACTTTTTTGTTCGCTGTTTGGACAAAACGATTTTGCTCTTAGAATATTCTTTATTGCTGTGTATTTTGCATCACTGCCCCTCTTTTACTCCGTATCAAAGAGAGTTTTAAAGCAAGAGTCCGATGCAAGATTGTCGTTGGTGATTTTTTGCCTCCTTCCGGGAAGTAGCCTCTCTGCATTGCTGGTTATGAAATCGGCCGTTATAATATTTTTATCCCTCACTTTTATCTATTTGTACGGCAAGGGTCGATTTTTATCTGCTTTTGCTGTGCTCGGGTTGTCCGCTGTACTTGACGGAGCATTTGCCATTTTATTTTTGTCGCTTATTTTTTATGCGATACACAAAAAAGACAATGCGCTTATTTTTGTAAGTCTATTATTGTTTGGATTGTCTATGGCCATGTTTGGATTTGACGACGGCGGAAGACCAAGGGGTTACTTTTTGGATACCCTAGGTGTTTATATGTCCATTTTCTCACCGATACTTTTTTTGTATTTCGTATTTGCAATTTACAAGATAAAACCAGAAGATAGGCCGATTGGATGGTATATCTCCTTTTGGGCGCTTATTTTTTCACTCCTATTATCCTTTAGGCAAAAAATAATGATTTATGATTTTGCCCCTTTCGTCGTACTCGCTATCCCTTTTATGGTAAAAACTTTTTTTTCGTCGTATAGAATCAGAATAGGGAAAAATAAAAGAATATACGAAATCGGTTTTGGCGCAGTACTCCTCTCTCTTGTGGCTGTGTTTACATTATCTTTTTTTAACCACCCGCTGTATGCTTGCATGGATAACAAAAAAGCGCATTTTGCATACAACTACCAAGTGGCAAAAGAGTTGGCACGGGAGTTGAAAAATATGGGCGTTAACGAGTGCGTCGTCACCGATAGCGATATGGCTATCAGGTTAAAGTTTTATGGAATAAAAGAGGGCGGACATTATCTGGTTGGGGAAAAACAGCTCAAAAATAGTAAAAAAGTTTCAATAATATACAGTGGAGTTGAAGTCACCTCTTATTATGTTACCAAAATAAACACTTTGTAGTTTTTATCCCTCGCAAAACATAGCCTTTAAATTTTATATTTAGTAAAAATGTTACAATTTGATAAATCACGAAGAGGAGAGGTCTATGGCGCAAAGAGCTATTAGAGAGTATGACGGCAAAGCGCTGTTTGCCAAAGTGTGGGACAATTATTTTGCCGGTTTTAAATACGGTTTTGAGTCCGTTTTGGTAACAAGCGGTGCGGAGTTAAAAGCAAAGGCCAAGGAGCCGGGCTTCGAGTGGCTAAACACTAAACCGTTGGTTGCGAAGCCGGATATGCTGTTTGGCAAAAGAGGGAAAAACAATCTTGTTTTGTTCAAAGATCAAAAGCCTGGCGATGTTAGCTTGGATAAAGCGGCGTCTTGGATAGACGAAAAAACAAAATGCGAGACTACCCTTCTTACCGGTCAGCACGGAACACTTACCCATTTTATAGTTGAGCCTTTCACGCCGCATAGCCAAGAGGAAGAGTACTATATCTCCGCTACCGTTGTTGGCGAAGACGACGTTCTTTATATGTCTGCCGAGGGCGGCATGGAAGTTGAAGAGGGGTGGGATGAAAAAGTCGTAGAAGTAGCCGTGCCTATCACAATGTCCGACGCAGAAATGGAAGCCAAAGTAAGGGCTGCGATTCCTGCCGATATCAAAGACAAAAAATCATTCGGCGACTTTGCGGTATCGTTTTTCAAATTCTATAGAGATATGAACTTTGCATACCTTGAGATCAACCCAATAGTTATGCAAGGCGACAAATGCGAACTCCTTGACCTTGTTGCAAGACTTGACGATACTGCCGGATTCCTAATGAGAGAGACATGGGGTGATATCGAATACCCTACGGCGTTTGGTATGGAAGACCAATCTCCAGAAGAAAAAGCGATAGCCGAAGCTGACGCAAAATCAGGCGCATCTTTGAAGCTAACAGTCCTAAATCCAATGGGTAGAATCTGGACTATGGTTGCTGGTGGTGGTGCGTCTGTCGTATACGCGGATACTATCGCCGACCTAAGTGGCAACGTAGCCGACCTGGCAAACTACGGCGAATACTCAGGCGGTCCTACTACGGGCGAGACTAAGTTCTATGCTGAGACGGTACTTGATTTGATGACAAGACACAAGGATCCAAAAGGTAGAGATAAAATCCTAATCATAGGCGGCGCTATCGCAAACTTTACCGATGTTGCGAAAACATTTACGGGCATCATCCAAGCGTTTGAAAACTATGCCGACAAGATGAAGGCGGTAGGTACAAGAATATATGTAAGACGTGGCGGACCAAACTATGAAAAAGGTCTAAAGGACATCAAAGAGGCCGCAGATAGACTAGGACTTTACATAGAAGTTTATGGACCTGAAACGCATCTAACAGACATCGTTAGAATGGCGCTAGAGAAGTAAGGGGTAGAAGATGAGTGCACTATTTACAAAAGAAACACAAGCGATTTTTTGGAACAACAACAAAAGCGCAATTCAAAGAATGCTCGATTATGATTATGTGATTGGACGCAAAACTCCATCCGTTGCGGCTATCGTAGCGCCTTCCACGGAAGACAAGTTTGACAAATTCTTCTGGGGTGCTGATGAGATAATGATTTCTCTATACAAAAACACGAAAGACGCAGCAGCAGCTTGCCCGAATGCGGACGTACTTCTTAACTTTGCCTCTTTTAGAACGGCGTATGATGTTACTATGGAAGCCATCGAGATGGGCAAACAGTTCAAAACCATCATGGTAACGGCCGAGGGTATCCCTGAGAGAATGGCAAGAAAGATGAATCAGGCCGCAAAAGATGCAGGTATTGTTGTTATAGGACCTGCAACGGTCGGCGGTATTGTTCCGGGTGCATTCAAAATAGCAAATGTCGGCGGAACTATTGAAAACATCATCAACTCAAAGCTTCATCGTGCAGGTTCATGCGGCCTTGTGACTCGTTCGGGCGGTCTATTTAACGAGCTAAGTAACATCATCTCTATCAACGCAGACGGTATTGCCGAAGGCGTTGCTATAGGCGGCGATAGATTTGTAGGAAGCGTATTTATCGACAACCTTCTAAGAATGGAAAGCAATCCTGCCGTTAAATACATGGTACTTCTAGGCGAAGTCGGCGGTACTGAAGAGTATAAAGTGATTGAAGCTGTAAAAAGCGGCAAAATCAAAAAACCTATCATCGCTTGGTGTATAGGTACGATAGCAAAACACTTTAGCTCAGGCGTACAGTTTGGCCATGCAGGCGCTAGCGCAAATGCCGATGCCGAGACTGCGGCGGCAAAAAACAAAGCTATGGCGGATGCAGGTATATATGTCCCTGATAGCTTCAATGATCTACCTGCAAAAATAAAAGAGGTATATACGAAGCTAAAAAATGAAGGCGTAATAGGCGAGATAGAAGAGCCGGTGCTAAACAAACTACCGTCAAGCAGAAAAGCAAAAAACTTCATTTGTACTATCTCTGACGATAGAGGGGATGAGGCGACCTATGCAGGCTATCCGATATCTAGCGTTGCGACACCGGACACCGGTTTTAGTATCGGTGATGTTATGAGTCTTTTGTGGTTCAAAAAGAGATATCCAAAATGGGCTACAAACTTCATCGAAACAGTTGTTAAAACTGTAGCGGACCATGGTCCGGCAGTATCCGGTGCACATAATGCTAGGGTTACGGCAAGAGCCGGCAAAGATGTTATCAGTTCGGTTGTTTCCGGCCTTCTTACTATTGGACCAAGATTCGGCGGCGCGATAGACGGTGCGGCAAAATATTTCAAATACGGCTACGACAACGGTCTAAGCCCGTCCGAATTTATAGAATATATGAAAAAACAAGGTATCCCGATTCCGGGTATCGGACACAGAATCAAATCTGTTAGAAACCCTGACCTTAGGGTAAGCGGACTCAAAAAATATGTAGGCGAGCATTTCCCGTCAAGTCCGCTTCTTGATTATGCGCTAGAGGTTGAAAAACTAACGACTAGTAAAAAAGACAATCTGATACTAAACGTTGACGGTACTATCGGTGTACTTATGATAGATATGTGGAGGGCGCTTGGCTACTCAGACGAAGAGATGGATATATTCATCGAAGCCGGCGCTCTAAACGCATTCTTCGTACTAGGTAGATGTATAGGCTTCATCGGGCACGTGCTTGACGAGAAACGCCTTGCGATGCCGATGTATAGACATCCGTGGGAAGATATTCTTTATGATGTCAAAAAGGCGGAGGACATTTAGTCTTTCGCTTCGTCTTTCTCTTCAGGGCGGATTGTCCTCTCCCTTTCCGCCCTTTAACTTATATTTTTGTAAAATCAATAAAATCCCAATAAATAACGGTTTTATCGATGATAAAAAAAGCCCTCACAACCATCGAATTAATCTTCATCGTTATACTAATAGGTATTATGTCGGCTGTTGCTACGTCATATTTTAGAGATGATAAGCTGGCGCTTGCGGCATATCAAGTTTTGGAACATATTAGATATACGCAGCATTTAGCGCTTAGTGAGCATAAGTTTGACCCCAAAGATGTAGAATTTAAGAGCACTCCAGGGTATCTTGCATCAAGAGAAGGTATGTATTATAGGGGGTGGTGGCAAATAAGATTTCAATCAATTGCGCCAACAAATGCAGCAAACGGTCTTATAGGCTATTCCATATACTCTGACTTTGATAGGCAAGGCGGTATTGATGTTACAAATGTTGTAAATCCGGCAATTAATCCTTTAGACAATAAATGGTTTAGACTTTATGATAACTGCCCTAATTGTAGCGAAGACGTATTTTTGGACAAAAAATACGATATAACAAATATAACTTTTTCGGCTACCTGCCAAGATAATGGTTTTAGGGCTGCAGCATTAGCAAGTACGGCCGGAGTTATTGTTTTTGATGAAAAAGGCAGACCTTATTACGGTATTGCAAACAATGCCCAAAATAATCCCTATCAGTTTTTGCTGACCGCTAATTGCATTATTACATTAACCGGCGCAGGTGGCAAAGTAGCAGAAATAACAATTTATCCAGAGACGGGATACGCTGAAATCACGAGGCTCGACTAAGAAAACCTAAAAAATATCCAAACTTTCCCCTAAAACCCCCTTGACACACTAATATTTTTCAGCTACAATTC
>CAZVTM010000004.1:98579-100296 GCA_964630205.1 uncultured Helicobacter sp. | reverse complement strand
TATCAAAAATCATGCGATGAAGGCGGAGCTGTGGGTTGCTATAACTTGGGCTTTTTGTATAATGACGGCAAAGGGGTGAAACAAGATTTCAAAGTCGCAAAAGAACATTTTGGGAGGGCGTGCGAACTCGGTGATCAGCCCGGATGCGACGAGTATGCTAGACTTAATGAAAAAGGGTATTGAAGCCTACTTGTTTGTCCTGCTGCCAATAAACACCATTTATTTCTCTATTCATTCTTGGCGGATGTTTAGATGATACTCAGTAAGATATTAATCCTCATAAACATCTTTTCTGTGCGCTATCCGGGATATAAGTATTAGTTCGCCATCTGTGTAAAAAATAACACGATAATCTCCTGCCCTCAAGCGATACGCTCCGTCAAATGGTGTTTTGAGTTTTTTGATTTGTGACTTTGAGGGTTCATTGCAAAATTCTTCTATTTTTTCAAGGATAAATCTAGCCACTGGCTTGTCAAGCTTTGAGAGCTGCTTGACGGCTTTGGGATCGTACTCTATTTTACAAGCCAAGCGAAGCCCTCACATCATCGTGCGACACTGTTTTGAGTTTGCCTAGTTTGTACTCTTGCACTGTTTTTGTGACAGCATTTGCGTCGAAATAATCTTGTAGTGCTTCTCTTACAATTTGGGCTTTTTTCTTCCCCATATCTTTTGCAAATTCCGAAAGCTCATCAATATAGCTCTCTTCCAACGTTATAGTTATTTTTTTAGTCATTTTTCATACTCCAATATTTGCCATATTTTACCATACTTTTTTATGGTATGCTACAAATTTAGCGCAGCACATTTGTGCCATATTGGAGCCAAGATAAGCTAAATTTGAGAAAATTGATATGGTTGCGAATGCTGATATTTATAGGTTTTTGTAGTTTTTGACTTTTTGTCCAAGAGGCTTCCCTGCTCCACTTTCCCTATACGGCGTGTCCAAATTTTCTGATTCTTGTATTTAAATACTCTGAAATCATATTCTCCAACTCACTTGAAGTAAAATCCGGCCATAGTGTGTCTGTAAAAAATAGTTCCGCGTATGCAGACTGCCACAATAAAAAATTTGAAATTCTTTTGTCGCCACCCAAAGCGAACATTCCGATAGATACCGCAAGCAAAACGGCTCCAAAAATTAACCCTAGTACCTTAGCCCTTGTTAACAAATCACGCCCCGCTCATAAATTACTCAAAGCAATATAGCCAATCGATTCTAATAAATAGTTAAGCCTACCGGCACGCTCAAAACAGCTCCATCTCATTTTCGGCATCCAGACCGCCTTCAATTCCGATTCGCAGTTGCAACTGCAAACAAGAGCTCAAAAGAGAACTATCCAAATAGTGTATATCCAGCGCTTCTTTCTTGATTAGGATATTTTCGCTCCAACTTCTAAGATCCGTACAGATGCTCTCTATATAGGTAAATAGCTTTTTATGATTTTGCTGTATCGTCTCCTCATCCATCTTATCCAAAAACGATGCAAGCGACAGGAGTGCATAACTTAAATCTTCAAAACCGAGATAGCTTTTTATATAGTTGCCGTATTCGCCGAAACTCATAGAGACATCCGAAAGATTTTTTTTATTAACCGCACTGGCAAAACGGTCTACATTTGCCACAAGCTCGCTCTCCAGCTGACCTATGATATCCATCTCGGCTATCGTATATTCATCAAGTTCGGCAAAAAACTCTGCGGCGCTCACTTCTGTACTT
>CAZVTM010000004.1:95695-98563 GCA_964630205.1 uncultured Helicobacter sp. | reverse complement strand
CTTTCTTAATATCTCCCAACCCTCTTCGTTTATCAAAGATTCGATTTGTATTGCCGCCTTGTCGTGCGGAATATTCTGGTCTTGCTTGTTGGACGACGCTTTTTTAATGACCTTGGCTAGAAGTATCTCCTCAAGAACTTCGCTATAGCTTTTTAACTTGTTTTTTTGATATCCGATGGTCAGCTTCTGCTTTGTTATCTCTGTAATATCATACATTACAAAAAGCTCTATCTGTGAGTTGTGCGGCATATCGACAAGCGTATTTTTTTTGGCCAAAAAATACTTCACTTCATCTCTGTCTTTTAGCGCTATTTTTTTGCTTCGCCGTTTACCTGTATTTCGGATATCGATACTATGTGCTCCGGCCTTTGTACTATCATTTTATCAAGAAGTCCAATCTCTATCCCGAAAGGGCCTATGCCGCTAAAAGCGAGTAGTTTGGACATACTTTTATTGACATAAGTCAGCTTCCCGTTTTCGGAAACGGCAACCGGCAAATCCATCTCGTCAATGACTATGCACATCGCATCTTCGGTAGCCTTATTAATCTTTTCATGCACCTCTAGCTCTCTTAGCTTTTCGTTTTCGGCTTCGAGCATTTTTTGCTCCGTTACATCCTTTTGGATGCCGAGGAAATATACTATTTCATTATTTTCGTCAAATATAGGGCTTACGGATATCTCGTTATATACAAGCTTACCGCTTTTTGAGTAGTTTCTGAGGGTTACCGTTACGTGCGTTTTATTTTTTACTGCATCCCTGATTAGCTCTAGCTCCGGCTGCTCCCTATCGTCGCCCTGCAAAAACCTACAATTCTTGCCTATCACCTCGCTTGGCAGATACTCAAATATCTCGGTAAATATAGAGTTTACGTAAACGAGTGGGTTATCGGGCTTTTTTGCATCGGATATCGCTATTCCGGTTTTTGCCTGATCAAGTATCTGTGGCAAAAAGCTTTCAAGCTATCATTAAAAAAATTCATACTGCACCTCCTGGACAAAACGACGTCTTTCGGCTGGCAACATGCTTACCGTCCGCTTACGTAAAGTGTTTATTTATTAAAGAAGCATACAAAAATAAAGTTGCATCAATGAGGCGTAAAGCTAATTTTTACGCCTTTTTCGCACTTTTTAGTTATTACATTTTATTTTGAAGGTATGGGGTAATTTTCTATTACATAATCTATATCTTTATCGCCTCTGCCGCTCAGATTTACAAGGATTGCTTTATCCGGATTTTGTTTTGCGTATTTCATCGCATACGCTACGGCGTGGGCGGATTCTAGCGCAGGGATTATCCCCTCATGTTGAGACAGCTTATAAAAAGCGTCTATCGCCTCCGTATCGTTGCAGAGTCCAACCTCGGTTCTGCCTATGCTATTTAGATATGCGTGTTCTGGGCCGACTGACGGATAGTCTATGCCGCTCCCGACGGAGTGGACAGGGGCGGGCTCCCCATTCGCATCTTTTAGCATGATGGAGTTAAATCCGTGCATAACGCCTTCGCTTCCGTATGTTAGACTTGCGGCGTGCTCGCCTAGCTTTTCACCTTTGCCGGCGGGCTCTACCGCTATCAGCTCTACCGGGTCCTCGATAAATGCGCTAAATATCCCCATCGCATTACTACCGCCGCCTACGCAAGCGGTCACGGCATCAGGCAGTTTGCCGGTCATCTCATAAAATTGCTCTTTTGCCTCGAAACCGACTACGCTTTGAAAATCTCTAACCATCTTTGGAAACGGATGCGGACCGACTACCGAACCGATGGCAAATAGCTGATTTTTCGTATCTTTCAGATATGCCTCAAAAGCGCTATCCACAGCCTCTTTTAGCGTTTTTAGCCCATGCGTAGCCGGAACAACTTTTGCCCCAAGTATCTTCATCCTAACAACATTCGGGTGTTCTTTTTTGATGTCCACCTCGCCCATATGTATCTCGCACTCAAGCCCAAAATATGCCGCCGCAGTAGCTAGAGCGACACCGTGCTGCCCCGCCCCTGTTTCTGCTATCAGCTTTGTTTTCCCAAGATGCTTCGCCAGCAAAGCCTCGGCCATACAGTGATTTAGCTTATGCGCCCCGGTATGATTGAGGTCTTCTCTTTTGAGATATATCTGTCCGCCACCTATAAATCTGCTTAGATTTTTGCAGTAAAAAACCGGGGTCGGTCTACCCTGATAATGTTTTCTGATTGTTTTTAGCTCATTCAAAAAATCGTGTGATTTTGAAAGTCTCATATATGCTTCGGTTATCTCTCGAAACGGTTCTTCAAGCTGTGGCGGTATGAACGCTCCGCCGAATTTCCCGAAAAATCCTTTGCCGTCAGGCATTGACTCTAGGTAAGATTTTTTTTGATTCATTTGAAAACTCTTTGTTTGTTGGTGTATGTCAAAAAAAATTTACCAAAAACTGGTTTAAGACAATTTTGTTACAAAGATATATAGATTAAGTTTGATTGTTTATATGGTGTGGTGCCGAAGGGGGGACTCGAACCCCCACACCTCTCGGTACTCGATTTTGAGTTGTCAAAAAAATAGCCATTAAAGCACTGAAAATAAAGGCTTAAAGCTATTTTTTGGCGCACTCGCCAGCGTGCTAATCCTAGAGTGCTAAAAGCATCGATAAATACGGCGTTTTGCGGGTGTAGTCGTATTTTGTTTTTTCAAAGAAATTTCAAAAATTTAGCACACTAAAATATGTGCTATATGGCTAAAGTTTATTTGAGTTTGGGTCGATTTTTGCTAAACTTTTGGATAGTTAAAAGGGGATAATGATGAAAAGGACAATAGCAAACAGCAATAAATATTTTTCTACTGCCGCAAAAAGACAAAAAATAATCGTAGACGCTGTCTACAGCTCCCCTAGAGTCGAA
>CAZVTM010000004.1:83168-95596 GCA_964630205.1 uncultured Helicobacter sp. | reverse complement strand
TAGCAGCTCAGCCAAAGGCTTATAGTTTTTGGCATATCCCTCATGAACTTTTGCAATATAGTTATCACTACTTTTCAAGTCAAGTCCTATCATTGGAAATCCGTTTTTGGCCAAAATAATATCTCCAATAAGTCTACTTACCCTACCGTTGCCCTCCCTGAACGGATGAATAAATAAAAAATCACTCAAAACCTCAGCAATAGATAGCGATATTTCGTCTATATTTTTATATTTAATTTTTGAGGCTTTTTTGATTTTCGCATCCAACTCAGACAATCCATTCAAAAATTCAATTCTCCAAATCCAAGCCTCATCACCAGCGCCTTTTGATATTTCTACGGTTCTCAAATCTCCCGCAAATGGGTATAGTTCTCCAAATATCTTTATATGCCACTCTTTAACGGTTTTGAAATCAAAAGACTTTGAAATATCAAAGTTGTGAACGAGATAGTCGTACAGCTCTAGTAACTTTAAATCCTCAAACCTCTGTATTTCTTTTTCGTCTGTTGTTGCCAGATAATTGATACATACTTCATTTGTTTTTGAGACTATCTTTTGAACATTGTTTGATTCCCAATTTTGCCATATATTTTCTACTACGGGATTAGTGCTACTGCGTATCAGAGCATTTCTTAGCAAACCAATATTTGGCTTTTCTGCTTCAAAAAATGCCTTATCGGTTTTATACCAATATTTAAAATTACGCCCATGCGCTGTTTTGTGAGAAAATAGCAGATATTTCGATTTGACCTGTTGCGTGTATATTTCAAAACTACTATTTTGTTTCATATTTTATGGCAATAGATCCAGCCCAAGCTCCCTCAAAAACTCATTGTTCTCTTCCAAATCCACAAGTTTCGCATTTACCTCTTTTAGGTCTATCTCTTTCTCTGCCGTTGCCGTGCTGATATAGCGTGAGATATTTAGATTGTAGCCCTCGGATTCTATTTGCTCCATCGATACTCGTTTGGAATATCTATCTTCCTCTTTTCGGTATTGATATGTAGAGACTATTTTTTCTATATGCTCAGGCAAAAGCTTGTTTTGTCGTTTCCCTTTTTCAAAATGCTCCGCCGCATTGATGAATAGCACATCATCGTATTTTTTGCATTTTTTGAGCACGAGGATACACACGGGGATGCCAGTCGAGAAAAAGAGATTTGACGGCAAGCCTATGACGGTATCGATATTGCCGTCTTTTAGCAATTTCGTCCTTATGCGCTCCTCCGCCCCACCACGAAAGAGTACACCGTGCGGCAATATGATAGCCATCGTCCCCTCTTTGGCTAGAAAATGAAAGCCGTGGAGCAAAAAGGCAAAATCAGCCGCAGACTTTGGCGCCAGTCCGTAGTTTTTAAAACGAAAATCCTCGCCCATCACCTCGTTTGGCTCCCAGCGGTAGCTAAAAGGCGGGTTTGCCACTATAGCGTCAAACTGCATTTTTTTTGCAGGGTTTGACTCTCGTAGCATATCCCAGTCATTGAGGAGCGAATCGCCGTGGTATATCTCAAACTCGTTGTCTTTGACCCCGTGCAGCAGCATATTCATTCTGGCTAGGTTGTAGGTCGTGATGTTTTTCTCGGTTCCGTAGATTTTGCCGATGCCGTGTGCTCCTAGCTGTTTGCGGACATTGAGCAGGAGCGAGCCTGAGCCGCAGGCAAAGTCAAAGACTCTCTCTAGTTTTTTCTTTTTTCCCGTAGTCGGGTCTTGGCTGTCGAGCGTGACTATCTCGGATAATATGCCCGATATTTGTTGTGGGGTGTAGAACTCTCCAGCTTTTTTGCCTGAGCCTGCCGCAAACTGCCCGATGAGATACTCGTACGCATCGCCTAGTATGTCGGTGTCTGCCGAAAATTTTGATATTCCTTCGTTGATTTTTGCGATGATGGTGCATAGCTTGTCATTGCGCTCTTTGTAGGTTTTGCCCAGCTTATCAGACGCTAGATTTATCTCCGAGAACAATCCGCCAAATACGCTCTCAAAAGAGTCGTTTTCGATATGCTTGAAGCCCGCTTGGAGTCTGTGGAGTAGCTCGCCGTCTTGCACACGAGCCATTTCCACGATGGAGCTCCACAGATACTCTGGCTTTATCACATAGTGAGCCTTTCGGCGCATTAGCTTTTCAAACTCCACTACATCTGCTTCGTTTTCTTTGTACCATAGCTGTAGCGGCGTAGCGACTCCCAGCGCCTTTAGCTCCTCTTTGGAAGCCTCCCTATAGTCTGTGCCCAGCTCTTTTTTGACCGCATTCTCGTAGTTGTCGGAGAGATAACGCAAAAAGAGAAACGAGAGCATATAATCCCGAAAATCATCGGCATTCATCGCCCCGCGCAGGTCGTCGGCTATCGCCCATAGTGTCTTGCCTAGCTCTTTGTATTCTTGTTCGCTCATGCCTTAGCCTTGTTTAAAAAATCCGATATGAAGCCGTTTTGTTCTAGCACCTTCATCACGCCCCTCAAAAGATAGTTATTGACAAACTTGAGCGTATATATTCTGCCGTTTGGCGTTGTCGGCATGACAATATTTTTGTCTTTTAGCTTGCTCATCATTTTTGATTTTGCTTTTGAGTCGCTAACACCGAGAAAACTGAGCTCTTCCGCTTTCATAGACATATTATCTTGGTTTATCAAATATTCTAGGATTTTAAACTCTTGAGCCGTTATGTGCTCGTTTTCAAGAGCAATTTTCAGAGTCGGCAAAAGTATTTTTGTTTTTACATATCCCACATCCAGCAGGGAGTCTATTTTTTCTATCTCGTTTTTGAGCCCCAAAAGAAAATACTCGCACCACTGCAAAATATCGCCGTCTTCTAGGCTATCAGCCTTTGAGAGCATATCGTAGTATTTGTCTCTATCGGTATAAAAGACCGATGACGGGTTGATGATGCGACCGTTTTTGACCTTAAAACCTAGCTTTATCAAAAAAGCGTAGTTGAGCAGCCTACCCATCCGTCCATTACCGTTGTCGAAAGGGTGAATATACTCAAACCTATGGTGCGCCACGGCGACCATCAAAAGCTGATATTGCTCCTTGTGCGGCGTATTGATAAATTCCACAAATTTTTCAAAATAATCAGGCAGTAGCATGGGCGATGGAGGCGTATGACCCGAGCTTTTGATGCTTACGGGGTGTTTTCGTAGCTCCCCCGGATAGAGCGAGCCTTCACCTTTTGGCGGAGGGGTGAGCTCTTTTGTCAAAATCTTGTGAATCTCGGATATAAACGCACGGTTCAGTACCGTCACCTCGTCCGTGTTTGCCTCGATGAACTCGATAGCTCTTTCGAGATTTTTTATCTCGTCGTTTGACTCGTCATTTTTTTCTTCATTTTCGATGATTTTTTCTACATACTCGGCTAGTGTCGTATTGTTTCCCTCTATCCTCGCACTTCCTAGTGTTTCTAAAATATGAAAAATATCCTTGAGCTGAAAAAATATATACGGGGGCACATCGCCGCCTAGTTTTTTGGTTCTTAGCTTTTCTAGATCCAAGATGATATTTGCCAGTTCACTCCCCCAAGAGGGGTCTGGAATCTTTATCTCTTCCACTGCTAGTTCCTTTTTGCCTTACTATTACTTCCAGATTTAATCTTGAAAATGCCTATTTTATCGATATTTATATACGAATACAAGATTTTATTACTTCCATTTTTGCTAGTGCGCTACTTCTCATTTGAGGATGGGAAGAGACGCTGCATAAGGGCTTTTTTGTGCTCTTTTAGCGCTTCGACTTTTGCGGCTTGTGAGGTGATGAGTTCGTCGATGGAGCTGAGGCAGGAGCCGATTTTTTGTTGTTCTTCTATTTTTGGGATAGGTAACACTATGGCTTTAGCTGTTATTGCAGTAAGCTGTGGAATCCCTCCATTTTCAAGCGGTATTGTAGCTAGGTAGTTCCAGCTCTCTTTTAGAAAATAAGGCAGAACATCTTTTAGATTGCTTACGACCAATAGTCTACCGATACCGACAAATTCATGATTTCTTGCAAAAGCAACACCCAAAGTTCCTCTAGCTGTTATAGTTACACTATTTCTTTCATACTTTGGATAGGTACAGTAACCATACAAGCCTTCTTGTGTAACAGAATTGGAATAAATTGGATAAATATGCCTATCTGTTAGTGTTGGAGAAAAGCACTCTGAATCTAAATCGCCAGACGCAACAACATTTGCAATGCTATCCATTCTCCTTTCCGTCCACTCCTCCGCATCTCGAAACTCTGGAAATCTCAACTTCGGGATATTTCGCACTTTGTCACTCATACGCTTTTAGCCCTGATATTTCATTATCACCCGCTAGTTTTTTCAAGGTCGGGATGAGCTCCTCCATTAGCGCCGATTCCTTTTTGCCCCGCTCTTTCCATCCTAGCCCCTGAGCGGCGAACAAATCTCCTAGCTTCTCAGCGTCAAATATCATCCTGTCTATCGTCAGCCCAACAAAAGCTGCCAACTCATCCGTGGCGATGCCGTATCTCACCGCTATCTCGCCGATTTTTTTTGATGTTTTTTGGGCTTTGAACTCTTCGTATCCCTTTTTTATCTCCTCTTCACTCAGCCCTGAGCCTACCTCTAGGGAGTCGATATACGCCGTGATCTCCTCTCTCTCATCCAAAAACTTCGCATCGGAGTCGATGATGCCCACTAGCTGTTCTTTTGTCATTTTTTGTTTTTTCGTTTTGCCGTATGTATAGCGTGAGATGAGGCTCATGATGTAGTCGTAGTCGATGATGTCGGAAGCAAAAAGCACAAACTCAAAATCAAGCCCTTCAACGATACTAGCCTCATCGGTGTCTTTGCCCTGCTTTTCTCGCAAGTTTTTTGCCGTCTCCAGATACATACCATTGAAAGCCCTGAGCGTATCTAGCGGTAAGACGAGCTCTATAGCCCTTTTGTCGTCATCGCTTAGGTCTGTGTATTGGTCTAGCTGGGTTTTTAGCCTTTGGACTTCTTTGAATAGATTGACGAACTGCCCTCTAGCCTCGTCGCCTCTGAGGTTTGCCACCTCTTCGGGTCTATTTGCTACCCCTTGAGAGCTCATGAATTTATCGAGAGCGCCTATGGCGTCTTTTAGCTTGTCTATCACGACTGGCGCAGACTCTACGAGCCATATCTCTTTTGGAGGTTTGGCGGATTTGCCCGAAAAGAGCATTATCGCCTCTTCGACGGCGCTTTGCTGTCCTCTAAAATCCAGAATATTGCCGTACGGCTTGGTGTCGTTGAGTATTCTGTTTGTCCTCGAAAACGCCTGTATGAGTCCGTGGTATTTTAGATTTTTGTCCACATATAGGGTGTTTAGGTACTTGGAGTCAAAGCCCGTCAGGAGCATATCCACGACTATCGTAATGTCTATTTTGTTTTTGTGCGGGTAGTCGGTTTTTGGATATTTGTGGTCTTTTATCCGTTGTTGCACATCTTGGTAGTAGAGGTCGAAGTTGGCTAGGTTGTGATTTGTGCCGTATTGTTTGTTATAGTCGTCTATGATAGCTTTTAGCGCTTCTTTTTTTTTCGTTTGGGTTTACCTTGTTGTCTTCTCTCTCTGTTTGTAGGTCTTCTTGGAGTTGCATTATGTCCTTGTTGCCTTCAGCCGGTGGAGAGAATACGCAGGCGATGTTTAGAGGGCAAAACTCCTCATCCGACCCCGCTCTCTCCGCTTGAATCTCCTTGAAAAGCTTGTGATACTCTATGGCTTCGTTGATGGAAGCGGTGGCAAAGACGGCGTTAAACTTGCGATTTGAGGTCGCCCCGTCGTGCTTGTCTAGTATGGCTTCTACTTTGGCTTTTTTGGCGGCTATGCTCTCCGCTTTTATATTTGCGTCCGCTTGGTAGTAGTCGATGTGAAACTTCAAGACATTTTGGTCGTCGATGGCGTTTGTGATGGTGTAGGCGTGTAGCTCTCTTTCAAACACATCTAGCGTGGTCTTGAGTGAGGCTTCATCTCCTACTATCTGTTGTTGTACCGCATTTTCTGGGAAAATAGGCGTACCAGTAAAACCAAAAAGCGAGGCTTTTGGGAAAAACTCCTTGATGGCTTTGTGATTTTCGCCAAATTGGCTCCTGTGGCACTCGTCAAAAATAAATACGACACGCTTGTCGCTAAGAGGCTTTAGCCGTTCTTTGTAGCCGTTTTTAGCATCTAGCGCGAGACCAAGCTTTTGGATAGTCGTCACGATGACCTTGTCGGCGTAGTCGGTCGATAGAAGTCTTCTGACAAGTGTCTCCGTATTGGTGTTTTCTTCCACGCAGTTTTCTTGAAATCTATTGAACTCCTCTCTCGTCTGGCGGTCTAGGTCTTTTCTATCGACAACAAAGAGGCATTTTTCGATGTCTGGGTTGTCTCTCAGTAGCGTGGAGGCTTTGAAAGATGTGAGGGTCTTGCCGCTTCCCGTGGTGTGCCAGATGTAGCCGTTGCCGCAGTTTTGATGGATGCACTCCACTATCGCTTGCACGGCGTAGACCTGATACGGTCGCATGATGAGGAGCTTTTGCTCGCTAGCGACAAGCACCATATAACGGCTAATCATCTCAGCCAAAACGCACTTGGACAAAAAGCTTGCGGCGAAAGCGTCGAGGTTTGTGATTTTGTTGTTGTCCTTGTCCGCAAACTTATAAATAGGCAAAAACCGCTCATCGGCGTCAAAGGCGAAATGGCGGTTATTGTTGTTTGCAAAATACCAAGTATTTGTGTGGTTACTGACTATGAAGAGCTGGATGAACGACAAAAGCGTCTTTGTGTAGCCGTTGCCCGCATCGTTTTTATAATCAACTATTTGTTGCATCGCCCGTCTAGGGCTGATTTCTAGGATTTTCAGCTCGATTTGCACGAGCGGCACGCCGTTGATAAGCAGTATCACATCGTAGCGATGATGGCTGTTGTCGGTGTTCATGCGAAGCTGATTTATGACTTCAAAGCTATTTTTGCACCACTCTTTGATATTGACTAGAGTGTAGTTGAGCGGCGTACCGTCGTCTCTTTCAAAGGCGTTCATCTCACGCAATAGTTTTGCGGATGTGAACACATCGGGCGTGATAATGCCGTCCATGAGACGGGCAAACTCCGCATCGCTCAGATTTACACGGTTGAGCTCTTCAAATTTTTGGCGAAAGTTTTGCTCTAGTGCGTTGCGGTCACGAATATCTGGGCGATATGTGTATTTGAGGTCGATGAGCTTGTTGATGAAGTTTTGTTCGATTTGATTTTCTTTTATCATACACTGCTTTCCAGCACTTTATTTGGCTTATTATTTTACTAAGTCTACAATATTTATGATTTATGATTTTTGTTAAAGCCCGTAAACTTGGGTGGTGCCGAAGGCCGGAATCGAACCGGCACACCTTGCGGTACTCGATTTTGAGTCGAGCGCGTCTACCAGTTCCACCACTTCGGCGTGTGAAGGTAGCTTTTGAAGAGCCGAAATTCTACAAGGACAACCCTTAAAATTTAATAAGCGCAGCCATCCGGCTTGGAACTTTATTTGCTTTTATAAGGACAAATAAAGCTTTTTGGAGGGCTCCAATGAGGGTCGGCACATTCACTATGTATCACGATTTCACTAGAAATCAAGAGAGAAGCATCAAATACCTCAACGACGTAAATAGGCAAATATACAGCGGTACGCAAATAGAGTACGGATATCAAAATACAAATATATTCGTCAATACCCTCAGGCTAGACCAAGAGGAGTATACGCTCGGACAAAACGCCCTTAGTGCAAACATGGCGAGGCAGTTTGCGGCAAACTCCGATACCACGATGAACCAAATGGTCTCCACGTTGACCGATTTTAAAACCAAGCTAATCAAAGCCACGAGCGAATCCAACAGTACAACGGATAGACAAGCTATAGCGCAGGAGCTAACAGGACTTAGACAGCACCTTATGAATCTTGCCAACACATCCATAAACGGTCAATATCTATTTTCGGGCTCCGCATTTACCCAAAAGCCTATAGATGCGACAGGGGCGTATAAGGGCAACGGGCAAGAGGTGAAATCTCTCATAAACTCCGGCGTTCAACTCCATTTTAACATAGATGGACAAAGCCTATTTCTAGGCTCCGACAAAGATTATTCTCGAACGGTAAGCACAAATGTACCCAAAAAGAACGTGACGCTTCTTTACGACAAACCGCCTACCGATAGATATATCACGGTAGATGATAAAATACAAGATATGACCGGAAACAACGGAGACGGTAAGAAAAGCTCGTTTTATATCACCGGCGTACAATCTGACGGCACTAGCTTTAAACAGCGCATAGATGTTAGTATAGACTCAAAAGTAAGCGATTTGCTAGACAAAATAAAAGACGCCTACAAAGGTAATGTCGATGTATCTCTCAACAACTATGGACAAATAGAGGTCAAAGACTTGCAGGAGGGCTCGTCCAAGCTCCAATTCCACATAGTCGGCTCAGACAACAGCATAGCCCAGACAAAAGCAACTTCCGGGTTTAGCGCAGGCTCAACTGTGCTTACGCTTCAAAGTACGGCAAATCTTGTCGTAGGCGATAAACTAAACGTAGAAGGTATAGGGCAGATAAAAATTACCGGGGTGGACGTACCTGCGGCCGGACAAATCACCTTTACTCCGCCGCTCCCCTCTTCCGCAAAACCGGAAGTCACTGAGCTAAACATCAAAAAAATATTATCCACAGATGTGTCGGCACCGTCGGTAATAGTAGTCGGCTCAAATACAATAAACCTTGATAATCTACATATCAGCGGAGCTACAAATCTAGCCGTCGGAGACCAAGTATCGATAGGCAATTTGGGCGTATTTACGATTACAGCCACTGGCGCAAATACGATCACGTTCAACTCAACAGTCACTGGAGCTGTGGCAGTAGGTGATGAGGTTGATTTTATAACTAACATATCAGACTTGTCGGAGAGCGGAGTAGCCGTAACCGAATTTATCAAAAGCGGCATGGCTCCGCTCACGATGACAAATGCTACGGCATGGAACGATAGATGGGATCACTCTGTTTTTAACTTCAACGTAGAATACAGAAATAGAGAGACGGGGGCGATGGCTGAGCCGCAGGAGCTTTTGTCAAAAGTCCTTGGAAATAATCCAACTAGTATAACGCTCAACGGCACGACGCACGCATTTGCACTGGGTGCGGGCAGCACGATGAGGGATTTGGTAGACTCAATACAATCAGCCCTTGACGCCGAATTTGGTCCAAATCAGTTTGCGGCCTCACTATCAAACGGCAAAATCATAGTAAAAGACAAAAACATAGACCCCGACAATAGCGATACGGATTCATCGCAGCTAATAAGCATGACGTTAAACGGTGGCGGAGCAAATACTTTCGCCTCCGTCAACGGCACGGAAACCGATAAAGTGTATTTTAAAAAAGACGGGGCAATCCTAAGCTCAAACGTATCACAGGTGGTTAAAGGGACAAACGAATACGCAAAACCGATGGATACACTACTATCGACCTCCGGCGTAACAACCCTTGTCGGCACCCAAATGACGATGCAAATGACAACTATTAACGGAACAAACCGAACCGTAACGATAGATTTTGGTGCTGCGGGGTCAACATTTACTGTTGCGGGTAATACCTACAATATACTCAACGCAGCCTCTCCGCAAGTGACGACACCGGGAGATCAGGTAACGTATAGACAGCTGATGGACGTAATGAGTATGGTAATTGGTGATACGCTTCCTGCCACCGTAACACCGGCGGCGCCGACTCCAGCGGAAATATCAGACTACAATAGCGCCGTTACAGCTGCGGCTAGAAGGGCAAATATATACATAAACGACACCGGCAAACTAACTATAGAGGACAAAACAAGTTCCGCCACAAAAGCGAATTTGACTATGTATGATACAAATACGGATACCGGATACGGTGCATCGGCCACCATAAATACGAGCACACTAACCCTAAATTCAAACAACGCCCTGACGATAGACGATCCGTACATATCCATTTTTGATCAGATGCAATCGGCCATAGATGCGGTGCTCGCAGGCAAAACAAGGGCTACCGACAACGGAGAAGACCCAAGAAACACAGGTATGCAAAACGCCATAGCCGCAATAGACCATATATTTGACCACGTCGTCAGAAAGCATACGGAGATAGGGGCGGTGAGCAATTCGTTCCAGCTAAGCGTAGACAGATCTACAATGCTAAAGATTAACGTCAAAACGGTGCGGAGCGAAATACTTGATACCGACATAGGTAGTGCCTACCTCGAACTAAATCAGCGGACTATCAACTACCAGGCGCTTCTCGCAACGGTAAATAAAATAAACGGTCTAAGTTTGGTCAATTATCTGTAGGTCTGTTTTGCTATAATGGGCAAAAAACACCGAAGGACTACGCTATTTTACGAGATATAGCTTTTTTGGCCGGACTTGCGCTTCTGGCTTTTTTGGCATTTGCCACAATCATAGGCTCCCCTGCCCTAGTCGGGAGCTTTGGAGCGTCTTTTGCGACGCGAAATATTGAGCTTTTCGGCGTACTTGCATACGTCTACCTGTTTGCTCTTATATATGCATCCTACAAACTCTACAAAAATCCGGTAGTAGACTTCAAAAGAGCCTCTTTTACCGCTGCCGTCTCGCTCCTGTTTATACTGTTTTTAATGCTCCAATCCATAGTTTTTGAAGCGACTGAATATCAAGGTATCATAGGAACCGCATTGGTAGACGGCATCACCCCCGTTATCGGAAGGGGTGGTTTTTGGATAGTATGGGCATGTTCGTTTGTTCTATCGCTTGCGCTAATGGCGGAAGAAGGGGTGGATAGACTCTTCCAAAAAACAATGATTTTTTTGGGGCGTCTTAAGCCGTCATTTTCACTTGCGAAAAACAACAAAACATCAAATAAAGAGAGTGTGCAAAAGCAATCATCCGCTAGACAAGCGGATGTTGAAGCAGAAGTCGCGCCGATAGCCGTAGCTCCTTTCGTAGCAGACACAATCACGCAAATAGAAGAAGATGAAACACCAAAGAGCGAGCCGCAAGCCGAAAAACCGAAAAGAGCCAAAAAAACAGCCTCAAACGATGTGGAGATAGTCACAGAGCTAGAGGAAAATAAAGCACTTCTTGATGAAATAGAGCTAGGAGAGAGCGGTAAGCCAAAAGGGTGGAAGCTCCCAAGTAGCGACTTTTTCGCAAAATCGGTAGCCAAAAAAAGCGAAACCAACGAAGATGAGATAGACGAAAAAATCAAAGAGCTGATAGAAAAGCTGCGACGATTCAAGATAGACGGCGATGTGATCCGCACATACGCGGGACCCGTGATTACGACTTTTGAGTTCAAGCCTGCCGCACACATCAAAGTTTCCCGTATATCTCAGCTCCAAGACGACATCGCTATGGCGCTCAAAGCCCAGACTATCCGTATCCAAGCCCCGATTCCCGGCAAAGATGTCATAGGGATAGAGATACCCAACAAAGAGATAGAGACTATCTACATGAGGGATATTATCGAGAGCGATATATTCAAAAAATCCCTCTCTCCTCTAACTCTCATAATGGGCAAGGATATAGTAGGTAACGCCTTTGTGACCGACCTCAAAAAACTCCCGCATTTGCTAATAGCGGGGACAACGGGAAGTGGTAAATCGGTAGGCATCAATGCGATGATACTCTCGCTTTTATACAAAAACTCTCCCGATGAGCTTCGTCTCGTGATGATAGACCCGAAAATGCTTGAGTTTTCGATGTACGACGGTATCCCGCATTTGCTCACCCCTGTAATCACAAAGCCAAAACAAGCGATAAACGCTCTAGCGAATATGGTGCTTGAGATGGAGAGAAGATACCTTCTCATGAGTAAGACAAAAACCAAAAACATCGAAAACTTCAACGAAAAAGCGCCGTCGGTAGGCGAAGCAAAACTGCCATATATAGTTGTTATCATAGACGAGCTAGCCGATCTTATGATGACTAGCGGCAAAGAGGTGGAGCTAAGTATCGCCCGTCTAGCGCAGATGGCAAGAGCCTCTGGTATACACCTCATAGTCGCTACACAGCGCCCAAGCGTCGATGTAGTAACGGGGCTTATCAAGGCAAATCTTCCATCTCGTGTGAGCTTCAAAGTTGGTCAAAAAATAGATTCCAAAGTCATCTTAGACCAAATGGGTGCCGAGAGCCTACTAGGCAGAGGCGATATGCTCTTTACTCCCCCTGGAACGAGTGGCGTCGTTCGTCTACACGCCCCTTGGAGCTCTGAGGCCGAGATAGAAAAAGTAGTAGAGTTTCTCAAAAGCCAAAGAATGCCGGAGTATGACGAGAGCTTTCTCATGGAGGCGGCAGCCAGAGGAGACGGTGGCAACGGCGACTATGACGGCGGAGAGTTGGATGAACTATATGACGAAGCCAAAAATATAGTATTAACAGAGCGCAAAAGCTCAATCAGCTATATCCACAGACGCCTCCAAATAGGCTACAACAGAGCGG
>CAZVTM010000004.1:75996-83158 GCA_964630205.1 uncultured Helicobacter sp. | reverse complement strand
CAAGAATAGTCGAACAGCTAGAGGCGATGGGAGTCGTATCGCAGGCAAACAACAAGGGAAATAGAGATATATTAAGTTAATTTTTTTGGGAGACACAGATATGCCTACCCCTAACAATACGGAAAAAACATTTGCCGAAAATGAAATCATAGTATCAAAGACTGATACAAAAGGGATTATAACCTACGGCAATGAGCTTTTTATTAAAATGAGCGGCTATACGGAAGAAGAACTTCTGGGTGCCAACCACAACATAATAAGACATCCGGATATGCCAAAAATAGTTTTCAAACTTCTATGGGGTACGGTGCAAGCAAAAAAGAGATATTTGCGTATGTTAAAAACATGGCAAAAGACGGTAGCTATTATTGGGTATTTGCAAACGTGACGCCTAGCTATGACCTTAAAGGCAATATAATAGGACACTACTCCGTTAGGCGTGTTCCGTCTCGCGAAGCAATCAATAAAATAGTGCCTATATATGACGCTCTAGTAAAAGCGGAAAAAAACGGCGGAATGAACGAGAGTCTAAGGCTCCTAGATTCAACTCTAAGCTCTGTCGGTATGAGCTACGAAGAGTTTGTGCTATCGATTTAAAGGGGATTATTTGAAAGGTTTTAACACAAAAGCCATACACGTAAAATACAATCAAGAGGATCCTTACGGCTCACTCAACTTTCCAGTCTACGACACGGTCGCATTTGAGTTTGAAAATACCGTTGAGATGGAGGATGTATTTTCCGGCAAAAAAGCCGGTTTTGCATACACGAGGGTAGGCAATCCAACCGTAGAGTTTTTTGAGAGAAAACTAAAAAACGTCAGCGGAGCCAAATATGCCGCAGCCTTTGCTAGCGGTATGGCGGCCGTATCTAATACAATTATGACTATATGCGGACAAAACGATAACATAGTCGCATCAAAGTACCTGTTTGGGCACACTTATTCGCTCTTTTCAAACAGTTTTCAAAACCTCGGTATCAACGTCAAAACGGCAGATTTTTGCAATCTACAAGAAATAGAGTCCCTTATAGACAAAAACACGAGAGCGCTGTTTTTTGAGACCGTAACAAACCCGCAGCTAGAAGTCGCCGACATAGCTGCCCTTCGTGCGATAGCGGATAGACACGGGGTGCTACTTATAGCAGATACCACAATGACACCGCCCTACCTAAGCGACGGTGACGCTTTGGGGCTTGACCTTGAGATTATCTCTACAACCAAGTTTTTTTCAGGCGGGGCTACCGGAGTTGGTGGTGCCGTTTTGGACTATGGCTTTTATGAATGGGGTAAAAATCCCGCTCTTAAAGAGTGGGCGCACAAATTTGGCTCTGGAGCTTTCTTTGCCCGTCTTAAAAAAGAGGTATTTAGAAACTTTGGCGCGGTAATGAGTCCGCACAATGCTTATCTGCAAAGCTTAGGTCTTGAAACCATGGCACTTAGAGCGGATAAAGCGTGTATAAACGCTCTACTCCTTGCCAAATGGCTAAAAAACAATAAATATGTACTTGGAATTAATTATCCCGGTCTTGAAGATAGCAAATTTTACAAACTATCCTCAATGCAATTTCGATATCCAGGGGCGGTGCTAACCTTTGAACTTAAAAACAAAGAGGCTTGTTACGCCTTTATGGACTCTTTGAAGATAGCCAGACGCTCGACAAATCTATGCGACAATAAAACATTGGTTATTCATCCTTGCTCTACGATATACGCCGAATACGACGCTGAACAAAAAAAATATATGGGGATAACCGACAGAATGATTCGAGTATCTGTAGGGATAGAGGATTTTGAAGATATATCGGATGACTTCGAGCAGGCGCTCAAAAAAATACAATAAATACGGAGTTTGAACAAATGAGCTACTTTCCAGATTTTCCAGATGATTTAAAGACTTTAAAAGAGCAAAGTATCAAACAAATAGAAAAAAATAGAAAAAAAATTAAAAAACTACTCAAAGAACCAAATAAAAATTTTAAAACTTTTGTTTTGCCGTTACTAGAGCTTGACGAGAAGCTATCATTTTATACCCAGCCTATTTTTCATCTCAACGGTGTTAAGAACAGTCCAAAATCACAAAAAATAGTAAAAGAGCTACTCCCTATTTTAAGCGAATATAGTACTGAAATATCACAAAACGAAGAGCTCTATGCCGCACTCAAAACAGTATATGAATCAGAAAAAGACTCGCTGACGACGGAGCAAAAAACTGCGCTTGAACAAGAGATAAAAGATTTTGAGCTTGAAGGTGTCGGGCTAGACGAAGATAAAAAGAGAAGAATAGCCGAAATCAATGAACAGCTTAGCGAACTTCAAAACGACTTTAGTCAAAATGTACTTGACGACACAAATGCTTTTGAAATGATAGTGGGCGAAGAAGCGGTATCCGAAATGCCTGAAAAAGAAAAAAATGCCTCAAAAATAGAAAAAGACGGTAAAACACTTTATAAATTTACTCTTCAGGAGCCTAGCTTTACGGCTTTTATGACGTACGGCAAAGACAGAGCAAAGCGTGAGGAGCTATATAAAGCACATGTAACAAGGGGGTCAAAAAACGGAGAGTTAATCACTAAAATTCTATCTCTCAGAGATGAAAAAGCAAAAATTCTCGGCTTTGACTCTTTTGCTTCTTACTCACTTGCCACAAAGATGGCTTCAACACACGACGAAGTACTCTCTTTTTTGGAGTCTCTTGCGGCAAAATCAAAGCCGGCCGGAGAAAAAGAGATAGAGGACCTTAGGGCATTCGCAGCAAAACACGGAATAAGCGACCTTCAAAGCTATGACACTGCCTACTTCTCTGAAAAACTTAGAAAAGAAGCTTTTGAGATTGACGAAGAGCATTTCAAGCAATACTTTGAACTAAACTCTGTTTTAAAGGGAATGTTTGAGTTCTTGAAAAATATGTTTGGGATAGAATTTGTCCAAGTCAAAGCAAAACTATGGGATAAAAGCGCCCTAGCCTTCGATATATACGAGAATGGCATGATAATCGGAAGATTATATATGGATCTTTCAGCCAGAAAAGACAAAAAAGGCGGCGCATGGATGGATAACTGGACCAATGCACACATAGACCCTAAAGGCAAAAAACATCTTCCTGTGGCTTTTATAGTTTGCAACTTTGCGAAAGCTACAAAAAAAGAGCCTGCCCTACTAAGGCACTACGACATAGAAACCCTATACCACGAAATGGGGCATGCCCTCCATCATCTGCTTGCCAAAAATAGCATATCTTCAGTATCGGGCGTAAATGGCGTAATGTGGGACGTTGTTGAGTTTCCATCGCAATTTCTTGAAAATTTTGCATACAAAAAAGAGGTATTAAAACTATTTGCATACCACTACAAAACAAATGAACCGTTAAGCGACGAAGAGATAGACAGGCTCAAAGCCGCAAGAAACTTCCAATCGGCAATGGCCATGCTTCGCCAATTAGAGTTTGGAATATTTGATATGCGTATACACAAAGACGCCCTCAGCGAAGAGGAGGCAGAAAAAATACTAGCCGCAGTCCGTTCCGAGATAGCGGTAATGTTGCCACCAAGTTACAATAACTTTAAAAATTCATTCTCACACATCTTTGCCGGAGGCTATGCAGCGGGATACTATAGCTACAAGTGGGCGGAGGTGCTCAGTGCGGATGCATTCTTTGCTTTTATCGACAAAAGCGGCGCTCTTGATTATCGAAAAGGGAAAAAAATACGAGAAAGCGTATTTGCAAAAGGCGGCGGTGAAGATATGAGGGAAATATTCAGGGAGTTTGCCGGTAGAGATGCTGACACCTCTGCGCTATTAAGGCTAAATGGCATTATTTAAAAAGTACTGACTATGCAAAACTACGAAGAAATAAAGAAAAAATATCAAAAACTAAAAAAGTACATAGATGAGGCCGGCCCTTTTTTTAGACAAAAGGCCCACTATTCATCTGATGAGCAGATAGCCTTTATAGTTGATTTTTATACTAGTTTTATGAACCTTATCCGTGTATTTGAAGAATATGAATCTGTACCCGAAGAGGCGACAAAGCCTATTTCCATCGGAATAGGCAAGACGACATTGACCAAAAAACTAGCTGAGCAAGAGTTTGAGGCTGCCGTAAGCGTAATATATTTCAATCTTTCAAAAGATGAAATCATGACACTAGAAGAGAAAGCAAAAAGCAAGGGAAGCCCTAAGGAAGGACTAATATTAAGACGCCTTTTTGAGAAGTTTCTAACAGCCTAATCATAAAAACTTTAGAGATTTTTTGTGCAATTCTAGCAACCTTGCATGCTCTCCATCCACTTGACCGCTTGCCGTAAACATCAAAAACCCTTTTTTATCACCGATAGGAACAAGTGTACCTGATATCGCCGATAAAAAATCTTTAGTTTTTATAAGCTTTTTGGAAAAATCATTCAATCGCGTATGCCTATGCGCCTCACTTATTATGCCGTGCTCAACAATTGCGGCACCTGTTTTAGCAAGACCTGGACAAGACGTATCTATAAAAATATTGTCAAAAAATGGAGTTATCGGATAAAGTCTGCACGACGGCGGTCTATCTTCATATATTGCGCATCCGTTATCTGTCAGATATCTACAGCCCTCTTTATCACCCAAAAGTATTACCGCTCTAAGTTCGTCATTTATATACGTAAATAATATCGGGAAAAATCTATAGACATCTTCAAAGTCATCAAGGACAAGTGGTATAAAAGGGTATTTGCAGCACTCTATGCAGCCTTCGCAGCCGCCAAAAAAATATGTAATATCTTTTTGTATCGGCTCGAACAACTGGTATGGATTATATTTCTGCGTATGTTACGCTGATAGCGGCTTTGATTTTTGCTAATTCTGAAAGAACGTCGCTTGTAATATCGTTGTCGACTATAATTACCGCTAGAGCCTCTTTGTTTTGATTTCTACCTAGCCTAAAGTCTGCTATATTTATATTGTGTTTAGCTAGCGTAGCGCCTACATCACCTATCACGCCAGGCACGTCTGAGTTTTTAAAGAATATCATCTTCCCTTTTGGTTCCACATCTACTTCAAATCCGTTGATATTCATAACTCTCGCCGTGTTTTCGTCAAACATAGTTCCGCAAATAGTAGCCGTATTGCCGCCAACCGTTGTAAGCTTAACACCTATTTTGTTTTTATATCCGCTTGTGTTTTTTTCTTCTTTCGTCAAAACCTCTACGCCCATTTCTTTCATTAGAAAAGACGCATTTACATAGTTTACGTTTTCACCCACAGATTGTGTTGCGGCGCCTACTATTGCAAAAGTAGCTAAAGGCTCAAGATAAGTTGCCACCTCACCTTCGGCGGTTACTTTGATTGACTCTATAGCGCCCTTGTTGATTTGTGAAGCCAAAAATGCCATTTTTTGCGCAAGCTCCAAAAAGCCAAGTGCAAACTCCGGCACTTCGCTTACTTTAACAGGAAGATTCAGCGCATTCGGATATGCTATGCCGCGCGCAGCTTGAAGCGCATTTGTAGCAGCCTCTACGGCTATCTTTTCTTGCGACTCTAGCGTATTTGCCCCAAGGTGAGCCGTAACGCATATATTGTCAAGGTCTAGGAAAGGATGGTCTGTCGCCGGCTCTTTATTAAATACGTCCATGCCGGCAAATGCTATTTTTTTAGATTTGAGCCCTTCATACAAGTCTTGCTCGTTATACAGACCGCCTCTAGCGCAGTTGATCAAAATCACGCCATCTTTCATCTTGGCTATCTCTTTAGCCGTTATCATATTGATCGTCTCTTTGTTTTTCGGCGTATGAATAGTGATGATGTCGCAAGCAAGAATCTCATCAAAGTTAGTTGTATATGCTATGCCGAGGTCTGTCGCTTTTGTAGGCTTAATATAAGGGTCATAAGTTACGACATCCATCCCAAAGGCAGCCGCTCTCGTAGCAACCCTACTTCCTATGTTACCAAATCCTATAACGCCAAGTTTTTTACCGTATAGCTCTTTGCCGTACCAGTCTTCTCTCTTCCAAATTCTTTTGTCTTTAAGTTGAGAGTGAGCATACGGGAAAGCTCTCATGCAGTTTAGCATATGAGCCATTGTAAGTTCTACGGCAGCAATGGTGTTAGCCGTAGGGACGTTCATGACGATTACCCCTTTTTTGCTGCAAGACTCTATATCGACATTATCAACGCCGACACCGGCTCTTATAAGTGCTTTTAGCTTATGGGCACCGGCTAAAAATTTTGTATCAACATCGGTCGGACTTCTAGTAATCACTACGTCTGCATCACTAACAAGCTCCGGTATTTTTGATTTTGGCTCGTTTGCTATGTTTACATACTCAATATCTTTTGCGTTCTCGAGTATCTCAAGTCCTTTTTGATGTATGTGGTCACATACGACAATTTTTACCATCTTTATTATTTCCTTGAAAACTTTTTGTTTAAAGCGAATTTTTTAGCTCTGAGGCCAATTTTTGCATAGATAGTTTATCTTTGAAGGAGATATTAACGCTATAGCCATCCCCGTCTTTTTTTACGCTATACAAAACCCTTAGGTCGTTTAGTCTTTTTTCAACGATTCTAAATTTTTCATCGCTAAGTTTTGAGATTGAGAGTATATAGTAAAACTCTTTACCCTCTTCTTTTGGCTCACCCATATCCACGTTAAAAGCTATTTCTGTAGCCGGGTACAAATCAGTAGCCTCTTTTTCGGATATTCTTTCAAACCAGCTTTTTTGTGTTCCGGATTCTATAAGTCCGCTATCATTTTTTTTTGAAGATATGATTGAAAATTCAGGGGTTGAAGATATCTTGACGTAGAGATAGGCACCGATTGCGCCTCCCGCAAAGAGTACACCCCATGCGGCTAGCCAAACTTTCGGATTTTTCATTTATTTAAAGACTAACTTTTTAGCTGCTCTCTTAAAGATTCGTTAAACGAGCTTTCCTCGCTATTTTTATTAACCTCTTTAAGGGCTTCTTTTTCTTTATCTTTTTGTATTTTTTTAACGGATAATCTTATTTTCCCCTCATCTAACATAACAAGAGAAGCTTCTATTTCATCGCCTACTGCCAGCTCGGAAGCCTTCTTAGGATACAAATCCTCAGTTCTTATTAGTCCATCCACGCCGCGGGCAAGCTCTACAAAAACGCCAAACTCTTTAACGTCTCTTATTTTGCCGACTACGCTATCTCCAACTTT
>CAZVTM010000004.1:41416-75986 GCA_964630205.1 uncultured Helicobacter sp. | reverse complement strand
GCATATGCCTTTATCGGGCTTTCTTGAAGCTCTTTAAGGCTTAGCGATATTTTTTCTTTTTCAGGGTCTATTTTGATAATTTTTACCTCAACCTCATCCTCGCTTTTGAACTTGTCTTTGCATTTTTCATCCCTAAACCAAGAGGCGTCCTCATTGTGAAGTAGCCCCTCTACTTCGCCTATTTTTACAAACGCTCCAAAGTCGGTTGTGGACGTCACAACACCTTTTACACTCTGTCCAACTTGGTGGGTTGATACAAATTTATCAAACGGCTTCGGAAGAAGTCTTTTTGCAGACAGTCTAAGTCTTCTAGATTCTATGTCAAGCTCTATTATTTCGGCATTTATTTCTTGTCCGACAGTTAGAACTTCACTTGGATGCTTGATATTTTTCTGCCAAGAGATTTCCGAAATATGCAAGAAGCCTTCAATATCATTGCCGATATCAAGAAATGCGCCGTATGTTTCGATGTTTGAAACGACGGCTTTTACTGCGTCGCCAACTTCAAGTTCGTTTTTGATATCTTCCCAAGGGTCTTGCGTAGCAGCTTTAATCGAAAACGACAGATGCTTTTTGTCTTTGTCGTAATTGACGGCTTTTACTTTTACTTTATCGCCTATATTATACAAAGTAGCAGGGTTCACAGGACCTTTGAAGCTTATCTCATTGTAATGAACAAGACCGTCAACGCCGTCGACTTCTACGAACATACCATAGCTTGCTATTTTTTTTACTATACCTTCTACTATCTCGCCGTCATCGACAAGTTTTTTAATAATTTCTCTTCTTGCTTTTCTTTTGTCGTTTAGAAGCTTTTTTCTAGAAAGCACAATTGAACCGTTAGCATCGTCTATCTTTACAACAGTGGCAGCTATTCTTTTTCCGATTACACCTGTTTCATCCTGCTTGATAAGAGCTAGCGAATTCGGCATAAAAAACTCTATCCCGTCATTATTTTCTACGATAAAACCGCCTTTATTTTTTCTGGTTATTTTACCCTCAACAATGATTTCTCTCTCTTTGTAATCTTTGTTCGCCTCTACAAAAGCAGTTTGAAGTTCTTTTTTGATTGCATTTTTATGAGAAACTATAGGTCGTTCATCTTTTTGTCCAGATATTACCACCGGTATTGCATCACCGACTTTGAACTTGAGCGTTCCGTCTGCGGCGGTAATTTCAGATATAGGCAGTCTGCCGTCTATTTTCTTGCCAACATCAACAGATACATAGTCATCTTTTATTTCGACTATTCTACCTTCGATTATTTTCTCACTTTTTTCATTTCTAAAAGACTCTTCAAGAAGCTTTGCAAAATCCTCTTCTTCGCCCGTTTCCTCGAAACCTACCGGCCCATGAATCATACGTATTCCTTTTGTTTGTTTTTATTTATATTTGCTTTAGTTTACTTAAATCTTGCTGACTCTATCGACCACCCCGGATATTACCCAATCTGGAGTAGAGGCTCCGGCGCTTATTCCGCATAGATTTTTGCCATCAAACCAACTATTTTCAATATCATCGGCGCTTTCAACAAGATAGCTATTGGTGCAGTTTGCCTTGCATATTTCCAGTAGTTGTTTGGTGTTTGATGAATTTTTACCGCCGACAACAAGCATAATATCGGCTTCCTTGGAGAGCTCGTTTGCCGCCTCTTGATTTTCACCGGTAGCGTTGCATATAGTATTAAACACTCTCACCTCTTTCGATGAAGACAAAAGTGTCTCGACTATATCCATAAACTCTGCGAATTTTCTAGTGGTCTGCGAAACTACGGCTATTTTGTCTCTTAATTTCAATGCCGAAAGTTCACTTTTACACAAAACTACAAAAACCCTATCGATATTGTCGGCATAGCTCATAACACCCTTTACTTCCGGATGATCTCGATCCCCGAATATTACTATGTCATAACCTTCGCTGCTCATCTTTTGGCATATCTCTTGCGGTTTTGTCACGTAAGGGCAAGTCGCGTCCACGACATTAAAACTGCTCTCTTTTAGCTTGTCTAGCTCATGCTTTTGTATGCCGTGAGTTCTGATAACTACCGTATTTTCTTGGCTTAGCTCGCTAAAATCTTCTGTTAATCCAACGCCGAAGCTCTCTTTTAGCCTATTTATCTCCATTTTGTTATGGATAAGTGGGCCGTAAGTGACACTATGCGGGGTATTTTCCGCTATCTTAATAGCCCTTTTTACCCCGAAGCAAAAACCATAACTTGAGGCTAATTTATATTGCATACTCTCGCACTTCGGTGATTTTCGATAGCAGTTCTACAAAGTTAGGGAAAGAGGTCGATACCGCTTCAAAACCGTCTATTTTGCCTCCGCATCTTAGTGAGGCTATCGCAAAACTCATCGCAAGCCTATGGTCGCCAAAACTTGTTACGTGCGCCTTTTTTAACTCGCCCCCTTTGATTTTGTACCCGTCTTCAAATTCTTCACATTCTATGCCGAAAGCTTTTAAGTTCGTCATAACAGTGGTTATTCTGTCAGACTCCTTAACCCTTAGTTCCTTGGCATTTCTAACTACGCTTGTCCCCTCGGCTACCGCCATCGCAATTGAGAGCGCCGGAAGCTCGTCTATTAGCCACGATATATTGTCGCTTACCTCAACGGCTTGAAGCTTTGCGCCTTCAACCACTATGTCCCCCATAGGCTCATAGACGTTTTCTTTGGGTACAAATTCGACTTTTGCGCCCATTTTTTTCAGTATCACAAAAGCTTCGATTCTAGTCGGATTAAGGGTTAAATTTTTAAGCGTTATTTTTGCCCCGTCGGTAATAGCCGCAGCAACCGCAAAGAAAAATGCACTCGAAGGATCTGACGGCACGCTCATCTCAAGCGGTTTTAGCGGAGCAAGCATCGGAGATACGTGTATCTTGTCGTCCACTCTAATATTTGCGCCCATTCCGGCAAGCATCCTCTCGGTATGGTCACGGCTAAGCTCCGGTTCACTTATTATAGACTCTGATTTTGCATTCAATGCGGCAAGTATTAAGGCACTTTTGACCTGCGCAGACGAAATCTTGCTATAATAGACTATTCCATCAAGCTTACCGCCTCTTATGGCAAGCGGAGCCAAATTGCCACCATCTCTTCCGTCTATCTTTGCCCCAACGCTTCTAAGCGGCTCTGCAACCCTTTTCATCGGTCTTCGTCTGAGATACCTATCCCCCGTAAGGACAAAAAAACCGTCTATCGAGGATAAAAATCCGGACATAAGGCGTATTGTAGTGCCCGAATTACCGCAATCTAGCACATCATCCGGCTCGCTTAACTTCTCGGGCGGCGTAATAGTCAGCATATCGCCATTCCACTCGGCTTTTGCACCCAAAGACATTGCGATTTGGAGAGAATTTAGTGTATCTTCCGCTTTAAGAAAATTTTTTATTTTTGACGGTTTATCGGAGAGTAGTGAAAAAATGGCGCATCTGTGCGAAATAGACTTGTCCGAAGCTATCGAATCGATAGTTAATTCAAACTTAGCAGCCGCGCAAACCTCTAGGCTTTTTGTAAATTCACCGCTCACTGCTTAAGACCTATGTTAAGCTCGGCAGACAATCTATCTAGCACCTCGGTAGTGACGGCCGTGATATCTTTTTCCTCTAGAGTTCTATCATCGGCTTGAAGCTCAAGTCTGACGGTAAGGCTCATCTCTTTTGCCCCAGCTTTTTCTTTATAAGTATCGATTGGATAGAAGCTTTTTAAAAGCTCATTTGATACGCCTTCTATACATTTTCTGATAAGCGCATAAGATAAATCAGATGGCACTTCAAGACTCAAATCTCTAAAACTTTTTTGGAACTTAGAAAAATCACACGCTTTTTTGCCGGTTTGCGGCAACTTTGAAGTATCTATTTCGCAAACAAAACAATTTTTTAATCCAAAAAACTCTTCGGCATTTGGATGAAGCTTCGCCATAAAGCCTATATTTACGCCGTCTTTGATTATGTGGGCGCTTTGGTAAGGATGCAAAAAGCCACTTTTTGTTTCATAAACAGCAAGCTCTACACCCCCGAATATATCTGCTATCTTTGAGGCAAATGATTGAAAGTCAACACCTTTCGGCTTGCCGGCATTTTTAATCGAATCATTCTCTAGCTCATTAGCCCAAACGAAAGACACAAGCGAACGCTCTTCTCTTTTTTTATTAAATACAACGCCCGATTCAAAAAGAGCTATCTTGCTTTGCGAATTCTTTGCATTCTTGGACGCAGAGCTGAGCAGATTTAAGAGTAAAGTACTTCTAAGGGTGTTTAGTTCTGATGTTATAGGGTTGACGATGTCGGCGGTATCCGGCAAACATTCGAAGCCGAATTTCTCCTGCAATCCCCTATCGGCAAAAATAAAATGCACCGTTTCAAAAAAGCCTGTTGCCGCTGCACTTTGGCGTATATTTTTTAAAAATCTATAGTTTCTTATTGAATCGTTAAGTCTAGGCGCTTCCGTCATCTCAAGAGGTTTTGATTCTATGGTATCTATTCCCTTGATGCGAACTATCTCCTCGGAGAGGTCGTATACGTTTGCGATATCATGTCTAAAATTTGGAGCGGCAACCACGCAACTATCAAACTCAGCATTAACGGTAACATCAAAGTATAGCCTCCTAAGCAGGCTGACTATATGATTTTTATCCAAAGACGCGCCGATAATCGTATTTATCTTGTTGATATCAACCTTGATTGCCTCTCTTCCTAGAGGCTTAAAATCTTCTGCAGAACCGGCATAAAAAACAAATCCGCAATATGTAGACATTATCTCACAAGCATAGTTAAGACTAAGCGTCAAATCCGGTTCGCTTCCTCGTGAACTTCTATAGTAAAGCGCATCATCCTTTTCTTTTATTTCGTTTTGAAGCCCCAAAATTACAGACGGCGCAATATAAGTTGCCGCAACAATAATGTTTTTATCTTCGGCGGTAGGCTCGGAGGTTTTATTTTGCTTGATGCCGATGGAGAGAACGGTATCCTTGCCTTTGATTTCTTCTATTTTATTTTCGGCTATATCGAGATGAATATCTATTTTTCCATCAGTTTTATTAAAGGCGTTTTCACCAAAAAACGACAGATTTGCGCCTACGGCATGAGACACATATATGCTAAGGCTTTTTAACCTATCTGGCGCACTTTCGCCAATAAGCGATAGCCTATAGTCTACAAGAAAATTTTCTTCTTCAAAAGACTCAGGTCTTTCAAATACCCTAAACACAGCATTTGCTGTTGTTTTTGAGTGTGAGTGTAGAGATATTATCCTCCCTATCCCTTTTTCGCTCTCTTTTATTTTTTTGCCGTCAAACTCTTTGAGCTCCAACCCATAATAAGCGGCTATCTCTCTAGCTACGCCGCGTACACTTAAGCAATCGCCCCTATTTGGAGTAATTTCTATTTCAAATACGGAGTCGGCTATTTGAGCCACTTTTGACAGCTCTTCGCCTATCTTTAACTTATCGATACTATGGTCAAGTATCATAATTCCATCGTTTAGCTTTGGGAGCCCAAGCTCTGTCGCCGAACATAGCATGCCATAACTTTGCACACCCCTAAGCTCCGCTTGCTTTATGACGATACCGCCCGGCAAATGCGCCCCTATAGTAGCGAGGGCTACATACGCCCCTTTTTTTACGTTTTTTGCACCGCATACTACATCGAGTACGGTTTTGCCGTTATCAACCTTGCAAACTGAAAGTTTATCGGCATCCGGATGTTTTTCAAAATCTATAATTTTGCCGACGACAACCCCTTTCGGTAGTTCCGGTTTTTTATACCCGGCTACTTCAAGCCCTATTTTATTTAGAGTATCAAGGATATCGCTATCTTTTATCTTGGAAATATCTACAAATTCGCTTAGCCAGCTTCTGGTGAAAATCATACAAATTGCTCCATAAGTCGTAGATCGCCCTCAAAAAGAGACCTCATATCCGACGTGTTATTAAGTAGCATAGAGAACCTCTCCACGCCTAGTCCAAATGCGTATCCACTGACATTTTTGTAGCCTACCGCCTCAAATACGTTCGGGTCTACGATGCCGCATCCAAGCACCTCTAGCCAGCCCGTATGCTTACACACCCTGCATCCATCCCCGCCGCAGAACATGCAAGATATGTCCACCTCTGCCGACGGCTCTGTAAACGGGAAGTAGCTAGGCCTAAATCTGACTTTTACGTCGCCGAACATATGTTTCAAAAAGTCTTCAAGTAGTGATTTTAGATTGGCAAACGATACTTTGTCACCCTCCTCTACCACAAGTCCCTCTACTTGATGAAACATCGGCACATGCGTAAGGTCGTAATCCCTTCTGCATACAGCACCTGGGGCTATCATACGGATGGGCGGTTTTTGAGACAACATCGTTCGTATCTGTACACTTGAAGTATGCGTACGAAGAAGCATCGAATCTTTCATATAAAAGGTATCCTGCATGTCTCTTGCCGGATGATGTTTCGGCAAGTTGAGCGCCTCAAAGTTATTGAAGTCGTTTTCAACGATAGGGCCTGTTTCCACCGAGAAATTCATAGAGATAAAATACTCTATCATTTTATCCATGGTTGCAAGCACAGGATGAAGCGCACCGGCAGATGATTTTGTGTCTATAAGCGCAACGTCTATTTTTTCTTTTTCAAGTTGTTTTTTGAGAGCTTGTGCAGCTAGCTTCTCTTTTTTTGCCTTAAGGGCGGCGCCGACACCTTCTTTAATCTCGTTTAGCTCTTTTGCAAGTTCTTTTTTTGCATCGGCGTCAAGTTCTTTCATTCTTAGAAATTCAGCAGCCAAAAACCCTTTTTTACCGAAAATTTCTATTCTTATCTCTTCTAATTCGTCTAGGCTTTTTGCGCCGTCAACTTTTTTTAGCCAATCCTGCAAATTCTGTTTCCTTATTTTATGCTCTTTGTTTAGCTTATTTTACAACAGTGTTCATTATAATAGGCGCAAAATTTGTTACAAGGAGCTTCGACAATGACGGTATTTCATAAAATTTTAAACGGTGAGATTCCTTGCTCGAAAGTATATGAAGACGAATACACACTCGCATTTCACGATATCAATCCAAAAGCACCTATACACATATTGGTAATACCAAAAACATTTTCAAAAGATTTCGAAGACGTAGGCAATGAGGCATTAACACATATGGCAAAGGCAGTTAGAGAAGTAGCAAAAATAACTGGTCTGAACGAAAGCGGCTATAGGCTAATAACAAATATCGGCAGTGACGGCGGCCAAGAGGTCCCATACATGCACTTTCACGTACTGGGCGGGAAAAAACTAAAATGGACTCATCTGGTAGACGAGTCTGAAAGCCATAAAGCAATGTAAGCACGGCAACGGCTTTTAGCCGTTGCAACAACCGCCTATATCTTCGGTGAGATACTCGCTACCTACTTTCGCTATCATTACTTTATCTGTTATCGTTGCACCGTTTAGCAACACGCTATAGCTCATATCTACACAGTTTCGCACCGTATTCATCGTAGAGCAGTAGGTCTCTATGCTTGCCATTACCCATCTTTTGACCATTGTCTCGTCGGCGTCGCAAGCTATGTCGTAGATGAAATGCGCGGAGTTAAACTTCTTCGGAAAGTCTTCGTTTCGGACATAATCACCGCTCATCGAAAAGCTTTTTAGCTCCACCCCATTTTTCTCAGCCATACTCACGATATCAACACCCGAACAAGATATGAGTCCAATGGCAAAATACTCAAGCGGCGATACCTCTGCGGGCTTGATAACAAAAGAACCGTTTGCAGCCTCTGCATCAAATGACTTGTCGCCTATATGCGTGATTTTTACATTCATTTTAAAACCCTTTATAGTTTATTGCAATGATTTCTCGCTCAAGTGAACGCAGAAGTTCCATATAGTTGGCACTTACATTATTTTTAGCGTTTTCTTCTATATCGCAAGCTATTTTTCTGACCGATTCAAGGCGCAAATTTGCTGCCGCACCTTTTATTTTGTGAGATAGCTCAAAAAGAGCTTCGAAATTATTTGAAACAATAGCCTCTTTCATTGGAGCTAGTTCTGCAGCGGCATCAAGGACAAAATCTTCCAGCAGGGACATTATTTCATCCCTGTCTAGCCCCAAAGACTCCTCTAGCGCCGTAACGTAACAATTTATCTTATTGTTATAATAACTACCCAAAACACCGAATAGCTCTTTTTCATTGATTGGTTTTTGCAGGTATTCATCAAACCCTTCGGAAATAAATCTCTCTTTGTCTCCAGCGTTTGCATTGGCGGTCAGAGCTATCACTTGCGTATTACAATCTATCTGTTTTATAACTTTCATAGCCTCTATGCCGTTCATTTTCGGCATCTGTATATCCAAAAGAACTATTGGGTAACGTTTTAACAAAAACAGCTCTACAGCCTCTTCGCCGTCATTAGCTATAATGGCTTCATAGCCGTGCTTTTTAAAAAGTGCGGTTATAAGCTTTTGATTTGTTTTGTTATCGTCCGCAACAAGCACCTCCGGCATAGCGCCACCGTGCGGCTTGTCTATATACTTAGTATGCTCATCTTTGTTTTCAGCACCACCAAGCAAGGCTTTTTTTAGTTTTGTGGCAGAAAGAGGAAGCCTAATAGTATCTCCACCGTAAGCAAAAGGGTCGCTTGTAAGAAGTATCTTTTTCTTGCCTTCAAATCCAGCTTCCATTTTCTCGTAACACACAATAATATCAGCCTCTTCGGCAGCCTCTACCCACTTTACACCGAGAGCTTCAAGATACTTTGCAAAGACCATGCATGTTGCGCCGCAGCTTTCAAGATTGACTATATAAACACTTCTGTCATCTATTTTGTCTACCGACGTATCTACGACATCAAACACAAGCTCAATCCAAAATCTACTACCGCTCCCCTCTTCGCTTTCCACAGAGAGCTTACCCCCCATCATTGAAGCTAGATTGGATGATATGGAAAGCCCCAGACCGGTACCGCCAAACTTTCTAGATATGCCGGCATCGGCTTGCGAAAAAGGGGTAAATATTCTCTCAAGCTTATCTGACGGAATTCCTATCCCCTCATCTTTTATCTCAAATAAAATGCTTATTTTGTCGTCTTTGACATACTCGGGGGTAATATTTATAAATATATTCTTACCCTCTGGGGTAAATTTAATGGCATTTGAAATTAGATTTGAGAGTATCTGTCTGATTCGGAGCGAATCCCCGATTATTTTCTTTGGAATACGTGGATCTATAAAGCTAAGAAGTTTTATCTTTTTTTCATAAGCTTTAATAGCAAAAAGCTCAACAACAGATTCAAACTCCGGTACCGCCTCAAAAGAATGAGGCTCTATATCAAAAGAGCCGCTTTCTATTTTTGAATAATCCAAAATATCGTTGATGATATATAAAAGATTTTTACCGTTTGACTCTATTATGGAGAGATATTCATCTCGAAGCGTTTTATTGTCGACATCTCGCAACAGTTCGGTAAAGCCTAAAACCGCATTAAGCGGGGTACGTATTTCGTGGCTCATTGCGGCAAGGAAGTCGCCTTTTGCTTTCTCGGCAAGCCTTGCCTTAATCAGAGCCTCTTCAAGCTCTTTAGTCTTTTTCCTGTTCTCTTTTTGGAGTTTTACTACCTCACTTACGTTTTCGAGAGTTCGCATCAACTCTTCCGCATCTACAGGTTTTACAAGGAAATTTGTTACGCCGAGTTTAATAGCCTCCAAGAAAAATTCCGTATCGTTGTGAGCGCTGAGGGCTATAATCGGTATTAGTTTATTTTCGCTACGTACAATTTCGGCCATTTCAAAGCCGGTCATTTTCGGCATTTTGATATCCGTCAGGATGATATCCGGCTGATGTTGTCTATACAGTTCCAGCGCCTCTTCACCGTTTGATGCAACAAAAAGTTCTTTAACGAACTTTTTTAAAATTCTCTCAAAAATTACTCTTATAGCATCTTCGTCTTCGGCATACAAAACCCTCAAATCAAACAATGTGGCTTCCTAGTGTAAAAAGTGTCTAACTCCGGTAAAATACATAGCCATACCATATTCGTTTGCAGCGGCGATAACCTCGTCATCCCTCATGCTACCTCCCGGCTCCACTATTGCGGATACGCCAACTGTAGCGGCTGCGTCAATAGAATCACGGAAAGGGAAAAAAGCTTCAGATGCAAGCACGGAGCCTTTCAGGTCAAGCCCCAAATCTTCAGCTTTTCGTATAGCGGCTTTTGCGGCATCCACACGACTGGTCATACCCATACCTATTGCCACCATTGCGCTATCTTTGACATATACTACGCAATTTGACTTGGTCAGAGCCGCTACTTTATAGGCTATCTCTATATCGGTTAGCTCTCTGGCGTCAGCAGATCTTGAGGTCATCAGTTTGGCGTTTTTCAGCTCTTCGTCTTTTACCTCATCCTCATCTTGCGCCACTATGCCGCCCATCACATGTCTAAAGTCGTTTGCGTCTTTGATTTTCGGCAGATACCCGTTTCCGCCGTGAAGCTCGAACAGTTTGATTCTTTTTTTGGCTTCAAACACCTCTACCGCTTCTTTTGTGATTTTAGGAGCTATCAGCACCTCGATATATGTTTCGTTGATTTTTTGAGCCAGCTCTCTGTCTACCGTACCGTTGACCGCCACTACGCCGCCATATGCCGATACGGGGTCGCATCTCAGCGCCTCGGTATAGCTCTCAAGCAAAGTGCCTTTGAGCGCAAAACCGCATGGATTGGCGTGTTTGATGATTGACACGGCAGGTCTATCGCCGAAGTTTGCGGCTAGTTTTACCGCTCCGTTGATGTCTGTTAGGTTGTTAAAAGAGGCTTCGCCTTTGATGATTTTTAGGTTTTTCGACCAGAAACCGTCAAACTCATACAGCGCCCCTTTTTGGTGAGGGTTTTCGCCGTATCTCGTATCAAAAGCTTTTGAAGCAGAGATAAATAGCTTGTTTCCAAAACCGCCCTTAAATCTCTTGTTCATATAGTTTGCTATCATGCTGTCATACGCCGCGGTATGCTCGTACGCCTTTATCATCAGGTCTCGTCTAAAATCGAAGTCGTCCGTACCGTCTTTAATAGCTTTTAGCACTCTTGCATAGTCGGCAGGGTCGGTAACTATCAGCACATCTTCAAAGTTTTTCGCCGCACTTCGCACCATCGCAGGTCCGCCGATGTCGATGTTTTCGATTATCTCGTCAAAATCCTCCGTCCTCTCGATAGTAGCCTTGAACGGATATAGGTTTACGCATACAAGGTCAATTCTCTTGATACCGAACTCTTTTGCCGTATCCCTGTGTGCCTTATCTTTTCTCTTGTGAAGTATCGCCCCGTGCACCATCGGATTTAGCGTCTTTACCCTACCGTCAAACATCTCGGGAAAGCCGGTAAACTTGCTAATATCTTTGGCTTTTATCCCCTCGTCCGTCAGGCTTTTTAGCGTACCGCCCGTGCTCACTATCTTGCAACCTAGCTCTTTTAGCCCCTTTGCAAACTCTATTACTCCGCTTTTATCGGATACAGAAATCAACGCTCTCATTACAAATCCTGTTCAACTATTTTTTTGAAGCTCTCAAAATAAAGCTCTTTTAGTTTTTCGCTTGATAAATTTATGCTATCAAGTTTCATATCTTTCTCAGTCACTTCGCCGATTTTCATCACTTTTAGCGCATATGAAGGGGCAAATCTGAGGAATTCCTCTTCTTTCTCTTTTGATACTTCAACAACGACACGGCTTAGGCTCTCGGAGAAATTGTCAAGCTCGTTTGCAAAGCCGCCTTTACCCTCAAATCCGAGACCGCTAAGTGCGCACATTTTGGCAAGTGCAACGGCTAGACCACCGATTGATAGGTCCTTTGCCGACTCAAGAAGCCCTTTTTTGTTCGCCTCGATTATCATATCCCACAGCGTAAGCTCCCTTGAGAGATTAACCTCAGGATGTTTGCCCGCTACCGTACCGCCAAACACTTTCATGTATAGAGAGCCGCCGAATTCTGCTCTAGTGTCGCCTATCAGATAGACACTATTGCCGGCTTTTTTAAACTCGTTTGTAAGCAGCTTATCGGCATCGTCAAGAAGCCCTACCATACCGATGGAAGGCGTCGGAAATATGCTTACTTTGTTTGTTTCGTTATAAAACGATACATTTCCGCTGACAACCGGCGTATGAAGCGCACGGCAAGCCTCTTTTATGCCTTCGCAAGCCTCTTTGAACTGCCACATTACCTCTGGATTTTCAGGGTTACCGAAGTTCAAACAGTCGGTGATAGCAAGCGGTCTAGCACCCGTAGTAGCTACATTTCGCCCGGCTTCCATCACCGCCGCAGATGCGCCTAGTCTTGGATTTATATACACTTGTCTAGGGTTGCAGTCCACACTCATGACAAGAGCTTTATTTGAGCCTTTTACCCTGATAACTCCGGCGTCGTTTCTACCTATTTTTGTCATTGAGTTTGTCTGTACCGTTGAGTCGTATTGACTATATATAAAGCTTTTATCCGCCACCTCTTGATGCGCCATCAGCGTCTCTAGCGCCTCTTGCGGGCTAACTTTTTTGCAAACATCAACAGTCGTATTTGCTATCTCAGCTAGGTATTTCGGCTCAGCAATCGGTCTCGTGTAGCAAGGAGCCTCGTCCGTGATGGGCGCAACAGGCACTTCGCACACCACCTCACCATTCCATGTAAGCACCATGTTGCCGGTATCGGTCACTTCGCCGATTACCGCAAAGTCAAGGTCCCACTTCTCGAATATCACCTCAAGCTCTTTTTCTCTCCCCTTGTGGACACAGATAAGCATCCTCTCTTGCGACTCGCTTAGCATCAGCTCATACGGAGTCATACCCTCTTCTCTCATCGGGATTTTATCCATCCACATCACCATACCGCTACCTGCACGGCTCGCCATCTCAAAACTTGAGCTCGTAAGCCCCGCCGCACCCATATCTTGAATACCGATAATAGCGCCTGTTTTGAACGCCTCGAGGCATGCTTCAAGAAGTAGTTTTTCGGTAAACGGGTCGCCAACTTGCACCGTAGGTCTTTTGGTTTTTGCATCGGCGCCGAAGCTATCGGAGCTCATAACCGCTCCACCTAGACCGTCTCTGCCGGTCTTTGAGCCTACATATATGACCGAGTTGCCAATCCCTTGCGCTTTTCCGTAAAAAATCTCATCGGATTTTACAAGCCCTAGCGTAAATGCATTTACAAGATTGTTGCCCGCATAGCACTCATCAAAAGTCGTCTCGCCGGCAAGCATCGGCACACCCATACAGTTGCCGTAGCTGCTTATCCCCTCAACGACACCCCTTAGTAGATGCCTATGAAGCTTGCCCTGCTCACCCTTGTCGGATATATCGCCAAATCTAAGGGAATTCATATTTGCAACCGGCCTAGCCCCCATTGTAAATACGTCTCTTAATATCCCGCCGACTCCAGTTGCGGCGCCTTGGAACGGCTCAATGAAGCTCGGGTGATTGTGGCTTTCCATCTTAAACACAGCTGCATCACCGTCGCCTATATCGATAACTCCGGCATTTTCGCCCGGACCCTGTATTACCCATGGAGCCTCCGTCGGAAAGCCTTTGAGGTACACTCTAGATGATTTATAGCTGCAGTGTTCTGACCACATAGCCGAGAATATACCTATCTCAACAAGATTCGGTTCTCTGTTTAGTATTTTTTTGATGTGTTCGTAGTCTTCGGTGGTTAATTTGTGAGATTTGAGTATAGCCTCTAGATTTTCCAAGTTTAAGTCCTTAAAATAGAAAAAAGTTTGCGCAATAATACAGAAAAACGACTAAAAGCAGATTGCTTAAAAAATAACCGTTTTTAGCCTAAATCAAAGCAAATAATGCTAATATAACCCAAACTTTCGCAAGTTTCATTATTCTTTAGGAGACAAGCCTTTATGAAGTGGATTAAATTTTTCGGTGAGCTAAGAAATAGCGACGTAAGCCTAGTTGGAGGCAAAAATGCGAGTCTTGGCGAGATGTACCAACTACTAGTACCAAAAGGGATTAGGGTTCCAAACGGTTTTGCAATAACAAGTGACGCATACTGGGCGCTACTTGATAGTGAAAACCTTAGAGAGCCTATTAAAGACCTACTAAAAGATGTTGATACTACCGACATAGACGTTCTGAGAGTTAGAGCCCAAAAAATTAGAGATATGATATTTGGAACTCCTCTTCCTAAAGAGCTAAGAGACGAAATCGTAGAAGCCTATCACACTCTATCAAAAGAGTATGGAATGGATGAAGCAGACGTGGCGGTAAGAAGCTCTGCAACGGCAGAAGACCTTCCGGACGCATCTTTCGCAGGACAGCAAGATACATACCTAAATATTCAGGGCGAACAAAGCCTAATTCATCACGTAAAAAGCTGCTTTGCGTCGCTGTTTACGGATAGGGCGATAAGCTACAGGGCATCGAGAGGCTTTGACCACTTCCAAGTAGCTCTATCGGTCGGTGTACAAAAAATGGTGCGTTCCGACAAAGGTTCAAGCGGCGTTATGTTCTCCATAGATACAGAAACAGGCTTTAGAGAGGCAGTGTTTATTACATCTGCTTGGGGACTTGGCGAAAACGTCGTCGGTGGCAACGTAAATCCGGATGAGTTTTATGTCTTTAAACCAACACTAAATGAAGGCAAAAAACCTATCATCAAAAGACAAATGGGGCATAAGCACATTAAAATGGTTTATTCTGCTCCAGGCTCAAGCCACAAACATCTAACACACAATATCCCTACGACTCCGGAAGAATTCAACTCTTTCTCACTAACAGACGAAGAGGTATTGGAGCTTGCTAGATATGCGGTAATTATAGAAGACCATTACTGCGAAGAAGCGGGCGAATACAGACCTATGGATATGGAGTGGGCAAAGGACGGTATCAGCGGCGATATCTTTATCGTTCAGGCAAGACCCGAGACGGTACAAAGCCAAAAAGCTAAAAAAGGCGCAAACACAATAGAAACTTACCACCTAAGAGCCAAAAAAGAAGATAAAAAACTTCTTGTGACCGGTCGTGCGGTAGGCGGCAAAATAGGCGCCGGGAAAGTAAGAATCATCGAAACGCTAGATAGAATCAACGAATTCCAAGAGGGAGAGGTTCTTGTAACGGACAACACAGATCCAGATTGGGAGCCGGCAATGAAAAAAGCGGCAGCCGTCATCACAAATAGAGGCGGTAGAACTTGCCACGCTGCGATTGTTGCTCGTGAAATAGGCGTTCCTGCAATAGTAGGCGCGGTCGGTGCAACAGATCTTCTCGAAGACGGTCAACTAGTAACCGCTTCTTGCGCCGAAGGTGAGGATGGCTATGTATATGAAGGTTCACTCCCTTTTGAAATCGAAAAAATCGACCTTAGCAATCTACCTGAACTAAAAACAAAACTTTATATGAATGTCGGCGACCCGACAAAAGCATTTGGCTTCTCCGCACTTCCAAACGACGGTGTAGGTCTTGCAAGAATGGAGTTTGTAATCAACAACTACATCAAAGCTCATCCACTAGCACTTGTCGATATGCATAACGGTAAAAAAGGAATCCAAGACGAAGAGCAAATAAAAGAGATAATCAGCGGATATGAAAATCCAAAAGATTTCTTCGTCAAAAAACTATCCGAAGGTATCGGTATGATAGCCGCTGCTTTCTATCCAAAACCGGTTATCGTTAGAACTTCAGACTTTAAATCAAACGAATACAAAAGAATGATAGGCGGCAGCGAGTATGAGCCGCACGAAGAAAATCCAATGATAGGTTATAGGGGTGCGAGCAGATATTACTCTGATGCCTATAGACCTGCTTATGACTGGGAGTGTGAAGCTCTCAAAAAAGTAAGAGATGAAATGGGTCTTACGAATGTAAAGCTAATGCTTCCTTTTGTTAGAACTCCTGAAGAAGGAAGAAAAGTTCTCTCGATAATGAAAGAAAACGGTTTAGTTCAGGGTGAAAACGGTCTACAAGTGTATGTAATGTGCGAACTTCCATCAAACGTTATCTTGGCAGATGAATACCTAAAAGACTTTGACGGTTTCTCAATCGGCTCAAACGACCTTACACAACTAACTCTAGGCGTGGATAGAGACGGAGAGCTTGTCGCTCATATCTTTGACGAGAGAAATGAAGCTGTCACAAGAATGCTAAAAATGGCCGTAGCCGCATGCAAAAAAGCCGGCAAATATGTAGGTATATGCGGGCAAGCGCCTTCAGACTACCCTGAAGTGGCGGAACTTCTGGTAAGAGAAGGAATTACGTCTATATCGCTAAATCCTGATTCTATGATTAGCACATGGCAAAACCTCGCTAAAATAGAAGCAGAAATAGGTAACTAATGGAGCAAAAGAGCGCCATTAGTTATTTTTATTCCGTGTTTATTGCGGCAATACTGAGCTCTGTAGCAATTTATTTTTATGCGGGCTGGATGGGTGTCTATCAGACAAACATCCTTTCCGTACTCGAACTCTCCCTCTCTTTCGATAATGCCATCATAAATGCGTTAATACTAGCCAATATGACTCTATTTTGGAGAAAAATGTTTATAACATGGGGTATGCTTATTGCCGTTTTCGGCATGAGACTACTTTTCCCGATTCTTATAGTTTACGCTACTACAGATCTTGGTTTTATTGAAGCTTTTACCCTTTCAGTTAATAATCCTGCCAAATATGAAGAGATAATACAAAACTCCCATCATATACTAATGAGCTTTGGCGGAACATTCCTTTTGATGGTTTTTTTAACTTTTCTTTTTGATAAGGAAAGAGAGGTTCATTGGATAGCTTTTATCGAACAAAGAGCCGCGAAATGGGCATCTCTTGGTGAAATAAAAATAGCCACGGTTATGATAACAATGTCTCTTATAGGATATTTTGCCCCAAACGAAGTTCTTGCTGGAGACAGAATCCTTACAATAGATAAATCGGAAATAATTCTAGGAATGGTATATGGTGTAACACTATATGTTATTATCGAACTAATAAGAGGGATGCTAGAGGGGAAAGATGAAAATGAAAACGAACTTGAAGGGGTAAGTAAACAGGCTCAGGCAAATGCCCTTAAAGGCGGTTTTGCATCTTTTATGTATCTTGAGCTTATCGATGCCTCCTTCTCTTTCGATGGAGTGCTTGGAGCCTTTGCGGTAACACAAAATATTATTATTATGATGGTTGGTCTCGGTATAGGTGCTTTTGCGGTTAGATCCCTAACGCTTCTTTTGGTGGATAGAAAAACCGTTCAGGAGTATAAATATCTAGAGCATGGAGCCATGTGGTCCATAGGCATGCTTGCAGCAAGCATGATAGTTCAAATTTTCATACACCTACCGTCATTCTTGATAACAACAATAGCCATACTACCTATCACTGTTGCTTTTATAAATTCAATATACGCAAATAGAAAATTAATCGAAAGCAAAGAGTAGAATTTTACTCTTTGCCGTCAAATAATATTATTTTATAGCTACTTTTTTTAACCACAACCTGTCTATTTTTTGGAACTATACTCTCGGCCTCTAAGGCATTCATATCTTTTCTAATGCTATCGAGTTCCCTTTGGAGTTCTCTAACTTGATTTTTTAGCTGCATTACCACATCGACTCCGGCAAGATTCACCCCAAGCTCACGCGTTAGCCTAAGTATTAATCTAAGATCGTCTATATCTTTTTGCGAATATACCCTTATCTTGCCGCTTGTGCGAGAAGGTATCACAAGCCCCTCTCTTTCATAATGTCTAAGCGTCTGCGGATGTACCCCCAAAAGCTCGGCAACAACGCTTATTTGATATATCGGATCTTCAAACCCATTCATTTCTAGCCCTTTAAACGAGTTTTTCTTTCATTAGCTTTGCCAATTCCGCGTCAAGGGAATCAGCGGACGGTATAGTAACACTAGCCTTGAGATATAAGTCACCCTTAGTTTTTGTCTTTCTGTTTATTGCACCTTTTTCTCGAACCCTAAATTTTTGGCCACACTTCGTTCCGGCCGGCACCTTAAGATTAATTTCGCCATCGAGTGTCTGTATGGATACCTTACCTCCAAATATGGCCGTTTTAAGGGATATGTCAAAATTCTTAATCAAATCGTCGCCGTCTCTCTCATACTCTGCACTCTTGGCAATGTTTACTTTGAGTAGCAAATCACCCCTTGGATGACCTTGGGCACTTCTGCCTTTGCCTTTTATGCGGAGTGTCTCGCCGTCGTTAATACCAGCCGGCACTTTTATATCAAAGCTCTCATTGTTTATCGATATATTTTGGCTTCCGCCTCTAACGGCGACATCAAAAGGTATTGTCACTACGGCATTCACGTCAAGGTCTATGCCGCCAAAGCCTCCGAAACCTCCAAAGCCGCCGCCTCTACCGCCGCCGAATCCACCAAAACCGCCACCGCCAAAGATATTGCGAAGTATATCTTCAAAGTCTACACCGTTGCCTTGAGAGCTTCTAAAATCGTGAAAGCTTTGGCCGCCGAACATATCGTCGCCGTACATATCATATTTTTTTCGTTTCTCGTCATCCGACAATATCTCGTATGCCGCATTTATCTCTTTGAACTTCTCTTCTGCTTCCGGTGATTTATTGATGTCGGGATGATATTTTCTTGCTAATTTTCTATATGCTTTTTTTATTTCGTCCGCCGAAGCATTTGAGCCTACTTCAAGCGTTTCGTATAAACTTTTCTTTGCCACTTCAAAATCCTAGTACAATTTTTTAGTGTAATTATATAACAAAGTTTAGTCTTTGTCTATCAAGTTTGAAAATTTTTTTGAAGGAGGAGACCCCGCAGGGTCTGGGGATACTATAGTTCTTTAACAACCCACGGAAGACCGTATTCATTGAGTGCTGCCATGAACGGGTCTGGATCAAATTGCTCCATATTCCACACCCCCGCTCTTCTCCATTCACCCTTAGCAACCATCATACCGCCGATAAATGCTGGAACACCAGTAGTATAGCTAACCGCTTGAGAGTTTACCTCGGCGAAGCACGCTTCATGATCGCAAACATTATAGATATAGATGCTTCGCTCTTTGCCGTCTTTTATACCCTTGCAGTAGCATCCGATGTTTGTTTTCCCTTTTGTCCGTCCCGCTAGGCTCGCAGGGTCCGGAAGGAGCGTTTTTAGTAGTTGGATAGGAACTATTTTTTGACCGTTGTGTTCTACTTCGTCAATTCTCAGCATTCCGACATTTTCAAGGCATTTCATATGCGTCAAATAGCTTTGACCGAATGTCATAAAAAATCTGATTCTTTTTAGCCCTTTGATATTTTGAACAAGGCTCTCTAGCTCTTCGTGATAAAGCAGGTAACTATCTTTTGGTCCAATTTCGGGATAATCCCACACTTGCATAATCTCCATCGGGGCGGTCTCTATCCACTTGCCCTCTTCCCAGTATCTACCCTTTGAACTTACTTCTCTTAGGTTTATCTCAGGGTTAAAGTTGGTCGCAAAAGGATAGCCGTGGTCACCGGCATTGCAATCTAGTATGTCGATGTAGTGTATTTCATCAAAATAGTGTTTTTGAGCATACGCACAAAATACATTCGTAACACCCGGGTCAAATCCGCTTCCTAGCAGCGCCGTTAGCCCTGCTTGTTCAAATTTCTCTTTTTTTGCCCATTGTTCTTTGTACTCGAACTTTGCGGTATCCGGATGCTCGTAGTTTGCGGTATCCACATAGTGAACTCCCGCTTTTAGGCACGCTTCCATTATTGTAAGGTCTTGATACGGCAAAGCGACATTTATTACGACATCTGGGCTGTATTTTGCGATTAGAGCCGCTGTTTCGTCGATGTTGTCAGCATCCACTTTGTCTATCTCAAGGTCAAAACCCTTGTTTCTTATCTGTGCTTGTATCTTTTCGCACTTGTCTATCGAGCGACTAGCCAAACAAACAAAACTAAAAACATCCGGATTCATCGCACATTTGTGTGCCACCACGCCGCCTACGCCGCCTGCGCCGATTATCAAAACTCTTGACATATACTGCTTACTCCTGAAAAAAATTGCGTGATTTTACTCTAAATTAGTTACGAATTTGTTATGCCGGTTTGAAGTTTGAACGACTTTGGCAAAAATCAACAAGAAAACACTCTGTGTCGCATAGTGGATTTTTGGCTTTACAGATATAACGCCCGAAAAGCACCATGGCTTGATGAAGCGTCGCAAGCTCGCTTACGTACGCTTTTGAGAGCTCCTCTTCGGTTTTGACAGCTGTTTTTGCGCTTGAGAGCCCCAGCCTATGCGCCGTGCGAAATACATGGGTATCGACTGCCATATGGTTGCTTTGCAAGAACTCAATCATAAAGACATGTGCCGTCTTTTGCCCTACTCCGGCAAGGCTTTTGAGCGAGGCTTCATCATGTGGGATAGAGCCGCCAAAGTTTGCAACTACGCTTTGCGCCATCGCTAGCAGGTTTTTTGCTTTATTGTTAAAGTAACTACAGGATTTGATGAGAGAGGATATCTCGTCAACACTAGAAGCCGCCATAGCCTCCACGGTAGGCAAAGCGGCAAAAAGCTCTTTTGTGATGATATTTACCCTCTTGTCCGTGCACTGTGCAGAAAGTATGATGGCAACGAGTAGCTCATAGTCACTCTTAAACTCCAGCTCTGTTTTTGCCGAGCCGTAGCGCTCCAAAAACCGTTTTTTTATCTCTGCTATATTTTTTTTGGACTGTTTTTTCATTTTTTATTTCTCTATATTGTTTTGTGCGTATATTGCTAAAAAAGATAAGAAAAAGCTTTAAAAACGCATTTTTTTATGGTATAATAGCGGCTAAATTTTAACTATTTTTAAGCTTAGATAGTATCTAAAAGTCTCAAAAAAGTTAGAATAATCTTTCAAAGGAGTGAGAGATGACAAATAGCGGCATCAAAAATAGCCTAAAAAATATGCTTTTCCAAAGATACCAAAAACTTCTCCTCTCATACGATGAGGTTCAAAACGAAGTTTTAGACAATCCGCGTCTCGTGGCATCAAATTCGATGATTCCAAATACATGGCTGATAGACGATGTGGTATCGTACCTTTGCGCACCGTATGAAATGGCTTACGGCAAACACGCAACACAAAAAGAAAAAAAACAATTAGTTATCAACGAAGTTAATAAAGCTCTCCAAAAATATTGGAATAAAACACACTACGTATCACAAGCGGTCGCAAACTAAAAAGCCTCCGCTCCCTATTCTTCAGTACTTCATATATTTTTCTTAAAATTTCAATTTGTTTTGACTTAAGTCAACTATTTTCGCATTTTTGTTAGCTAAACTCTTTTCGTAATCCAAAAAAGGAGTGCCATAATGGATACCTCAAGAAGAGAGTTTCTCAAAAAGAGCGCTGGAGCCGCTGCGGCAACGGCAATCGGAATGACAATAGCCCCACAGGACGCCGAGGCGGCCCAAGGTGCCGAAAAAGGATGGAGATGGGATAAGGCCGTCTGTAGATTTTGCGGTACCGGGTGTGGAGTTATGATTGCTACCAAAGACGACAAGATAATAGCGGTAAAAGGTGACCCTGCTGCGCCTGTCAATAAGGGTCTAAACTGTATCAAAGGTTATTTTCTGGCAAAAATAATGTACGGTGCAGATAGGCTAACGGAGCCGCTTTTGCGCGTAAATGCAAAAGGAGAGTTTGACAAAAAAGGTCAATTCAAACCTGTTAGTTAGCAAAAAGCATTTGACGTAATGGCTGCAAAATTCAAAGAGACATACGCCAAAAACGGCCCTACAAGCGTCGGCGTATTCGGCTCAGGACAATACACGATACACGAAGGCTACGCCGTCCTGAAACTGATGAAAGCCGGTTTTAGAACAAACAATCTAGACCCGAACGCTAGGCACTGTATGGCATCTGCCGTTGCCGGGTTCATGCAAACTTTCGGTATCGATGAGCCGGCTGGATGCTATGACGACATCGAGCTGACCGATACGATAGTAACATGGGGCGCCAATATGGCGGAGATGCACCCTATTCTATGGTCTAGGGTATCAGACAGAAAACTCACAAACAAAGACAAAGTAAAAGTAGTCAATCTCTCTACTTACACCAACAGAACATCTGACCTTGCAGACATAGAAATAGTATTTAGACCAAATTCGGATCTTGCGATTTGGAACTACATCGCTCGTGAAATCGTGTACAACAATCCAAGCGCAATCGACTGGAAATTTGTAAACGATAACTGTGTATTTGCAACAAGCTGGGTAGACACCGGGTATGGCATGAGGAACAATCCAAACCATCCTAAGTTTGCGGCGGCCGAAAAAGATACGGTAGCGAAAGAGGTTTCAAAAGTAGTTAGCTCTCTCGAAGGTCCTGCACTTGAGCCATTCGGATACAAAGCCGGACAAAATATGCAGATGAAACACAACGGAAATGCCGGAGAAAACTGGGTTATCGGTTTTGAAGAGTTTAAAAGAGGATTAGCGCCTTACACCCTTGACTATGTAGCCAATGTGGCAAAAGGCAATCCGGACGAAGATATAAACGAATTTAAGAAAAAACTAAAAGCCCTGGCCGACCTGTATATAGAAAAAGGGAGAAAAGTAGTATCCTTCTGGACCATGGGTATGAATCAACACACTAGAGGGACATGGGTAAATAGCCAATCGTATATGGTTCACATGCTTCTTGGCAAACAATCCAAACCCGGAATGGGTGCATTCTCGCTAACAGGTCAACCGTCAGCTTGCGGCACCGCTAGAGAGGTGGGTACATTCGCGCACAGACTTCCTGCCGACATGGTGGTTATGAATCCAAAACATAGAGAGATAAGCGAAAAAATATGGAAAGTTCCCGCCGGAACGATCAATCCAGTAATGGGAAGCCACTATGTGCAAATCATGAGAGATCTTGAGGATGGCAAAGTCAAGTGGGCATGGGTACACGTCAACAATCCTTGGCAAGATACGGCAAACGCTAACCACTGGATTAAAGCAGCTAGAGAGATGGATAACTTCATCGTATGTTCAGACGCATATCCTGGAATCTCCGCAAAAGTCGCAGACCTCATCCTCCCGTCGGCCATGATTTACGAGAAATGGGGCGGATACGGCAACGCCGAGAGAAGAACACAACAGTGGAGACAACAGGTAACTCCGGTCGGTCAGGCTATGCCGGATTTGTGGCAGTATATGGAATTTGCAAAAAGATTTACCCTTGCGGAGGTATGGAAGGAGTGGAAGTTGCCAAACGGTACCGTACTTCCAAACGTGCTAGACTCCGCTCAAAGTATGGGATATAAGCCCACAGACACCCTATTTGACGTACTATTTGCAAACAAAGAGGCTAGAAGCTTCAAATGGCCGGACGCAATAGGCAAAGGGTTTTATAACACCGAAGCCGAAGGGGACAAAAGAAACGTAGTCGGAACGGATGGAAAACCATTTAAAGGGTACGGATTCTTTGTTCACAAATACATCTGGGAAGAGTATAGAAAGTTTGGTCTAGGGCATGGACACGACCTTGCCGACTTCGATACCTATCATAGAGTTAGAGGTCTCAAATGGCCTGTCGTGGACGGCAAAGAGACCCAATGGAGATTTAACGCCAAATACGACCCGTATGCGAAAAAAACCGGTAGAGAGTTTGCGTTCTACGGCGAATTTGGCAAGGTAATCCCTAGCGGCACTCTAAGCGGCATAGACGCTTCAAAACCAAAAGTGGATTTGCACAACAAAGCCAAAATATTTATGCACCCTTATATGGATCCGCCGGAAGTGCCGTCAAAAGAGTACCCGCTATGGCTATGTACCGGAAGGGTACTTGAGCATTGGCACTCCGGCACTATGACGATGAGGGTACCAGAGCTCTATCGCGCTGTGCCTGAAGCGCTATGCTATATGCACCCTGAAACCGCAAAAGAAAAAGGGGTTAAAGACGGCGAACTCGTATGGGTAGAATCCAGAAGAGGCAAGGTAAAAGCAAGGGTTGAAACAAGAGGCAGAAATAGACCTCCTAGAAACCTAGTGTACGTACCTTGGTTTGACGAAAAAGTATATATCAACAAAGTTTGCCTAGATGCGACTTGTCCGATATCAAAACAAACAGACTTCAAAAAATGTGCCGTCAAGGTATACAAAGCATAAAAGAAGAGTACTATGAACAGCAAAAAAGAAAACAAGGAACCTCTAAGCGAAAGACGCAAGTTTATTATTCAGACTCTACAAGGGATCGGACTTGCTGCGCTTGGTGCCGTAACTTGGAGTGCATACGCTACGCATGCGAAAGCATCGCCGCTTGCGCTTAGGCCTCCCGGAGCGATAGCGGAAAAGGACTTTCTGGCCAAATGTATCAGATGCGGGCTATGTGTGGAAGCTTGTCCGTTTGACACATTGAAGCTGGCTCATGCCGAAGACAATATCGCAATAGGTACGCCTTATTTTACTCCAAGGAACATACCTTGTTATATGTGCAAAGATATTCCTTGTGTACCGCCTTGTCCAACCGGAGCGCTCGATAGCTCTCTCGTTAGTAGGGTAGTTGAAAACAGGAAAAAACTGGATATTAATATGTCCAAGATGGGTGTAGCGGTTATAGATTCGGACCAGTGCATAGCTTTTTGGGGAATACAGTGCGACGCCTGTTATAGGGCATGCCCTCTCCTTGGAAGCGCTATAGTAATCGACCATACCAGAAATGACAGAACCGGAAAACACGCTTATTTGGTGCCAAAAGTTGCGGGTGATATTTGCACGGGGTGTGGACTGTGCGAAAAAGCATGCGTAACCGAAAAGGCGTCGATAAGGGTATTGCCGCTTGAAGTTGCAAAAGGAAAGGCCGGTAAAAACTATATAAAAGGCTGGGAAGAAGGTGATGAAGCTAGACTAAACGAAAAAGAAACCAAAAAAGAGCAACCTATAAAAACTCCGCAGAGTTCACAAAAAGCGGTTGATTATCTAAATAGCGGAGGCCTATGATGAATTATATTTTCAAACATAGGTTTTTAATCGCAAGACGAACGGTGCAGCTTTCGATGATTTTGTTATACGGTGCGGCAAACTGGTGGGGCATCAAGATACTGGAAGGAAATCTGGGGAGTTCTAAGCTTCTTGGTACCATTCCACTATCGGATCCTTATGCGGTGTTGCAGATGAGTGCGGCTGGAGCGATAGTCGGGCTCAATGCGCTTATCGGCGCAGGGATAATAACTTTGTTTTACGCCGTTTTCGGCGGAAGAGCTTTTTGTTCTTATGTATGCCCTGTCAATATCGTAACCGATGCCGCAAACTACCTAAGACGGTTACTTAGGCTTGATGAAGCGGAGCGAAAGGTGTGGATGAGCAGGAATATCCGCTATTGGATTCTTGGACTTAGCATACCGCTTTCATTCGGACTTGGAATAGCCGCTTTTGAGATTATAAGTCCTATAGGGATACTCAGCAGAGGACTTGTTTTTGGGATAGGTTTTGGGGCAGCCGTCATAGCGGGTGTCTTTTTATTCGACCTATTTGCCCTCAAAAACGGTTTTTGCGGTCATATCTGTCCGCTCGGCGGTTTTTATTCGCTAATAGGCAGATTTAGTATCTTCAGGGTCAAGCATGACCAGCAAAAATGCACGCTTTGTATGAAATGCGTAAATATCTGCCCGGAGAGACAAGTACTTTCCATGGTGGGCAAAAAAAGCGCTTTCGTGTCAGGCTCAGAGTGTACAAACTGCGGCAGATGCGTCGAAGTTTGCAACGACGATGCCTTGAATTTCAATTTTAGAGCCTTCAAACAAGATAACAAGGAGTAAGTCATGAAAAGAAGTACGGCTATTTTTTCGATTCTAATTGCCGTAGGCGCTGCAGCCTTGCTGATGGGCGCAAAAGCTGATACAACGGTCAGCGACGACAAACTAGGTCTTGCTAAAGTAAGTGTAGAGGCCGACAGCGGTCTAAAAACGGAGGCGTTTTCATACCAAGGCAAAGGTCCCGGTGAAAACAACAAGAGAATACCTAGGGCATACGACAATGCTCCGCCGATGATACCGCACGATATCAGTGCTTTTGGCGAAATAACAAAAGAGAGCAACGCATGTGTTGGATGCCATATGCCTGAAGTGGCAAAGGCTGTCGGAGCTATAGCGGTTCCGCCTACGCACCTTACAAATCTCAGAACAAACACTGACCTTAAGGGTGAGTTATATCAAGGCAGATACAACTGCACACAGTGCCATGCCCCACAAGCTGTTCTTGACCCTGCGGTAATGAATAGATTTAAGGATGCATTTAGGAAAAAAACGGGCGGCGAATACAAGACAAACCTTATGAGCACCATCAGAGAGGGTGTTGTCGAAGATAAGTCCGGTTCATTCGATATAAACAAAGACGTAGTAGCAGACTAAAATGACGAGCAGACGTGATTTTTTCGCACGTTTTGGCGGTCTTGCGAAGCAAAAAAAGGAGGAGGAGCGTTTTTTTCCTTCCGCTCCTTTCTTCGATGTTTCAAAAGCCGATATATGCGTAACCTGCGAAAATCCGACTTGCGTGTCGTCATGTCCGGAAGAAATAATCAACAAAGGCGAAAAAGAGCCGCCTAAACTTGATTTCTCAAAAAGAGGGTGTACATTTTGCAAAAATTGTGCTTCGTCATGTTTGCAAGGCGTATTTTCCCCCTCAAACGTCAATACTATTAGTGCCCTGATAGAGATAGACCCTAGCGGCTGTCTCGCATGGCACAACACTATATGCAAAAGCTGTTTTGACCCATGTCTCGACAAGGCGATAGATTTTTCCGGGCTTTTTTATCCATCTATAATCCCCGAAAAATGTACCGCATGCGGTTTTTGTATAGGCGTATGCCCCGCAAATGCGATAACGCTAAAAAGGAGCCAGCCGTGAAAGTATTACTCACCCTCCTCTCTCTTGCCGTTTTAACTTTCGGCGCAGATTTGAGACCAAAAAAGACAATCAAACTTGATTCTCCGGCGCTAGATATGGTAGTAAAAAACTCAAAACTATATGCCTGCAGCAAAAAGGGGGATATCTACGAAATATGGCAAAAAACCAAAAAACTATACACTCTCCCGCAAACGATAACACCGGGTGGCACGAAAGGGGTGCAAAAAGCGTTAACGCTAGATATAGCGACAAGCGGTAGCGCGGCGGTCGGGGCCGAGGACGGCTATTTGTATCTCTCAAAAGGCAACACCCTTGTAAAAAGCGGTTTCTCTACAACGTCCGTCATCAAAAAAATATCTTTTGTCTCCGACAATCTAATCCTAATAGGTTTAGTGAGTAGCCAAATTATATTGTTTGATACGCTCAAAAATAAAACCGTTTACTCGGTGCAAGCCGGGACTTCGACTTTTAGCGATTTGGCCATCTCAAACGACAAAAAAACAGCCGTGATTGGCGGAGAAGCCGGAACGGTGTATCTACTTGACATTCCAAGTGGCAAAATCAAAAAAGCGTATAAAAACGTAAATCTGGACAATATATACAAAATAGACTACCAATCCGGCATAGTAATAACGGCGGGGCAGGACAGAAAAGCCACAGTGATGACGGATAGCGGAATCATAAAAGCGAAGTTTGAGGGCGAGTTTTTGATATATGCAGCAGCTCTAAATCCATCGGCGACAAAAGCCGCCGTCGCTACAAAAGAGCAAAACGACATAGAGGTATTCGACGTATCTTCAAAAACAAAAATTGCAGTCGCAAAAGGGCTTTCATCCACCCTAAACAGAATAGTTTTTTTGAATGAAAATGAATTTGCGGCTTGTGCCGACGAAAATAAAATCTTAATCTGGGGGATAAAATGAACATATCAAGCGTAGTGGTAAAGTGTGCGCCTAAGTTTTTAAAAGACGTACTGGATGCTCTGGAAAAAAGCGGCGTATGTGAAGTCTACCAATATGACGAAGACGGCAGAATAATAGTCATCATAGAGGGCGAAAGCACGGAAAAAGAGAGTGAAAAACTATCAAGAATACAAGCTCTGCCTCATGTACTGAGCGCGGAAATGGTATATGCTTATTCGGAGAGTGAATTTGCCGCAACGGATGGGCAATTTGACAAAGTCTCTAGCTCTCTCATTGAGAGCCTCAACTCTGATATGCCGGCGGAAGATATAGTGTACCGCGGACATCTGAAGGATAAGTGATGCTTGGACCAAAACCAATAGAAATAGAGGTTCCAAACGAAGGATTGATAGTCTCCCATACAGATTTGCGGGGAATTATCACATACGCAAACGACACGTTTCAAGACATAAGCGGCTACGCCGGGGCGGAATTGATAGGCAAGCCGCATAATATACTAAGACACCCCGATATGCCTTCATCTCTTTTTGAAAATCTTTGGGATACGATAAAAAACGGCAGAATGTGGAGCGGATACGTCAAAAACAAGACAAAAAACGGAGGTTATTACTGGGTGTATGCACAGGTCTCATCTTTGTTTGATGCAGACGGTTTACACATAGGATATAAATCACTAAGACAAGCCGTACCGAAAACAAAACGCAACGAACTAGAGGAGTCGTATATAACCCTCAAAGAGATTGAAGAGGGGAAAATGAAGCTCAACATTTGGGTCGATAGATTGGCCCTTTCAAGACTGCTAGACGAGTCTTTATACCAGGTTGACGTATTTGAAAAAAAACTAGAAGAAATACTAAAGGCGTACGAAGCTAATGGCCGACCTTGAAAAGCTAATTTCAAATCTTGAGCAGTTCAAAAGGCTTGAACCAAGAGAGCTTGAGCTAATAACGGCACAAAGCGTAGTAAAAAATTTTTCGGAAAACGAAATTTTATTTTTTGAGGATGAGTTTACGCCGTATTGGTATTTTGTTGCGGAAGGCAGGCTCAAAGCATACAAAACGGATAAAAGCGAACACAACGTATCGCTATGCAGTCTCGAAACCGGAATGGCAGTCAACGATATCAGGACAACCGTTGGCGGATACGAAGCGGTAATGTTCGCAACAATAGAGAGCATAACATACGGCTCTCTGATCGGTATAAAAGTCGATTCTTTGCCGCTATTATTCGCGCAAATGCCTAAATTTCCGCAAATATGCCTTCAGGGGCACTATCAAGTATCGAAAGATATCAGAGGGCTTTTTTTAGCGGCATGATATTGGACGGAACAGGTAAGGTGGCTTTCATGATAGCCAACGACCTGTCTAGGTTTAACTCCATGAAAAAGCAAGAGATAGCCGCAATGCTCAATATACAACCGGAAACGCTCTCAAGAGTCATCGGCAAACTGGCGAGAAAAGGGGTGATTGAGATAAAATCCGATCTCAAAGTGATAGACATGAAAGGGCTTAGAGAGTTTTATGAATAAAATAACTACACAAATCAAATTGATAGGCCTAAGTCTCTCCATAATAGCGATAGCGCTAGTGCTTTTGACAATATTTTTGAATCAAAAAAGCGAGCATGACAGCAATGTAGTCAATATAGCCGGAAAAGAGCGTATGTTGACTCAAAAAATGGCAAAAGAGCTGTTTTTGGGGTTAAACAACAAAGACGAATTCGAAGCGGCCAAAACAGAGTTTCTCTCAAATCTAAACAGCTTGATAGAAGGAAACGGCAAAAACGGCATCACACCTCCGCCTACCGAAAAAATAAAAGAAAAATTGCTGCTAATCAAACAAAAAAGCGATGAGTTCTTATCTCTTAGCAATATGTTTATTATGGATATCCAAAACGAAATGCTAAAAGAGAAAATATATACATCCAACAATGCTCTTTTGTCGCTTATAGACGAAACGGTAAAGGAATATACGGTCGAGTTCGAAGCCAAAAGAGAGAGACTAGAGGCGCTACAATACACGGGTGGATTTCTAATACTGTTGGCAACTTTTATGAGCGTATATTTGACAAAAAAAATAGAGAGAAAATTTGATAAATTCTTGATTGAAACAAAAGAGATAGGCTCAATGAGATGCGATGATGCCGAAGGTGAAGATGATAGCCTGACTGAGGGCGGAGAGCTGGAGCAGGCAAAATACGAACTCAAAAACTTCATGGCAAAAGTAGAAAAAGTCGTATCAAAGGCGGAAGCGGCACTAAATGAATCTAAAAATGCGATATCAGAGCTAGAATCTAGCGCAAAGCTAATGGAAAACAGACTTGCAAGCAACGAAATCGATAAAAAAACAAAAAAGGAGATGGAGTTGTACATAGACAAAAGCGAGGATTTGACGATTGCCTCACTAGAAGATATAGTCAGAACGAAAGAGATGTTGCAAAAATTTAGAAACTCTCTTGCGGAAATCAATAAAAAAATAGGCTAAAAACCTAGAAATCTGACCTTGAGTTTTGAGTTCACAAGCGAAGGGGTAAAAGTTTTTCCGCCATGCGGTAAATTGCCTACCGTCGGCACCGACGTCACTGCTTTTTGTACCGTATAAACCCCATCATACCCCATATCAAAAAGCATATCGGACATTTTTGAAACCGTCGACTCATTGATATAGTCTGAATATACGGTGGTTCTCACGGAAAAGTCAAATTCAAGCTCCAAAAGCCCTTTTAACGTCTTCTCAAACAAATTGAAGGCCGCAGCCCCCGTGATTGTCTCAAACATCTCCTTCGGCGCTTTAAAATCAAGGGCTATCGTATCCGCCAGACGTTCTCTTGCAATCTCAAGGGCACTTTTTGGTCTAATTCCGCTCGTATCTATCTTGACGGCAAACCCGCTCTCTTTGAGCTTCTCGCAAAACTGCGGCAAGCCGTCATACATACAACATTCGCCGCCGGAGAGGACAACACCCTCCGTCCAATCTTTGCGTCTGCATAAAAACTCAAGCGCCTCTTGCTCTGTTATCGTCCCATCCGCTTTTAAAATATGTGGATTATGGCAATATACGCATCTTAGCGGACATCCGGCAAACCAAACTATAGCCGCATTTTTACCCTCGTAATCTATAAGCGTATGCGGCGTAATATCATATATCGGACTAGGCTGCACCGATCCTCTCCGTAAATTTTTTACGCTCTTTGTGCTCACCTTTTTTGCCGAGATTAAAACTTTCAACAGGTCTGTGGTATCCCATCACCCTGGTATATACCATGCATTTTGTGCGTTTGCCACTATTTTGCCTTAAAATTTCTTCTTTTGTCATAAGTACTCCTTTTCATATTCATAAATTATTTCTTCGTCACAGTGTGGACAATACTCGTATTCTCCGCTTATGTATCCGTGTTTTTGGCATATTGAAAATACGGGAGTGACCGTTACATAAGGTAACCTGAAGTTCTCTATTACCTTTTTTACAAACGCACGACAACTATCGGCGCTTACAAGTCTCTCTCTCATATAAAGATGCAAAACCGTACCTCCCGTATATTTACACTGAAGCTCATCTTGCAGCGTCAGGGCTTCGTATGGGTCGTCAGTATATGATGCCGGTAGCTGTGTGCTGTTTGTGTAGTATATTTGCTCCCCATCTCCGGCCTGGATAATGTCGTCAAATCTTTTTTTATCCTCTTTGGCAAATCTATACGTAGTTCCCTCGGCAGGAGTGGCCTCTAGATTATATAGATTTCCGCTTCTTTCTTGAAATTGGGCAAGCTTGTCTCTTATAAAATCAAGCACCCACAAGGCGAATTTTTGTCATTTGTCAGTTGAAATATCATACTCGTCATCCGTAAAGTTACGTATCATCTCGTTAACGCCATTAACCCCTATGGTAGAGAAGTGATTTCTAAAATGTGAAAGATATCTTTTTGTATATGGATATAGTCCGCGATCAAACATTTTTTGTATAAAAACACGTTTTTTCTCAAGCGTAGAATAAGCAAGCTCTAGCAATCTGTCAAGCTCGATCTCAAGGGCTCTTCTATCGCCCTTATACCTATATCCGAGCCTAGCCATGTTGATTGTCACAACCCCTATAGACCCTGTCATCTCGGCACTGCCGAAAAGGCCGTTGCCACGCCTCAAAAGCTCCCTCAGATCAAGCTGAAGCCTACAGCACATACTTCTGACGTGCCCCGGCTTGTACGCTTCAGTATTTGGCTTTTTCTCGCCCGTCTCTTTGTCTTTTATGTATTGGCTGCCGACAAAGTTTTGGAAGTAGCTAGAACCTATCTTTGACGTATTCTCAAAAAGCACGTCGGTATTGACCCCATACCAGTCAAAATCCTCCGTTATATTCACGGTCGGTATCGGAAACGTAAAAGGCTGCCCGTTCTTGTCTCCCTCGGTCATAATCTCATAAAAAGCTCTATCTATCATCTGCATCTCCGGCAAGAAATGCTTATATCTAAGCTCCAACGCATTTGCCGCTCCACGCTCCATAGCTACGCCGTCAAAACATGAAAAATCATAGAAAAACGGTTTGTTGCCGCTCATAGGCACCTGTTCTGCAAGGTCGTCCGGAACAGTCCAATCCAGAGTTACGTTGGTAAAGGGAGACTGCCCCCATCTAGCGGGAACATTTAGGTTATAAATAAAGCTTCTGAGCGCTTTTTTGACGTCGCCATACGACAAGTTGTCGGCAAAAACATATGGAGCCAAATATGTATCAAAAGAGCTAAAAGCTTGTGCCCCGGCCCACTCGCTTTGGAGAATACCGAGAAAATTTGCCATCTGCCCAAGCGCCTCTCTAAAATGCCTAGGCGGTTTGCTCTCGACCCTGCCCCTCACACCGTTAAAACCTTCGTTCAAAAGCGCCCTCAGACTCCACCCGGCACAATATCCTGTGAGGCAATCGAGGTCGTGTATATGGTAGTCACCGTTTCTGTGCGCATACCCCTCTTCTTTGCTGTATACCCTATCTAGCCAGTAGTTTGCTATGACTTTTCCGGCTAGATTGTTTATAAGTCCGGCGTTCGAGTAGCCTGTATTCGCATTTGCGTTTATCCGCCAATCTGCGCCGCCTATGTACTCCTCAACGCTCTGCGTTGAATCGATATAAGTAGTATCTTCGTTTAACCCAAGAATATGCTCCCTTTGAAGCTTGTGGGTATGACGGTATAACATAAAAGAGCGCATCACCGAAAAATATCCGAATGCGAAGAGGGCTTTTTCTATTGCGTCTTGCACCTCCTCTACGCTGGCCAAATCATCGGTCTCTATTTTTGAGCACACATACTCGAATATTGATTTATCATACGGCATCGAAACGCTTTTAAAAGCTTTTTCTATTGCGTCTTCTATCTTGTAAGGCTCGAATGCACTTATGCTGCCGTCTCTTTTTATAATTGTCTTTCTCATCGCTTTGTTCCTTTTTCGCAAAGCACAGTAAAACAAAAAACAAAAAAATGTCTTTGATGTAAATCAAATTTAAATTGCCTATTTTTTAAACCCGGTTGCCAATAAAATTTGGCACAATATTGCACACAAAAATATCGGGTAGTTGGAGTTTGATTTTGGCGGACAAAAACTTTTGCTAGAGCTAAAGGACGTAGCCGAAAAAAGGGAAGATGTACACAACGATAGATCTAGACTAAAGATAGTAATCTATCGTATACTCCAAATCCATATCGGCGTCTTGTTTATTCGCCTTGAGCCATTTGAGATAAGAAGGGTCTTTTTTGGCAATATCTTCAAATTTGTCGCCCTTGTACTTTCCAAACCTCATAACAGGAAGTAACACAGGCTTGTTGGTTAGCTCTATTAGCTTCTTGTAGTCTCCGGTAATCTCGATTAAATGGAAAAAAAGTTTTTTCAAAATATAGATATCAAAAAGGGCGTTATGCGGATTCATCATATCCCCAAATTCAGCCTTCAACCTAAGCGCTTCATCATCCTTTTCACTTTTATAAAGTCCAAGCGAGTATCTAAGATATTGGAGGGCGTGACTATCGGAGTCGACAAGGTGTTTAGCGCATCTGTACGTATCTATGACAAGTCCACCCCACTCTATCCCCTCTTTTCTCACCATATCAATGTCAAATTTTGCATTATGTGCTATCAAGACAGAGTTTTTAGTGTTCAATTCCTTTAGCAAATTACCGCTGGCGGTCTCTTCAAAAAGAGGCTTGTCTTGCACGTCCTCTTCCGTTATCCCATGTACCGCCATTGCCCCATAGCTTATCGGCAAAGGTGGTTTGCAATAATCTATATAATAGTCGCAACCGTCTTTTTTTAGAATTCCGAGCGCTATTTGACATACCCTGTCTGCTTCGGCGCTACCGGTTGTCTCCGTATCAAATAAAATAAAAGGCATATTATCGTCTAAGCAGTTGTTCTTTTGCTAGGTAGCTGTCGCAACCGTCTTTGGCTTTTACGGTTTTATACTCTTCGGTTATCAAAAAAAGGTTACATTCGTTGGTAGCCTCTTTATGATATGCACATCCATTACATGATGAACTATTTTTTTTAAAGATATTAAATATATTTGAAATTTTTTCTAACAATACGCTCATTTTAAGCCTCCGAATTAATAACCGAATTTTATCCAAAAGGTATTTAAGCGGTATTTTTGACAATTTGTTTGATATTTTTGGAAAAAAATGGCTCCGCTTAAGTTTTCTTAAATAAAAAAGATTTATAGTTGATTAAAATAAAAAGGGTTCGCGTTGAGAAACAAAGTAGACCACTTATTTATTACGGTTTTATCCACTATTACCCTAATCTCGACAGTATGTATTATTTTATTTTTTTATAATCTATCTTTACACGTTATCTACGAGCCAAGTATCCACCATGCGCGAGAAGCTTCTCTTATTT
>CAZVTM010000004.1:38907-41371 GCA_964630205.1 uncultured Helicobacter sp. | reverse complement strand
CGGAGCGGCCATATTTATTATCTGTATCTCTTTTTTTGCGAAACTATTTTTAAAATCCGAAATTCATGAATACATCAAGCTAAAACATCGCTTTGAAAGCATGAATGAAAGTATAGGCGAAGGGGTTTTGGCTCTCGACACCAATGGGATAATAGTGTTTACCAATAGCACCGCCTTAAGGCTGCTTGGTTACACCAAGGAGGAGATGCTCGGCAAAATGCCCATAAACTAATACACTACGAAACAAAGGATGGAAAATACGTTCCCAAAGAGGAGTGCCATGTTCTGCAAAGCTTGGAAAAAGACGGCTCATGCAGCTCCGATGACGATGTGTATATCAGAAAGGACGGCAAGCTGTATGCGGAGTGGCTAAGCATAATTGCGGTCATACCCGACAACCCCAAAGATGAAAAGTTTTTTGTGGCTGTTTTTAGCGATATAACCGAAAGAAAGCTACTTGAAGAAGAGCTCTCAAAAGAGAGGGAGCTACTCAGACATCAGGCCGCATACGACAAACTAACCGAAATATACAACAGGCAAAAATTTGAAGACGCCCTATCTATAGAGCTCGACAGAAATGCGAGATATGGCGTCGTCTTCTCTCTCATTATGCTGGATATCGACAATTTCAAATCAATCAACGATACATACGGACATCAAATAGGTGATTTCGTGCTAAAAATAGTTTTGGTGTAACCGCACTTGAAAAAGCAGACGACAGAGATACCCTGCTCAGTAGGGTTGACGAGGCGATGTATTTATCCAAAAAAGAGGGCAAAAATAGGGTTACCCTACTCTAGACCCTTTAGCCGTCTCACCTCTGCGGCAATATCTTTTTGTCTCATAAAGTGCTCGCCGACAAGAAATGCATCCACCCCTATAGAACCCAAATGCTTCACCGTTTCAAAGTTATCGATACCGCTTTCCGCAACTATTATTTTTCCGTTCGGTATCATCGGGATTAATTTTTCCGACAAAGACATATCCATCTCGAAAGTCTCAAGGTTTCTATGATTTATCCCTATGATATCGGCGCCGGCAAACATGGCTTTTTTGAGATCTTCTTTGTCATGCACCTCGACAAGAACGTCAAGACCAATATTTAGCGCATATTCATATAGTTTTTTTAGCTCCGCCGAAGAAAGCGCTTTTGCAATGAGAAGGACAAAATCCGCACCGTAAACAAGAGCTTCTAGTATCTGATACTCGTCAACTATAAAATCTTTTCGCAAAAGCGGCATTGGCACATAGCGGCGAACCTGCGGTAAGTATTCCAAATTACCTTGAAAAAAATGCGGCTCAGTAAGTATCGACAAAGCATCTGCAAAACCCGCCTCATACTCTTTTGCTATCGTTAGCGGGTCAAAATCTTCCCTGATTACACCCTTGGACGGGCTTGCTTTTTTTACTTCCGCAATTATTCTATATTTGTTGTCTTCCGTGCTTCTGAGAGCTTTTTTTACATCCCTTGGTGCATAAGGATTATATGCAAGACTTCTACCCAGCCACTCTTCGCCAAATTCTTTTTTTCGCTTCTCTAAATCTTCTTTTGTTTGTTTGATTATCTTATCTAGTATCATTTTTGTCCTTGAAGGCATTTTTTGATTGCTTCGGCATGTTCTATTACCGTTTTATCGTCTTTTAGTTCGGCGGCTACGCTTTTCATTAGCTCATTTGCTTCGGCGCATTTTTTTTGTTTATAGTATCCCCACGCCAAAGAGTCTTTATAAAAAAGAGAGGTAGGATCTTTGGATAGAGCCCTCTTGACAAGTTTTATGCCTCGAGGAACGTCAAGATCATAGTCAATCAATAAATATCCAAGATAGTTATCGTATATATCGTTTTGCATGCCGCCGGTTACGATTTCTAGGTTTTTCACGCTCTCTTTTATGAGCCATACCGGTTTCTTCTCAGGGTGGCTCTCAAATTTGTATATCACGGCTTGCGCCAAATAGTTTAAATCTTTTGTCTTTGCATATAGCTTCATAGCCATAGCGGCGGCATTTTTGTTATCTTTTTTGTATTTATATGCCTCAAAAAGCAAATTATCATCTTTTTGGGTTTTTTTCAAAAAAGTTATCAGTCCGTCAATATCAGAACCGGCTACGCTCAACTCAATAATGTTTTTAATGTATTTTTCGTCTTTTAGCTTAAAGTAAAGCTTCTTATACGTATCGAGCGCCCCTTTTTTGTCGCCTCTTTCTATATATGCCTTAGCTAGCCTCTCGCATATATATTTGCTACAACCAAACATTCTCGTGTGTGTATCCAAAAATGCAGTGGCTTCTGCACCGCGGTTCTCCAGGAACATAATGGTGGCTATTCTCTCTGCCGTCACATGATCTGCTTTTGCGCTATAAGATAGTCTAAAGTATTTTTGAGCGGCTTTATAGTCGCCCACAACAAAGGCGACGCTACCGGCCATGTCGTAGTCCACTTTTACTTTGCTTTTCTCGGCGACCGC
>CAZVTM010000004.1:0-38897 GCA_964630205.1 uncultured Helicobacter sp. | reverse complement strand
TGGGGCAAAAGGCATATGCAAAAGCACTGGATCTTATCATGGCGGTCGCCGAGATAAGATCAAGTGCTTTTGCATATTCTTTTTGCCCCATATAGTTGGCCGCAAGCATTCTTTTAGCATCTAGATTATTGTCGTCGTTTTTTATAATCTCCTGCAATATAGCGCCGACTTTTTCCAAATCCCCTTTTGCCGAATATATTTTGACAAGCTCTGCAAGATACTGTTTTTTGCCCGTCGTCTTGTAAAGAGTCTCCATATAAGCCGCAGCCCTGTCTAATTCAAGGTTGCTAAGTGCCTCTATCGATGCCATAAATAGCGCACCTTCGTCGACGCCGGACATATCAACGCTATTTTGCACGGTTTTTATTTGAGACGCATCATGCCCATTTGGAGTTGTGGCCTGCAAGGCAGGTTGCTCCTTCACGGAACAGCCGGACAATACCATCGACGATATAAATGCTATTAAAGCGTTATTAATGCGGGACATTCTTTTAGTGCCTCTTCATGGTGTGTTTTAAAATATTCCCAAAACGGGAAGGTTCTGCATTGGACAGGTCGCACCTCGTAGATCGAGCAATTTTTTGCGGTTTCATCAAAAAATACGCAAGCATGGCCGCCCTGAAACTCTTTTTCCTTTATGCTTAGCTTCCCGTTTGCGCGAAATAAATACTTATCGGCAAAATCGTCGATACCCATACCGATTAAAGAGGATGCGGCAATCGCCTCCTCCTCGGTTATCCATATATATCCACTCTCGCCAGTGCAGCATTTTCCGCCGCACTCGTCGCAAAAGCCGTTTCTAAAGCCGAAATTATAGCCAACTTCGGTAATTATTTTATCGCTACCCATTAAAATCTCAATTTTACGTCATGTCTACACTGTCGCAAGCCGCAGCAGAAAAAACCGCTTTTGCTTTAGCGGTATATTCCCCGCCGTCCATTACAATCAAAGGCGGCATTATCTCAAGGTGTGCACGACTTGAATTTTTGATACGAAAAAGGGCTAGTTTTGCGCTCTTATCCTCCTTGGCGTGAACAAATCTGATATGAGTCAGCGCCGCCCCTTTTAGTCTTGATGCTTCGCTTATGACTGCTTGCAGCTCTCTAGCGTCATAGCAAAATATGATTTCGCCGTGCGGTTTCAACAGCTTTTTTGATTTTTGCAAAAAAATATCTAGCGGCAACTCCTCGGAATACCGCGAGGCAAGCATCGAATCGTTTTCGCTTTTTTGCACACGGCTTGGATAAAAAGGTGGATTTGAAACCACATAATCAAAATGCCCACCCTTATAATCCAAAAAATCTATATTTTCAACCGTTGCCGCAATACCGTTGGAGCAAGCATTGTCGGCACACAGTTTTGCCATTTTCTCCTGTTTTTCGACTATTGTTAACTCCACATCCCTATCTCTTGCCAGCAAAAGCCCGAGCACTCCCGTGCCGCCGCCAATTTCGAGGATAGAGCCTTTCTTGACGAAAGAGAGTGCAAAATCCCACAAAAACATCGTGTCGGAGGTGTAGCGAAAGCCGTCTTTGTATTGTGCTATCGTCATAGGCTCATCTGGTATAGTTTTTTCCGCTCTGAAGAGCTAGCGACGCCAAGAGCCATACGATATTTAGTAATCGTACGCCTCTCCAATTTAACCGAAAATTTTTGCTCTACAAATTTAAGGGCGGCTTCATCCGAGAGAGGTTTTTTGCGACTTTCGCCGGCGAAAAGCTCTTTTAAATACTCTTTGATTGCCGCCGCCGAAGTATCCTCGCTGATAGCCGTCGAAAAAAAGCTTTTTATCGGCCAGATGCCACGGTTTGAAGCTAGATATTTATTTGCTATAGCGCGGGAAATAGTAGAAACATTGAGACCAAGCTCGTCAGCGATGTTTTGTAGCTTCATAGGGCGGATTGCCCCACCTTTGAAATAATCATACTGGAACTCTACAACCATCAACCCCAACTTCATAAGCGTCGCTTTTCGCATAGCAAGCGCATCCACAAGGTCTTTCGCCTCTTTGATTTTTGGGCGGACAAACTCGTCTTTTTCCAAACCTTCCATTGTTTCGATGATTATCTCCGGATAATATGCGTCATTAATCTTGACCTCCAACTTCTCGCCGTCGTCGTATACGAATATATCGGGGATGACCTCGGTTGAATTTTCAAGATATTCTATCGCCGGAGGATTTTTGAGTTTTTTTACTGCATTCATAGCCTCTTTAAAACGAGGATTTTTCGCAAAATCAGCATAAGAATCGAGGTTTTTTACTATTAGCACGGCGAGTTCGTACACATCATTATCCAAACCGGCATCTTCAAGCTGAAACAGATAGCTCTCTATAAAGTCTATAGCTCCGATACCAGGAGGGGTCAGATACACAAAACGACCTCTTATACGCTCTATCTCATCTTTATCCGCACCCGTTTGCGCAATTATCTCATCGTACTCTCCGTCAAAAAAACCCCCTTCATCGAGGTGTTCGGCTATTTTTGATGCTATATTTTGACTTCTGGCAGTCGGGAAGAGGGGTGGCGCTATCTGCTCCATCACATCTTCAAAAAGCGACGCCTCGCCAAGGGCTAGCTCCTCTCTAAACTCTTTTTTAGACGGCTTCTCAAAGCTTTGATAGTGTTCGTCCTCGTGATATTCCCTCTCTTCATCCTCTTTTATCTCGTCGTGCTGTTTTGTTCTGATTTCACAAAAAGGGTTATTAGAAAGATTTTCGCTGAGACGCTCGCTAAGATCGCTAAGCCCTGCCTGCAGCAACGGCAGCCAGTTTTTTAGCGTTGATGACAGCTTCCCCTTTTTGGCAGCGCTCAGCCTTTGTTTCATACTTGGCTCTTATCCCCAAGATAGTGTCTTTTGACTATTTCGCTCTCATATATTTCTGCCGGAGTACCCTCAGCCAGAAGCATTCCCCGTCCAAGGACATAAGCCCTATCCGATATCTCAAGCGCTTCCCTGAAGTTATGATCGGTGATGATTATCCCTATGCCGTTATTTTTTAATTCAATGATAATTTTTTGTATCTCGCTTACCGCCAGAGGATCTACGCCGGCGAACGGCTCGTCAAGTAGCAAAAACTGAGGATTTGCAGCCAACGCTCTTGCTATCTCAACCCTTCTCCTCTCGCCACCAGACAAAGCATAGGCGGGTCTTGTACGTATAGGCTCGATAGACAGCATCTCAAGCAGCCTGTCGGTATTTTGCATTATCTCGTCTTCGTTTTTATAGATAACTTCACATGCAAGCTCTATGTTTTCCTCTACGCTAAGGTCTTTAAATACGCTTGATTCTTGAGGTAGATACCCAAGCCCTATTCTGGCTTTTTGATGCAAAGGCAGCTCGGTTATATCCTTGCCGTCCAGGATAACGGCGCCCTCGTCTACTTCGACAAGTCCGCAAATAGAATAAAAAAGGGTTGTCTTTCCAGCTCCGTTTGGTCCAAGTAAGCTTACTATCTCGCCCGAGTCAAAATGCACGCTAACGCCGCCAAGCGCAGTGTGCTTCTTAAAATGCTTTTTTATATTTTTGGCTTCTAGCTTATGCATTTTCTATCCTATAAAATCTTGTTTCATTCTCTTTTGTTATAACCATCCTAACAAATTTCATTCCTATGCTTTGGAGGAATTTTTCTATTTTTTCATCCGCCCACTCCATAAAGTGCCAACCCCCTTGCTCAAGGTACTCGAACATCCCTTTTTCAAAGTATGCGTCTGTTCCAAAGTTGTAAAAATCATAATGAAATATCTTGCCGCCGTATTCATTCATCACGGCAAAGGTTGGGCTGGACACCTCCCCCTCAAGTCCAAAAAGCGATGCAAAAGCTCTCACAAAAGCCGTCTTTCCATATCCGAGATCCCCCATAAGGATAAATATACCCCCGTCATAGCTACCCTTTATAAATTCGGCCACTTTTGACAGCTCGCCTTCAGCTTTCACTTCAAAGATTTTTGACACGCCTAGACCTTGTTTGATACGGATATGACTTTTTGGAGCGTTTCATATGCCTTACCACTCTTGATTGCATATTCGGCCATTTCAAGTCCGTCTTGCACATCTCTTGCTTTTCCGCTAGCAAGCAGGGCTAAAGCGGCATTTATAGCCACTACGCCCATTTTTGCCGCATCCGCTTCATTTTTGAGTACAGCCAGGGTAATCGACGCATTTTGCACGGCATCACCGCCTTCTATGGCCTCTTTTGGGTAAAGTTTTAATCCGTAGTTTTGCGGGTTTAGCTCATACTCACCTACTTTCTTTCCGTCAAAAAAAGCATACTTGCTAATGCCGCTTATGCTAGCCTCGTCCATCCCGTCGTTGCTATGCACGATAATCCCTCTGCTTGAACCAGTATCTCTAAGCACTCTGGAGCATTTGACCGCCAAATCATAATCATATACGCCAATCAAATGATGTTTGACTCCCGCAGGATTGCACAGGGGGCCCAGCATATTAAATATCGTTCTGTGCGGCAGACTTCGGCGAATAGGCATGATGTGCTTAAGTGCTGGATGATATGTCGGCGCAAACAAAAACGCAAACCCGCTCTCAAGCAAAACTTTGAGCTTGGCATCCTTGCTGTCAAGCTCTATTTTGACACCAAGAGCCTCCAGCATATCGGCACTTCCAGACTTGCTTGTAATACTACGGTTGCCGTGCTTTGCAACATAAAGCCCAAGGGATGCGAGCACGAAGCTGACGGTTGAAGAGATGTTAAAGCTTCCGCTTTTATCTCCACCTGTACCGCAATTATCAATAAGTAAATCTTTGATTTCGGTAGGTGTTTCAAAGCCAACCATAAAAGAGCGCATCACTTCAACGGCCGCCTTTATCTCCTCCTCGCTCTCGCCTCTTTCATACATGGAAACGAGAAATGCCCTAGCCTCATCCTCGCCCATCTTGCCCTCAAAAAGGGCTGTAAAACTATTTTTTGCCTCTTCGTAGCTCATGAAAGCTCCTTTATATAATCATCCGTAGCGGTTTTTGGGATTGTTTTTGTGGTTGGAACGGCAAGAACTTCGTATTTTTTGACGCTCTCAAGATATCTTATCTCTATCTTGTCGCCAATCTTCACATCTTTGGATGCTTTGGCCTGCACACCGTTTAGATACACTACGCCGTGCTCTATCATGTCGGCGGCTATACTTCTGCGCTTTACGATATTTACGGTATTGATGAACTTATCTATTCTCAATTTCTAAACCTTCAAAAGCCTATTTTGGTTTATCTTAACAAAAAACTATTTAATTTGGAGCAGAATTTGCTTGTAAACAGAAGATAAACAGGTTTTTTAGTGGAGATATAAAAGTCGTCCGTTTTCTTTGAGCCATTTCTCACTCTCTTTATAGTCAGGCAACAGCGCCGAGACATGCGACCAAAATCGTACCGAGTGGTTGAGTTCTTTTAAATGACATATTTCGTGGATTACGACGTATTCGATTACACTTTTTGGTGCACCGACCAGCCTGGAGCTAAAACTAAGATTTTTTCTAGCGGAACAGCTACCCCATCTACTTTTTATGTCGCGAAAACTTATCTTTTCATACTTTACGCCGTAGAATGCCGCTATATCTTCTGCCTTTGGCGTAATAATGCGCCTCGCCTCATCTCTGAGAAACTCTCTAAAATGCTCTTTTTTGGATAGCACAAGCATATCATTCTCAAATAAATATTTTTTTCGGATATTACCGTCAAGCTTAACCGGCATTTTGGAGCCTAGATAAAGAAAGTGTCCGCCGAGGGCATCTCTTTTCGCCTCGAATTCCAGTTGCTTTTTTATCATTTTTTGAAGTCTGGAGGCGTTTTGTCCGACGAATTCCATACATTTTGTTTCGCTTAAAAAGCGTGGAGCCCTGACGAGCAAAGCCCCTCCCTCGAGTACCTCTATGCGAAGTCTTTGGCTTTTGGGTTCTCGTTTTATCTCGATTTTTTCAAACATTAGCTACAATTTCCAAACATTATACAAAATGATATGCTAGTTATAAACATCATAATCCAGGATAATAGAATGAGTGAAATAAGAAAGATAGACCCAAACTCACAGGAGTTTCAAGACGAACTTAAAAAAACAGTTGATTTTACCGACAAAGTAATAAAACAATTTGGCTTTTCATACAACCCCGACATGGAAATAACCCAAAGTATACAATTTGGACTAACAAGAAATAAACTTATTTACGACAAAAGATATTGCCCCTGTTTTTTCGTAACCGGCAACAAAGAAGAAGATAGAATCTGCCCTTGCAAACCGGCTCTAAATCATGAAATACCAGAAAATGGGTCTTGCCACTGTGGAATATTTTGCACCCCTGAATTCGCAGCCTCAAAAGCCGCCGAAGAAAAACTGGAAGAAGCGATACATGCACACTCAAGAGGGCTGACGAAAGATGAATGCGAAGTATTGCTGGCAAAATCTCAGCTTGACTCCGAAGAGTTGGAGGCGCTACTAGAGGCAAGAACGCTTGGCATGGTAAGCTTCAAACTGGTAGACGTGAGAGAGTGGATGGAATACAAAAGCTTTAGAATCAAAGGTGTCGACTTCCTCGTTCCTACGACAAGCTTTTACGACTCTATAAAAGAATTACAAGAGTACAAAGACGAAACGGTCATCGTTTATTGTCATGTAGGCTCAAGAAGCGCCTACTGCCAAAGCGTACTTAAAGACTTAGGGTTTGGCAAAGTATCAAATCTAACGCACGGAATAGTGAGCTACAGAGGCGAACTGGATAAAGGCTAAGCATTGAGCCTAGCCCAAATCCTTCGCCCATCCTCTCTCTGCGAGTTTATCGGGCAAAAACATCTACTATCGTCAAACGCCCCTTTTCGTAGACTTGTAGAGGCGGGGTCTATCCCCCATTCTTTCTTTTTTGGCCCCCCAGGGACAGGAAAGACTAGCCTGGCTCGTATAATAGCCTCCAAATTGGACGCCCCTTTTTTCGAGTTTAACGCCACAAGCATCAAGATAGAAGATATACGAAAGGTGGTTGACGGTGCAAAACACGCTCTGCAAAAGCCGCTAATCTTTATCGACGAGGTACATAGGCTCTCAAAGACGCAACAAGAAGTTTTGCTCCCCATCATGGAAAATCGCTTTGCCCTCATAGTCGGAGCCTCTACCGAAAATCCGTTTTTCTCTCTAACCGGCGGTATCCGCTCACGTTCAATGCTGTTTGAATTTTTTTCGTTAACGGACGACGACCTCAGAGATGCTCTTAAAAAAGGGCTTGAAAAACTAGGCAAAACCGCTGATGATGACGCCACAGAGTATCTAGTTCGAAGCTCATCCGGCGATGCAAGAGCAATGCTAACCCTTCTGGATTATGCCGCAAAGCTAGAGGACAATATCACACTAGAAACACTAAAGCGTCTTCGCCCAAACAGCCTAACAGACGGGGCTGGGGAGTCTGAAACACACTACAATCTAGCAAGTGCGCTGATAAAAAGCATACGGGGCTCTGACGAACAAGCGGCAGTCTACTATCTAGCAAGGCTCATAGCAGGTGGCGAGGAGCCTAGATTTATCGCTCGTCGCTTAGCTATACTTGCCGCCGAGGACATAGGAAATGCAAACCCGAATGCCCTACAGATAGCAAATGCCGCATTTGAACTTGTAGAAAAGATAGGTATGCCGGAATCTCGCATTATTCTCAGTCAGCTTACCATATATCTAGCCTGCTCGCCAAAATCAAACAGCGCATACACTGCGATAGATGATGCATTAGCCCTCATATCAAGCGGCGAGATATACGAAGTGCCTCCACACCTAAAAGATGCACATTTCGCAGGAGCGGCAAAACTAGGACGAGGTATCGGATACAAATATCCGCATGACTTTGGCGGCTGGGTGGGGCAAAAATACACAGCAAAACCGGTAGATATCGTAAAGCTGAAAGATATAGGGTTTGAAAAAACGCTAAAAGAGTGGCTTGAAAAAATCAAAGGTTTAAAGTGAGTGAAGCCACAAAACATAACGCTCTGCGGATATTTTTATATAGCGGAATATTATTTATCGTTATCTACTTTTTCAATGATTTAGTGGACTCTAGCAAAAAGATGACATATATTAATAATTCAGAATTTCAGCCCAAAAATATCAAAAAAGCTCTCGTGCTAGAGGGTGATAAAAATCTACTTGTAGAAACTGAGCATGGGGCTGTATTTGTAGTAGTGGATTTTGATAAAACGATACTCGAAAAACACAATATAAGCTATTCATATGAAAACAACACGTTAAAGCAAGGCATCAGATATGCGCTATCCGCCTTGCTGCTAATTTTTGTTTTGCTTCTTTCGATAACCTGAGAGGCTACTCATCACCTCTCTCTATCTCCGCACCAAGAGAGATAAGCTTTTTCTCCAGCTCCTCATAACCTCTGTCTAGATGGTAGATCCTATGAATTCTAGTCTTGCCGTTTGCCACAAGAGCCGCAATAACAAGCGCGGACGAGGCTCTAAGGTCGGTAGCCATCACATCCGCTCCAGTCAGCTCTGCCCCGCCCTCGATAGTAGCGGTATTGTGCGTTAGATGTATCGTGGCGCCGAGTCTTGTAAGCTCGCTCACGTGCATAAAGCGGTTTTCAAAAAGTCTCTCTTCAATAATGCTCGTCTCTTGCGCCTGAGTGGCAAGAGCCATAAACTGCGCTTGCATATCCGTCGGAAACCCCGGAAACTCCGTCGTCACTATCTCCACTGGCTTGATTTTTTTGGCAGGCTTGATAGTTAGTTCATTGATACCGTAATCAAACGAAAAGCCCATCTCTTGAAGCTTAGAGATGAATGCCTCCATATGGCTTAGATTGACTTTTTTTAGCGTGACGGTTGAGTTTGTGATAGCCGCAGCGCATAGGTATGTCCCAGCTTCTATTCTGTCAGGGATTACATCTATATCTTTGAAACTATATAGCTCGCCGCCGCTTCCGTCGATGATTAGCTCATCCGTACCGATACCTGCAATATTTGCCCCTGCAAGTCTAAGCACTTCGCATAGCTGCACCACTTCCGGCTCTTTTGCGGCATTGATTATCTTGGTTGTCCCTTTGGCTAGAGCGGCAGCCATCACGATATTTTCCGTTCCCGTTACCGTGATTTTGTCAAAAACTATCGTCGTCCCCGTAAGTCCCCTAGGCGCTCTCGCCTCTATATATCCGTTTTTGATTTCTATCTCTGCACCCATAGTTTCAAGTGCTTTTAGGTGCAAATCAACCGGTCTTTGTCCTATAGCGCATCCGCCGGGCAAGCTCACGTCGCATTTGCCAAATCTCGCAAGGAGCGGCCCAAGGACGAGGATAGAGGCTCTCATCGTCTTGACTATGTCATATGTTGCAACCGTACCGTTGAGCTTTTCGGCGTCGATTTTTAGCGTATTTCCCTCAAAAGTCGCCTCGGCGCCTAGATTTGTCATCAGCTTTAGCATTGTCTTGATGTCCGCAACTCTTGGCATATTGGTGATAGTTACCGGAGTTTTGGATAGTATCGTCGAAGCGATAAGGGGCAGTGAGGAGTTTTTCGCCCCCGATACGGTCACTTCTCCGCTTAGTTTGTTGCCACCGTAGATGTCAAGATAATGCATATATTTTTACCCTAAATTGAAAATTTTTTGAAATTCTATCAAAAACTACTTGGAAGCTTTGAGATACGCCGCCTCTATAGCTTTCATAAAGGAGGCTCTTACGCCATCTTTTTCCAGCTCAAAGACACCTGCCGCAGTGGTACCTTTTGGGCTCATGACCTCCTCTTTGATTTTTGCCGGATGTGAACCCTCAAGTAGTGCGCTAAAGCCGTCAAAAAGCCCTTTTGTCATCTCTTCGGCAACACCTCTTTTTAGCCCCGTACGTACTGCGCCGTCCGTAAGCGCTTCCGCTACAAGAGCCAAAAACGCAGGGGCACTACCTGCCAAAGCGGTGGCGATATTTAGCTCATCCTCGCTGTCCACCCAAACACTTTTACCGATAGATTCAAAAAGCGCTAGCGCTTCGGTCTTGACAGAGTGGCTACCAGTCACCGCCGTAACCGACTTTTCGCATCTCGCCGCAAGGTTTGGCATAGCTCTTATGTATGCGTCGGCGTCAACGCTAGATTTGAGATCATCGATGTAGACTTTTGCCATAACGGAAACAAATAGCCTTGCCCTACCCTCAAAACGGATATCGTAAAAACTATTTGGCTTAACCGCTAATATAACGGTTCGACCATCGATATCTACAGATTTTTTGGCTATTTCCACCTTGAGGGATGGATAAAATTCGTTTAATTTAATAGCTTTTTCTTCGCTATGTGCCAGGGCTGTTACGTTCAAACCTTTTTTTAGCATACCGTCTAGCAGCGCCTCGCCAAGATTTCCAACCCCTATGAGCAATATCGAAGAGTCCGCCTCTTTAAAAAATGGCAAGAAGTGCCTCCTTATATAATTATTAGCTGATCTGGCTACAATATTTGATACAAACAATCTATAATTTCCCTAAGCTAAAAAAACCAGCAAAGGAAAGTTAAATGCCAAGAGGCGGTAATCATCTATTTAAAGTAGCCTGTCCCATTTTACCATTTTACCAAATCAACAATAATCTAAGCTATAACAGAATAAATAAAATACTTGAGAGAGAGACGGCAAAAATATATTGTTGACAAAAAACGAAGCCGAGACATTAGAGTTAATGCTGAATAAAAAAATCATCACTAGTTACATACGATGAAATATCGCAAAAAGTATATAACGGAGATATGAGCCACCACCAACTCAAAAACACAATAGGTCGACTAAAGAAAAAACTAGGCGACGGAGTCATGACAAATATTAAAGAGCTAGGTTGCACTATCAAGTAGACCAAACATCGACACTTACGTCTTCCCCCTATTTAAAGCAAAATAAGTTAACATTGACGACTACAAGATTTCAAAAATACGGTACTTGGGACAAAAACTCAAATGAATAAAAATTCTGCTTTTAAAATCAAAACAACCGCCTTGGCGCTCACTGCTGGCTTCGTATTACTAGGGTGTTCCGCCAAACAAGACGAATATAACAAGCCGGCCGACTATTGGTATCAAAAGATGGTCAAGGAGACGATGAGGGGTGATTTGGAGCAGGCGGATAAGCTTTTTACCTCACTTCAAAGTGAGCACATACGCTCTCCACTCATACAAGAGGCAATGCTCATAATGGCGCAAGCCCATATGGATAACGAAGAGTACCTACTGGCAAACCACTATCTTGACGAATACATCAAGAGATACGGCGATAAAAAAAACGTAGAATTTGCTAGATACATGAAGGTAAAAGCGAATTTTCTGGCATTCAAAAAAACCAACAGAGACCAGCAGTTGATTTTGGATACGCAAAAAGACGTTGAGGATTTTATAAAAGAATATCCGTATTCAGCATATAAACCGTATGCCCAAACAATCTTGCTAAAACTAGCGCTTGCCAACAAAGTAATCAACGAAAACATAGCCGGACTCTACGACAGGATAGATAAGCCGGAGGCTGCCAAAAAATACAGGGCAGATGCGAACATAAGCTGGCTTGACGGCGTGAAATACGAAAAAGCACATACCCCTTGGTATAGAGCTATTTTTGAAGTCCAACTTCAGTAAAAAATAAAATAATTTATTCGGAGCTACCTAATGCAACTTTCCAACTACGGCTCATTTCCGGCTAGTCTGCCGATTATAGTAGAAGACGAAATATTTTTATATCCGTTTATGATAGCGCCCCTATTTCTATCGGATGAAAAAATGATAAAAGCGGCTAGTTTTGCCGTCGAAAACAACTCCCTAATATTGGTATGCCATTCTAAAAACGGAATGGAAGGTGACAACACGTTTGACAGCATATACGAATCGGGCGTCATAGGCTCGATAATACGAAAAATAGTCCTCCCGGATGGCAGAGTAAAAGTGCTTTTCCAAGGTCTAGCGCGTGGGCACATAGTAGAACGTCTAAGCGACAATCCCCTACTAGCTATAGTAGACACCATAAAGACTCACCCGTACAACGAACAAAGGGTTGAGGCGGTACTAGCGAACCTAAGAGAGCATGTGAAGTCACTATCTGCCGTAGCGGGATATTTTCCGCCAGATTTACTCAAAACTATCAATGAAAACCATGAGCCAAACCGCATAGCCGATCTCATCAGTAGTTCGATGAAGCTTCAAAAGGACGATGCACACGCTCTGTTTATAGAGCAAGACATCGAAAAAAGACTTATGAAGCTAATAGAGCACATCATAGACGAAACGGAAGGGGCTAAGCTACAAAAAGAGATACGGGCAAAAGTCCATGACAAAATGGACAAGATCAACAAGGAGTATTTCCTAAAAGAGCAGCTTAAGCAAATACGAAAAGAGCTAGGCGAGGACACAAGCCGTCAGGAAGAGCTAGAGGAATACGGAAAGAGACTTGAAGCGATAAAGCCTTTTATGTACGAAGACGCATACAAAGAGGCAAAAAAACAGCTTGACAAACTAGGACGAATGCATCCCGACAGCGGCGATGCCAATGTGCTACAAACATATATCGAGTATGTGCTGGAGCTCCCGTACGGCAAGGTCTCAAAAGCAAAACTAGAGGTATCCAAAGTCGCAAAAACGCTTGATGAAGACCATTTTTCGCTAGAGAAACCGAAAAAGAGAATCGTGGAGTTCTTTGCCGTCAAGGAGCTTCTTGAGCTCAGGGGAGCAAAAAATAAAGATGCAAAAGGGGCTATACTCTGCTTTATCGGGCCTCCTGGTGTAGGTAAAACAAGTCTTGCAAACTCTATAGCAAAAGCGCTCAAACGCGAGCTTGTACGAGTAGCGCTTGGTGGGCTAGAGGACGTCAACGAGCTAAGAGGACACAGAAGAACCTATGTAGGCGCAATGCCGGGTAGACTGGTACAAGGGCTTATCAACGCCAAACAAATGAACCCAGTAGTGGTATTAGACGAGATAGACAAAGTGGGCAGAAGCATGAGGGGTGACCCGACGGCGGCGCTACTAGAGATACTAGACCCGGAGCAAAACGATAAGTTCAGAGATTATTATCTCAATTTCAATATTGACTTATCAAATGCGGTGTTCATAGCAACGGCAAACGACGCTTCAACCATCCCTGCCCCGCTAAGAGACAGGATGGAGTTTATAGAGGTTAGTTCATATACGCCGCAAGAGAAGTATGAAATAGCAAAAAAATACCTATTGCCGCAAGAGCTAAAAAAGCACGGACTCAAACCAAACGAGCTATCAATGCCGACCGCAGTACTAAAAGAGGTAATCGAAAAGTACACCAGGGAAGCCGGCGTTAGAGGCCTGAGACGACAAATAGCGGCAATAGCCAGAAAAGCGGCAAAAATCATTTTGGAAGAAAAAGTACAAAAAGTATCGATAACATCCAAAAACTTGAAAGACTTCCTTGATAAAACGGTATTTGAATACGAAGAGATCGACAAAAAAAATCAAATAGGCGTCGTAAACGGTCTTGCATGGACGGCGGTCGGCGGAGACGTCCTGAAAATAGAAGCCGTTAAGATAAAAGGCAAAGGCGCGGTAGAGATGACCGGAAGCCTCGGCGATGTGATGAAAGAGTCTGCCAAAATAGCATACAGCGTAGTTAAGACGCTCATAGACAGCGGCAAGCTAAAGATAGATAAAAAAATTACGGATGCCGTTTGCATAGCCGATGAAAAAGGTAATAGACCAAGCCTGTACGATTGCTACAATCTTCACATACACGTCCCGGACGGCGCAACGCCAAAAGACGGACCAAGTGCAGGTATAGCGATGGCCACGGTCATATCCTCGATACTCTCGGAGCGCAAGGTAAAATCATCGGTAGCAATGACCGGCGAGATAACGCTGACCGGCAAAGTAACGGCGATAGGCGGACTCAAAGAGAAACTGATTGCGGCATATAAGTCACAGATAAAAACGGCGCTTATCCCGCAAAAAAATTATGATAGAGACCTGCCCGATATACCGGATGAGGTCAAAAACAACATGCAGATAATTCCTGTATCGACAATAGATGAAGTATTAAAACACGCATTGGAGGCAAAATAATGAAAGTACTACTAATAAAAGACGTAAAAGCGCTGGGCAAAGCCGGTGAAATAAAAGAGGTAAAAGACGGTTACGGCAACAACTTTCTAATAGGCAAAGGGCTAGCCAAGCTAGCTACCCCTGCAGTCATAAAACAATGGGAAGCGGGTGAGAGAGCCAAAAAAGAGGCAGAAGCGGCAGAGATAGCAAAGTTAAACGAAGTAAAAGCAAAGCTAGAGGGTGTGAAGCTCGTCATTAAAACAAAAACGGGGGCAAACGGTGCACTATTTGGCTCCATAACCAAAGAGGAAATAGCCGAAGAGCTCAAAAAACAACACGGCATCGAAATAGATAAAAAAAGCATTGAACACCATGGAACCATCAAAGCGACTGGCTCATACGACCTTGATTTAAAAATGGGACATGGAATACACGCCAAACTGCATCTTCTTGTCGAGGCGATTTAACCGATGTTTGAAGCGACCACCATCCTCGCTTGCCTAAAGGGCGGCAAAGCCGTCATAGGCGGCGACGGTCAAGTGACATTTGGCAACTCCGTACTCAAATCAAACGCCGTAAAAATACGCAAACTCTATGAAGGCAAGATACTTGCAGGGTTTGCGGGAAGTACGGCGGATGCTTTTACCCTTTTTGATATGTTTGAAAATATCCTCGCAAACAAAAAAGGTGACCTCCTAAAATCGGTCATAGATTTTTCAAAAGAGTGGCGAAAAGACAAGGTGCTAAGACGCCTTGAAGCGATGATGATAGTGCTAAATCAGGATAAAATCTTTATCCTTACGGGTAGCGGAGACGTCGTAGAGCCAGAGGATGGAATGCTGGCCTCAATCGGCAGCGGGGGAAACTTCGCCATTTCTGCGGCCAGAGCACTTGCCAGACACTCTGATTTGGAGCCAAAAAAGCTTGTCGAAGAGTCACTCAAAATCGCGGGAGAACTCTGCATCTACACTAACCAAAATATATCCATACTCACACTGGAGTAATCCATGAACCTAACCCCAAAAGAGATTGTCTCCGTCCTTGATGAATATGTAATCGGTCAACAAAACGCAAAAAAAGTCATAGCGATAGCCCTTAGAAATAGGATGCGAAGACTCAAGCTCGCAAAAGAGATGCAAGAGGATGTCGTCCCAAAAAATATCTTGCTCATAGGTCCAACAGGGGTCGGTAAGACGGAAATAGCAAGAAGACTATCCAAAAGATTTGCCCTCCCTTTTATCAAAGTAGAAGCCAGCAAATACACAGAGGTCGGTTTTGTCGGCAGAGATGTGGAATCGATGGTTCGGGATTTGGCTTTGGCGGCCTATAATCTAGTGAAAAAAGAGCATAAAGAAAAGATTGCGCCGCAAATAAAAGAACGGGCGATAGACAAAGTGGCTATCAAGCTAGTACCCGAGCCGCCAGCCGGAGCCAGTGAAGAGAAAAAAGAGGAGCATAAAAAAGCTCTGGCAAGAATGAAAGAAAAAATCGCATCTGGTGATGCTGCCAATCTAAAGGTGGAAATAGAGATATCAAAATCTCAAAGCGAAAATTATGACACAAATTTGCCACCCGAGGTTGCTAAAATCCAAGAATCCTTCTCAAAGCTCTTAGGTGGATTGGGAAAAAAAGAGGTCAAAAAGGAAGTCGGGGTGCAAGAGGCAATAACCGCTTTCGAAAACGAAGCAGCTGAAGAACTAATCGATAGCGAAGCCATAAAAGCAGAGGCGATAAGGCGAACCGAAGAAGAGGGAATAATTTTCATAGACGAAATAGACAAAATAGCCGTCAGCTCATCGACATCCTCGAGACAAGACCCTAGCAAAGAAGGGGTACAAAGAGATTTACTCCCTATCATTGAAGGCTCATCCGTATCTACAAAGTTGGGGCAAATAAATACGGATCACATACTGTTCATAGGGGCTGGGGCATTCCATCTAACAAAGCCGAGCGACCTAATCCCTGAACTTCAAGGCAGGTTTCCGCTTAGGGTCGAGATGGAATCTCTGGATGAATCGGCAATGTACGACATACTCACCAAGCCTAAAAACTCGATTTTGAAGCAATATTCGGCTCTCTTAAAAACAGAAAACGTAGAGGTTGTTTTTGAGGATGGCGCCATCAAGGCTATGGCTCGCCTAGCCCAAAGAGCAAACGAAAAGACCGAGGATATCGGAGCAAGAAGACTTCATACTGTCATCGAAAAAGTCATGGAGGATATTAGCTTTGAAGCTGATACAATGAGCGGTGAGAAGATCTCCATCACTGAAGAAATTGTCAACCAAAAACTATCAAATATAGTAGAAAATATAGATCACGCAAGGTATATTCTTTGAACACAAATACAAAATGCGGCTTTGTCGCAGTAATTGGCAAGCCAAACGCAGGTAAGAGCACACTTCTAAACTGGCTAGTAGGCGAAAAAATAATGCTCGTCAGCCACAAGGCAAATGCGACCAGAAAGAGACTCAAGGGGATACTGATGCAAGGCGATGCACAGATAGTCCTAATAGATACCCCTGGGCTTCAAACCGGTAAAAAACTACTCAATGAATACATGCTAGGGGAAGCGATTAAGGCGGTTAGCGACGCCGATTTGGTGCTTTTCATAGCGGATGCCAGATTTGCGAAAAAAGATTATGAAGAGTTTTTATCGATATCCGGAAATAAACCGCATATTTTACTCGTCAACAAAATAGACATGTTGACCCATGAAAAACTACTGGCGACAATGGATGAGCTAAACGGATATGAAAACGGTTTTCTGGAGCTAATACCAATAAGTGCCACAAAAGAAAGCGGGAAAAAAGAGATACTGGATAGCATCGTAAAGTATCTGCCGGACTCTCCGTATCTTTATGACCCGGAGCTTCTGACAGATCAAAATATTCGCGATATATATAAAGAAATAATAAGAGAAGAGCTATTTAACGGGCTTAGCGATGAAATTCCGTATGAAACCGACGTTGTAATAAATAAAATAGATGAGAGTGATTCATTAGATAAAGTTTATGCTACTATAATAGCAAACAAAGATTCTCAAAAGGCGATGATAGTCGGCAAAGGCGGTCAGACAATAAAAAGAATCGGCACAAAAGCTAGAATTGCACTTGAAAAATTTGCACAAAAAAAGATACACTTAGAGTTATTCGTAAAAACAAATAAAAACTGGACAACGGATAAAAAAGGGCTAGCTGAATATGGGTATGACTTTGACTCTTGATTTTTTAAAATCTATCAAACTACCCCTTGCGTCAAAAAGCTCCCAAGCCTCATCCGTATGCTTATACTCACCGTCCGCTTCGGTTTTTTATGAATACTCGAAGCAAACCATACGTCCGGTTACGACTCCAAATCCAAAATCAAACTTTATATCTTTTATCCAGCTAGAGGATTTGCTACTTGAAAGCGTAGATATAAATAAATTCCTCGAAGGTCCGGCTGTATACGAAGCTTTGGAGCTAAAGCTGTTCGATGAACTTGGTCTGAAACCGAGCCTGGAATACAAAATATGCTATGAAGAAGCAGATGGAGCAGAAGAAGGATTTGAGACCAAAAAATACAATGCCTACATAGCCACATATCAGGCAATAAGGCAAAGAATCTCTCCAATATCCGACCGATACGTAGACTTTGTATTTTTGCCGCAGACGGCAATAAAAACACTATTCACCAAAAATTTTCTAAGCGACTCTTCAACCTTTGCTTTTATATACCTATATGCCGATAGCGCTTGTCTTTGCGTGTATCAGAACGGTAACTATACATACTCCAAAACAATAAGAGCTAGTATAAAAATTCTAAGCGAGAAGCTTTCGGAGCATATAGGCGAAAGAATCGGCTATGAAGATTTTGTAAAAATAATTACAAATAGCGAGTTTAGGGTCAAAAAACCCGAGTATATCGCCGGATTCAAAACACTAATAGGCGAATTTTTTGCTTCCGTATCAGAAGTTTTGGTACACGCAAAAAGGGTAAACCAAATAAGCGGCTATGAGGCCATATATATTTCCACAGAACACGGCAACATAGCCGACATCACCGAGATAGCAAAAGAATATTTTGAAACGCCGTTTAAGAATTTCGACTTCAATCTCGGCATCAAAACAGAGGGTTTCGTCGATATGTCTACAAAGCTTATGCTTTTCGCATATCTTCAGGATCTAGAAAGATACGAGCATCTCAATTTTTCTATTTTTATGCGTCCGCCACCGTTTTTCAAGAGATATGCCGGCAAATTCATGCTCACGGCGACCGCTTCGTTATTGCTTTCTTTTGCATATCCTTTATACAACATGACTGCGGCCGATTTTTACTACTCTTTTGCTACGAGACAGGCCAACAAAGAACTGGCAACACTAAAAGCCGAAAGGCAAGAGATTGAATCCAAAAAAACTGCCGCCCAGAAAGAGCAAGAAGAGCTAACCAAAAAAAGTGAAGAGCAGACAAAAAAATACAGCGATACAATCGCAATGCTAAAAGATTTGGAAAGCAAGAAACTTGGAGCAAAAAGCGTATCGACGGATGTTGCCAAAATATCCAGCACAGCTTCAAATTCGAATGTTTTACTTAGAAGCGTAGACATAAACGCCACAGATATCAAAATAGAATGCAGCGCAAAGGACCCTACTTTAATTAGCGGATTCGCCAAAAAACTATGGCTGGGCGGGCAGAATAATCTATCGGCCGACAAAATCGTAAAAGAGGGGAATGTCAGCAAATATATCGGCGAAATTTCCGTTAAGGTCGGGAAATAATGGGTTTTAGTTTTGAGCAATTTAACAATGCTATAGACGAAGTTTTCGAGGGGAGAAAAGCTAGCGAGAAACTTATATTCTTCTCGATGCCCCTTTTGATTTTTGGCTTCTTGTCATACAAATTTATCACCCCTATAAGCGAAAAGAAAATAGCAAATAAAAAATCGACTCTAGAGTCTGTCCGCCTTGAAATAACAGATACAAAAGATTTTTTGAAAAGAAAAAATGAAATCATACAAGAGACACTGAGCATAAAAGAGGTAAATAAAGCAATCACTATAAAGCTGCAAAAACAAATCGCCCAAAATCAACAACTTGCCAATAGTATGCAAAATATTGATTTCATCAATCTAAGCGAAAAAAATATTATAAACTTCGTAGAGTACCTTACTGCTAACGCATCAAAAAACGGCGTTACTATCGTCAAGCTTGAAACATCTTTATCAAAAAAGGAAAATGGCGTATTCAAGCAAGAGCTTTCCGTAAACATGGAGTGCGCCGGCTCATTCAGGGGTATCCTCGGTTTTATCAATTCCGTAGAGAGTTCTAAAATGTTTTCAAAAATAGCAAACTTATCTATTGTCCACGGCGATAGACTCGGAGCAAAAATCAACATCACGGTAAGCGGACTATAGATATGAGGGGTATATTGATATTATCTTTGGCATACTCATTGCTATATTGTTCCGAAGCGGATTCTATAATAGCCAACATACTCGCCCCGAAAGATACTCTCACTCCGGCGCAGATAGCAGGCGTAAGCGACGCTTTTGAAAAGCCTCCCGTGGTTCTTGACGCAAACAAGACTGTTTCTGCGCCAAAGTTCTCGCTAAAAGCTATCTTTGAGGGTGGAGCCCTAATCAACGGCAGATGGCTGAGGCTAGGAGACACCGTTAACGGCTATAGAATAGAAAAAATAGATAAAAATAAAGTTTTTTTGATAAACGGCAAAAAACAAAAAACACTACATATATTTAAGGGTGGAAAATGACTAAAAAATCATTGCTATTAAACAACGGGTATTTGTCGCCATATATAGCAAAATCATTTTCGAAAGCCTTTATAGCGACGATGGCGGTCGCCTCTATATATTCCTCGGCTTATGCAAACGGTTGTGACGATAAAGTCTTTAGCAATCTTAGCGCATCAAAAGGGACCACAATATCCCAAATGCTCGAACAGCTAAGCTCAAGATGTTCATTTAGTATTGCGGTCAAGGATAGCATTGCCGATGCAATGCTTGAAAAAGAGTTAAATACCATAAACCTAAAAGACTTCACCCTTAAAGATGTGTTTGATTTTATGCTAACAGAAAATAACCTGGATTACGAATATGCTAATGGCATACTGAAGGTATCTTCGTTTTCTACAAAAACATTCAAGGTTGATTATATAGGTACATCAAGAAGCGCCATAACAACCTTTTCCCCAAATGGTGGAGCCTCACAAAGCAGCTCTTCGGCCTCTACTCAATCATGGCTTCCAAGCACGTCATCCGGCGGGTCTACTTTTGAATCAAATGACGGAAAAATTGAGTTTTGGGCAAAATTACGAGATGATATAGACTCGATATTGCGACCTCACTCGTCTTCCAATCAATACATATACAAAAGAGAGTATAAAGATGATTCTGCCGCATCTGGCAAAGGAGAGGCTTCTTCAACACAAGTATCAAAGACAACAAAAAATGACATTATTGTGAATTCACAGGCTGGACTCATTACGGTTACCGCAACAAAACAGCAGCTCATAGAAATTCAGAAATACATAGATACCGTACTTGAAAGACTACATAGACAAGTATTTATAGACGTGCAAATACTATCGGTTACGCTCAACAAGACAAATACTACAGGGATAGATTGGAGTAAATTATATAGCGCCGTTAATGGCCTAAACATTAAATACGGAAGCTATACTGCCATTAATAAGCCGACGATAGACACTTCATCTGGAGTTATTACTTCATTCACTGGAGACGGCGGCGGAATTGCGCAATATTTTAGGGTTAGCGGCGGTGTAGACTTAACGGACTTTGTTAAGTTCCTAAAAACACAAGGCGATGTCAAGACGGTCTCAAACCCAAAAGTCATGACACTCAGTAGTCAGCCTGCCCTCATCATGTCCGCTGATGTTATCTTCTATCCAAAAGTATCGGGTGGGACAAGTGCTACCGCAACGACTGGAGCTACAAACCCAAGCGTGGAGACTATACCGCTAAACGTCGGCGTTACGCTAGACATCACCCCTGAAATCATGGACGATACAAATATCCTACTCAAAATAAATCCGACATCAAGCAATTGCATTACGACAAATTGTCCGCTCCAAACCGTCAAGGTAGCAAGTGTTGATTACAACATAGCGCCGAATATCGCTCAAAAACAGCTATCCTCAGTGGTAAAGGTAGCGGATGGCGAGCGAATTATCCTGGGCGGACTAATCAAAGATGCAACCGGAACGGATACCAAAAAGGTGCCGATATTAGGTGACATTCCGGTGCTTGGATATCTATTTAAGCAAGAAGTAGATAGCAAAGTTATGGAAGAGATGGTAATCGTAATAACGCCACACATAGTAAAAAAAGAGAAACCCCTTACACTAAAAGAACTCGGATACAAAAGTGACATCGACAAGTAGCTTTGGAGCGGCAAAGGAGCTGTTCGTCGATGAAAACAGAAACTTTGCGGACAACGAAAATGAATATATCTTGATAGACGGAGTAAAAGAAGCCTACAAAAAACTTTTAAGCGCAATAGAAAAACCGCTCAAAATTATTTTGCTATACGGCTATCCAGGAAGCGGTAAAACCGCCATGGTACGAAGGCTATGCGCCAATATAAAAAGAGAGAAAGGGAAAATACTATACTACCCTACCCCCACGTTCATGCGCACGGAAGAGCTTGTAAGGATTTTTAAATCAAGCTCAAGAAAACGACTCCCTACGGAGCCTACTTTTTTTGAATTAATGGAGCTTTTTACGGGCACCTTTGAAAAGGATACTTTTCTTGTATTCTTGGACGAAGCCCAATTATATGACGAAAAAGAGATGGAATACATTAGGCTTTTATCGGATACCAAAATATTCAAATTCGTAGTCGCACTTCACAAGATAGATGAGGAGCACCTAATCGCAAAGGCTCATTTCCAAAGCAGAATATGGGAGAGTATAGAACTCAGCCCTCTGACGCCTGAAGAATTGAGATTTTTTGTGGAACGAAAGCTGCTATCAAAAGAGCTAAACCAGCTAGTTTCTATGTTTTCAAATAAAAGCTACAGACTTATTCACCGATTCACAAACGGCAATATCAGAGAGACGATGAAATTTATATACAAGCTTTTTGATTTTTACGAATTTATAGAAAAAAAAAAGCCCTCTGAGCTAAACTATAAAGAGTTTAGACAAAAACACATAGAGATGGTAGCAATAGAAGGCGGATATATAAATGTATGATTTAAACGATTTGGAAAAAAAGTGGATAGTCTACAAAAAACAAAAATATAAAAAGATAGGAGTTTTGGGTCTATCTTTCGTCCTTGTAGCTTTTGCCTCATTCGGCTTGGCGTATTTTATATTTGTCCCAAAAAATACACCGCATACTGCAAACGAGGCAAACAAAAGCCGTCAAAACAATATAGTTCAGCACGAATTAAATCAGACGCACAATATACAACCGATGTCAAACTTTGCCCCTTATCAATATCAGGCTGCACAAAAAGAGATAGTAATAATATCCCCCGAAGAAAAAAAAGAGGAGTTCAAAAGCTTGCAGCCGACCGAGCAAGCCCAAAATACGGCTCAGGCTACAACGCAGCAACCGCAACAGAGGCCAATACAAGCTAAACCGAATATTGCGCCGAAGATAACGATAGAGACAAAATCGGTAGATCAAATAGACGTGTTAGAATCGAGATACAGCAAAAATCCTGACGCCGCAACAGCGATTTCGCTATCGGAGATATTTTATAAACGGGGAAACTATCAAAAATCCCTCAAATGGGCTATAAATGCGAATACACTGGATCCGAAAATGGAAAAATCATGGATACTCTTCGCAAAATCAAGCTATAAACTAGGTAAAAAACAAGATGCGTTAAGCGCCCTTGAAAACTTCTCGAATACTTCGGCTTCGGAAGCCGTCAAAACAACGATAACGCAAATAAAAAACAATGAACTATAGGAAAAATCGGATATGCTAGTCCAAAAAGTAAAATTAGGCGACCTACTACTTGAACGAGGGCTCGTATCACAAGAAGAATTTGACTCCTGCCTGGAGGAAGCGAAAGAGAGCGGAATAAGAGTCGGGCAAGTCCTAATAGATAGAGGGTATTTGAGCGAGGATCAAGTATATAGGGTGCTTAGCGAGCAGCAAGGTTTTGAATATATAGACCTCGCCGGGATAGATATCGATTCAAAAATAGCGGCAAAGGTTGGCGGACAAACACTAAAGAAACACGGGGCTTTTCCTATAAGAGAGGATGAGCTAAACATAGTATTCACATTCAAAGACCCACTTGACTTAACGGCGCAAGACGCCATACAGAGATTGTTCCCAAAAAAAATACTAAAAGTGGTCGGCTCAAATCCGGTACTGCTCGAAAAGTATATCAGGCAATACGAAATCAATGAAAGTATTAGAGACTTAACAGCCGAGATAAGAAAAGAGATATCGCAATCAACGACCGGCGACGGCTCGGAGGCCTCTAGCATACTAAAGCTCATTAACATTATCGTAGAGAGTGCGATATACGCAAGAGGAAGCGATATACACATCGAACCGACGGAAAAAAACTGCATAGTCAGAACAAGAATAGACGGTATACTAAAGGAGAGCTTCTCTTTTGATGCCGACATATACCCCCCTTTAGCCTCAAGAATAAAACTGCTCGGCAGTCTCGATATAGCCGAAAAAAGAAAACCGCAAGACGGTAGATTTTCGCTTACAAGCGGCGCAAAAGAATATGACTTTAGGCTCTCTACCCTACCTACTACTTACGGGGAATCGGTCGTTATGAGGATACTAGACAAAGCTAAAGTGCTTATAAACCTAGAGGATTTGGGGATGTACAAAGATAACTTCCGTAAGTTCTCGTCCGCACTAAAAACACCTTACGGCATTATCCTCGTTACCGGACCTACCGGAAGTGGTAAAACAACCACGCTATACGCCGCACTTAGCGCAATAAAAGGGGTTGATAAAAAGATAATTACCGTAGAAGATCCGGTTGAGTATAAAATTAACATGGTTCAGCAAGTGCAAGTACATGAGAGGGCGGGTCTTACTTTTGCTTCCGCACTTCGTTCGATACTTAGGCAAGACCCCGATATTATAATGATAGGCGAGATAAGGGATCAAGAAACACTCCGTATAGCCGTACAAGCCGCCCTAACTGGACACTTGGTGCTTTCAACGCTGCACACAAACGACGCTATTAGTGCGGTCACGAGAATGGTCGATATGGGGATAGAGCCTTATCTTGTCGGTCCATCGTTAATAGCGGTAGAGGCGCAAAGGCTGATAAGAAAACTGTGTCCTCACTGCAAATCTCCTACACACGTATCGGAGTCGGTGCTAAGGCCAATAAAGATGTATCTTCCTGCGGAATATACATTTTACAAAGCCGTCGGATGTGACAAGTGTGCAAATACCGGATATCTAGGCAGAGAGATGATAACAGAGGTGATGTCGATAACTGACGATATGGCAACCGCAATAGCCCGTAACGCATCAAAGCATGAAATCCAGCAACTAGCCAATGAAAGCGGTTTTGAGTCTATGCTTTATGACGGCGTCAGAAGAGCTGCAAGCGGCGTAACGACACTAGAAGAAGTCTACAGAGTAGCAAGGCTCTAAACGGATAAAATATGGCACAAAAATATTTTGAAATAGAGTATTCACAAGGCGGTAAGAGGCTCAAAAAGGTTATTAAAGCCGGCTCAAAAGTCGAAGCTCTAGTCATCGCAAAAGACAATATGGGGCATAAAGTCATAAAAACAAAAGAGGTTAGCGCCCCTCTTTTCGAGACGCTCTCACTAGACAAGCTCCAAAACGCAATGGGCAAAAAAAAGGTCACCAACGACGCCCTCATAAGTGCGATTAGACAGATGGCCGTTATGGCAAACGCAGGACTTTCGTTTACGGATATATTACAAGAAGCCATAGCGGCGACCGAAAATGAGAGGCTAAGGGAAATCTTGGCTCAAAACCTCAACGATATAAATGCCGGACTTAGCTTGTCACACTCAATGGGGCAATTTGAAAAAGACGTCGGAAAGCTGACTATTACCATGATAGAGCTCGGGGAGCGGACCGGTACAATGTCGGAATCTCTGGATACTCTAGCAGAAATACTGGAAGAGGTAAGAAGTAATAGGGAAAAAATAAAAAAAGCATTGAGATACCCGATTTCGGTGGTTATTGCGATGATTATAGCCTTTACCATTTTGATTTTAGTTGTTGTCCCAAAATTTAAATCAATATTCGATAAGTTTAAAGCCGATTTACCGATACCGACAAAAATTCTTCTCGGAATGGAGTGGTTTTTGAGTAATTACGGGTTGGTTTTGCTCATATTTTTTGTGGTTTCATACTACGGTATCAAGTATATATACAATACAAACGACAAAATAAAGCTAGAAATAGACAGGCGACTGCTTGATGCCCCGATTATCGGAATATTAATGAGACTTGGTTTGGTCAGTAGATTTACGATAGTTTTCAAAGAGCTAAACAAAGCCGGTCTGCCGATAATAGAAGCTCTTACGGTATCTACAAAAGGGGTGGAAAATAGCTACATAAGAACTCAGCTCATGACCGTAGCGGTAAATGTGCAAAGAGGGCTATCTCTGACCGCCTCGCTTAAAGAGACCGGGATATACGAAAATATGATTATTCAGATGCTAAGTGCCGGGGAGCAAAGCGGTAGTCTCGGCTCAATGCTAGACAAAACGGCAGATTATTATCGCCAAAAGTTTCAAAATAAAATGGACGGGCTATCGGCCGCAATAGAGCCATTGCTTATCGGCGGAATCGCAGGATTTGTGCTTTTGTTGGCTCTTGGTATATTTATGCCGATGTGGGATATGGCACAGGTAGTCAAAAAACACTAAAAAGCTGTTTAACCTAACATCCCGCCCTCTTTCAGAAATTGTGACGGCTCATAGCTTGTTTTTTTGATTCTGTCGTATTTTGCGTAGGATAGGGTAAGCCTGTCTTTCGCCCTTGTGACGGCAACATAAAAAAGTCTCCTCTCCTCTTCTATGCTTGAACCTTTAGCTATCAGCTTTCTATTTGGAAATCTTCCGTCCATCAAATCAATAACAAACACCTCTTTAAATTCAAGCCCCTTTGACGCATGCACGGTCAAAAGATTAACACCCTCGCCTTCACTCATTTCGCTTGCACCAAGAACCATCGCATTCAAAAATCCGGCTTTATCGTCATAATGGGAGGCAAGATTTGATAGGAGATAGTTTTTTCTATCTATCCTATCCAGAGCGGCTTCAAACTCTTTTTTATCGACGCTTTTATCTTTTGCGGTAGCCCTTCTTCTTGCGAGGACAGTCTTGATATCCTCATAAAGCTTACTCGATTTTATGATGTCGACCGCATTTTTTGGATTTTTTATTTTTGTAAGCCTATGCATTAGCGTATAAAATTCACCAAAAAATATCGCCGCATCACTGCCCAGCTTTGGATGCTTAAGCGCTGGATTTGATAGTACACCCTCCTCTAACCCAAGTTCACGAAAACGACTTATGCTTCCGAGTTCAAAAAAATCATCGAACAAACCGACTTCGTGCTTGCGTTTTTCAAATGGATTTTTGACATTTGGATCAGGATGGAAAAGACCGTTAATTATAGAGCCACCGCCAAGAAGCGTCAATGCGTCGCAAAGCTCTTTCGCCGTTGCCGCGCCGACTCCGCTCGCATATTCAAATACATTGATAAAAGCCAAAATATCTTTTGGATTAATAGATAAAGTCAAAATATCCAGTATCGCTTTTACCTCTTTTGCCTCAAAAAACCCAACGCCCCCTTTTCTCTTGCACTTTATACCGTACTCCCTGAGTGACGCCTCTATTCCGTCGGCCGAAGAGTTGTTACGAAAGAGTACCGCCATATCATCAAAATTTGTCTTAGATTCCCTAATCAAGTCGGCTATTTTTTTGTACTGATCAAACACCTCGTCAAAAATAAGAAGCCTAGGCGGATGTGCCTCCTCGAGTCTTACCACTTCTAGACTTTTAGGGTATATTCTATCGTTATGCCTAATAGCCTTATCTGCGACTTGCAGTATTTTTGAGGTTGAGCGGTAATTTTTGGTCAGCGTATAGACATTCGCATTCTCTTTTGTCTCTCCAAATCCGGCTATTATTGATATGTTTGCGCCGTTAAAGCCGTATATACTCTGGTCGTAATCCCCGACACAAAAAAGCGATTTTGGCCTCACCGACTCCACTAGATGATGCTGTAGATTATTGGTATCTTGATATTCATCCACCAGCACTTCAAAAAAGCCGTTTATTTTTCCATCTTCGCACGCTTTTGACGCTTTAATAAGCAGGTCATTAAAGCCTAAAAATCCGCATTCGTCTTTTTGGGCTTCAAACTCCTCAAAAATCTTTAGATAAATGTTTTCATGTTCTATTTGTGCCGGCGATACCGCCATTAGCCAATCTTTTAGTCTCGGCGTACACGATGCGTTAAACGACTCGTAAAAATCATATAAATAGGATGCAGAATACGGCTTGTTTTCATATCCCCTTGCGGCAGTAATATATCTCTCATAAATGGCATTAAAAAGCGTCTTAAGCTCACCCGGTTGCTTGAGAACCAGGTTTGGATTTAGCTTTTTGAGCCATTTGTAGCTTACGGCGTGAAACGTCCCCGCCTGTATCTTCTCCACCTCTTCTTTGTCAAAGTACCTTTTAAGGCGGCTTATCATCTCTGCGGCGGCTTTATTGGTAAAAGTAAGAAGCAAAATACTCTCCGGCTTTATCCCGTTTTCAAGCAAATAATATATACGTGTTACGATAGTAGAAGTCTTGCCTGTACCGGCAGATGCTATAACAAGCGTGTTTCCAAAAGGGGCATTGACGGCGGCAAGCTGTTCTTTGTTGAGGTTTTTATACGGCATTCGGGCTTTTTTGAGTTAGATTGTTATGTATTTAAAAGCGGATTTTAGTCAAAAAAGGATTAGAGCCGAAATTCGACTCTAATACGGAGATTTTTATTTTTGAAGATATGTAGCAATCTCTTCCGCTACACCAAAGTCAGGGTATTTGGTAGCATCAAGCACTGCTTGCCCCATTGTCATGTTATCATGATTAAATATCAAAGGAGCTATGAAGTTTACCACTGATTTTTCAATCGGATTTTGAAGTACGACTATGTTGTATACCTCTACTTTTGAATTTTCTTTTAAATCCAAAAGCACCCTGATGCTATTTGGTATATCGAAAGAATACTCCCTCAGTGCATAAGGATTAATTAGCGTAAACGCAGGGACATTATTGTCTGCATTTTTAAGGCTAGAAAAGAATTCATCAACATTTTTAAGTTCCACTTTTGCAAGCTCGTCAAATCCGAGTATAGGCGCCTTTACTTCAAATACCATTTTATCTCCCTCTTTGGTTGTTTACACAAAGCTATATTAGAAATTATAACAATGCGTATTAAACAACGCTTAAAATTTTACAATCTTTACAAAGCGAAAATCGTGCCAAAGCACGGGAAATCAGGCGCTTTTTGGTAAAATTCTGGCAAAAAAATAAAAATTAGGAAATTTAATAATGGCTCTAACAGAGTATCTACCTAAAGAATTTGAAGAAAATTGCTACAAAGAGTGGGAGGTCAAAGGCTTTTTCGAGTGTGATGGCAATAAAAAAATACAAAAAGAGGGAAAGACATTTTCTATCATGCTCCCTCCGCCAAACGTAACTGGCTCTTTGCACATAGGGCACGCACTCAATCACACCCTTAGCGACATTATGGTCAGATACAAAAGAATGGATGGCTACAAGACTCTTTGGCAACCTGGCACCGACCACGCCGGAATAGCCACTCAAAACGTCGTAGAAAAGCAACTACTCGCGCAAGGTATCAAAAAAGAGGATATAGGTAGAGAAAAATTCCTAGAAAAAGTATGGGAATGGAAAGCGTATAGCGGCGGCACTATAGTTAGCCAAATGAGAAGACTAGGTGTCTCTCCGGCATGGTCAAGAGAGCGCTTTACAATGGATGAGGGGCTAAAAAGCGCTGTCAAAAAGGCGTTTTTAAAACTATACGAAGACGGTCTAATCGTCAGAGATAACTACATGATTAACTGGTGTACGCACGACGGCGCACTCTCCGATATCGAAGTAGACCACGCCGAAAACGAGGGCAGCCTATACCATATCAAATACTTTTTTGAAAATTCGAGCGAATACCTAGTGGTCGCTACGACAAGGCCTGAGACATATTTTGGCGATACGGCGGTCATGGTAAATCCAAACGATGAGAGATACAAAGCGCATATCGGCAAAAATCTCGTACTCCCGCTAATCGGAAAATCCATCAAGATAATAGCCGACGAACACGTAGACCTAGAGTTTGGGACGGGGGTGGTCAAGGTTACCCCCGCGCACGATATGAACGACTACGAGGTAGGCAAAAGACACAATCTTGAATTTCTAACTATCTTTGACGAAAAAGGTATTCTAAACTCCCATTGCGGTGAATTTGAAGGATTTGAGAGGCTAGAGGCCAGAGCTAAGATAGTAGCCAAGCTAGAGGCTGAGGGATTTATTGACAAAATAGAAAAACACACAAATCAAGTCGGCAGATGCTATCGCTGCGGCAATGTCGTAGAGCCGTACATCTCGAAACAATGGTTTGTCAAGAAAGAGGCGGCGGCAAAAGCTATTGAAAAAGCAAATGCGGGCGAGACGGAGTTTGTCCCAAAACAGTGGAAAAATAACTACGACTCATGGATGAGAGAGCTTAGGGATTGGTGTATCTCAAGACAGCTCTGGTGGGGGCATCGTATTCCGGTGATGTACTGCGATGACTGCGACTTTGAGTGGGGCGGCGAAGAAGGCGAGCACTCCGAGTGCCCAAAATGTGGAAGCACACACATTAGGCAAGACGCCGATGTGCTTGACACATGGTTTAGTTCCGCTCTTTGGGCTTTTAGCCCTCTTGGTTGGGGGAATGAGGATAATGAGAAGGTAACGCCTACGGATATGGCTGATTTTTATCCGAACTCGCTTCTTATCACGGGCTTTGACATTCTATTCTTCTGGGTTGCCAGAATGATGATGATGGGTGAGCAGTTTTTGGGCAAGTTGCCGTTTAAAGAGGTGTATCTGCATGCGCTTGTAAGAGACGAACACGGGCAAAAAATGAGCAAATCCAAAGGCAATGTCATCGACCCGATAGACATCGTGGATAGATACAGTGCAGACTCTTTAAGATTTGCGCTTGCTATGCTAGCGGTGGCTGGGCGAGATATACGACTATCCGAAGATAAATTCGTACAGGCTAGAAACTTTACCAACAAGCTATTCAACGCCGCAAAATATCTAACGATGAACGGCGTGACGCCAATAGATATAACAAAAAACGCCCCACAAACAGAGCTTGGCAGATACATGGCGGCGAAGCTTGCAGAGGCAACGGCGGAGATAAGGGAGCAGCTAGACTCTTATAGATTTAGTGACGCCGCAGTAAGTGTGTATAAATACTTCTGGGATGACTTCTGCGACTACGGTATCGAGCTAAGCAAGGCGGAAAAAGAGGCGGTAGGCGAACTAGGCGGCGTGTTTGTAGAGTCTCTTAAGCTTCTTCACCCGTTTATGCCTTTTATTACCGAGTATTTGTACAAAGAGTTAGGCGGAGCGGACGAGTCCATTATGATAAGTGCGTTCCCGACAAACACAACAGTTGATGGAGCGATGATAGAAAAATTTGAGCTTATCAAAGAGGCGATAGTAGGTATAAGACGGGCGAAAGCTACGATAGATCTAGCCAACAAACGAATAGAAAAAGCGTTTGTGAAGCCAAACAAACCGATGGACGAAGCGGCCAAGAAATTCATAGCCAACCTTGCTAAATGCGACACAATAGAGTTCGTAACCGAGAAACCGAGCGGTTGTGCGGCAGACGTATCAGAAAACCTTGAGTGTTTCATAGAGATAACGGCTGAGGCAAAAGAGGCGCTATTATCTAGGCTCTCAAAACAAAAAGAAAAAAGCGAAAAAGAGCTTGCCAAACTAGACGGTATGCTAAAAAATGAGAAATTCGTAGCCAATGCCCCAAAAGAGCTAATCGAAGAAAATACAAAAAATGCAAACGAGATAAGAGAGAAATTGGCCAAAATAGAAGCCGAAATTGCATCGCTATCATAAAAACAAAAGACGGTTAATTGACACTGCAGTTAGCCGTCTTTATATCCAACTAAAATAACTGCTTAATTTTTAATCACCAAACGGAATGGCTACTGCAGTACTATAATCCTTTCATTTTTGTAATAAAGGATACATAATTGTCTGCAGAAGTCGCATACATTGTAAATACGCTTTTTCTAATATTTTCAGCCACTCTTATTATTATGATGGCCCCAGGGTTTGCCATGCTGGAGGCTGGTCTTGTACGTAGCAAAAATGTAGTCACGGTACTTACGGGCAATGTAATGCTGTATGCCGTCACCTCAATAGTTTTTTTGTTATGGGGATACTCTTTGATGTTTGGCGGACACGGACTTTTTGACGGCGGTATTTCGCAGACAAACTACAGCATCTACGCAATTATGTTCTTCCAGCTCGCTTTCGTCTCAAAGACGGTATCTATAATCAGCGGCGCAGTATCTGAACGTATTAAAATATGGCCTTTTATGGCTTTTGCCTTTGTAATGGCCGGAGTTATCTATCCAATTGTAGGATCATGGACATGGGGCGGAGGCTTTTTAAAGGATCTTAACGACTTTGCAGGCTCGACAGTCATCCACTCCGTAGGTGGCTGGGCTGCACTAGCGGCGATACTTCTGCTTGGAGCCAGAAAAGGCAAATATACAAAAGACGGCAAAGTCAGGGCCATGACAGCATCAAACATACCGCTTGTCACCCTTGGCGCAATGCTTCTTTGGATAGGCTGGTTTGGGTTTAACGGCGGAAGTGCGCTAATGATATCCTCCCACGACAACGCCGATTTAGTAGCAAAGGTTATACTAAATACAAATACCGCAGGTCTCGCCGGAGCGCTTGTGACAGCGGCTTTAATGCAATATAAATACAAAATGCTAGATATTACGATGATACTTAACGGCGCTTTGGGTGGTCTGGTAGCTATCACGGCAGACCCGGATGTATCTATGTGGGCTCCGATAATAGTAGGCGAAATAGGCGGTGCCCTAGTGGTGGTGGCCGTACCTCTTTTTGACAAGCTTCGTATTGATGATCCTGTTGGCGCTCTATCTGTTCATCTTATATGCGGAATATGGGGAACTATTGCGGCGGCTATTTTCAAAGACGGCGTATCAATGCTAGTCCAACTAAAAGCAGTCGCAATAATTGGTCTTTTTGCTTTTGTGGCATCTTATGCTACTTTCTGGATAATCAAAAAAGCGATAGGGCTACGAGTCGGAGAGGAAACCGAATATGAAGGCCTCGATTTGGAGGAGTGCGGACTAGAGGCATATCCAGAATTTATCAAAAATAACTAAACAAACAAAAAAATAGAGGGGGCTTTTTGCTAAGTCCCCTCTTCCGCCTTTGCGCCAATGAAAAACTGCGACACTTTCTCGCGAGGAAAACTATAATAAGGCACACACTTAAAATCTTTTACAAACCATCCGTGCTTATACATCAACTCATCATCACCATAATTCCAATGCCCGCTGAATCGTCCAATCCTCCAAGACATTCCATCATGCGCATAATATACATTGTCAGATCCATCCCTAAATCTAGCTATCGGCTTTTTGGAATTCGATATACTCCATAATTTTATACTTCCATCACGACCACAACTTGCCAAAACGGAATTACCGATACTAAAAATGGAATACACCAAATCCCCGTGTGATAGAATCAAAGATGGGGTTTTTGAGTCGCCGTCAATATTCCACACCTTTATATTTCCGTCGTCGCCGCTACTTGCAAATACGGAATCCCCGAGTCAAGCAATAGAATTCACCCAACTTCCGTGCGAAAAAGCAAGCGGCTCACTGTCGATATTTTCCAGATTCCACACCTTAACAAAACCGTCAAGACCGCCGCTAGCAAGCCTAGATCCGCCCAAATAAACAACCGCATAAACCGGTCCACCATGAAAAAGTCCGACAGGCTCTTTATTTTCGTCATTCATATCCCAAATTTTTACAAAGCCGTCGTCTCCTCCGCTTGCGAGACCATGGCTACCGATATGGGCCATCGAACGAACAGAGCTTTTGTGTGATAATGTAATCACTCTTGCCATACTAAAAATATCAAATACAGTTATTCTGCTATCATGAGCAACAGCTATGTTTTTTTCATTCAGTAAAATCATAGATTGTATACGTGAAAGACTTGTTGGAACAGACATACTCCAACCCTCAACGCTCTCAATATTGTCCCATTTTATGATATTCAATTCTTCAAGTTCGGCGCCCACTTCAAAACCACGCAGATATCTGCCGCTAGGTGATAGCTTTTTCCAATCTACGCCGTCAAGCCACTTTAGACTCTTGATTGGTTTGTGAAATTTTTTATGGGATGGATTTAGTTTTTTAGAAGTTAATTCCAATATTTCCATCAAAATATTATTTTGCATCGCCCAGCCTTTTTACCATATCCGCACTATTTACAAGCTCAAGCCATCCATCCGCATCCGTTATCTTGTCTATTTCTCGCCACCATTGAGGATCAGAAATTCTACGACTACCACCAAGTCTTTCGGCAATCTGTGCAACAGTATCTATATTCAATATTTTGCCATCTGTTTTTGTAAATGCAGACTTTCTAGCTTGAGCGTCATTGCTCAAGATATCTATTACAAAACCGTCCAAATCCGTAATGTCGGCCGTTTCTCTCTTTTCTTTTGGGGTATTGTCGCTCTTTTGCTCACTCATTTGTAAATACGCCCTCACGACCTCATCCGCGTTTACGGATTCAGCCCCCCTAAACAACATATCCAATCGAAAACCGTTTCTTCCGTTATTCGTCTCTACGACGAGCTTCAACAGATGGTCATAGCTCTCTTTTTGTTCCTGTGATATCCCGCCCTCAACATACGACTTTTCATATCCATTTCTTATTTTATCAGTCTCGTAAAGGCTTTTATGTTTTTCTTTCCATGCCGCTAAGTCACTAAAAAACAATTGTCGTCTATAGCAACCAAATCTAAATAAAGACGGGGCAAATAGCTCTAAGAATACAAGCTTGGCGACTATCAAACGATTTGAAACCAATATACCTATCTCCGCTTTTTGCACTAGTTCCATCTTGGTTTTATACAACTCCGCAGCCCTAATAAGCCTCCTTGGAACAGGCGGCACGGCCGCTACAAATAGCGCCAGAAGTTCGTCGTCAACAGTACCGGTTTGACGTTGTGCGTCATCCTGTGCCTTATCATCCATAGCAATAGTTTGAACGATAAATAGCTCCGGGTAGTGGTCCAAGAAAAACGCTCTTGAGTCTTCATTGCCTATCTTAGGTATCTTAAAAGGGAGCGATATGATTTTTTTCAGGTACTCGGAGCCGGTGATGAGGTTTGTTAGATTGTCAAAGTTGCAGTAATCTTTGTATTTATGCAGTATCCCTCGCTCAACAACATCATCATCAACGGCAAGAACGAATGCAAAACCTGAAATATCCAAAAATAGCTTTATAGATTCGAGAGTTTTTAAGACATTATCAGGAAGACACCTATCTAAGTCGTCTATCAAAAATACAACCGATAAATACTCTGCAAATCTGCTTAATTCCGAATGAATACTAAAATATTTTGCCTCATATCTCTCTCTTGAGCGAACATATTCCACATACTCGCCTATCCCGCGATTTATGTCTTTGCCGATCTGTACATAACCTGGTGTGGCAATCTCCATAGAGTCAATGAGGTCACGCAAAATATCAGAGCCGATATTTATATTTTGTGATATATCGGATTCATATCTCATAGCCTCCGACCGAATGGAGTAGTATATTGTCTTAAGTAGTGAAATAATTAAATTTTCTTCTTTTTCAAACCGCCATGCGTTAAACAAAACCGGGACTACTTGCCGCTCCATATCCGAAGCAGTCGTCTTTATTTTTTTTCCGTTAAGATTGGTATAAATCTCGTTTAAAAGGGTACTTTTACAACTGCCCCACTACCCGAAAATCCCTATGGCATGCGGCGGTTTTGCAAAATCCTCCAGATTGTCCACAATTCTATCGGACAACATCGAGGCATAATTCTCGAAACCGAAGCTAAAACTCGACATCAATGCCCTTTTTATAATCTTTATTAATTATACAAAAAGCTTCTTTGCCCCCATAAAGTCTATTTTCTTTTTAGCTCTATAGCTCGCAAGTAAAGTGTTTCATATTTTTTGGCGGATTCGCCCCATGTAAATCTTAGCCGCATGCCGTTTTCTCTTAATCTCTCAAGTCCATTTTTGTCGTTATAGAATGTGTAATTTGCCCAGCCAATGGTATTATACAAAGCCGATGCGGTCGCGTCGTGAAATTTGAAACCAGTACCGCTTTTGTGTTTTTCATCAAAATTTTCAACAGTATCATCAAGACCCCCGGTGGCACGAACAATAGGGGGAGTGCCGTACCTTAGCGAGTACATTTGATTCAGTCCGCACGGCTCAAAAATGGATGGCATCACAAAGAAGTCGGCACCAGCTTCTATTTTATGAGCCAAAGCGTTATCGTAGCCTATTTTGACGGCAAATTTTTGAGGGTATTTTTGCGCCATAGAGCGGAAAAACTCATGCGCCCACGCATCACCCTCTCCCAACATCACAAACTGAACATCAAGTCCCATTATCCACTCAAAAGCATCTGCCAATATGTGGACACCTTTTTGTTCCACCAAACGACTAACCATCCCAAAAAGAGGCTTTTGGTCAGTTATCGGCAAGCCCATTATTTTTTGTATATCGGCTTTACATAAGGCTTTACCGTCCATATTTCCAATATCATAATTAGCGACTAAATATTTATCATCCGCCGGATTCCACTCTTCATAATCCATACCGTTCAAAATCCCGACATACCACGCAGCCCTGTCTTTTGCCACCCCCTCAAGTCCGTATCCGTATTCTGGCGTCATCGTTTCATTGCGATAACCTTCGCTTACTGTATTTACTATGTTGGCATGATACATTCCACCCTTTAAGAGATTGACACAATCATTTTGTTCTAGCTCCAGAAAGTTAAAATGCTCCCAGCCAACCCCAAGAACATCCATAAGCCCCTTATAAAACTGCCCTTGATACTGCATATTATGGATTGTTAAAACGCTTGCACAGCCTGCAAAATCAAGGTCGTTTCTATATAGCGTATTCAAAAATACGGCAACGGCGGCCGTATGCCAGTCATTAGCGTGTAGAATATCCGGCTTAAAGCGAAGCGCTTTTGATAACTGCATAGCGGCACGAGAGAGAAAAACAAAGCGGTTGTCATTGTCCAAAAATCCCTCGCCCGCTTCGTTGTTATACAACGTATCCCGCCCAAAATAAACCTCATGGTCTATAAAATAGATAGGTACATCGGAATTTGGCAATACCCCTTCGTATACGCCACACCATTGTTCACCGATAATTCCCATTGGTACCCCAAGGGGCATTACACAATCAACGGGCTTTAGTTTTGTTTTGTCTATTTTATAGTAACGAGGTATCACGACTCTGACATCATGCCCCATTTTTTTGAGGAATTTAGGGAGGGTGCCCACCACATCGGCAAGTCCGCCCGTCTTAGCAAAAGGTACGCACTCTGAAGCAACCAGAAGTATTTTTAGACCCATTAATATCTCCCTCGTATTTATTTGGGTCTATTGTAGCCAAAAGAGATTACAAGATTATGAAGCCAATATATCCTTTAACGAAACGCTTTTTTGCTTTGACTCTTTCTCGGCTTTTGACTTATCCTCAAGCTCTTTCATTAATTCTTTTTTATACTAAACAAGGGCATCATCTATCCCCTTCATTATTTCGGCCTTTTGCTCAGGAGACAGCGGCGGTTCCGCATAAAAACCGTTTGCTTGTTTCAGTTCTTCTTTTTTTGCCTCGACCATCTCTTTTATTTTTTCAAGATTTGATTTAACCACATACGTCAAAGCATTGCCGTATTTTTTCATGGTTGCAAAAAACTCTTTTATCTCTTCTTCTGTTTTCTCTGCCTCAATCTCTCTTTTTGTCTTTTTGGACTCTTCCTCTGTCTGTGAAGTTTGCAAGCTAAAGGCGGTATCTATATTCTTTTTGTCGGCAAACATAGAAAAATCGGTAGATATAGTCTGTAAACCGCTAATTGTCATAGGGACTCCTATTTAGTTGAAGTTCGTATGACAAGCAAATTTAATTTCGTGTATATTACATCATTACGATAGATTTTATCTCCGTAAACTCCTCCATTGCAAACAGGGGTCCCTCTTTTCCTATTCCACTCATCTTAATTCCACCGTATGGCTGTATATCAAATCTAAGCGTCGGAATATCATTTATCACGATGCCGCCAGCCTCCAGCTCATTTATTGCCCTCATTGCAACAAGGTAGTCATTTGTAAACACAGAGTGTTGCAATCCATAGCTTGAATCGTTTATTTTCAGTGCAGCCTCATCAAACCCACTTACCTTTACGACGGATACGATAGGGGCAAACACCTCTTCACAGACTATTTTCATCTCGTCCGTTACATCGGTCATTACGGTAGGCTCAAAATATCTGCCATCCCTTTTACCGCCGATTGCAATGTGTGCACCCTCTGACACCGCCGAAGCGACCCAATTTTCAGCTCTTATCGCCGCATCCTCATTAACGAGCGGTCCCAAAAACACATCGTCATCTAGCGGATTTCCCAATTTTAACCCTCCAACCTCCGCCTTTAACGCCTCACAAAACCCATCATATATTTTTTCGGCGGCATAAATTCTCTGGAGAGATATGCACACCTGTCCAGAGTTTACAAATGCTCCGACTGCGCATTTTTTTGCAGCAAGTCCGATATCTGCGCTCTCATCTATATATGTTGCGGCATTGCCGCCAAGTTCAAGAGATATTTTTTTGATGCCGGCGTTTTGAGTGATTATTTTCCCAACCTGCGCAGAACCGGTAAAACTAATCACCCTAGGTATATCACTTGATACTAGCGTATTTCCGACATCGGCATCACCATACACAAGGCTCAAAGCATCTTTAACGGCATATTCGCTCCCTATAAAGAGTTTTGCAAACATATAAGCAGTGTACGGGGCCTCAGGGGTAGGCTTCAGCACTACGCTATTGCCCATCACAAGGGCTGGAGCAAGTTTGTGTGCCACCAGATTGAGGGGAAAGTTAAAAGGAGTTATAGCAACCACCACGCCGCACGGCACTCTTTTATAAAAGGCATTTGAGGTTCTGCCGCTAGGCATTGCATCGGTAGCTATCGTTTTGCCGCCTATTTCAAGCGCCAAAGCCGCCGTTAGCCGCAAGGTCTCTATACATCTATCAACCTCTATACGGCTAAATTTTATAGGTTTACCGACCTCTAGCGTAATAGCTCTAGCAAACTCCTCTTTTTGTACCAATAGACTACATGCAACATCATTTATCCACGCGACCCTTTGCGATAAAGGAGAGATTTTTGATAGAGCGAAAGCCTCTTTTGCAACGATAAGAGCCTCTTTCGTTCTCTCGATAGAGCATTTACCGTACTCACCTATTTTGGAGCCGTCAATCGGAGAATATGAGTCAATATAGCTACTCGAAATATGCTCTCTTGAGCCTATAAAAATATTTGATTTATACATTGGAGGTATCCCGTTTTTTAGGGAAATAATAAGCAGTTTTAGGTCAATAACGGATAAAAAACACTCTTTTAGAGAGTTTTATTTTTTAACAAAGATAAAAAGCAACAATCTGATTGTTTATAAAGAAAGTAAAAAAGAAGAAACCCCCGGCAACGAGCTACTTTT
>CAZVTM010000003.1:60015-100707 GCA_964630205.1 uncultured Helicobacter sp. | reverse complement strand
TAGCTTCAGAAGCAAATACAGATGTAAGACCAAGAGCGATTAGTAGAGCAACTACTTTTTTCATTAGAAAATCCTTGTTAAAATTTTGTATCATGCGATACTTGGCCGGAATTATAGCGGCAAAATGTGATTTTTTTGTGAACGAAACCATTTTTTTGATAAAATTACACAAAAATCACAAGGCATCAAATAAAGTGAAAAACATACTTAAAACATCAGCTCTCACATCTGCATATCTAATCAAAGCAGACAAATACTTTAAATCAAGAACACCCCTTTTTGACGTATTTGACGAATTTTTTCTGCACTTAGGCTCTATAATCAACAAAACACACAAAACACCGCAAGAAATGGTGGAGCTGGCAATAGAGGATATCGTATTCGCCTCACAAGATGAAATGATGGGGCACGTAAGTCTTTATTTTGAATTTCACAATAAAATAGTTAGATTCCTCGAACTGCTGGAGTCCTGCGAAAACGAAGACGAGCTTCTTAAAAAGATTTCCGCATTATCAAACAGCCTAATCAAACTATCGAATACGCCAAAAGATAAACTAGGTTCCCTTGTATCGGAGAGGGCAAAAGAAATCATTATGATAGTTTTTGAGGATTATGAAATCTCTTACGCTGATCAAAAAGCGATAAAAACGGCTTTTAAAGAGAAATTTTTGCAAGAGGCTATATTGGATGCGGTTGCAAAAATAGAGAAACTAGAAAGAGAAGATGCGAGCGTAAAAGAAGTTAGTGAGCTTCTAAAATTAACGCTACTTTTGTCTATGTTTTTTTATAGATTACGTAAAGAGAATAAAGCCGGTAAGAAGTGGAAATAGGCGAATTGCCTACTCCACAAAAGTAGCTACTTCACTAAGCGGCAATCTCAATTGTTTGCCCTGCTCCTTGGCTCTATATCCAAAAGCTATAGCATATGCAATGTTGTATTTTTCGTCGTCAAACTGTTTTACGTTTTCTTTTAACGCTTTCTCTAGCAAGGAATACCCAAACCCCTCAATCGGGCAGCTATCGATACCCAGTACTGCTGCGGCCGTCATCATATTGGCACTTGCTATATATACTTGCATTTTTGACCAGTCATCAACGCTAGGCTTTAGCTCATTTGCTTTGAAATTTTCAAATACAGCTTCAACATGTCTCAACATCTCAATATTATCTCCGGCTCTTCTACCAAATGACGCATCAAGATACGAGCTTCCCTTTTTAAACCAACTTGCTTTTTTGGCCAATAATACGACAAAGTGTGAACAGGTCGTAATCTGTGGCTGATCCCAGCATGCGGGTCTTAGTGCGGCCTTAACTACATCGTTTGTAATCACCAGAAAATGCCAATGTTCAAGCCCAAAAGAAGAAGGGGACTTGCGCCCAGCCTCAAGTATAAATGTGAAATCATCTTTTGATATTTTTTTGCTATCGTCAAATAACTTACAGGCATGACGAAAGTCCATAGCCTCTATAAAACTTTTCATCCTTTATCCCTTTTCAAACAGGGCTTCTATTTCAGCTATTTTTTGCCTCAAAAGCTCTTGTTTTTCTTCACCAAGACCCCTTGAATTGACCCTAAAGCGAAATACGCCGCCTCGCTCCTTAAATATAAACGGCTCCGGCTCCACTCTCCCCTCGGCACGAAGATGTCTGATGAGTATAATGGCTTCCTTTATGCCTCAAAAACAAAACCAACCTCTATCGGGTGAAGCTTTTTTCTATCAAGATTTTCTACAAGAGCCAAAATGCCGAGCTTATCAAGATCCAGCGCCGATGCGAAAACAAAAGCCTCTATCTTTTTGGCTCCAAGCTGTTTTGCAGCCAAAAGTCTTCTCTCTCCGCCTATCAACGTGTATGTGCCGTCTCCGTTTTCACATACTGCTATCGGCTGTATAAGGCCATGCCTACCTATCGAAGAGGCTAGTTCGTCTATATCGCATGTTTCAGCCTCAAATCTAGGTTGCTTTGGGTTTTTTGCTATTTTTGATATCTCTATCTCAAGCAATCTACCCACATCCGAAAACATAGAAGCCATAGACCCTTGTGCGGAGCTTTTTTGCTTTGCTATTTTAGTGTAGCGCCTCGTTAAGCTTTATCTCTCTTTTACTTCTAAACGCCATTATTTTGCCGTTTGTGCTGTTTTGTCTGAAGTGTACGCCTTTGAAGCCGCCTATGTCCATCCCTTTTGTGATGAACTCTTCACCTTTCATCTCACCTTTCGGTGTTTCGCCGCCGTTTGCCTCTTTGATTTTCTCCAGCTCGGCCGCAGGTACTGTTATTTTTGTACCCTCAAGGATTGCTATGCCTGCATCTATGATAGAGCCGTCACCCAAAGGCACGCCGCATACGGAATTTGCTCCTACTAGGCAGTTTTCGCCTATCGTAATCGGGTTGCCGTTGGTGCCGCTGAGGACGCCAAGGATTGAGCCGCCCCCGCCGACATCACTACCCTCACCCACTACAGCAGAGCTTGACACACGACCTTCTATCATTGATTTGCCAAGTGTTCCAGCGTTGAAGTTGACATAGCTTGCCCCAGGCATAATGGTGGTGCCCGCCCCTAGTTGTGCGCCGAATCTCACTTTTGTCGTATCTAGTATTCTTGTGTTGTCGGCAGGTATGATGTGCTGCAGGAATCTCGGGAATTTATCCACGAACTCAACATGAGGAAACTCATTCGCAAGCTTCATCTCTATTTCGTTTGCTCTCAGGTAGTCTAGCTCATACGGCTTGCCCGCGGACCAAGCGCAATTGTGGAGTATGCCGAATATCCCGTCAAGTTTTAGGCTTCTTAGAGGCGCTTTGCCGGTAGAGAGTGCATACAGCTTGAGATAGCCCGCTTCCACGCTTTTGACCGGCACATCATCAAATATCATTACAAACTCATACCCTCTTTCGCAAAACTTCCCTTTTTTTATTAGGCTTGCAAGGGCGGCTATCAGCTGAACATTTTTGTGCGCATCACCCGTCGCTTCACCCAGAAATGGCTCAAAAGATGCCAATGCGCTAGCTACAAACGCCTTGTTTGCAGGTACAACGGCTTCAGACGCCGAAAAATCTATCTTACTACCGCTATCAATCGCCGCTTTTACATATACGGCGAACGAGCCGAAGTTTTCTTTCCAGTTGATTATCGGGAAAGTGGCTTGCAAGATTTTTGATTTGTCCAGCTGACCTCTATCTACACGGCATATACCAAACCCTATCGGCTCTCTGTACCCGGCTGTTTTTTTGACGTCTTCCGTTAGTGATTTAAATTCTTCTTTTGTCATGCTCTATTCTCCTTTTTTGTAGTTTTAACCATATAATAATATATTGCACCAACGATTGAAACAAAGACAATCGGTGCAATAAACGGATATTTTTCAAATGTGCCTATGGCATTCATAATAACATCGCCGGTCAAATATGCCGCAAAGCCTATGCTAATCGCCCAAATGAACGACGCCATAAAATTTAGCGTTATAAACTTCAGCGCTTCGTATTTTGTCATCCCCACCGCCAAAGGGACAATGGTTTTGACACCGTAGATGAACTTTTGGATGAAAATAACAGGCGAACCCCACTTTTTCATCAGCAGGTGCGCAAGCGCAAGCTTTCTTCTGTGTCGCTTCAGATATACTGCCGTTTCGCCCTTTTGCGTTCTGGCAAAATAAAAGAGCAAGGTCGAACCTAGAAAGTTTGCGCCACCCGCCAGCAGTATCGAAACCGTAAGGCTGAGTTTGCCAAGGCTTGATAGCACCGCCGCAGTAGCAAGTCCGATAAAACCGCCGCCGAAGCTATAAACAAAAAGCAGGAAATATCCTATGTCATCAACCCTATCAGCCACGCCAAACCCCTGTTTAAAGCGGTTAGTTTACTTTAACTTGGGTTAAACTCTTAGTAGCTCAAGCCGCCCATTTTTAGCGAGCGCCAGATACGCCTCCGTGTTCACGGATAGTACCTGCGAGACTATTTTCGAGTAGTTTTGAAGCTGTTTTTTATAAATATCTTTTGCCTCGTTTGAGCTTTTAAAATCTATCAAAATAGCCCTATCTTCGCAGAGCGCCAAAAAGTCTATCCTATGAAGACGGAGTCCGTCTTTTTCTGCCGTGCACACGCTTATCTCTTTGTATATTTTTGCATCATCTTTTAGATTTAGAGAACCTATCTCAAAGCTAGTCGCAAGAGATATCGCACCGCCTAGAGCCTTGCCCAAATGGATGCCATATTTATTTTGCATATAGATTTTTGTTTTTTCGGTATCGTCATTTGACATTTCGACATAAGAGTGGAGTGCGAGCCCAAAGTCTATTGCAGAGTAATCACCCGGCTTATAAACGTTCTCTTTTACAAAATCCCACTGCGTGCCTAGTTTTCTATCCAGCTTTGCAGCCTTGTAGAGTCTTGCGGTTTCTCTTTGTTCCGTCTTATCGATATCAAACGATTTCTCACCGATTACTCCGTCATCCATTGTCAAAGTCGATAGCTTTGAATATCCTTCGCTCTTTTTGACAACGCACATCCCTTTTTTTGCTCTTGTCATCGCAACATAATTAGCATTGAGTAAGTCTCTCGCTTCCATCTCATCTTCAATATCCATGGCCGCCTTGACGGATGGCAGCATAGCACCCATGCTTTTGCCCGTAACAACAAGCTTTTGAAGCCTAAAATCTTTATGTATTTGAAGTATCGGGCGACTTCTTGCCGTATCTCTTTTTTTTAGGGTGTCGCATACAATGCAATAGTCAAACTCAAGCCCTTTCGACTTGTGTACACTCATTAGTGTAACGCCGGGCTGTCTAATGGATATTTTTTTCTCATTCTTAAGTACGCCAGATGCAAAAAAGGTATGAATATCGCCGTAACCCATCGCAAGTTCTATCAGCTTAACTGTATTTGGATTCGCAAGCCCGAAGCCGTTTACTATCTCAAATACAACCGAAGGGGGTGACATATCTGCGCTAAGCCTAGATGCCACCAGTTCAAATTCGGCTACGGGAATTTTGGTCAGTGATAAAAAACTTAGTTTTTGTACTCTGGCGTCTTGCCCGAGAGATCTTAGCAATATATATTCGACAAAAGACGCAACAGCCTTTATATTATCATCGTCAATAAGAGATTTGGAGCTCTCTTTTTGCGTTTTTATGCCGTGCTCCTCAAGTGCGCTGCACACCTCTTCTATATCGTCGTTGGTATAACACAAAACGGTTACGCTCTCTTCTTTGGCACCGTGGGCGATATATTCGGCCACCTTTTCTACGGTACGCTTCAAGATATCGTCGGGATGCACGGATACTATCTCGGTAAAACCAAAATCAGAGGATGCGCTTTTTTGTGTTTTAAATATATCGCCATAAGATGGGGCAAATACCTTATTAACAAGCTCTACCGGGATTTTGCTACTTCGGTAATTTGTATCCAGATACGCCTCTTCATATCTCCCTTCGGCTTTTGCTTTTATATATCCGGTCGCATTTTCAAACATTCCGGCCGCCGCACCTCTGAAACGATATATTGACTGCTTGGGGTCTCCGACCAGAAAAAAGCTCTTAAACTCCCCCGTACCGACACCAGAGAGTATCTCGTCAAGGAGCGGGCGGATGATACGAAACTGCAAAATGCTCGTATCTTGAAACTCGTCTATAAGGATATGCTCTATCTCGCCGTCCAGCCTGAAGTACAAAAAGTCACTATCAAGCTTCCCCTCCTCTAGCAGCTCTTTTACTATTTTTGCTATGTCGTCAAAACCCAAAGCGTTTTTTTCTCTAGACAAACTCTCTTTTGCTCTTTTATACCATTCAAATTCTCTGAGCAAAAATGCTATCGTATCGCGCGAACTGGCTTCGTAATAACCGGCGAGCGCCGCTTTCAAGGAAGCAAACATCTCTTCCGATTCCGTTGTGGAAAGGGCTTTATAATCTCTGTGCACAGATAGACTTTCTCTCTCCGTTATCAATTTCTCAAAGCTATTTGACTTTAGAAATTCACTTACGGAAGCGAATTCTCTAGGGGCAAATTTTTGAGGTTTAGCCAAACAAAGAAACGCATAAAATCTATTTGCCGCCGCAAGCAGCTGAGCTCTTGCCGCAAAAAACTCACCCCTATCATATCCTGCAAATTCGGCCTTTATCCGCCCTAGGTCACTCTCCTCTTCATACAAAGAAGCAAATAGCGAAAGCGTCTTCTCAAGGCTCTCACCCCTAACATAAAGATAGTCGGCAAGCCTCTCCTTTTGCTCTTCGTCCAAAAGCTGCAAAAACCTCGCCTTTAGTTCACTCTCATCGAGACTCAATAGTCCAAAATCGTGCCTCACGGAAGCGTAAAAACAAAACTTGCGGAGTATCTGATGAACAAAGCTATCAATCGTCGAAATCTTGTTGTTGGATGAAAGATACAGAGCCAGCAGCGACTTCGCCTTTTGGCGTATGTCCTTGTCGTACACCTGACGAATAGCACACATCAGAGCGTCGTCATCTGCTATCTCACCACTACTTAGCCGCATCAAAGTCTGGGCAATCCGCTCTTTCATCTCCTTTGCCGCCTTCTTGGTGAAGGTCACGGCAAGTATCTTGGACGGGTGAGCGCCTAGAAACAAGAGCGACAGATAACGAAGTGTGAGCTGATAGGTCTTACCGCTTCCCGCGCTTGCGTTGATGGCTAGGATGTTTTGGAAGTTTGGCGTAGACATTTTTTATATTTCGCTAAGCAAGGGGTAAATCTCTTTTTTTGTTTGCTCGTCGGCGTAAAAATACTCTTCTATGAGCGGTTTTATTTTGTATTTGTAGATATATTTCAGTCTTTCGCCATCTTCTATCTTTTTGCCGTTGTTGTCTATAAAAAAAGCATGCCCTATTAGATAGTCGTCGCTCAGTTTTTTTTTTTTTTTTGCGTTTATAGCTTTTATTGGCTCTGGCAGATACTCCTCCAACGGCTCCATCCGTACAAAAGTAAATCTCCTGCGAAGCGCTATATCTACAAGGGCTATAGACTTGTCTGCCGTATTCATCGTGCCTATGATATAAAGATTTTGAGGTACGCCAAACTGTTCTTTGGAATACGGCAAGGTTACGGTTAGCTCATTTGGCTCACCTAGCCTCTTATCCTCTTCGATAAGTGTAATGAGTTCGCCGAATATTTTGGATATGTTGCCTCTGTTGATTTCGTCGATAATGAGATAATAATTTTTCAAAACAGGTTTTTGTATATTTGCAGTAACTTGTGTTCTTATTCCTAAATTACTTTCAAACTCTCTAAGCTTTTCATATAACGCAAAGTAATAGTCTGCATTTCCATGGTATTTTTGATTTGATTTATAACTAGGCTTAATATCATCTTTTGTTTCTATTTTGCCTAGTTTGAAATCATTATAGTCTCGCAATACAATATTAAACGACAATCTTTGTCCGGAAGCAGCAGAGCCCCCTGTAATAAAAGATGTCTTGCCGATAGCAGAAATTGTAGCCGAACCCCTAAGTTCAAAAGCACCGTTTAGGTCAATTTGCTTCTGCACATTCTCTTTGAATTCCTCGAGGAGCTCATTTATACTTATTTCACTAGCATAGGTTTCAACATTTTTTTGACTATCTTTAAAATTGTTTTCCGCATCTCTGCAAAAATCTTTAAACACGCCATAGTCTAATCCAATTTTTCCATCTTCACTAGGTCTGTAGCCCTCAATAAAATCCTCGTAGCTATAGCTTTGATGAAAAGTAACAAATCTATATCTATCTTCGCTTTTTACACTATCAAAAGCCGACAAATCATAATTTGGATTTTCAAGTTTTTCCAAATCGCCACCGTTTTCCAAAATAGCGATTAATTTTTTATGGGAGTATGTCTTACCAACCCCAGGGGGGCCATAAAGGATTATATTTTTTGGATTTGCATATTTTGCTGAGCCGAGTATAATCTTTGGCTCAACATGAAAAGAATAATTCTCCCTTTGTAGAATTTTTCCAATATTTCTACCTTTATTTACTTCCGCATAATAACTTTGATCAAGACCGGCTAGCGCAACTATTTCTTGAGGTGTTGAATCTGCGGCCTCAATCTGGTCTCCATACTTGATGCCAAACATGTGAATCATAGCTACAGCTTCATTGCCATGTTTTACACCGTCATCGTACATTTGTTTTAAAATTTGTGCTAGTTCAGTTTTTGTCATTGCATTTTCTCGCTTAGTTGATTTTTTATTTCGCAAATATATTGACTAAAATTTTGTTTTGCAATTTGCAAATTAATACTGTTCAGTCTTAACTCAATACTCACATCTTTGTCGCCCAAACAAAGCATCTCATCCGCCCCATCTAAATGTTTCGGATACAAAAGCACTGTATTTTTAACGCCAAAATTTTTGCCATATGCATACATCTGATATTTGTCTTGTGCGCTTATCTCTTCTTTTGAACTTACGAGTTTGTATTTTGTATCAATGATAAGCTTGTTTGGTATGAGTATATCAGGGCGAAGTTTGAGATTACCAAAATTTTTCTCGGATTGAAGCATCACTGACGGCTCTATCTCTTTTATTAGCTTGCCGACAAATTGCTCAAAAAGAACATTCATATCAAACATAAAAGCCCATTCGTTTTTGCCGTGTGCCCCGATATTGACGCTTAGATGTTCGAGAATCAGCATAGCGAGCGAGTATGGCTTTTTAAACCTCTCGTTAAGCCTACCAAATACAAATGGCTTTTTCTGATAAGCCGTATCCACCTCGTCAAACATCAGAGCAAGAGTAGAAAGTCTTTTGCGGTTTTCGTCGCTTTTTGTTATTTGCCTACAAAACTTGACAGTATGAGTAAATAGCGCATTAAGATAGTTATCCGGACTAAACTCGTCGTATTCGCAGTAAATCTTGTCTCTAAAGAAGTTGTGCCTAGCGTCCAGCCCTGCCAAATATCTGCCCTTTAGGGTTCGTATGTTTTCCTGGCGAGATATATACTCACGATATAGCCCTCGCTCCACCTCAAAAAGCAAATCTCTACAAAAAACGGAAATCAAAAGCTCTAGTATCGGGCTTTGCTCTGTATCCGTGGCGCTTGTGGTCTCGTCAACATTCAGGTCATAAACGAATGAAAGCATATAGACGAGATAGCGCATATTCGCATCTTCATCCGCTTTGTCTATCTTTGGAAGTATTGATATGGTTTCATCGCCAATTTTCATAGAGCCGCAGTAGTTTGAGGTCTTGACTTTACCCCAGCTCTCGGAAAAGTATTTTCTGAAAGCTTCTGGGATTTCAGCTTTTAAATCAAAGTCCGAGAACTCGTAAAATATTTTCATCTGTTTATCAAGCTACTTTCACGGAAAAAGTTTATATATCTCTTTTCGATGTAAAAAACGGATGATGTTTATTTCGCCGTTTTCGTAGCTAAACCCAAGTCGATAATCCGATATTTTGAGGCGGTAATAGCTGTCGTGCCCTTTTAGCTTTTTGATATTTTGCATATCTTGCAAAACTGCGGCGTTTTCAAGGTCTAGTAGTATCGTTTTTAGTTTTGTGGCAACGGCTTTGTCGTCAAGCTTTTTAATGTCTTTTAAAAAGCTTTTTTCGTAGTTGACATTCATTTGACGGAGTCTAGGACCTCAAATACGGCATCCTTTGAGACAAAATCTTTTTTGTTGTCTTGCTTCAAAAGTTTTGCCAAGTGCTTATCTTCCAAATCTTCCGACACCAGCTCATAAAAATATCGCTTGATTTCGTCAACGCTTTTAAACCTCGCAAGTAGTGTTTGCTCTATCTCTTTGTTGTCTATCTGAAGAGTCAACATTTATCGTCCTTCTCTGACTTTTTATTTGATATCTGTTTGGATTATATCAAAAAATACGCTTTCAGCCTTCATCTTCACCTTCCTCTTCCGCCGCTCCCGCATGCACGCCGCAGATGTCGACGAAATCGCAGTATCTGCAGTTTTTTTTGTCGCTTGTGCCCGTAAATGTCGGTTTGCCCGTGAAGCGTTCGATATGGGTAGGCAGTAGTGAAAGCTTGGCCTCAAGCGTCTTTTCGGCTACGAGGGTGCCCCGTAGTACATCGTAGTAGTATGCCCCTTCTATCTCATATCCCTTTTGAAGTAGCAGGGCTACATACAGGGTCAGCTGGTATTTTCTGGAGCCCTTTGCAGACTTCTCACTCTCGGCTTTTATCTGCGCTCCGCCAGTCTTGTAGTCTATCAGGGCGTATGCGTCGCCCACGGTGTCTATCCTGTCTATCCTGCCTTCAAAGGCGACGCCCTCAAGCTCCCCTTTTATCTCCGTCTCCACGGCAAATACTTTGCGTCCGCTTTGCTCTCTTCGCACTTCCTCGTCGCAAAATCTCTCCATCTGACGAAGCGCAAACAAAAAGTCAAAATCCCCCGCCAGATGCGGCATCTCGCGCAAAGCTTCATTTTTGATAAAGCTCATCAGAGCAGAGCCGTTTTCAAATTTGTGTCCGTTTTTTGGGTCAAAGGCAAGCTCAAGGGCTTTGTGCAAAGCGCTTCCTATCTCCTGTGCTCGCTCATCTACGCCGCCCAGCTCCTCTCGTCTAAGACCCATGATGTGCCGCAGATAGAACAGCTTGTCGCACGCCAAAAAGTCGCAAAATGCGCTGACACTAACCGCCTCTTTGTTTTTTGCGATGAGGTACTGACGATGAAGACTTAGCGTATCATCAAAAGTTATCGGCTCTGTGGCTTCAAACTCTCTTTTGTCAAAATAGAGCCGCTCTAGCTCCTCTTCGTCTACATCTACAAAGCTGGCGCCTATCTCAAACAAAAACGGGCTTGGAGCTGCTTCGTCGTTCTCTACGAAAGCAAATGCGCACTCCTTGACACTCCTCATCATCTCATAAAAAAAGTGTTTTTGGAGATTTTGCCTATCCTCAACGGTTGGGATGCCGGCGCGCTCTTTTATTTTTGTATTTAGGAATAAATCTTTATCTATTTTTTTCGGGAAAAACTCTTCGTTCATATCGAGCACCACTACAGCATCCAGCTGTGCACCCCTGCTCTCCAGCACGCCTATAACCTTGATACGTCCGCCGCCTACGTCATCTAGCTTTTTTGAGCCGAGCATGGATATAAATAATTGCCCGACTTCGCCGCTCCTCATACTCTCATATATGAAAGATTCTTTTGAAAAATCATAAAGCGCCCTTCTAAATATCTCCTTGACCACGTCATACGAAGTACTCTCCCACAAATTGGACGCCAAAAAAATATCCATAGCTTGCGCAAATCCATCAAAACCACCATGCTCATATAGTCCGTCAAAATAAGGACAAAGCGGCAAAAGCGACATTGATTCCAGCTTTTGCAACACACTCTCCCCTGCAGAATAAGCCAGCATTGCAGCTAAGGCGACATACATTTTATTCTTTGAGAGCGGTTCCCCAAAAGCAAAATTAAGATTGCCGTGCTTGTCAAATAAACGAAGCATGGGTGCATAGCTTTCATCCGGCAATACAACGGCTATCCGCTCAGGCTCATATCCGGCCGCTATAAAATCAGCTACTTTGCTCATTGCAAAAGCCGCTTCATATGCTCTGTTTTTAAGTCTATATGCCCCTATTGTGGTGTGCGACACAGATATATCATCAGTCGATACAAGTTTTTTTGCGCCGAGGTCTATGTGCAATCTACCACGTGCATCTCCTATGTCTACGCCGACCGATTGAAATTTTTTTGCCATTTTGCGGTTGTATTCGTCCAGCGTAAAGATAAGCTTCAGGGGTACAACCGCAGCGGCTTCACTCAGTATTGATAGCTCAAAGGCGGTAAAAAGCCCCATGGACTCAATGACTATCTCATCGAAGTTTTTAAGATATGGCGTATTTACAATCCATCTATCTACAGATATAAAATCATACACGCCAAGCCGTTCCAACTCCATCTTATACTGCGAAAACAACTGCTCCAAAAGACCCAAATGGTCTTCAAAAGCAGCGTAAATATCCTCGCCTCTGATATCGTCTATGCTCTTTTGTTCGGCTCTAAGCTCCTCAAAAAAACTAAACAAAAAATCACTATGCGACAAAAAATCCAAAAAACTCCGCTCGAATCCAAGCCGACCCATATCTACTTTAAGGGCTGAATTACGAAGAAGGGCAAGTCTCGCCGAATCTGAAATCTTAAACCTATTTTCTACGAGCGCCGTCTTATCGATAAAATCCGATAGGCTGCAAGCATGGACAAAAGTATTTTGATTGTTAAATAAAAAATTTTGTACTTGTCTGGAAGTCTGAAATACAAAAAGTGTTTTTGATATATTTGGAGGCAACTAATACCCCTTTTTATCTGTTTTTTGCACCCACTGCTCAAAAGGCGCCAAACATAGTTCTCTTTCACATGGGATAAGCTCAAGATTTTTGATTTTGTCGATATTTAGTTCACCGTAAAATATCTCGTCACGAAAGCCTATCACATCAGCGTCTTTTGCTGTTGCCCCATAATACACGGTCTTGATGTTTGCCCATTTGATGGCGGCAAGACACATTGGACACGGCATACAAGAGCTATATATCACACACCCGGAGAGGTCAAATGTTTCAAGTTTTTTGGAGGCTTTACGGATGGCGTTTATCTCGGCGTGCATGGTTGGATCATTGGTGCAAAGCACTTCATTTGAAGCTCTAGATATCACATCGCCGTCCTTGACAATCACAGCCCCAAACGGCCCACCCATATTCATAGCTACCCCCCTAGCAGCTTCCTTTGCCGCCATAGCCATAAATTCAGAGTCACTCCGCAGGCAGGATGATTTCAAATACCGCCCCTTCATTTTTGTTGTAAGCCCTTATATCTCCGCCGTGTTTTTTGACTATCAATGCACATAGCCACAGTCCGACACCACTTCCGTTTTCACCTTTGGTACTTACTCTGTGCTCAAATAGCCTTGAAGGCAATACGCTTTCATCTATTCCGCCGCCGTTATCCTCTATCTCCAAGACGACGGCTGACCCGTCTCTGAAGGCGCGAATGGAAATTTTGCCCCCTGATTTCTTTGTTTTTAACGCATCTTTTGCATTTGAAACTATGCTCAAAAGAGCCTGCGAAAGCTCATTTTTATATCCCTTGACCGATATTTTTTGTTCTATTTTCTGCTCTAATTCAATATTTTCGTTTTTTAACTGCTTAGCATATATGGTCTCAACCCAGTGCACTAAAGAGCTTATCTCTACGTCCTCTTTCTGCTCCGAAGGTTTCATAAAGCCTCTGAAGTCGTCTATGGTTTGCCCCATAAACCTAATATGGGTTTTTAACTCTTTCGCAAATTCTCTTAGCTCTTCAATTGAGAGTTCGCCCGCCTCTTTTTGCAGACAAAGCTCGTCCGTCATAATCATCAAGGCGGAAAGCGGCTGCTTCCACTGATGGGCTATAGTGTCAATCATTTCGCCCATCATAGCCATTTTACTTTGCTGTATCACAAACACCTCTTGCTCAACCCTTCTGCTACTCTCCTTTTCAACCCTATATTCAAGCGTCCTATTTAGCTCCAAAAGCTCTTGCGAGTGCGAATCTATTTTGCTATTCATCGCTTCAAACAGTTTTGTTATTTTCTTATCCACGGCAAACGCTATAAATAAAACAATAACGGCAAGCAAAACAAGCAAGCCGACCAAAACGAGCGTATCGCCGATAATTTTTTGTTTAAAGCTCTCTTTGCGCCTCTCTATTTCATCGTTTATCTTGCCGACATAAAGTCCGGTGCCTATCTTCCAGCCCCAATCGTCAACCATCTTGCAAAAAGATAAATGCGGCATATCTTTATTTAGCTGCGCCTCATGCCATATATACTCTACATATCCGCCGCTTTTGGATGATTTTGCCGCCTTAAGCTGTTCTTTTATGACTTTTACGCCGTTTTTGTCGGTTATATCGGCAATATATTCCGGCTTGGAGAGCTTTTTGCCGTTCATAAGCAAAGCGTAACCGTCTTGGGTATCCACAAAAATATAGTTGTTGTCAAATCTGAGCATAGATAAGGCGTCCAAAACTTCGTTTTGTACTTTCTTTGTATGCTCGTCCAAAAATATGGCGCTACCGAAATACCAATCAAAATGGCCAAAGTCTTTTACATATGTAATCTGCTCAAAACGCTTTTTGCCATCCTCACCTTTTTTTGAATAATAATCCTTTAGATACCCTTCTTTATACTTTTTCGCATGCTCGCTCTGCTTTTTAACGGTATAGTTGCCATTTAAGTCTTGCACACCGCCTATGTACTTGCCGACCATCGAAGGATCGCCGGGATACGTTACCGCATTGTTGTTATAGTCAGTTATCCATACATACGATTTTCCGCCGTCGTACTTCATCTTCTCTAGCGCGTCTATTATCCTTTGTTTTATAGCGCTTTCTGACTCTTTATTTTTGTATTTATCGTATATAAAATTGGCGGCGTTGTAAGCCTCTTGGACTCTCGACTTGACAGTTTCCTGGAGCTTGGCATCGGATGAGCGTCTTATGCTCTCTATGAAGTTATAGGCTTGGTCTACTCTGGTCTTGAGAAGATTTTTCTGAAGCTCGATATATTCGCTTTTGATTTTTTCATTCTCATCTTCGAACGTCTTGACCGCAGAATAATAAAAATAAGCACTAATAACGGCAAATACTACGAAGAATACGGATACCATAAAGCGTATGCTAAATCTACGTATCCCGTTTTGGTCTTCCAAAAATCTTTTTGTTATATTGCTTTCAAGCAAACAGCACCCTTGTTTTATTACTTTTTACTACATTATTGTATCAAAAAAAATTATCTTAAAGCCTCATACGCCTCTTTAATCTGCAGAAACTTCATCGACAACGAAGCTCGCTCCTGTTCGCTTTTGTCGGTATGTAAATCCGGATGATATTTTTTTGCGAGTTCAAAATACCTTTTTTTTATATTTTCCGGCGTCAGCATTCCGCTAAGTCCAAGCAGCGACATCATTTTTGCCCGCTCCAGAGCCGCCGTATCGATATAGCTTGAGCCAAGGGTTGAAATTTCGGATACAAATCTCTCGAATTCAGGCTTTGAATAAACTATCTCGTAGCTCTCCATTCCAAGCAGTAGCTTTTTTGAAAAAATAGACTTTATATACAATACTGCGCTCTTATCCAAAGATGTTATCTTTAGCTCATATAAAGTTTGGTCAATCTCGCATTTTCCCCTTAATGCCGCCCTAATATATGAAAACAAAGGCGCTTCTTTGCCGTAACACTTAATGGACAAAATACCGCCGCTAAAATAAGCGTATGCTTTTTTGACGCCGACCAGGGATGTTTTGGAAGCTATTTGAATATTTATAGGAAGATCACAGGAGTGAAACATAGTGTCAAAAAGATTTTTTCTATTGGACGAAAGCTCTTTTGAGAGTAGGTTTGCGGCCCATGTTAGAAACACTTTTCTTCTATGCCTCTCGTTTTCTCTGGAGAAAATAAATATAGAGTGGCGCATAATCATGGCCGTAGAAAAGCTTTTTTTGACGGTATTTTTGAGATATTCCAAAAACCTATCGTCTGCCTCAAGCCTAAGAACTATCGTGCTGGATGTTATTTTAACCGAGGAAAAAGCGCCCGCCATCCATAAAACCTCTGTTTTTGAGGTCTCAAAGCAAAATATATTCCACTATTTTAGATATAGCTTAAAAGAGGCAAAGAATACATACCATGAAAAGTTAAGCCAGACAAAAAACAAAAACAACGTAGCAAATGGGCCGTAAATCGTATTGTATGACGCACTAAAAAGAACATAATAAACAAAAAGTTTTTTGAACACGGAAAACAAAAAAGCCGACAAAAGAGCATATGTGGCAGCCCTCTTAAAGCCATGTTTAATCGGAGATATTACCAAAAAAAGCAACACCAAGGCCAACCACATCTGCGCCACCGACGCCACAAACGCTGCTATACCAAAACCGAGAAATCCGCCAACAGCCTCAAAAGCAGCCGACAGCGAAACCGAAAATACGGCAAATCCCATAATCGCAAAATACTTCAAAAAGCGGCCGATTCCAAACGATACGTTTTCTATGCCTGCTAGCCTGTGTATGCAATAATCAAGCTGTTTGATAAAAATAAATACCGAGTACAAAGCAAACACGACGCCGAATATCCCAAGTTTTGACGAATTTTGCAAAAATACGTTTATGTGTGCGATAATAGCGTCCGCACTTCCCTCAAAAAGGTTTTCATACAAAAAATCTTGAAATAAATTAAAGTATTCGCCAAAAAACGAGACGTTAACGGCAATAAAAATTCCAAGCATCATAAACGGTATAAAAGAAAACACGCTTATAAAACTCATAGAGCCGCTATATACGGCAATATCGGAGCTTAAAAAAGAGGATATCTTTGACGCTGTCGCCTTACACCACTCTATTTGTATTTTTGCCATCAAAAAACGCTCTTATATTTGTAGCTATGGCACTCACCAGCCTATTTCTAGCCTCGACACTAGCCCATGCTATATGCGGCGTAAGCACCAACTTAGAATTATCCGAAAGCTTTAGTAACGGAGAATCCGGTGATATCGGCTCACCGTCAAAAACATCGCTTACATAGCCGCCCAATTTCCCTTGGTCAATAGCAAATGCTACGTCGGCCTCAACAGCTATTCCGCCTCTTGCAAAATTCATCAATATGGCGTCTTTTTTCATTTTGCAGATCTCTTTTTGCCCTATTAGATTTTTCGTTTTTTCATTCAACGAACAATGCAAAGAGACTATGTCGCTTTTGCCTAAAAGCTCATCCAGCGAAACCCTTTTGTATCCCTTTTGGCTGTTTTGTCCGCTGGTAGAAAAATACACAACTTTCATACCGAAGCTTCTGGCTATTTTTGCGACGCTTCTCCCTATTTCACCGAAACCGACAATACCCATAGTCTTGCCGCATACTTCGCAAAACTGCGGCTCCATGCATGTAAATATGGAGCTTTTGGCATAAAGTCCATTTTTGACGTAGCCGTCAAACTCGCCTACCTTTGAAAGCATGGAAAAAAGGGAGCTAAAAACTATTTGCGCAACACTCTGCGTCGAATAACCTTTGACATTTGTAACAGCAATACCAAGCCTCTTGCAAGCCGCCAAATCAACATTATTAACGCCGGTAGCGGCTATACAAATGAGTCGTAATTTTGGTAAACCAGCCAAGATATCTTCGTCCAAAACAACTTTATTGGTAATTACAATTTCAGCATCCGACGCTTTCGATAATATCTCACTCTTTGAGGTTAGTTCATAAACATCCAAATCAGCATATTTTTTGATTTTTTCAAGCGAAGTACCGCCGAGGGTCGCATAATCCAAAAATACCGCTTTTGGTTTTTTCACTTCATCTCTTCCGCATTTCTCACGATAGCTTCCGCTATCTTGTCTATATCGTATTGCTTTTGCACGCCGCCCATTTCATATGCCACTTTCGGCATTCCGTATACCACACAGCTATTTTCGTCTTGCCCTATCGTTCTGGCGCCGGCATTTCTCATAGACAACATCCCCTTGGCGCCGTCAGCCCCCATTCCGGTGAGTATAACGCCTATCGCATTTGCTCCAGCTGTTTTGGCTACAGAATTAAACATCACGTCCACGCTTGGTCTGTGACCAGATACTTTCTCTCCGGATCCTATTTCCACAAAGTATCTAGCTCCGGAGCGACGCAATACCATATGATAATCGCCAGGAGCGATAAGAGCCTTGCCAACACCCAAAAAATCGCCGTTTTTGGCCTCTTTGACCTCGATGGCGCATATTTCATTCAGTCTATCCGCAAATGACTTGGTAAAGTTGGGAGGCATATGTTGGACTATAATAATCCCCGGAATATTAGGCGGCAACTTCACAAGAACATCTTTAATAGCCTCGGTGCCACCCGTCGAAGCGCCTATCGCTATCACCTTATCGGTTGTCTCGGATAGAGCCGTATAACTGACCTTTTGGATGATTGACGAGGCTTTTTTGTGTATTACTTTTGCTTTTGCGGCAGCCTTAACCTTTGAAATTATCTCTTCTCTTATCTCATCGATGCCGTCATATATGTTTGAATGCGGCTTAGGGACAAAGTCAACAGCCCCTGCCTCGAGAGCCTCAAGGGTGGTCGCCGCCCCTTTTTGCGTAAGGGAAGATATCATAACTACAGGCGTCGGTATATGCACCATCAGCTTCTTCAAAAACGTAATGCCGTCCATTCTTGGCATTTCAACATCTAGGCATACGACATCAGGGCGAAATTCGACTATCTTGTCTCTGGCTATATAAGCGTCTTGCGCCACGCCGACCACTTCTATTTCGCGGTCTGATTCCAAAACCTCTCTTACAACAGCTCTTGCGGTAGCGCTATCGTCAACTATTAAAACACGGATACTCAAAACTATTATCCTCCACTTTGTCCGGCGTATTTCATGAATACCTTGCCGGTATCGCTTCTCATCATGATGCGACGACCGACTGCCCCACCGGTATCTTCGGCAATTACAGGTATTTTATATTCGTCTAGTATCTCTTTTGCCGTAAATATATTTCTCTTACCTATCATCATATCTTCCGATGATGAGATATTGATGCTGGCTCCGCCGAATATTTTTGCCTCCATATTTGAAGGATTGCATCCTATATCCATCATGGACTGTATCATTCTTGGTATCGATACATTCCCAAATTTCGGACTCTGAAGTCCGTTTCCGTTCCAAAGAGGCAAAAGATAGTGGTTCATGCCGCCAACCATCTTGTATTTATCAAAGAGACATACGGCAACGCACGAACCGAGGACTGTTGAAATCTCGGTAGGTGTAAAGCCTATATGTATCTGTCCGACGTGGATAAAAACTTTTTCGTACATGCCGGACTCTCTTACATCTCTAGCGCATCGTCAAAATCTTCAAACAATATATCATTTGAGCCTCCGCTACCTCCGCGGACCAAATCTTCGCTAGGAAGAGGTATTGTTATATTAAACTCAGTTTTACCCTCTTCGCTATCATAATCTACTTCGCCGCCAAGCGCTTCGACAACCCCTTTTACGACGCTAAGCCCAAGCCCAAGTCCTGTTTTTGCTCTCGTAGCCCCCTTGCTAAACTGTGTAAATCTATTATATACAAGCAGTTTGTTGTCTACCGTTATACCTTCTCCGTCATCTTTGACGTCTATATAAAGATTCTTGTCGTCATTTCTTACGGCAACCCATATATTGCCGTTTTCAAACGTATACTCACAAGCGTTTGAGACAAGATTTAAAAGTATTAAATATATCTTTCCGGCATCGGTAAAAACATCGCCCTTTGTTTCATCCGTAAACTCAAGATTTAGGTTTTTATCTTTTATCAGATAGTAAAAAGACGGTCTTACATCATCCATAATGCCCGCAAAATCAACCTTCATATAGTAGTTTTCGGTTTTACCGGCCTCTATTTCACTGGCGGCAATAATGTTTTTTATTTGAAAATCGAGACGCAATATCTCCATATGAAGCATCTCGGTAAGTTCGTGAGCTTTCTCCGGTTTTTTGCCGGATATAAGATGGGAACATATATTAAGCACCGACGATATAGGGTTATTGAACTCATTTTTGATAAGCGATAAAAACTGGCTTTTGACCGAATCAACCTCCATAAGCCTTTTATTCAAATCGATGAGTTTCTTATTTAAAAACTCCATCTCTCTTAGTGTTTTATTTTTCTCGTCAAATCTTCTTTGTATTTCACCAAGAAGCTCTACATCGCTTATTTTTTCTAGTTCTTCCATCTTACTCTTCCCTTTCGGTTTTTTAGATTTTTTTATATATTGATGATTTAATCAAAGCAAACTCGTTCTTATTTTCGATGATAGCTTCCGAATCCCCTATGATAAACATCGAACCTTTGTTTAAAAGCTTTGCGAATCTTGAAATGAGGGCTCTTCTAGTTTCAGAATCAAAATATATCATAACATTTCGACAAAAAATGATATCGAAATGGAATTTGAATACAGAAAAATCATCATTTACAAGGTTAAAAGTCCTAAACATAATCTTTGATTTAAGCAATGGGTCTATCTCATACACAATTCCGGTCGCCGTTTTTTTGGAAGTAAAATTACGGTGAATTATCGCTTTTTGCATTGATTCTACGTCTTTTTCGCGATATTCGCCCTTTAGAGCTTTGGTAAGAGCTTTATGCGATATATCGGTAGCGAGTATCTTTATATCCCACTTATCAAAATCCTTTAGATTTTCTCTTAAAAATATCATAATCGAATAAGGCTCTTCGCCGCTTGAACAAGCGGCAGACCATATGCGTATTTTTTTATTCGGCTTAGATAAGAAAATTTCGTTTAGATTGTCCTTGAGGTATGTCCAATGATGCGGAGATCTAAAAAAAGATGTTACATTTGTTGAGATTGCATTAATAAAGCTAGATATCTCCTCTTCTCCCTCCGGAGAGTTGAGATACCTGTAATATTCGGAAAAAGAGCTCATCCCAAGCTCATGAAGTCTCTTGTGAAGGCGCCCTCTCACCATAGTAGCTTTCTGGTCGGAAAGAGAGATACCGACCTTAGATTTGACGAATTTTCTTATTTTTTCAAATTCTTCGGCGGTTATCTCTATATTTAGCATATTACTTCGTGTTATCCGTCGTATCCGCGCACAGACCGTCAATATTAAGTATTAGCGCAATATCACCGTTGCCGAGTATGGCGCCGCCGGAAATCTCTTTTATTTTTGCCATAGAGCGTCCGAGCGTCTTAATAACAACCTGCTGGCGACCAAGAAGAGCATCTACCAATATAGCCATTCTTCCCCTTTCGCTCTCTACACAAACAAGGGTACTCTCCCAAATAGGCTGTTTATTTTCGCCGCTTTGACCCAGTGCCTCATCTAGGCGCACGACAGGAATTTGCTCACCCCTGAGATTTACGAATTCGCCTCTTCCTTTTAGCATGTGAACTATGTCTTTCGAAGGAACGAAAGACTCTACGACGCTAAGCGTAGGGATAATAAATATATCATCGCCGCTTTTTACAAGTATGCCGTCGATAATAGCTAGAGTCAATGGAAGTATTATCGAAAATGTGCTTCCTTTGCCAAGCTCAGAAGTTATCTCCACCTTGCCGCGAAGCTTTTCAATAGAGTTTTTGACTACATCAAGCCCAACACCTCTTCCGGATACGTCACTTATAACCTTTGCGGTAGAAAACCCTGGCTGCATAATAAGTGCGTATATTTGCTGATCATTTAGCACGTCGTCGGCTGATACAAGTCCTCTTTCTACGGCTTTTGAAAATACGGCATTTTTATCTATACCGCGACCATCGTCCGATATCGCAATAATGATATTACCACTTTTGTGGTACGCCCTTAGAGTGATTGTCCCTTCTCTCTCTCTTTGCCGTTTTTTACCCTCTCTTCTCCGCTCGGCTCGAGACCATGGTCTATCGCATTTCTTATCATGTGAACTATCGGATCAGAAAGAGAGTCTATCATCGTCTTATCTATTTCCGTATCTTCACCCTGTATTACAAGCTTGATTTCTTTACCTGTCTTTTTGGCCGTATCACGAGCAACTCTCTTCATTTTCTCAAAGGTATCTCGTATGGCGACCATCCTCAAAGACATAACTCTATCTTGTATGACTTTCGTTATTTTTGATAGTATCTCTATCGTCTTATTTATGTTCGGATCGCCTATATCTTTTATCTTTTCGTTTTGAGCTATAAAGTTCTGCGCAATAACAAGCTCACCGACGGTATCAAAGAGCTCGTCAAGTTTTGCCGTATCTATTTTGATATAAGATTTGGCAGCCACGGCTTCTTCTTTTTTGTCTTTAGAATCGTCTTTTTTTGACGGCATCGATTGAATCTTTTGCTCTTCCTGCTTTATCGCCGCAACTTCAGGTTCCGCCTGAGCCGCTGTTGAAGCGGCTACTTTTTGGGTATCGGTCTTAACATTGCTTTGTATTTCGGATACTTTATATTCGTTATCAAACAAAAATTCAAATATCTCTTCAACTTCAGCTTTGCTTTTGTCGGAAGAAAAAATAACGGATACGTTAGAAAACATCGATTCTTCAGAACTAAAGGCATCCAGCGTCGGTATACTTTCGCAATTCCAATAGCTCTCTTTTATCTCGCCCATTTCGCCGAGTATTCTAAAAAATAAATTGTGGTCGTAGCCTCTAAAATATATATCCTTATCAAAAGAAAGCTCTATAAGATATATATTTTTGCCGTTTTCCGCACTGCTTAGGCCTATTGAATTTTTAACACCCTGTTCCATGTGTTTCTCGCACTCTTTTTGAGATTTAGGCGAATCAGTAGCCGCCTGGGAACTATCGCCAAACTCTGCAGCAAGGTCGTGCAATGATTGCGGCGCAGACTTTTGAGATCCACCTTCTTTATGGTCAAGGAGAGCTATAATAGCCGAGAGACAGTCGTCGTAAGAATCCGGAACCCCATCTTTTTCATTGACCTCGTAACTCATGGTCTCCTTGATCATATCTACGCCGTTAAGCAAGACATCAACAGCTCCGTCCGGCAAAGCGGCATCTGATGAGCGGAAATGATCAAGCAAGTCTTCAAAATGGTGAACAAAACCGCCAAGTCTCGTAAAACCAAATGCGTTTGCATTGCCTTTGAGCGTATGAACACCTCTGAAGAGCTCGTTCATAATCTCTTTATTAGTCGGATTTTCCTCAAAGTCTATAATATCTCCGTCGAGCTTTTCGATTATCTCTCCAGCCTCTTCGATAAAAATCGCTTTTAATTGCTCTCTACTCATAGCATATCCAACTGGCTTTACCAAATTTTTTGAAAGAATACTCTTTGTTATCGAGCATATCTATTTTTAGGGACGGCTTTGTTTTTTTGAGACTAATAAGAAACGCAATGATGGCCGACGAAGTCGGAAAATCATCATCGGTACCCTCAAAGCCCACTTCTTCTATATACTCAAGCCTAGGGAGTACAAACTTTTTTAACTCTTCTATCTCATCGTATTTTAAATCTAGAGATATATTTAGTCTATCGCCGTCAATCTGCATCTTAAAACTCTTTCAAATCACTTTCATCAAGCGGGAATATCTCATCCGCATTTTTAGACGGCTTCTGAGTCTGCGGTCTTGCGGCAGGTTTTGAAGCTATATGTCTAATCTCTTTTTTTAGTTCCATTTTTGGACGTGAAGGGGATTTTTGATGTATGCCGCTTTGGTTTACGTCTATACCGACTATCTTAGCGAGAGCCGCAATCGCTTCAAGCGCAGCGGCAGCTTGTGCGTTCAGCTCTTCGCTTGCCGCAGCAGCTTCCTCTGAATTTGCCGCAACTTGCTGAGTAACTTGATCTATTTGGCTCATAGCCATACCTAGCTGGTTTAGACCTTCAGCTTGTTCTCTGCTAGAGAGGGCTACTTCGCCTATCAAATCAGATACTTTTTTGGCCTTATCGTCAATCTCTCTAAACGAATTGCTGGCAAGATTTGCTATTTCAGAGCCTTTTTTGATTTGGGCAACAGCTTCTTCGATAACAACGCCCGTCTCTTTTGCGCTATTTGCGGCTCTTTGGGCTAGGTTTCTAACCTCATCGGCAACAACGGCAAATCCAAGACCGTGTTCACCCGCTCTTGCGGCTTCTACGGCTGCGTTTAGAGCTAGAAGGTTTACTTGGAAAGCTATTTGGTCTATGGTTTTTACTATGTTTGCTATCTTGGCGGCAGACTCCGTAACTTCCTTCATTGACTCTACAAGCTCTTCGCCTTTTGCAAGACCGTCTTTTGCGGCCGTATTTGCTTGTTTTGCGAGGATGTCTGCTTGTCTTGCGTTCTCAGTGTTGGATGTAACACCGGCTGTAGCTTCTTCAAGTGTTGCGCTTACTTCTTCAACGCTGCTTGCCTGCTCGCTTGCTCCTTGTGCCAAAGATGTAGAGCTAGATGCAACTTGATCGGAGGCGGATAATATTTGGAGAGCTCCGTCGTTAATAGTGGTAACCGCTTTTGTGATAGACATAGTTACCGAGCGGATAATCAGGATGGCAAGGAGGATAGCTATGGCTACTATAATCACGGAAGAAACCGTTATGGTTACTTTGAAATTAGAAGCTTCTTCATGAGCCGTGTCTGCTACCTTAACTATGCCGACCTCTCTTCTCTCAAGCAGCTTTGTTAATGCAGCCCCCATAGCATCTGATATCGGTATCATATGGGTAACTTCAGCTTTAAACTGCGCAAATAGAGCAGAATAAGCGGCGGCTTCCTTGGTTTCGGCAAGTCTTTTATGGTGTTATCAATCTTGACATATTCCCCACGCCAAGCTTTGTATTTATCCATAAAGTCAGCAAAATCTTTTTTGCCGTTTTCCGTAGCTATTAACTGCTCATAAATCTTCATATTTTTTTCAAACAAAGCCCATGATTTCTGTCTTTGCTCAAGAACGCTAAGAAGAGCGTTTGGATTTTGGCTTGTTTCAAATTGATAAACAGACAATGTTTGAGCCCTGATAATGACCCTCTCCCTATCAAGCCTCAAAGTTGCCATAGCTTGTATAGACTCTTTTTTGCCCACGCTATCGACTTCGCTTATCCACTGCGCCGCACCGATAAAGCCCTTGACGGATAAAAATATTATGCCCAGTAGCATCACGGCGGTTAGAAGCAACAATTTACTTTTAAGTATCATATTATCTAGCCAACCCATATCAACTTCCCCGTTTTAGTTTGTTTTGCTCATAGCGTCTAGCATTGAAAGCTCCTCAGCTTCAAATAGCTTTTCAAGGTCGAGTATCATAATAACCATCTCGCCCATTCTTGCAATATTTTTTATAAAATCAGTATTGATATTCGTCCCAAATTTAGGCGGTTCTGATATATTTGCCTCATCTATGGTCAGCACCTCTTCGACCTTATCCACCACAAAGCCTATGCTTACTTTGTTTATCTCTATTATTATAATGGCCGTCTGTTCCGTATATTCAAGAGGTGGCATCTCAAATCTAAGTCTGGTATCTATAACGGGAATGATAGATCCTCTCAGGTTTATAACACCCGCAACGTATTTTGGAGTTCTAGGAACGGGGGTTATTTTCATCATAGCGATAATTTCACGCACCTGCGAAATATCTACGCCATACTCTTCATCGCCCAAAAAATAGGTCAAAAACTTATTTTTAGACGCTCTATTTTTTATGTTTTCTGCGTCGCTCATATTTATATTCCCAACACCATTTTGATTGATTTTACTAGTTTGTCATCGCTAAACGGTTTGACCATCCAACCCGTCACCCCTATATCTTTGCCTCTCTGCTTCATGTCTGCGGAACTCTCCGTAGTTAGAATCAAGACCGGCTTTTGCTTGAATCTAACGTCCGCTTTAACAGCCTGAGCCAAATCCAAACCGTTCATCTGCGGCATATTAATATCGCTAATTAAAAGATCAAAATTTTCCGCTCCGCTTTACAGATTTGACAAAAGCTCCTGAGGATTCAGATATACCTTAAACTCTATTACTCCTGCGGCAACCAAATCCTCTACCGCCATCTGTGCGGTAGCTAGTATAGTCTTGGAGTCATCCACCAATACAACCCGTTTAGCCACGCTCTACTCCTTATTTTTTTCGATGTTTATTTCATTGTACTATAATTTTTTAATTTTTGGAACAGATTATCGGCTATTTAACGGAAATCTTGGCATATAGCCTAGCCGAAGATAAAAAAAGCGCCGTTATTGATGGGCCTATAATAAATCCCCAAAAACCAAAAGCTCCGATTCCGGCAGCGATAGAGAAAAAGAGCAAAAACTCATTTATTTTGTACTCTGTTTTTAACAATCTAGTGACTTTATTTAGAAGTATAAGCCGCAAAAAGTTGTCGATAAGAAAGGCCATTACGAACCAGCTATATGCGGTAATAACTATGGCTCCTAGCAATTTTCCTTTCACAAACTCGCTAATCGCTACAGGTATCCAAACAAGAGCCGTACCGAATATAGGAACTACCGAGGATAATCCAGCGAAGAAACCAAGCAGCGGGGCATTGTAATCAAAAAAAAGCATCAGAGCAAAAAACGCCAAGCCCTGCGCTATCATGATTCCCAGTAGCGCTAGAAAAACTACCGAAATGGCACTGACGGTCTCGAATGCCAAAAGCTCCTTTTCCCCTTCATCTAGCGGAAGGAGGGACCTTATGAAAACGACTATGTCTCTTTTAAACCAATGGAGTAAAAAGAAAAATACCACAACCAGAGCCAATTCGGTTATAGAGGTCGCAACCCCTTGTAAAAAACCGCCCATTCCCGCAAGAATAGTAGAGGCTTCGCGTGTCCAGAAGTCGGCACTAAATAGAGTGTTTATGCTGTCTGTTATTTTTGTTTGTATGTAGGCGCCCAAAAAGTCGCTTTTATCGATAAATAGAAGCATTTTGGTTTTTATCATGTTTAAATCATCCAAACCAAACGCCGGAATGTTGCCGAAAATATTGACTGCCGCATATCCAACCGGAACAAACAAAACCATACCAAGCGCAGCCGTGAGGACGGTGGCAGCAATAAGCTCCCTATTTTGACTAATAATCTCATATTTCAAAGCAAAAAGTCGCTCTTCTATTTTTTTTGAAAATACGAATGTTGACATCACAAGAAGGGATGCGACCACAAACGGCTTTAGGAAAAACGCAAAGAGCCAGACAAATAAAGCCAATGAGCAAATAAACAGTCCAAAAGAAAAGCGCTCTTTACTCATCCTACTCTCACGAAATCAAAAAAATTCTCGCCTAAAGCACCGCCTATCAGTACGGCGTCGACGTATTCTCCGGCCTCCAATCTATCTATACCCATTCCAGTCAAAATAAAAGAATTGCTTTTCACCATCGGTTTTAGCATTCCGGATCCATATCTGTTATTCTCAAACACCTCAAAAACTCCGTTTTCATAATGCCCAAGTATAAGATTTGCCCTTGACGCTTTGATGTCGAAGCTATTTTTATTTACGGCTTTAACGCTGGATATATTGCAATCTTTTGCCCCGGTGAGTCTAGCTATTGCTATTGAGCCAAACACATAGAAATTGGCTATTGCCGATATCGGATTGCCGGGGAGAGCCAGAACGACGGCATCACCCAAATAGCCAAGCATTGTCGGCTTTCCAGGCTTTAACGCTATTTTTTTAAATATTGTTTTGAGCCCGCACTCCAAAAAAGCCTTCCCGATAAAATCAGCTTCGCCCATGCTTATGCCGCCGGTAGTCAATATCAAATCATACCCCTTGAGCGAACGTATCATCTCAAGGGTAGCGTCATAGCTATCGGATATAAGCTTGATGTAGTCCGGTTCGCACCCTTTTTCCTTGCACAGCGCCATTAACATAGAGGCGTTCGAATTGTAGATTTGGCTCTTGCCCGCGCTCTCCCACGGCTCGGCTATCTCATTGCCGCTTGATATTACGGCGACTCTAGGCCTTGCGGCTACTTTTACGACAAATATTCCCTGACTTGCCAAAGTCCCTATGGCGGCGGCACTCAAAGTGTCGCCGATACCGAGTAGCTTGTCGCCTATATTTGACTCCTCACCCTCTTTTCTTATGTTTGCCCATCGCTTCAACCCTTCAGGCAAAATCACGCCATCATCGTCAACTCCTAACACATTTTCAAAAGGGACTACCGCCTCAACGCTAGGCGGAACATAAGCACCCGTCATTATCTTGATACATTCACCGTCCGATATCACGATATCTTCCGAATCATCCCCGGCAAACACAGAGGATTTAATCGGTACTTTTTTACCGGCATCCGCCAATCTGACGCCGTAGCCGTCCATGGCGGAGTTCGTAAAAGCAGGAAGCGGTTTTCGGCAATATATATCCTCTGCCAAAGTCATACCGACTGCGTCGAACAAGCCAATGCTTTTTGTTTTGCCCGTAGGTTTTATATTTGCTGCCGCTAGCTTGAGGGCGTCCAAGAAGTCTGTAAGTTGAGATTTTTGTTCTTGCATTTTGTATCCTGTTTTTTTTGATTTGATTATATCCGTACGGGCTTGAAGTTAGTTTTAGTTTTTAAAACATAATGGCTCTGATTTGGCGATATCTGAAAGATATTTTTGATGCTAGATATTTGGCCCCATCAATGTCCAAAGATGCAAACGAGAAGCTAATAGCATTTCTGCTCTCATCCTCGCTAAAACCGAGAGCAGAGATAATCCTTGAAGGTTTTGACATGGCCAAAGAACAAAACTCTCCGTTTGTCACAAATATATTTTCTAATGCGAGCGTCCTTATAAAATCTCTTGCTTTTATCCCCTTAAATCCAACATAAACGGAATTTGGAAGACATTTTGACGGCTCTACGAATAAAAAAATATCGTCCCCTAGGGAGTTTTTTAGCTCTGAGACAAAAACATCTCTTGCTTGTAAGATTTCTGGGTCAAACACATAAGATTCATACGCCGATTTTAGATGAGCATAAACGGTCAAATCTATGCCGTCAAGCCTTGCCGCCGTCGCATCATCGCATAACGCCACACCGGAGCTTTTAAACCCGCCGAGCTTATAGCCCCAAAGTATCGCAGCCAAAACCTTTGGAGAATCAATCTTTTTGACGCCGTTTGATATATCAAGTATCGTCTTTTGAGGCTCAAAAAACTGAGCCACCGCCGCCATATCTTCCACAAAAAAAGTATCTTCGTCAACAACTGCACAAAATAGATATTCGGCTCCCGATTTTTTTGCCGCCGACAATGAATCAACAGACAACGAGCCCTCTTTATTTGCCGCCACATACACAATCTCCCGCCCTCTTGCCTCTAGTAGCTTTGCCGCTTCAGCGCAAAAATAAGACAGCGAGGATAAGCTATCTATCGTATATCAGTCTTTGCTTCTAAGCCTCTCGCCAAACAAGCCGCTTTGCGGCATATATAGGTTTGGAGCGTGATTGAAATCCAAGTAAAACTTTTTTTGCTCCTGAGTTATAGCTTTTACTGCCCTGTCAAATGCTATTCTAGATGAGTGGATATAGATATTCATTTTCCGGCCCTCATAAATCCGACCAGTGTTACACCGTGTAGTTGTGCGCTCTTGATTCCTAGATGGGTAGAAGCCGCCTTTGAGACAACCATAGGTATCTTGTGCATTACGCATTTGACTACCATCTCCATCGAAAGTCTGCCGCTTACTACAGATACACAGCAAACCGGTAGATGCAGCTTTTGGCGGACAGAGAACAGCCATCAATCTAAGCGATGTTAGCTACACCGAATATACACGATATTTGACGAGCCTTTCATACTTAGAAACCAAGCTTGATACGATAGGAGAAGGTAACGTCCCGACCCGATACTAGCCCTTTTTGAGGCATTGAAGAAAAAGGATTTTGAAAAAGCCTTTGAGATACTGCTTAATACCGAGATATCAAAAGAGAATGTGCTGAGATTTTTAAAACAAAACGGCATAGAAGCTTCGGTAAAAACACTAGATAACGGCGAGTTCGTAGTGACGGGGGTCAAAGGATATGCCTGCGAAGCGGCGGCTGCAAAAAATGGCTCCAAAATAGTATTTGTAAAAACAGACTATATAGGCGAGAGCGGAGAACTAGGGACAAAACTCATCAAGGGATTTTTATCGGCAATGGTTCATGTAAGCCAAAAACCATCCAAAATTATCTTTGTAAACAGAGGGGTAATGCTAACGACAAAAGATGAAAACAGTGACGTGATAGCGGCGTTAAAAGAGCTTGAAAAGTGCGGCGTTACGGTGCTCTCGTGCGGAGCTTGCCTAGAATTTTACGGACTCGCGGGCGATCTCAAAGTCGGCGCCGCCGGAAATGCCCTGGAGACGGTGGAATCGCTACTCTCTAGCGACTCGGTCGTATCACTGTAGCAATGAGACTTTGACGGCTTTGAATCTCGATGTTTTCGTGATTTCATCGCCTTCGTCCCCAAATAGATAGTTGACTTTTGACTCTCTAAAGTGAAAGGTCGTATACAAAGTCCCTTTTTTGATTGTCTTAGACTCTTTTGGCATAAGCGGAGCGCTCTCTCCATACTCGGAGCGGAGCGTAACCGGCTTTGACATATCTAACTTTTTTGCATCCTCGTGGCTAACCAATAAAACATCTTTATCGTATGCCTCAACTAGCTTTTCTACGCTTCTTGTTTGGGAGGCGTTATTGTAATGCGCTATAGTCCGCCCGGTAGTAAGCCAATATCCGCTCTCGGCATTCAACATTTCGGCTATATGACCTCTTGGATTATACTTTTGATAGTACGGCTTCGCCATACCGTCCGGCGTCCGAAATTTTTTCTCATGCAGTCTTGGCGTATCGGCTTCTATTTCAACCGGCCATTGAAGACCATCCGGATTTGCCTCCAATCTCTCATAGCTAGCCCCTACGTATCTGCTAATCACGCTTCTAGCTTCGCTCCAAAGTTCATCTTGTGAACCAAACGCAAGGTCTGGACTTAGACGCTTGGTAAGCTCATTTAGCACCTCCCAATCATCGGGGAGTCCACACTGAACAATAGGGTGAGATAGATGCAATCTCCTCTCGGCGTTTGTATAGACACCTTTTTTTTCATACGCCGATTTTACCCCGAATACCACATCGGCTTTTGCCGTCATATCGGCCTCTATAACCTCGTTAGTAACTATCATATCAAAGCATTCAAGGGCATTTTGCACCATATTTAGATTGGCGTGAATATGAGAGATATCCTCTCCGATGTTAATTAGGGCTTTCATCTTGCCATCCATTGCGGCAGCCAAAACATCTTGCGTCTTAAGCCCTATCTCAGACGGCACCTGATAGTCTGGATCATAATAAGGAAGGCAACCCATGTCGCAAGTCCCCTGGACATTGTTTTGCCCACGCAGAGGCATAAGACCTGCCCCTTCTTTGCCTATATTTCCGGTGATGATAGCCAGATTGGCTATCGCGCTTACCGCTGCCGAACCGTCCAGATGCTCCGTCACCCCAAGACCCCAAAGTATCATGGAGCGGCTTTTTGCATATGTTCTGGCGACCTCTTTTATTTTTGTCGCTAGACTCTCATATCCCGCCACCTTTGCAAAAAACTCAGGATTTGCGTATTCATCAGCTAAAATTGCGGCTTTGTAAACGTCAAAGTCGGCCACTCTTTTTTTGACAAACTCTTTGTCGTAGAGTTTCTCTTTTAGGATCACATACGCCATCATATTCAGCACAAGCAAGTTTGCCTCATAAGGAATCGTAAGTTGGAAGTTGGCTTTTTTGGTCAGCTGTATTTCCCTAACATCCATAACAGCCAGTGTAGCACCGGCATTGGCAGCCTCTATCACCCTGTTTGCAACTATCGGGTGTGCCTCAGTGGTATTGGAGCCTATAACGAGCAAAAATTCGGCTTTAAATATATCGTCAAACGGATTTGTGGCAGCCCCTTCTCCTATTGTACGCCTAAGCCCTGCAAGAGACGGCGAATGACACACTCTAGCGCAGTTGTCTATATGAGGAGAGCCAACAACCTTTCTCATGAAACGCTGAAAGGAGTAGCTGCTTTCACATGATGTTCTAGCCCCTCCGACTCCGGCTATCGCACCGGCTCCATATTTTTTTGTTATCTCTTTTAGTTTTGCAGCTACTGCGTCATATGCTTCGGCATAAGGTATCACAAAATAATTTTCATCGCCTAAGGAAGTTTGTGGATTTTTTGTTTTAAACAGTTCATTATTTTTTTCAAAAAAACTTTTTTTAACCCTCGCCTCTTTGATACGTCTATCGCTGTAAACGTATTTCCAGCCTTCTTTGCCTTTTATGCAGAGCTTCCCACGGCTCACGACGCCGTTTTCTCTGGCATGTACTTTTTTGATTTCCCCATCTTCAACTACGGCCACTATATCACACCCTACACCACAGTAGGTGCATACGGAATTTATCGTCGTATGTTTTTTATGCAAGCTCACTCCCCTTGTACCTCAACGCTTTTTTTATATCCTTTTTTTGCCTCAAGCACCTTGACCACGTATCTTCTGCCTTGCTCGCTTCTCATGTCGTTCATTAGCCGTCTTAGCACCTCGTCAGAGCTTAGCGAATTGATTACCTTTGCCGCCTCCGTTTTGTCGTCGTGAAAAGTCCGTAGCACAGTTCCGGCTCCCGCATTGTAAGAAGCTATCGTGCAATACTCTATGCTTTTAGTATCATTAATGTCCTTGAGATACTTCTGCTGCAAAAGCTTTAGGTATGCAACCCCTAGCTTGGCGTTTTGTCTCGGATCAAATAGCGCTTCCTTATCCGGCAATACCGTACTTTGATAGAAAGTGGCATATATATCTTTGACAGCCGTCTCTATCTTTAACTGCATAACGCCTATGGCATTTGAGCTGCTGACCGCTTTTGGGTTGAAGTTGCTCTCCACCTTAGCTATCGCCTTTGCCAATGCAACCTCGATACCGCCCTCTATTGCAGCGTCTTCTACCATTTTCTCGACAGTTGCGTCCTCTGCCGCTTTGCGCTCTATCGTCTCAAGTATCTTGCCCGTGTCGAAAGGCTCTTCAGACTTTATCAAAAAGCCGTTGTCTGCAAAAAGCAAGGTGGAAAGAGAAGCAAAAAATATTATCTTTTTCACGCCGCATTACCACCGTTTTGCGATGCCGCAAATGCGCTAAGCCTACTTAAAAAGTCGTTTGAAATCATCATATTCGTGTCAATAAACACGCTCTCTTTTTGCCCTACTATTTTCAGCACCAATCTTTTGTCGCCCGGAGAGCCGGCGGCAATTTCCCGTATTTTATCGATTAGCGAAGCATCTCTCTCAGGGCTTATTTCCACCACCAGATTCTCTATTTTTTTAGGAGGCTCCGGTTTTTTGATCTCTCTTTTAATATCTACTTTTTGTTTTTTGGCATCATCTAACGAAAGTATTTTTCTGGGTGTTATCCTCGTAAACTGCTCCGTCTTCATCACCGATACCGCAATAGCTATCGGCTCTTCAAGGTTCATCTCTTCAAGTAGCTTCACATGGTCTTCAAATATCATCAGCTCCACCGAGCCGTGCAAGTCCATGATGGTAAGAATGGAGAATTTACGGTTGTTTTTCTTGGATATTTTGTGAACTATCCCCTCTACTTTACCGATAATCATGGTGTTTGAGCCATCCGCTAGCTCGTCAAGTTCACTTGATAGTGTATAGTTGATACCGTCTAGCTTCTCTCTAAAGCTATCTAGCGGATGCCCTGAGACATAAAATCCAAGTGTCTCTTTTTCAAACTCAAGTATCTCTTTTGCCTCGTATTCTGGGATTGCGGATATACTCAGATTGACCTTTGTCATCTCTTCGTCATCGCCAAATAGCGAACTTCCGGCATCTTTCTTTGCCCTGCCAGCTTCATGCGCCGCCTCCACGAGACTTTCAACTTGCATCAGTAGCGCCCGCCTAGAGTACCCGAAGCTATCCATAGAGCCAGACTTTATTAGGCTCTCAAGAACCTTTTTGTTGACTTTTTGGCTATCTATCCGCCTCAAAAAGTCCGGTAAATCCACATACTCGGCAACTCCTCGCTGCTCTAGTACACTCTCTAGCGCGGCCGCACCCACGCCCTTGACCGCTCCAAGGCCAAAAAGTATCGCCTCGCCGCCCTCATCCGTGTGAGACGGTCTAAAGTCAATAGAACTTTTGGCGACAGATGGAGGCAGCAGCGCTATCCCCATCCGCTTCATCTCATCGATGTATTTGACTATTTTGTCGGTATTGTCCATCTCGCTTGTTAGAAGGGCCGCCATAAACGCCGTCGGATAATGAGCCTTCAGATATGCCGTACGATAGGTAATCATCGCATATGCCGCAGAGTGAGACTTGTTGAAGCCGTATCCGGCAAATTTGAGGATGAGGTCGAACAAATCTTCCGCTTTTTTGCTATCAAACCCCTGCTTTGCCGCCCCTTCAACGAAATACGCTTTTTGCTCCTCGATATATTTGATATCTTTTTTACCCATACCTCTACGGACAAGGTCGGCTTGCCCAAGGGAGAAGCCGCCTATCTTTTGGACTATCTGCATAACCTGCTCTTGATAGACGATAACACCGTATGTCGGCTCCAAAATCTCTTGGAGCTCGGCAAAGCTATATTCGATAGCTTTTCGTCCATGCTTTCTCTCGATAAAGTCGTCAAGCATCCCTGACTCCATCGGACCCGGTCGATAGAGAGCAAGTATCGCTATGATATCCTCAAAGCTTGTCGGCTTCAGCCTCGTTACAAGGTTTTGCATACCGTCGGACTCTATCTGGAATAGCCCTATCGTAGCCCCACTCTGGATAAGCTCAAAGACTTTGGGGTCATCCATCGGCATAGCGTTAAAGTCTATATCTACTCCATAACTCTCTTTTACGATTTTTACGGCGTTGTCCACCACCGTAAGGGTCTTTAGACCAAGGAAGTCGAACTTGATAAGGTCCACATCCTCAAGAAATCTTCCGTCGTACTGCGTCGCTATCGTCCCAACATTGCTTTTAAAAAGCGGCGTTTTGTGCCATAGCTCTTCATTGGAAATTACAAGCCCCGCGGCGTGCGTGCTTGCATTTCGTTTTAGCCCCTCTAGCTTGACGGCAAACTCCCACATTTTTGCTATTTTCGGGTCAGAGTCTACGGCCTCTTTGATTTTTGGCTCTTGCTCGAACGCCTCTTTTAGCGTAATGCCCAGCTTTTCTGGGATGAGCTTTGCTATTCTGTCCGCCTCGGCATAGGCTATCCCCAAGACTCTTGCGACATCGCGGATGACACCCTTGGCAAGGAGTGAGCCAAATGTAATAACCTGAGCCACATTGAGCCGTCCATATGCCTGTGCCACATACTCGATAACCTCTTCCCGCCTCTCTTGGCAGAAGTCGGTATCAATATCGGGCATCGACACCCTCTCAGGGTTCAAAAATCTCTCAAACAGCAGATTGTAAGGGAGCGGGTCAATGTCGGTTATCTCCAGTGCAAACGCCACAAGGCTACCGGCGGCGCTTCCCCTGCCGGGTCCCACTGGAATACCGTTTTCCTTGGCGTATCTGATATAGTCCCAAACGATGAGCATATAGCCCGAAAATTTCATCTTGTTGATGACCTCTATCTCAACCTCTAGTCTGGCTCTGTATTCATCATGCTTAGCAGGGTCTATAAACTCTAGTCTTTTTACAAGCCCCTCTCTCGATTTGAAAGCAAAAAGCTCATCATCGTTTGCAAAAGGCTCGCCCGTCTGCGGGTTTGTCCAATCTTTGGTAAATTTGAAATTAGGCGGCGTAGGGGAGCCCAGCTTGATGTCAAGGGCGCACTTGTCCACTATCTCTTGGGTATTGATGAGGGCTTCGGGGATGTCTGCATATATCCGCTCCATCTGCTCTGCGGACTTGACAAAAAACTCGTGAACCGAGTGCTTCATCCTCTTTGGGTCGTCTAGCGTCGTCTGCTGAGATATACACATGAACGCCTCGTGCGCCTCAGAGTCGTCTGGGTCAGTGTAATGCGTGTCGTTGGTAGCTATAAGTTTGATACCTGTCTCCAAAGAGAGTTTGATAATATCCTCATCTATAACATGCTGATCTTCGATGCCGTGACGCATGATTTCGAGGTAAAAATCATCACCGAATATCTCACGATACTCAAGCGCAACCCTCTTTGCCTCATCGTATCCGCCGGGTGTGAAGTGCTTGAAATTCCTCTTTGTGTTTACGTTTAGGTGTCTGGCAACCTCTCCCGCTAGGCAGGCGCTAGTGCAGATGACCCCTTCACTATGGGCTTTTAGTAGGGCTTTGTTGATTCTAGGGACATAGTAAAATCCTTCTAGATATGCCCTGGAGGCAAGTATCATAAGGTTTTTGTACCCTATCTCGTTTTTGGCTATGAGGCAGGCGTGGAAACTCTGTACATTTTTGTCATCGATGTTTTCGCCGTTATGGATGTATGCTTCGATACCGACAAGAGGTTTGATGCCTGCTTTTTTGAGTGTTTTGTAGAAGTGGATAGCGCCAAACATCGCACCGTGGTCAGTGATGGCGCAAGCGGTAAATCCGAGGTCTGCTAGCTTTTTGGCAAGCACCTCTACCTTATTCGCCCCGTCAAGGAGCGAATACTCTGTATGCAGATGCAGATGGGTAAAGGGCAAACCGCTCAAATCAAGGCCTTTGTGGTTAGTCTGTCAATTTGCCGAAATTGTACCAATTTTTGGGTAATAGAGACCCAAAATCAGCCGAGCGCCGCCTTCAAATCTTCTATTAAGTCATTTTCATCCTCAAGACCGATACTTAGCCTCACAAGCTTATCGCTAATACCGGCTTTTGCCAGCTCATCCGCACTCATTTGCGAGTGTGTCGTGCTTGCCGGATGTGTAACTAGAGACTTACTATCCCCGATGTTTACGACAGGGGTAAATATCTTTACGTTATTTACGACCGCTTTTGCCGCCTCAAAGCTCTCAGCCTCGAATGAGAGAAGTCCGCTAGCCAGCCCATCCGTGAAGTATTTGTTGAGCAAGGCATGGTCTCTGTGGGATGAGAGCCCCGGATATTTGACGGATTTGACTTTCGGATGAGACTCTAGGAATTTTGCAACCGCCAAAGCCTTCTCACTATGCGCCTTCATCCTAATGGTCAAAGTCTCAAGCCCTTGGATAAAGAGCCAGCTATTAAAAGGACTAGGCGCAGCACCGATGTCTCTTAGAAGTGCTAGTCTAACACGAAGGACAAACGGAGGAAACGGCAAAGACGAATAAACAAGCCCGTGGTAGCTCGCATCCGGCTCGTTGAAATGCGCATATCTAGGGTTATCTTTGATTTTTGCGGTAGCTTTTGCGCTATCTACTATCATACCCCCTATTCCAAGCCCCTGTCCGGTCACATATTTACTTGTGCTATACACCGCCACGTCTATCCCGTTTTCTATAGGCTTAAATAGCACCGGAGTGGCTACGGTATTGTCGCATATCGTGATAATATTATATTTGTCGGCAATAGCCACGATAGCGTCAAAATCTACAATATCTATCCCCGGATTCGACAAACTTTCAAAAAATACGGCTCTAGTTTTATCGTCTATCAGAGCCTCTATCGTCTCCGGTTTTTTCGGATCAAAAAATCTAACTTCGATACCAAATCTCTTTAGCGTATGCCCAAAAAGCGTCATCGAGCCGCCGTATAGATTGTTGGCAGCTATGAAGTTCTCGCCTGCCGCCACGAGATTGACAATCGCATAAAAAATAGCCGAGGAACCGCTAGCCGTAGCTGCAGCGCTCGCCCCGCCTTCCAAAGCGGCAAATCTAGTCTCAAGCACCGTACTCGTCGGGTTCATTAACCTTGTGTATATGTTGCCGAGCTCTTTTAGGCTAAATAGATTTGCGGCATGCTCCGCCCCGTCAAAGGCATATGCCGTACTTTGATAGATAGGCACGGCCATAGTCTTTTCACCGGCGTGTTTGTCGTATCCTGCGTGAATTGAAATTGTTTCGTTGTTCATCTGTGTATTCCTTTTAAAAATCAAATAACGGTGTCGATAAATATCTCTCGCCCGTATCGCACAAAACCGTAACTATCGTTTTGCCTTTATTCTCAGGTCTAGCCGCAATGATAGAAGCAGCATGCGCATTTGCCCCTGCGGATATTCCTACAAGCACCCCTTCGCTTCTGGCTATGCCTCTTGCCGCAGCGAACGCATCTTCATTGCTAACGGTGATTATCTCGTCAAATACACCCTTGTTTAGCACGCTAGGCACAAAACCGGCACCTATACCTTGTATCTTATGAGGCCCCGGTGTTCCGCCGGACAATACCGGAGAATCTTTGGGCTCAACGGCAATTATTTTGATTCCCTGTATTTTGGCTCTCAGTATCTCTCCGACTCCGGTTATTGTTCCGCCGGTGCCTATCGCAGCCACAAATATATCTATTTTTCCGCCTGTATCTTCTATCAACTCTAGAGCGGTAGAGTGCCTATGTGCATCCGGATTTGCATCGTTGTCAAACTGCCCCGGGATAAAGCTGTTTGGATGTCCGGCTGCCAAAGCATCAGCCGTCTCTACGGCGCCCCGCATCCCTCTTTCCGCCGGAGTCAACACTATCTCTGCGCCATAAGCCTTAAGTAATTTTTGACGCTCTATACTCATCGAGGAAGGCATCGTAAGAATAAGGCGCAACCCCTTAACGGCGCATATAGAAGCTAGTGCGATTCCCGTATTGCCGCTTGTCGGCTCTATTATTACGGTATCTTTTGTTATTTTGCCGCTTTTTATTGCCGTATTTATTAGATTCGCACCTATTCTATCCTTGACGGAACCGTTCGGATTCATAAATTCGCATTTACCGTAAATCTCCGCCCCGTTTGCATCAGACAATCCATTTAGCCGCAAAAGCGGCGTTTTGCCGATTAGCTCCTCTACGCTCTTTGCTACTTTCATTTTTTACCCCTAAATATAGTAAACCAAATTTGCGGCGGCTTTCTCTTCATACTCTAGCAACTCTTTGAGGCTAAGAGCATACGTGCCCTTGCCCATCTCGCTTCTCTCGTCCCAAAATAGCTTTAAAGCTTCATTGGAAAGTGGATTTTCCACTCGCCATACGTCACCGTCAAGAGCTTCCACAATATCACAACAACATATTTCACCAGGATCTCTAGCTAGCTTATAACCGCCTCCGGCACCTCTGACGCTCTCCACAAGCCCGGCCTTGCGCAATGTAGAGAGGAGTTGTTCGAGATAGTTCTGCGGAATCCCAAGATTGAGACTTATCTCTTTGATTTGTATATGAGAACTGCCATAATGTTTTGAAAGCTCAAACATTGCGGCAAGCCCATAGATAGATTTTGTGGATATACCTGCCAACCCTATCCCTTCTTATTTAAAAGTTGGAAAATTATAGCAATTATTTTTCTTAATGTCAAGTAAACTTATAAACTTTGTCAGATTTATTAATTTTCGCTCGCTATCATCATGTATATTACGCCTCTTCTATTTACAAAAACCCTCTTGCCTTCTATGTTTCCAAGTGCTTTAATATCGCCTACGGAAGTTATCTCTTGATTTTCTATTTGAATAATAATATCCCCCTCTATAAAACCGAGCCTTGAAGCAAGCGACCCGTCTTTTACGCTAAGAACAAAGACGCCTTTGACCGATGCCGGAATGCCTGTCTTTTTCCTTATTTCATCAGTAATATTCCCAAGCATCAAACCTTCAAGCGGCTCAACCTGCCCATTTTTAACTGTCTTAGAGTCTTGTTTTTCTATTTTTACGTTGACAGTTATCGTTTTTTTATCCCGAATCACGACAAGTTTGATTTCACTACCGGGCTCAAGAAAGCCTACCGTATTTTTGAGGTCGCTTGAACTTGAAATTTCCTTGCCGTTTGCCGATACTACGAGGTCACCGCGCTTTAGACCGGCTTTTTGAGCCGGCGAGTCATCGATAACATCCATTATTATCGCTCCTCCGTCTCTGCCGTAATATTTTTTTGCGGAAGCATCCATATCTCTCATGGAGACACCGATTATGCCTCTTTCTATTTTCCCTTTTTCTATCAATGTCTTAGCTATGTTTTTTGCCATATTTGACGGTATGGCAAATCCTATCCCATTGTTTTGTCCGGTAGGCGAGATGATGGCGGTATTTATCCCCACCAGCCCTCCTCTGCTATCTATCAGCGCTCCGCCAGAATTACCGGGATTTATAGAGGCGTCCGTTTGGATAAAGTTTTCGTACTCGCTGATTCCCATATTGCTTTTATTTAATGCGGAAACTATCCCCTGGGTAATACTCTCCCCCACCCCAAAAGGATTTCCTATGGCAAATACGACGTCACCCTCTTTTACTTTGTCGGAATTGGCAAAAGCTATAGCGGGAAGATCTTTTGCGTCTATTTTTATAACGGCGATATCGCTTTTCGGGTCGCTACCTATAACTTTTGCCTTGTACTCTTTCCTATCATCGGCCAAAACAACCATTACGGTATCGGCATTCGCTATAACATGGTTATTTGTGATTATATAACCGTCCGAACTTACTATTACACCTGAGCCAAGAGACCTCTCAACCTTATCTTTTGGTGCTATATCGCCCAAATTGCCTCCAAAAAATTCCCTAAAAAATGGGTCATTCATAAAAGGATTTAGCTTGGCTTTTTGTTTGACAGTTTTTTGAGTAAACACGTTTACTACGCTCTTCTTGGCATCTTTGACGGCATCATGATAAGAGAGCAGCACCGCTTCACCTTCCGGCATTTTGCGCTTTAGCTCTTGTGAATTAGACTCTTTAAAAGTTATTGCCGAAGCATTGACCGTAAGAAGACTGATTCCCCCGGCCAACAACCCTGCCGCGGCTATAGAAGAAATGGTAGCTTTAAATTTGTTCATGCAAACTCCTATTTTTTAGTTTTTACCCATTATGAATGAAAAAAGCTAAAAAAGCACAAAGCCTAGATGTATAATCGAAATACATTTTTAATATAAGCATTAGGTGATATAATCAACGACATGATGAAAAAAGATATTACCGCCGACGCTTTAATAGAGCTTTTTTTGGACTCGCACTTCAAAGAGGCGTACAGACTTTTAGAGGCGCAAAAGATGTTTTGCGAACAATGCGCAATAGAGCCTTGCGATACCGAATATGCCAAATTAAAACGGTTTTTCTCTACAGCAGTCAGGCATCTAAGGGATATAGACGAATCGTGCTTTTCAAAGACGTTTACCAAGCTATATCAGGATGCAACCGCACTATCTGATTTTGCAACCAAATTTACGATGTAAAATACATTGGTTAGTCAGATATTTGAAAGAAGCTTTGTAAATACGCTAGAGGCATACGGCATACAAAAC
>CAZVTM010000003.1:1588-59999 GCA_964630205.1 uncultured Helicobacter sp. | reverse complement strand
AAACAGCAAAGAGCTTGAAAACTCATTCTCAACCACCTTTGTAGCAAAAAGAAATGAAATCCCCAAAAACATCAACCTATTTTCGAATGTCAAGTTTTTTGCCCTAGACAAACTACTTTGGTTTGAAGCCTCAAAAAGCGAAAAAATACGCAAATTATTTGAAATGTCGGCGATAGAAGGTTTTTTTGACAGCACAACCCTTGTCAAATACTACCTTAGAAACGGCGATACCAGACAAAGCCAAAAAGAAGAGCGGATAGACTGGGATAGTATAAAATCATCGATAGACTCCAAAAGGCTAGCGGATTACGGGTTTATAGTCACAAAGTCCGCAAATACCGTGCTACTCAAAGAAAAAGATACGAGCAAAGAGATGTATTTTATTTTGGATGGCAAAGTAAAGGTGACGATAGGCGGTACGGAAATAGCCTCAATCGGACCCGGTCAGTTTTTTGGCGAAATGTCGATGGTGGATGGACTTCCTAGGAGCGCTACCATAACCACCGTTACGGAATGCAGGCTGTTAGAGATAGACGCAAAAAACTTTGAGACGATTATACGGGCTGAGCCATCTATCGCCGTCAGACTTCTGGAAACCGTCATCAAAAGATTTAGAGCTCAAAACGAAATACTATCGCAAGCAATATGGAGAGGTGCAAAAGAGTAGTTTTAATAGCATTTTATGTATAAAATATATCAATACATTACACTTAATTCGGTAAAAGGGGCTAAATTATGAAAAAACTCGGCTTGAGCTTTCTGATGTCGGCGGCTTTATTTGCGGCAGACGACTTCGAAAGCTACAAACAAAACGTAATCAATGAATACAACGACTACTATCAAAAAGAGATGAAAGCCTTCAAGGCGTTCGTAGAGACAGCCGACGGCATTCCGAACAAAGTAAATCCATATCAAAATATGAGCGTTATTCCGCCAAAACCCGTCGTAAAGGCACCGGCGGTAAAAGTTGAAAAGCCGATACAGCCTGTAGCCAAACCAAAAAATACGCTTCCGGACAATACGCCTAGTGAATCGCAATTAAAAACCGTAAAAATAAATCAAATAGACCCGAATAAACTGACAAAACCGGAAACTCCACCAGTCGTAAAAACACCATCTGTCGTGACGCCGCAGATGTTTTCACTTGCCTTTTTTGGCTCTAGCATATCGATAGATCCTGATGCCGTAGCATTTACCAAAAAGCTCCCGAGTTCTGGCGACGCATCCAAAATAGCTGAAAATATCAAAGCAAACGACGCCCCTTTGGTCAAAGAATTATTAAAAGCGAAAGCGCAATACAATCTGAACGATTGGGATAGCTTTGTAATGATACAAACCCTTGTAAATACCCTTTACGCAAAAGAAGCCAAGCTCACAAAAACCCTCCACGCCATAGATTTGCTAAGAGGAATGGGATATAAAGCCAGGTTTGCAGAGGGAGAAGATAAAACGCCGTATCTGCTCATATCCATCAAACAGCAGATTTATTCAAAATCGTTTTATGACAAAGATGGCTCAAGATTTTATATATTTGCCGTAGATGCCCACCCAAGAGCCAACTACACTCAGCCTATATACTTTTTTAACTCTCCGGACGACGGCATGGGTAGACAGCTGGACATGGTGATGCACAAAAATCCAAATATAGGAAAGAACGATTCACCGATAAAACTAAGCTGGGATTTTGATGGTAAGCAGTACCAAATGATAGTGAAAGCAAACGGAGAGTTGGCAGCGCTAATGGATATGTATCCACAGGCAGATTACGGCATCTATATGCAGTCACGATCCGGCATGCCGTTAATTAGTGAAATATCATCGTCTCTCATGGCGGAAATCAAAAAAAATAACTTCTCAAAAGAGAAAGCTGTTGCTTTCGTCCTTAGATTTTCGCAAAAAGCCTTCACATACAAAACCGACTTTGACGCATACGGCTTTGAGAGGCCGTTTTTTGCCGAGCAGACCATACTACTGCCTTACTCTGACTGCGAAGACAGGGCAACGCTGTTATCACACCTATATAGAGAGATTTTTGGGTACGACTCGGTGGGGCTACATTACCCGGGGCACATGTCGCTTGCAGTCGCCTATGAAGGCAAAGGGGCGGACTATTACAACATAGACGGCCAAAAATACTATGTAACGGACGGTACATACTTTTATGCGCCGCCAGGTGTTAGCCAGCCGAGTTTTAAAGGCGCTAAAGCCGGTTTTGTACTTACAAAATAAAATAGTTGCCTAAAAAATAGTCATATTTAAGTAATAAAATGGCATTTAATTTAAGAATATAAAAAGTAATATTGAAATGTCAAAAAAATACATTAGGGGAAATAGTAAATGAAGTTCACGCATATAGCACTCTCATTGTCTCTGGCATTCTTCGCCTCAGGTTGCGCCGTAAGCACACAAAGCATAGGCGGTTGTGCCGCAGAAGGGGTAACAGCCCTACTTGAAAAACCTAGCATGGAAAAACAAATCAATAGGGTGGCTACTGCAACGGCCATAATCAAAACAAACTATCTAATCATCAATGAAATGCCTATATCGGTGGATGCGGCATGGATGGACTCTATTACAGCGCCTATTACGCCGGAACAAGAAAAAGCAATCCTAAAAAAACTTGAAAACGATCCATATTTTGGCACTGTTCACTTGACAGACATACAAAGCGGCAATCTAATAGGGCTACTTAGCAAACTCTCCCCTCTTGAAAAATCTCTATACCAAAGAATAGATACATTCTTCAACGAATATCCGGAAATCTACACGCTAACCGGAAGCATAGAAAAAATGATTAAATTCCAAGGCGGTACGCTAAAACCTGTAAATGCGATAACGGGTGACAGCTATAAAAATCTTGAAGATGCAGTACTATCAATGGTTCCGGCAAACAGCAAAAAAGAGCTTCAAGTATCGATAGGCGAATACAAAAAAGCTATTGGCGCCGTAGCTAGGAAAAAAGCGACCCTTGGCGATATGGAGAAAGACTCTGCGACAAAAGAAGCCAATAAAGAAAAAATCCCGGTTGTAGAACAAGAGATAAAAGACCTTGAAAAAATAGCCGACGAAAAAGAGAAAATCATGGACGAGCAATGGAAAGTCGCAATCCAAAATATCGATACAAATATAGATGAGAAAAAAATAGCTTTGGCTAAAAAAATATATGCCGTTTTGACGTCTATAAACGACGGAGCTATTCAGGCGGGATGCCTGTATACCACAGCGATAGCAAAAACATACCAATCTCTAGGGGAACTGGATAAAGAGGTTCAAAGACTTGCTGTCGCCACTGCAGTATCGCCGGCATTGATGCAAAAGAGACTTGCAAGACTTAAAGACAATGCTATCATGACTATTCCGAATGCGTTTGTCGGGGCTTATGCGATAGCTAAACAAAAAATATTCGTAAACAAATACATAGATGTCGTAGAAAAAATAGTTAAAATAGACGAAGACAGACAAAAACTAGCAAACAAAAAATAAAATGGGGTCAAAATGAAAAAATTCGTTAATTCGCTCATAGTAGCCGGAATATTTTTCGGCTCAACCGTATCTTTTGCAGCTCCTCCGAGCTGGTACACAGAAGAACAAAAAGACACAATGTCTGCATTTTACGGTGTGGGCGAAGGCGAAACATCAGAAGAAGCTATAAAAGCGGCTCTTAACGACATAGCTTCAAAAATAGCGGTTACCGTACAGTCAAAATACAAAAGCGAGCAAAAGCTGAATAATACGGAATACTCAAATATAGCCGAAAATACGATAGTTGCAAACGTCAAAAAAATGAAGTTTAACAACTATCAGGTAGCAAAAAAAACAAGTAGCGGCGATACTTATTATGCTCTCGTCAAAGTAGATAGGATGCTGCTTGCGGACGAAAAAACTACGGAACTTGACTCGGCTGCGCAAAAACTAGAGTCAGAATATTCAGAAGCTATGCAGTCAAGCGAACTAGAGAGGCTAAAAAAACTCATTGAAATGGAAGATGAAATATCCGCAATGAACGAAAAAACATTCCTATTAAAAAGTATATCGCCAAGCTCCGATACCTCCAAGTACGTAAAACTTTACGATAAATTGACGACGGCATTCGTAAAAACAAAAAGTGCAGTATCAATCGATATCGCAGCACAAAACGATATCGCCAAAAATTACGTAAAAGTTTTTGCAAAAAAAATTAGCGCAAAAGGCTTAAAAGTCGGCGGTAGTAAAACAAGCGGTACGCTAATGCTATCGGCTACGGCAAAAGATAAAAAAGTAGAGAGTACCAACGAAGCTATTTCAAAGGCTTCCTTTGCAGCCGTAGAGCTAACGCTCGCACTCAAAGACTCTAAAGGGAACGAAATAGCATCCAACATCATCAGGTTTACCAATAATTCTACGGTAAGCTATGCCGATGCTCTAAGCAAAACCCAAAGATTAGACAAATATCTATCCGAAAATGATATCTATAATGTCATATTCAGCATAGAGCCTAAGCAAGACGACAACCAACCAAAGGAATAAGAAGGTGAAAACAATTCTGAAAACCACGCTGATATCTTCTGTCGCTTTATTTTTTATGACGGGGTGCGTCGGCGGCAAGCAAATCATAGTGCCGACGTATTTGGCTCCGAAAGAGGCTTCAAAAGTCAAGGGAATTATGGAAGATAACGGTGACAAGAAGGGAAAATTTATCTCTCTAGCCATAGACCCGAAAGTCAAAACAGAAGTACAGATACAAGAGGCGCTTAAAAAACGTATAGTCAATATCACCAAAGAGACTATCACGGAGTCAAACTATATACTGCTACATCCTATATATAGCGTATCCCAAAACGGTCTTAGCCTTCAAGTGACCAACTACAGTTTCAAAAAGAGTTGCGAAAAAGACGCTTGCTACTTGGACTCACAGCTTGAACTTAGCTTCAATATCAGCAGGGGAAGTGTAGATTATTACACCAAAAATTACAACTCCAGCAAGCAAAGACAGTCGGAAAAAAGAAGCCAGCATCTGCTGCCGAACGAAATGGAGATATCTGCGGAACTCATCAAAGATTGTGTTGAGCAATTCATATCCGACATATCTCCGCAAAAAACCAATCAGCTAAGAGAGTTGAAGCCCCTGCCGTCAGAGATAGCTTATCTACTCGACATGGCTCCGGCTGGCAATTACCAAGAGATTATTGCCAAAATGGAAAAATACAAAGGCGACAAAGATATGTCGTATTACTATGACTTAGCCGTATTCTATGAGGCACTAGCGGCTAAAAATGAAGAGTTGGGACTACTTGAAAAAGCGAATATAAACTACGAAAAAGCTCTTTCAAAAGGCGGGGCTACCGACGAAGTGGTTGTTAAAACGAAAGCTAGATTCGACAAGTTTTACGATGTATTCAAAAAGCTAGCCCAACAAAGGAGTAGCAATAAAAAACAAGAGCAGTCGATTAACGATGAATATAACATTAAAGAATAGAATGCCAAAAACGTTTCTTTAAGAGTCTTGTCGATAAAATTGATTCGATTTCCTAATAACCAAACTTTAACAAGGAGTTTTCAAAATGGTAAGAAAAATATCTATAGCTGCCGCAGCGGTAGTTGCGACTTCGTTTTTGTTCACTGGATGCGCACAGCAACCACAAACGGCTCAAGCTCCGGTACAAGTAAAAAATAAATTCGCTAATGCGCCAAAATGGGTACTAGACCCACAAGTTGAGGGTGGTATAGCTGCCGTTGGTATAGCTGCTGCAACGCCTGCCGGAATGTCATTCCAAAGAACTCAAGCTCTTGGAAACGGAAGAGACGAGCTAGCTAGACAACTTGAAGTAAAAGTGACAAACATGCTTAAAGATTTTACACAAGTAACGGGCGTAGGTACTGCCGCAACTGTTGATAAAGTTGCTAGCAACGTATCAAAACAAGTAGCAAGCCAAACTCTTGCCGGCTCAAAACAAAAAGCTATGTGGATAGCAGAAGACGGCGAACTATACATCCTAGTCGCTCTAGATCCTGACGCGGTTAAAAAAGAGACAGAAAACGCAGTTAAATCTTCATTCAAAAATGACGGCGCTCTATGGCAACAATTCCAAGCCAAAAAAGCTCAAGATGAGCTATCTGCAGAAATAGACAAAATGGTTAAATAATATGAAAAATATCTACTCGGGGTTAATTCTTGCATCACTGCTAGCCGGATGTGCTATACCGCAAATGCCGATAGACGGTCAAGCGCCGCAACAATCCGTAGCAACAGAGAAAAATGGAATGCCCGAGTGGGTTTTTTCGCCGAGCAAAGACGGCAAACTTGGGGGAGTCGGTATCTCCTCCATCCACATGAAAGGGAGATCTGCCCAAAGAGAGCTTGCAATCAGCAGAGCTTTGGATGAGATAGCTAGGCAGATGAATACAAAAGTCAGCACAGTCCTAAAAACATCGGCCACCGCTACAAAAACATCGTCTTCGCAGTCGATGGAATCATACAGCTTTCAAACAACGGACGGCCAAACCGTAAAAGCGTCTATTCAAAAATTCTGGATAGATCCTGCTAGTGACGATTTGTATGTATGGATGGTTTGTGATAAATAATCAACGATAAGGCTCTACTATGAAAAGAATTTTTACGTTTCTATTTTTACTATCGGGCTTCGTTTTTGCGGCAACATCTGGGCAGGTAGGCCAAATAGCAAAGATAGAAGGAAGCGTGAAAATTCTCAAAAGGGGCTCCATAGCAAAAGCGAATGCGGCAGTAGGTACAAAACTATACGCCAAAGACATCATAACAACATCGGAAGCCTCAAAAGCCCTAATCAAGCTAAGCAACGGCACTACCGTGACATTATCGGAATCGAGCAAACTCGAGATATCCGACGTAGAAACAATGACGCAAGGCGCCGGGAAAGCTCTATATGCGGTTCAAAAAAAGTATGCCGTCAACGGAACCAAAGTCAACACCGACTTTGCCACGATAGGCGTCAAGGGGACAAATTTCATAGTGTCTTCGGATGAAAAAGACAAGAGGGTTTCCCTTAAAAACGGTCTTGTAGAGCTCAAATCCCTAAAAGGCGAATTTGAAATCCACAAGCAAAAAGAAGCCGACGAATACGAAGCTTATATGAAAAGTATAGGCAAAGAATACGAAAAATATGAAGAAGCACTAAAAAAAGAGTTTATTGAATATAAAGCCTCTTTTGAAATCAAGCCAAATACTACCGTTAGCTTTGATAACAACAAAGCATATCAGAAAAAAATCGGCGAAGATATAGAAAAGGAATTTAAAGAACTAGAGAGCTTTAAATGAGCAAAGCCCATGCCTTAAGGCTTGGCTTACTCATACTACTAACTATTTTTATTTTCCCGATTTGGTATTTCAAGGTTACCCCATTTTATGAGTTTTCACTCAAATTCAACGATACCAACTACCTACTAAACAAAAAAACACCGAGCGAACAAGTAATAACCCTCCTTGTTGACGAAAAAAGTATAAATAAATACGGTCGATGGCCATGGGATAGAGCGGTATTTGCCGATGGTATCCAAAAGCTTGGGCAAGCTAAAGCCGTAGCCTTGGATATAGTGTTTTCAGAAAAATCGACGGAAACGTCGGATAAAAAACTAGCAAACACTATTTCTCAAATGGATAACGTTATTGGCGGATTTTTTTTGCGACAATACGCAACGCAGAAACAAGCGTCATCCGATATAGACACCTTGAGTAATTCGGCATTGGAGAGAGTCAAAGACACCCAACACTTCTATGAGATAGCGAATGCCGAAATAAATATAAAACCCATTTTGGAAGCCGTCAAGCTATCCGCCTGTTTTTCCACATCACCAGACAAGGATCAACTGTTTAGGCGTTATCCCTTGGCATTTATCTATGAAAAAAACATATACCCTTCCCTTTCCGTACAAACGCTCAGACTTACACAAAATCAAGATATGGAGACCAATTCCACAAAGTTTGGCAATATCGCACAGATAGGAAGCAAAGGGATATTTTTCGACGATACCGGCTTTGCAAAGTTAAATTATTACCCTCTGGGCTCATACAAGAGTATATCTTTTGCGGATGTCATGAGCGGAAAGATTGCACCTGATTTTTTTAAAGACAAAATCGTAATAGTAGGGATATCTGAATCAGGGATATCGGATATAAGAGCAACCCCGCTGGGACAAATTCCGGGACCTATACTCCACGCTACATTCATATCAAACTATCTTCAAAATGATTTGATAAAAAGCTATGAAAAGCTCGAGCCTATCGGAATCTTGCTATTCTTGCTTCTGCCTTTTATTTTTACTTTTTTTATCAAAAAAATCTCCATAAGAATAGTTATATATGTGGCTTCTTATGCGGCTTTTTTCACATGGCTAAAAGCGATGTATTTGCACTACAACATATGGATTGACGGCTTTTATCCTTTGATTGCACTCATAGCCTCCGCTGCGCTAAACGAATTTTTGACTTTTAGGATAGAGGAAGACAAAGCAAAATTCATCAAAAGCGCCTTTTCTAGCTATCTATCCCCGCAACTACTGGATGCTCTCGTGCAAAATCCGGACAAGTTGAGTCTTGGCGGCGAAGCAAAAGATATAACTATATTTTTTAGCGACATAAGGAATTTCACTACAATATCCGAGAGCCTAACACCTACGGCACTCGTAACCCTGCTCAACAGATACTTTACCCCGATGACGGATATAGTCTTGAAATCCGGCGGTCTTTTGGATAAATACATAGGTGACGCCATAATGGCCTTTTTCAATGCGCCGGTAGCGGTAGACGATCATCCGGCAAGAACATGCAAAATGGCTCTTGAGATGATAGCAAGACTAAAAGAGCTGAATATAGAGCTCCAAAAAGAGGGGTTGCCCCCCATTAATATCGGTGCTGGAATCAATACCGGTCCGGCCGTCGTTGGAAATATGGGCTCGCAAGACCATTTCAACTACACAGCCATAGGCGATAGCGTAAATCTAGCCTCAAGGCTGGAGGGGCTAAATAAAACTTACGGTACAAGTATTATAATCAGCGAGTTTACAAAAGCCCACCTTGACGATACGTTTTTGACGAGAAAGTTGGAAAGCGTACTGGTCAAAGGCAAAACAATACCCGTGACAATATATGAACTTTTGGACAACAACGAACAAAACCGTAAAATGGTAGAATGTTTTGAGTCTGCCGTAGAGGCTAGAGAACAAGGGGATATGCAAAAAGCGGTAGATATCTTAAATGAGTGCCGCAGAATATATAATGACAAGGTATCGGAGCTTATGATAGCCAGAATCCAATCTAAATAAGGGGGGGCAAATTTGTTAGAAGCGATAATCCTAAAGCTGGTTACGACATTGACCGGCTATCTGTTCCAAGGGTATCTAGATAGTATCCAGAGTATCAATATAGAGGGGGCGCCAAGCTGGTACGGCAAGGTCCATAGCAGCAAAAACGTATATGCGTACGGTTATGCAAAAGGTGGGATAGAGTCTATCGAAATCGCAAGGGCAAACTGCCGTATGGAGATGAAAAAAAAGATAAACGGACTTATAGAGATAGTTATCTACGATAACTTCAAAAACATCAAAGACCCAAAAGAAAAGGCGCTCATTAACGAGTTTAAAAAAGACCCTGATTTGGAAGTCTTTATAGAAAAAAATATGAAGTTTGAGAAAGTAGAGCATCTAGACGAACAAAAAGAGAGCTTTTTTCAAAAAGCCAGACCTGAGCAGACATTTGCGGGCGGTATGATACCGAAACAGACAATCATCGATTATCAAAAAGATAGGCTTGAGAAAATAAAATACAACCTGACTCATTTTAGAGCGGGTAATGCCGAAGATGAGCTAGACAAAGAAACAGGCGGAAAATGATTAAAAAAGCGATAGAGGGGATAGGCGAAAAAGTCGTCGCCAACTATCGCGACTTACATGATTTGGTCGTTTTTGCGGTATCTTGCATATTTTTTTTGGTGACGCCGTCGTCTTACGATAGGGCAACCCGCAAGGTGCTTATAAGGCAAGTATATTTCACCTCAGTCCAAATATTGCCGTTTTTTCTGACCCTGTGCTTCGTTTTTGGATCTATCACCATAGGCGCAGCTATGGGGGCCGTAAAACAGATGGGGCTTTTTGATATGCTGGGCGAGATGGTATTTGGAGTAGTAATAACGGAGATAGCTCCGCTACTGACGGTCATACTGATATCATTGCGCTCATCGTCGGCAATGAACACAGAGATAGCCGTTATGAACGTCAACAACGAGCTTGATACCCTAAGGGCTTTTGGAATAGACGAAAAAAGATATTTGGCGATGCCGCGTATCATCAACTCAGTCGTTTCAATAGTGATGCTAAGCTATCTTTTTGCTTTTATCTCTGTTCTTAGCGGCTCATTTTTTAGTCTTTTGTTTTTTGGCACAGGTTTTGAGCTGTATCTCAATATATTGGCAAAATCGATTAGTCTCGGCGACATAGGGATACTGCTTTTTAAAAGCGTAGCATTCGGTTTGGCCGTCAGTATCATCCCTATCTACTCCGGGCTTTTGGCGTCAAAGCAGATGACTGGTATTCCGATTTCGGTGCTCAAGGGGATGGTAAGGATATTTAACGCAATAATATTTATCGAGGTGGCATCATTAGCCCTAAAAGCTATATAAAATTCTTTGACTCCGAGGAGTCTTTGTCGCAAGAGGCAGCAGAGCTGGCAAAGCGTGATAAATACGGAATAATTTCAAAAAATATTCCGCTTATATCAAATCTATCGCTTCTAGAAAATATCGAGGTGGTAATATATTATCACAATGGCGACAGGAGTGCGCTGGATAGGCGTATAAGAGCGATTGAGATGGTCGAAAAAATGCAAAAACGTGAGCCGAACATATCAAATGAGGAGAGATTTTGCGCTATGCATTTGCGAGCGATTTCATATTCTAAGAGTATATTATTTTTGCGCCCTTTTTCGCTTCTTACGGATCATAAAGACATATTGTTTGCGGACAAGATTTTTGATGCGACGGCAGAGGCTATAGACGAAATAACAATATTTGATTTTGAGTGGAATAAACAACGATACGGGGATAGATATGTTCAAAAATCTTGAGTTAAAAGTAGGCATATTTGTCGTATCAATAGTATGTCTAATACTCCTTTCCGTGGTTTTTATAGCCTACAAAAAAGGAGCCTTTGAAGAGACTTACGAGCTAAAACTCTCATCAACCTCGGGGGACGGTATAGCCGAAGGTATGCCGGTCGTATTTTCAGGTTTTGAAGTTGGCAAAATAACAAAAATGGAACTAACGGATACCGGTATAGTAGTCTTACACGCCAAGATACCTAGCAAGCACACAAAATGGATGAATGAATCCTCGGACTTTATCCTCAATAAACCGCTTGTAGGCTCGCCTAAAATTATTATAAAAACAGCCAATCTACAGGCAAAAGCTATAGCAAAAGATAAAATTCCGCAACTAAAGACAGTCGACGGTATCAATGAGGCTATAGCAAGGGTACAGCCCGTACTAGAAAGAGTGGAAGGGATAGTTAAGAACGTAGAAAAAATCACGGGAACTATGTCGGATAAAACGTCAATAGTAGCCATGGCGACGGGAAGAAACGAAAGTGGGGAAGATTTAGCCCAAATCCTTCACAAAAGTGCGGAACTGTCAGAGTCTCTACATTCCGTTATCAACAAAACAGACGAACATCTGTACGGCAAAGAGGGGATGATAAAAGAGCTAAAATTATCGCTCAAAAGACTCGACGAAATCCTAAAAAATGCCTCAAAAATGAGCGCCGATGCGGCAGCCTCAACAACAGATTTGGTGGCTCTACGCACAGAGATAGACGCCGCAGTGCGAAATGCCAATAGCATAATGAATGAAATAGACGCAAAAATCCCGATGAAAGCCAAAAAGGAGGTAAAACTCCCTTGAAAACACTGCTTTTAACACTCATATCGGCTATATTTTTGATTGGTTGCTCTGGAAAAAAAACACCGACATGGCTTGTAGACACTGAAAGCTATGTATCAAAACTCAAAACAGCGAAGCTATCAGGTTATGACAAAGAAGCGGAAATATACAAGCAAAAAGCTTTGGCAGCGGCCAAGCAAAGCGCAAACATAGGGATGATGCAGGTGATAGAGCTAACCGATGCGGCAATGGATACCGTACTACTAAGAGAGGCTAATCTCACATCATATGAACGGTTATCGAAAATAGAGCAAAACTCAACAAACGATACCTACAAGCAAATGCTCTACGGAAACGTCAAGGACGTCAATCCACTGCCGATTCATTATTTGGGCTTTGCGACGGCACTTTCAAAAAGCGATATAAAAAGTGCATTTGAAAACGCAAAAACTATAGATGATGAAATCTCCAAGCTTGTGGCGCTAGGCATACTAGCCAAGCTAGAGCCGCAGAATAAGGTGATATACGAAGAGATATTATCAGTCTCAAAGCCGCTTGGATACAGGGGTGTGACCATAGCCGCCATGTCAAGGCTACAAGCTATATACACAAAAGAGGGCGACAAAGAAAAGGCGGCAAAAGCCTTACTTGTTTTGGAAGAGTTAAAGAGGTAAAATCCAAAGAGGTAGTTTTTTGGAGGATAACCGATGTTTATTGTAAGGTTAGCGCTTTTTTCCGTTATTTTTGGAGTATTGTTGTTGGCCGAAGACGCCAAAAACGGACAAACCGAAGTCACGACGACACAACAAAGCGAAAATCCGAGGATACAAAGATGGATAGACCTTCTCAAAAAAGTGGTGGACGGACAGAATACGACCATTTCAAACACAGTCGGATAGCAAGTAATACAAAAAACGTTTCAAGCCGTAGCCCCGACACCGCAAATACCAAAAGACGAACTAATATCCCTACTCTCCTTGGCTAGCGCAGCGCCAAAAGATCCAAAAGCATGGCTGCTTGCGATAGCGGTAGAAAAATACGATAGCACATCGCCCGTTATATACTCTGCAAAAAGCGGGGAAGCGTTCGTGGCAACAGCCGAAAAACTCCTTGGAATACCAAAAGAAAATATCGTATTTTTGAGAGACAACAAGGCGACGACGGGGGCAGTCAAAGACGCAGTGCTAAAAATCAGCGAAAGAGCTGAACCGGGCGATACGATATATTTTTACTACTCAGGTCACGGCATCCCAGATCCAGCCTCTAGCGAAGCCTTCATACTACCAAAAGACAAGTCGGTTGAGTATGTCGGCAAAGAGCCGGACCTCAAAATGCGCCAAATATATCAAACACTAGAAAAAAGCAAAGCCGCAAAAGTGGTTGCAATAGTAGACGCCTGTTTTAGCGGGATGACCGACGGCACAGCGGTATACAAAGGTGTTGCGGCGGCGCATTTCAAACCAAAGGCGTACATACCGACACCAAAGATGGTTATTTTGACTGCGGGCATATTTACGGCGGTAATCGGCACGCTGCACGGGGTCAAGTATAATCCGGCAAAACTAAAGGATTACATCGAAGATTCGGATTTTGGTACATACTCTCAGCTCGTTGCGGACGGGCACGAATTTGTCGTAATAACCGATTTTGACTATGAAAAATTTATCGACCAAAACAATCTCAAAGCCAACAGTGCGCTCACGGATATAAAAACAAACGCCATAGTCTACGACCCGGTAACAAAGAAAAATCTATTTATCAATACCCAAAAATCCCCGGAGGAGCTTGTAAACGAGTAGACGGGTAACCTGCTAAAACCCAGAGAGCCAAAAGCCGTCGTATTACCAAAAGAGATAAAAAAGCCAACCTTGCCGAAAATACCGATACTCATAAAAGACGAATTTGAGACAAAAGCGGAGTTTGAGGCAAGAGTCAACAAGGCGATGTCGGCAAGAGAAGAGGCAATCTCCGCCTTGCAACAAAAATACAGAAAAGACGTCGAAGATAGAAATATAGAAGTTGAGAAGCTAAAAAAAGCATATCAGGATGAGATAGCGCAAATCAACGCAGAACAAGAGGCAAAAAAAGAGAAGTTGGCACCAACTATCCAGCACTATACCAAGCTCGCCCTCCTCTTTTCGGTAGGACGCCCCAGCATCTCAAGTCCTGCTTATGACGCCGAGTCGCAGACTATGTACGTAAACTTCGAAACAAAAAAAGGCTCCAGCAAAGTAGCATTCAACATAAAACCGCAAGAGGCAAAAGAGCTAAAGGGCAAGTTTGACAAAACGGAGGTGGAGGCTAGATATGAATACCTCGGGAATTCGTTTGGCTTAAAAGCCATAGAGATAGCCTTTGGCGGTGAAAAATATCGTGCATCATTGACCGACAAGGAGTTTAGACCCGAGACGATAAAGGTGAAGCTAGAAGATAAAAAAGTGGAATTTGACAGTGAGCGACAAGCAAAAATGTTTACCCTTCAAAACCCAAACCTTATAAACAAATACCAAATCACTCCGGTCGAGATAAATACCATAGGCGCAAAAAAATATAACGATGACCTAACCCCGCTAGTCCGCACGACAAAAGCGTCAACGCCGACGTCAAGCAAATGGCTATTTGCGATAGCCGTAGAAAACTACGCCGAAGCAGATCCCGTAATATTCGCCAAAAACTCTGCGGAAGCTTTCGTGATTGCGGCAAAAAAGAGATTTGGGATAGACGATAGACATACCTACGCCTATATAGATGACAAAGCTACGGGAAGCAGCATCAAAAATAACCTTGAAAGATTCCTCGAAAACGTAAAAGACGGCGACACGATATACTTCTACTACTCAGGACATGGGATACCTAGTCCGGTGGATGGTGAAGCATTCATACTTCCAAAAGACGCTATAGCCGATTATATCACTAGAGAGAAAGATTTTATGGCTAGAAACATCTACAAAAAGCTAAGTGATAGCAAAGCCGGCAAAGTGTTTGCATTTATAGATAGCTGCTATAGCGGCAAAACCGACAACGTATCAAATATCAAAGGGGTAGCGGCCGGACATTTCAGAACCAAGAAAGTGGAATTTGACGCAAGGAAAATGGTGGTAATTACAGCCGGAACCAACGGCCAATTCTCAAACGCTTTTAGCGAAAAAGGTCATAGGCTTTTTACATACTACCTAACAAAAGCGATTATCGAGCACCCTACTCTCAGCATAAAATCACTGTACCAAGAAGTCGCACTAAAAGTCAAAGACGAATCTTTCAAGAAAGGCGATATTTACAAACAAGAGCCCCAAATAGAGGGCAATACAAAGTTGGAGCTATAAAATGAAAAAAAAATCGCCTTCTCTTTACCGCTAGCTTCAATGCTTGCCTTTGCAGCCCCGTCATGGTATATGAACACGACCGTCAAGCCATACGAACTCATAGGATATGGCGAAGGGGATAGTGCCGAGTCGGCCGCCGGAAGAGCCAAAGAAGATATAGCCTCTCAACTAAAAACCAAAATAGATAGCACCGTGAGCCAAAGCACCGAAGTCAAAAACGGCAAAGTCGACAGCGAGAGCGCCCAAAAACTGAAGGTCACGACCGAGGCTATGCTAAGTGGCGTCGAAAAAATAAAAGAAGAACGAGAGGGAGGCACATACTATGCCGCCTACAAATACGACGTCAGGCCTTTTGAGGTCAGATTTGCCGCAAGGGCGACAAAAGCCGTCTGCCAAGGCAAATCAGGCTCGACTACCCTAGAGTATACAAAACTATTTAAGGCAATCACGGAAGAGCTTGGATGTCAGCCAAAAATCAAGCTGGTCAGACAAAACGGCGTATATACGATAAGTTCCCAAGAGGCAGCATTGGCGGCAAATACCGAGATAGAGAGGATGTTTTTCGGCCGTCAATCACCCTCCCTCTCGTTAAACTCCTCAAAACAACAGCCGCGAAGCGGAGAGAGCATATCGCTTACGCTAAAAAGCCAAAAAGACGGATACGTAAGCCTATTTGACGTGTATGACGACGGCAAAGTAACCGTTGTGACCGCGAATGCAAAAATCAGAAAAATGCAACCTCTAAAAATTCCGGACGAGACAAACAAGGAGTTGGAGCTTGTAATGTCGGATAATGACGGCAAAAATAGCACCGATATGTTCGTTGCCGTCTTTGGTGAAAGCGAGCTTGATTTGGGTGGTTTTGAAAGAATGGAGGAAGGGATAGCAACAGACAAGGCGTACAAACTAGACGAACTATTTTGGATGATGGATAGACACCCTTTTGCAACCGTGATAATAAAGACGGTCAAATAGACCGTCCTCTTTAAAATTAGAAATTGTAGTTGAGACCTACAAACGGTCCTTTGAAAGTCACATCGGCATCAACATCGAATTTATCTAGCTTTAGTTTTTGATATCTATATCCAGCCTCTACGCCAAGGCCTTTCATTACGTCATACGTAAGTTTTGCTTTTGCATCCATGTAGTTGCTATTTCCAAAACCCAAATATTTCAAATCCGCATTGGCTTTAAGACCGGTAAACGGCAGCTTTGCCTCGGCGGCTACATATGCCATAGGGAGAGCGAACGTAGCGCTATCGGAGTGTTTGAGCCCGCCTTGTGTCGTATCTATGCTAGCCGATATGCTTCTTATCGTCAAGCCAAGATCCAAACTTACTACGTTATCCAGTATCTCATAGTACGGTGTTACGTCGAGCGCATTTAGCTTGATGTCGTTTTTGGCGGTTCCTGCGGCAAATCCGCTAACCCCTTTTGCGCTAACTATACTAGAGGTGCCGTCAAATTTCATAGGCGTATAGTCTATTCTTACGTTCGGCACAAAAGGAACAGGGTGCTCAAAATATGCCCCTATTTGATACGTCCCCTTTTTTTGACTGCCAAAATCGGTAGTTGTTTTCATATCGCCGTCATAATTAAAGTGTCCGCTAACCTCAGGATGATAGTAGTCGGCTTCAGCGCCAAAGCCTAGTATCATAGCCGCAGATGCGTTTGAAACGCAAAATGCAGAGCAAAGCGCCGCAGAGATAAGAACTTTTTTCACAAGCTTCTCCTAGTTGAATTTGGTTTGATTATACTCAAAAAAAGTATAATCCGACAAACAATTCAGGGGTTTGATAATGAAAATAGGGCATTTCGACGCAATATGCGCAATGGGCGGAAACATAGAAGAAATATTTGAAAACTTGTTAAACAAAATAGCCTACATGAAAGCCGACTATGCACACGGGAGCGAGATGTTATACACCGGTCGAATGGACGATAGTGAATTTGCGACAAAAATTACAAAATTGCTTGACAGATACGCCAATAAAAATGAGGCACATCTACTGACTCTAGGTGTACAAAAAGCCGACGGCTTTGCATCTTCGCAAGAAGTATCCAGCTTTCAAGATGCTATTCGTGAGGCAAAAAAAATGACCGATGAAGGAAAAAAAGTTGTATTACTCGCCTCACACAGAACAAACGACGACGAAATAGCAAAATACATCAATGAGGGCTTGTATTCACACGGTGTTGCAAAGCCGTTTGATATAGACGCCGACGGATTAAATCTATCTGATGCGGCGGCTATTATAGAATTTTGCAACGACGGAGAATATACCCTAGAAAATTTCGATGAAAAAAATAGCGATAAAATAGAGTATGTTCACACCTGCGCCGACGGCATAAGAAGCGATGACGAGAAGCTATCCGAGGCACTAGCCAAACTATTCACTCAAAGCGCAGCTATAGGCTCGCCCATAGGGGGGACGGGTCGATGTGAATATGCTGCGGATACACTATCACTGGCTATCCTCTGTCAAGCGGCAAAAGAAGAGATACTTCCGGCTTCGTCGATGCTTGAACATGGCTTTACAAATGAACTAAATTTTTCATACGCCAACAAAATGAAAAAACTAAAGAATATGCTTTTTGTGGATATGACCGGCAACTACTACGAAATAATAAAACGCTAAGATTTTTTCTTCTTAAAATATCTAAAAAGCAACCTCGCCGGATCTATGCCGGCATGAGTCTGCGAGCGACCCAATATCTCATCCGCAAGTAACTTGGCGGTATATGGGGCCAGCATAAAAGCTCTACTCCCGTGCCCTGTGTGAATATAAAGCCCATCGTATCTGCTAGGCGCTTCGCTGGACAGCCTAGCCCCATGGATGAGCGACGGGAAACGCTCTAGCGTGGCGGCAGAGTCATAGATAGCCCCTGCGAGCGGGAAGTGGTCGATGGACGCCGAACGCATACCGCCGGCTTCTTCCATAACATCAAAATCACCAATATCTACCACCTCTCTAGCCTCTTCTATTAAACGGACAGTATCCGGTCTATTGATCGCTATCGGTTCTTCGCTTCTAATATGGGTCGCACCGATTGCCAAGCCCCCTTCTATTGCCACGATATGCACTTTTGAAGAGATGATATACGGCAGATTTGCGGCGGTTTTAATCTTGCTTTTTTGACCCCAAAGACCGTACAACTGTGTGCTTAAATAATCCTCCTTCACCAAAAGCGGATTTGCCCCCTGCGCCAATATGACGCCCTTTGCTTCTACTCCACCGACACTCCACCCACCTTCTATTTTTTCTATAAATTGTCCCTTTTGCTCTATCCTATCGATACCATCAAGCATAGCGTCTATAAGAGCCCCTGGGCTTATAAGTCCCGAATCTTCGACAAAAAAAGCCCCCAGAGGATGGATATCACGGCGAAACTCGAATCGTGACGGAATAAAAGCCCCCAGAGCCTCATATTCTTCTATTGTTTTTTCATTTTTTGGATAAATTAGAGAGCCGCATTTATTGTAGAGATGTGGAAAATTGGTAGAGTAAAAATCTACGGAAAATCTAAATGCCTCGTCGGCAAAATCTTTGAATTTTGAGGGTTTGCCCATCACCGGATTGATGAAAGCCCCCGCAGCAAGAGAAGCGGCTCCGGCAAAGCCGGCATCATCCATAATTGTGACCTGAACGCCGCTTTTGGCAAGGAAATACGCAACACTAGCTCCGGCTATGCCGCCCCCGACGACGAGGTAGTCTATCAAACCCCGATTTCCTTGATGTCTGCAACAAGAAGAAATTGTCTGTATATTCTGCCTATTAGATTTTTGCGGTTTGTTCGCACCCCTTCATCGTCGGCATTTACCATACAGTTATCAAAAAATCTGTCGAGAGGCTCTTTGAGCGAAAATAAAGCTGCAAGTATCTCGTGATACGAGGCGTTTTCATAATCATGGTGCGTGTATGCGCCCCACAACAAAGCTTCCGCATCAGATTCGAACAGTTCGGTATTTACCGGCATTTCACCTGTAAGCTCTATATCTTTCGAGATATTCGCAACACGCTTAAACGTCGTAAACTGCTCTTTAAACTCGGCTTTTTTCACAAACAGATTTAGGGCTTCTACTTTTTCCGCTATAGATACCACGTCCCTATCTCCGCTCGCAAGCACCGCCGTAATAACACTCGGATTGATATCGCCAAACATCTGGTAGAGCCTATCTAGCATAAACTCTTCAAGTTTCACCGTTTCAAAATTTTTATAGTTCTTTGAAAGCTCCGAAATTGTCTTGCCGATGTCTATATTGATTGAAAAGTGGAGAAGATTTTTGATTATGCCGATAGCCGCTCGACGAAGTGCATACGGGTCTTTGGAGCCCGAAGGGACCATGCCGATGCTGAAAAGCCCAAGAAGCGAATCAAGCTTCACTGCGATAGACAGGAGACTTCCCACAAGTGTTTTCGGAAGTTCGCCATCTTCGCCTTTTGGCATATATTGCTCTTTTATGGCAACCGCCACGCCGCCATCAAGCCCCATGGCCTCGGCATAGTAGCATCCCATCACACCCTGTAGCTCGCCAAACTCATATACAACCTCAGTCATCAAGTCCGCTTTACCCAGTCTTGCCGCCTCAAGGAGTATATTTTTCTCTTTTGTATCAATGTTTAGTTTGTCCGCTAGATATTCGGCGATTTTTGTCTCTCTCGCCACTTTGTCAGCCAAACTTCCAAGCCCTTCAACAAATACTATATTTGCAAGTCCATCGTTTGAAAGCCCTTTAGCAAGGTCATTTTCATAGAAAAACAACGCATCGGAAAGTCTAGCTTTTAGCACTCTCTCATTACCGGCGACGACCTTCTTAAAATCATCGATAAAAGCATTTGAAACTACAACAAAATGATTTGAGAGTTTACCTCCTTCAAACACCGGAAAGTATCTTTGATTTTCTTTCATAGAGGTTATGATGACTTCGCTAGGCACTTTAAGAAATGCCTTGTCAAAAGTACCCAAAAGTGCAGTCGGATACTCGGTAATAGCTATAACTTCCGCCAGCAAATCCTCGTCTAGCTCGACCTCTACGCCGTGTTTTGCCTCTATAGCTTTGATGTCGTCAAGTATCTTCGCCTTTCGCTCGCCAGATGAGAGCATAACACCGGCTTCTGCTAGTTTGCCGAAATAATCAGACGGATTTAATATGTGAAGTGGCTCAAAAGACTCCTGTCTATGTCCGTAGCTCTTATCGTCAGATTGTACGCCAAAAGCCTCTGCCGATATTTTTTTTGACCCGTGAAGAGCCACAATCCATCTGATAGGGCGGATAAAGCTCTCCGATAACGATCCCCATCTCATCGATTTACCAAAATGAAGTCCGGCAAGCCACTCATTTAGCATTTCGCCAAGCTTTTCGTCTATATTTTTGCCGATAAACGTTTTTTTGGCATACAGACACTCTTTGCCGTCTTTTTGTGCCGTCGTTACTTCGCTCTCCGTGATGCCGTTTTTGAGCAGAAAACTTTCATATGCCTTTGTCGGCACACCGTCTTTCATAGCTACGGCAACGGGAGGACCCCATAGCTCCACTGTTTCATCGTTTGCTTTTGGATTTAGGCTTTTTGAAAATAGTGCGATACGTCTTGGGGTAAAAAATATTTCAAATTCTGCGTCAAACCCGTTTTTCTTTGTGATTTCAACCCATTTTGGAAGCAGATTTGGTAGTTCTTTCAAAAAAGGGATAGCCGGAAGCTCTTCCGTGCCTATCTCTAGTAGAAATTGCTCATTTGTCATTGAAGATGCCTTTTGTGCGGACTTTTGTTTAGCGCGATTTTACCGAAGTGTTGGTAAAACCGCAGTCCGCAGGAGCATTAAGTAGTAAATTGTCTAAGCTTTTGGTTGAGTCCATCCGTCATTTTATTGAGATATTCGGTAGATGCGGCTATTTCCTCTACGCTTCTTGAGTTGACATGCGCAGTATCGTTTATTTTTTCGAGCATATCTGAAATTTTTTGTACGCTTGAGGCGTTTTTGATACTATTTTCAGTCAAGCTGCTTATTACCTCAACTGTGCTGTTCATTATTGAAACGGTTTTTTCAAGGCTACCCTCTATCGCAAGAGAACAATCGCCTAGCTTCTTGATATCTTCTGCATTCTCACTCATCTGCTCGGCTGCGTCATTAATAGACTGAACTATTGTGCTTATCGTCGCATTCGTCTCTTGCAGACTTTTTTGCGTCCTCTCTGCAAGCTTTCGCACCTCGTCGGCAACAACGGCAAAACCTCTGCCGTGCTCCCCTGCCCTTTGCCAACTCGATTACGTCGCCTATGATTGCTTTTGTGTCTTCAAAGATATGGTTGATAGTCCTAACGTCCTCCTCAACTCTTCTACCGATATTAAAAGATGTCTGCGCCAACTCCGTAGAGACAGAGGCATTTTCAAGTGCAGTCATTTTGGCATGTCCGATAGTGTTTCTAACGGCCTCTATAAACACGTTTACTGCGTCAGCTATTTGATTTAGCTCGTTTTTGCTTTTTGTTTCTATTTTAACACGCAAATCAGCCTCGCCCCTCGCAACTGAGTTCGCAAGTTCAGAAATAGGAGATACGACACCTCTTATCGAACCTGATATGCTGCTCACTATTTTGAAAGACATAATAAACAGCTACCTTTTGCCTTGCACACCTCTACAAAAGCTTGAAAAAGATTTTTCTTGCCGTCGGTATTCTCCGCCTTGCCGTCGTCTCCGGCTTGCATACTTGTGGCACAATTAAATTTTTCGGCATCAAGAGTTTTGCCGTCTTTTGAAAGCTTATAATAGTACTCGGCCACCGAATACGTATTTTCCACCACATTTCTCGTTTTTTTTTATCGGTCAACATCTGGGATTTCAATACGATAAAAGCAGGCGTAGTGAGCCCAACGATAGCTAGAGCCATAAGTAAAAAAAATGTAATGCTAAGGTTTTTTATTTATTCCTCTTTAGTTTTTGTCAATTCAAAATATTACATTTTTGTAAGCGGTAAATAGCCACATAACAATCACAAAATATACCGAACAAATGCCATATTTTCAATACTTCGCAAGGGTTAATAGCCATGCTTAAATATTTTTTAATTATAACTTTTTAAAATAGCACTAACATAGCAAATGTTAAAAATGAATCCTTTTGATAAAATACGCCAAAAAAATGAAAAAGGGGTAGAAATGAAAAAAATTATTTTAAGTATTGTGCTTTTAGCGACAGCCTTAATTGCGGCTCCAAGCGCCATCATAGAAACGACGCAAGGGAACATAGAGATAGAGCTTCGCCCGGACGTAGCGCCAAAAGCTTGCGAAAACTTTATCGCACTTGCCAAAAAGGGTTACTACAACGGGGTTTTGTTTCATAGAATAATAAAAGGGTTTATGATACAAGGGGGAGACCCTACCGGCACCGGCGCTGGAGGCAACTCAATATGGGGCAAAACTTTCGAAGACGAGATAACACCAAAACTGACATTTGACAAGCCGTTTATGCTGGCAATGGCAAACAGAGGGCCAAACACAAACGGAAGTCAGTTTTTTATCACGGTAGCTCCAACGCCTTGGCTTAACGGCAACCACACGATATTCGGTACGGTAAAAGGTGGAATAGACACCGTTAAAAAACTAGAAAACGTCAAGATAGGTTTACAGGATAGACCGTTTCAGCAACAAAAAATCATCAAAATCACAATAAAAGACAAATAAAACTAGCAGTATCCCGCAATCATTGCCTCTTTGACCGCTTCGGCGGTCTCTCTATCCATTAGCTTCTCTACGATATAAAGTCCAAAGCATATAGCAGTACCGGGACCTCTGGATGTCAGTACATTACCGCTCTCCACCACCGTTTTTTCGACAAATTTTGAGCTTTTGATGGCATCTGGCACACCGGGGTAGCAGGTGTATTCGTCTTTTAACACCCCTGCTCTATCAAGAGCTATTGGAGCAGCACATATTGCGCTTACGAACTTGCCTTTGGCGTCAAACTCCTTGATGAGCGCCTGAACGGCTGCATTCTCGGCTAGCGTCATTGTATTTTTATACCCTCCCGGGAGCACTATCATATCGAACCCATCGGCAGATACCTCACCGATAGCGCAGTCGGCAACAACGGATATGCCGTGTGCGCCGATTGGGGCTTTGCCGTCTACGCCGGCCGTCACGACATCTACGCCGCCTCGCCTCATGGTATCTACGAGCGCCACCATTTCTATCTCTTCAAAACCATCCGCAAAAGGCATTAATACTTTTTTTGACATATTCAATTTTCCTTTTTATAGATTTTTTGCTATTATTTCGCCGGTGCCAAACCTCGGGTTACACGACAAGCGACTGTTCGCTCTAGTGTAGCCCTTTTTTTATGCCCACTTTTTCATCTCACCTTCAAGCATATTTGCCGCAGTTATCGACTCCAACATCTGTTTTGCCATGTCACCCAGCGACCCAGGACCTGAGGGTACCATAAGCACCGTATTTTTCTCACCGACCGTCTTTAGCATATCTATGTATTGGGTGAGCATCATGAGATTAAATATCTCACTCTCGCTTGCATCTTGAAGCTGTGAGCGAAACTCGCTGATTGACTCGGTTAGCCCTCTCACTATCTCTAGTCTTTGCTTTGCGATACCCTCACCCACAAGTCTTTTTTGCTCGGCGTCCGCTTGCGCCAGTCTGATGATGAGCGCTTTTTCCGCTTCGCCCTTTGCGATATTGGACTCCATAAGCCTTTTGTTTGTGTTTATCTGATTCATCGCATCTTCCAGCTCATGCGGTAGGTTGATCTGCACCACCTGCGTATTTACGATGTCTATGCCGTATTTTGGCATCTCTTTTGCCAGATTTTCCCGTATCGCCGTCGCCAACGCCTCTTGATTTGAGAAAAACTCATCCAAATCCATCTTCGGCACAATACTTCGCACGGAGTCAAATATATAGCTCTCCAGCTGATGACGGAGGTTTGTCAGCGTATACACCGACTCGTACACTTTGTCGGGAAATACCTTGTACTGCACCGCTATTTGCATCGTATAAAACACATTATCCTGCGTCTTTGTCGATACATCCACATTTGCCTGCATCTGCCTGAGTGTCTGCTTGTAAGCCACAGTCTCGATAAACGGAATGATGATATTCAGCCCCGCCGACAAACTACGGTTGTACTTCCCCAGTCTCTCGACCACAAATATCTCTTGTTGCGGCACTATCCTAACACCCAATATCACAAGTAGCAAAATCACGGCTGACAATATTTCCATCACACCCCCTTCGTTTTTATCTCTTCCAATTAAATCCTATTTACGGCTGTTTTGTCAAGAAATATGGAATTTTTTGATTTTGAGGGTAAAATAAAATAAATTTTTAACCAGAGCAAAACAAATGACAATCACCCTTAATTCATTGTCATTGTCAAATTTAAAGCCGTTCATCAAGTGGGCGGGCGGCAAGCGGGCATTACTGCCTGAACTACTGCGCCTTATGCCAAAAGATTTTAACAACTACTTTGAGCCGTTCATCGGCGGCGGGGCGCTGTTTTTTGAGCTATCCAAACTAGGGCTACTAAACGGCAAAAAAGCGTATCTCTTTGATGCAAACGACGAACTTATCAACACATACCAAACCGTCAAAAAACAGCCAAAAAAACTACTCAAACAACTAAGAGAGTTTCAAACAAAGCACTCCGAAGAGTTTTACTACGCCACGAGGGCTATGGATAGAGAGCTAAACTTTAAAAGCCTACCCGCAGAGATACGAGCAGCGAGGTTTATTTATCTCAACAAAACATGCTTCAACGGGCTTTGGCGGGTAAATAGCAAAGGCTATCACAATGTACCGATTGGCAGATACAAAAACCCAATCATCTACGACGAAGATACGATAATGGCGGCAAGCACGGCGCTTCAAAATGCCGAGATACGACACGCCGACTTTGCCAAAGTGCTAGACTTTGCCGACAAGGGCGACTTCGTATATTTCGACCCGCCGTACTATCCGCTCAACGCCACTTCGAGCTTTACGGCGTATCACGAAAATGTGTTTTTGGATGAGGAGCAAAAGAGGCTTCACGGCGTATTCAAAGAGCTTGCGGGCAGAGGCGCATCGGTCATGCACTCTAACTCCGATACGGAATTTATCAAAGGGCTTTACAAGGGCTACCAAATAGAGTTTGTCGAGGTAAATAGGTTTATCAATAGTAAGAGCAGTGGGCGTGGGAAGATAAGGGAGATAATTACAAGGAATTTTAATGAATGACGCTAGCTGGAAGGCAATATCCGACAAGTACGGTATTGAAAAACATGACTTTTCAAAAAGTCCATTTGAAATAACGGCAGAGCAAATTAAAAATGCGACTGCCCACTTTAAAAAAACCAATGAAAAAGAAGTGCGAATACTATGCAAGCAAGATAGCAGAGAAGATAGACCAGAAATATTTAAAAAACTAAATCTTTTTCTATTGCCGACAAAAAACGGTAAATATTGTATCTTGCAAGGTGATGGTTTTGTTGATATACCGGAGATTGCAGAAAATGTTGAAATCTATAGAAGTACATTAGACTTTGAATTGAAAAGCTCCAAAATTGGTAATTCAGAAATGCAACATTTGGATTTTGCTTATGCTTCAAGCCTAATTAGGACTTTTACGGATGATAAAACACTCGTATTAACAATCAGGGGAAGAAAATACTGCCCTAAATTTAGTTTTAAATTTTCCAACCACAATATTGATGCCGAAAGTGTCCAGACAGAGGTGGATGCAGGTTTTGAGGGCAAAGAACAAATTGTACTTATTGAAGCCAAAAACTCAAAAACAACAAATACAATAATTCGACAATTATATTACCCGTTCAGGCAATGGGAAATAAACACAAACAAACAGGCTAGAACTTTATTTTTTGAAAAAAGAAAAGATGAATATTTAATTTGGGAGTTTGCCTTTAAAGACAAAAATGACTACAGTAGTATTTATTTAAAACAATCAAAAAAATACAAAATAGTAAATAATTAAATTTACTTTGTAATCTTTTTTACTTACTTTTAAGTTTTGTGGGGTTAGAATTTTGCTTGAAAAAGAGATAAAAGTTGTTTTGGCACAGAGGGGGCTAAAGACCTCCGATGTTTACAAGGCTTTAGGCATTGATAAAGTCGTGTTTTATCAAGCTATCAGGACGAGCAATCTAAACAACAAAACCCTACGCAAGATATTGGATTATCTAGGGCTTGAAGTCTCTATCTCGCTAAAGCACAAAGGTAGCTAGATGAAAACCGAGTACGAAAAACTTTATGAAAAGCTATATAGCTTGACGGGCGAAAAATTTTGTCGCTCAAAAAAGGCGAAAGAGTCTTTTGTGTTTTGTGGAAGCGATAATTGGGATTACTACTGTACGGACAAGGGAAAAAGCAGGGAGTTTGAAGAGCTTGAGAATGTAGAGCTCATGGGGTTTGATACCGCACAAGAGCTTGATTCGTACGAAATAGACAAAAGAAAAATAGTTGACTTTTCTCGTGAGCATGCTACAGAGGAAGGCATTAACAGATATTTTCTATTGATTCAAAGATGAAAAAAATAACAAAATTAAATCCTGACGAATTCGAGCAGGAGTGCACGACGGTTTGGAGCTTTCCGAGGCGGGGCAACTGGGCGACGCATAGTAGCAAATACAGAGGCAACTGGTCGCCAGATGTGGTGCGAAACCTCATAATACGCTACTCCGCCGAGGGCGACTACCTACTAGACCCGATGATAGGCGGCGGCACTACGGCAGTAGAGTGCAAACTGCTAAATCGCAATCTACTAGCCCTTGACATCAACCCAAACGCCATAGAACTCACAAAATCGGCTCTCAACTTCGAGAGCGAACACAATCCAAAAATCAAGCTAGTCCAAAACGACGCTAGAAACATAGAGATACTAAAAGACAAAAGCATAGATTTTGCGCTAATGCACCCGCCATACGCCGACATTATCAAGTATTCGGACGATATAGAGGGTGACTTGTCACATATACACGACCTAGAGAAGTTTTGTGATGAGATAGAGAGAGTGGCGGCAGAGCTTTATCGCACGCTCAAAGAGGGTAAATTTTGCGCCGTGCTGATAGGCGACACGAGGCGCAAAAAGATGTACCAGCCGCTAGCTTTTATGGTAATGCAAAGATTTCTGGGAGTCGGTTTTGCACTCAAAGAGGACATCATCAAACACCAGCACAACTGCAAAGCCACGGGCTTTTGGGTCAAAAAGTCAAAAGAGGCGAATTTTCTACTCATTATGCACGAGCATTTGTTTGTGTTTCAAAAAGCCTCTTAAGCCCTCTTAGCCTCTATCCCATTGTCCGTAAGTGTTATCTTCCCGCTATCTATCAGCAGGGTCAGCGCCGCTTTGTAGCTCTTTTTGCTTAGTCCGAATACTTTTTTTATATCCTCGGCGTCGCTTTTGTAGGTGAATGGCATTTTGCCTCCGTTTCTCGCTAATACCGAGAGGACTTTTTCGCTTGCCTCGTCTTTTCGTTTTTCACCCATCGCCCTCAGGCTAATGTCTAGCTTGCCATCTTCTCTGACAAGCTTTACGTATCCTTTTCGCAAGTCGCCTATTTGTATTTGTTCAAATATCTCGTTTTGATACACCATCCCTTCATAGGAGTTGTTGACGATGACCTTGTAGCCCATAGGGGTGCGGGCTAACACTAGCACTTCCACCTCTTCTTTTGGCTTTAGCACCGCCGTATCTTTGGATAGATATCGCATTATCCGCTCATCCCCCACGAGTCTATCCGTCTCGCCGTCATATATCACCCTGACTATCCGCTTGTCGCCCACTTTGAAGGGGGTCTTTTGATTGCGCCTAGGGACAAAAAGGTCTTTTGGCAATCCCCAATCTACGAAAGCCCCGAAGTTTTCGACTGCCACAACCTCGAAAAATCCAAATTCATCAACCATTGCCGCCGGTCTCTCGCACAGAGCCACAGTTCTATCCTCTGAGTCCGTGGTTACAAATACGGCAAGTTCATCGCCGACTTTCATAGACTTTGTCATGTAGCGGTTTGGCAGTAGCACCGCCTCGCCGTCGCCCGAGACCAAAAAAGCCCCAGGAGGGGTAATTCTGTCTATTTTTAGCGTATTGATTTTGCCAAGCTCTATTTTCTCGTTCATTGCACTTTCTTTTTTTGTTTTGATTATAGCCTTTTTTGTATGGTAGCAGTTTTTTGAAACAACTTTTTTGGGATTTTTTTGTAGCATAAACAAAAAGTAAAACAGGATAGGCGGAGCAATATGCAAAAATACAAGGAATTGGGTCAAGATGCGATGCTAAAACTCCTATCCGACTATAAAACCGCCGTAGACACAACGACCATCCTATCTACCACCGACAAAAACGGCATAATCACATACGCCAATAAAAAATTTTGCGAAATATCCGGATACTCTCTGGATGAGCTAATCGCCCATGACCACAATATTTCTCAGACATCCCGATATGCCAAAGGAGGTATTTAGGGAGCTTTGGGAGACCATACAAAGAGGCGATACGTGGCAGGGAATAGTTAAAAACAGAGCCAAAGACGGGCACACCTACGTAGTGGAGGCGAATATCATTCCCGTTAAAAATGAAAACGGGGTTATAGAAGAGTACATAGGTATCCGCAGAGACATAACGGCTGAATATCTGCGCTCTGAAAACATCAAAAGCGAACTGGAGCTTCAAAGGGCGGAGATAAAAAATCTGACTCTGATAGACGGCGTGACAGGTCTTGCGAATCAGCAAGCTTTTTGCAACTTTCTACAAAACAATGAAGATAAAATCACCCTCATAGCATTCAGGGTTGACCACCTTTCAAACATAAAAGACGTTTTGGGGTATGGATTTGCGGATGCCTACATGCGACAGTTCATCGAAAACGTATCCAGCTATTTTGAAGGCTTTGCCAATAAGCTTGGAATATACAGAATAGATACCGACGATATCTGCGTAGTATTGGACGGCGAAATGCCGCACGCCAAAAAAGCCGCCGAGGATTTGATATCGATGGCGAAGTTTTTTTACGCCACGCACAATGATATATCGCTCAACTCACCAATTACCGTTGCGGCCTACACCGGCTCGCACAACCTAAGGCACAAAATAATAACACTCCTCTCTTTTGCGTTTGACAGACACAGGGGTGAATACATAGTCGGCGACGACGAAAGCGCTTGCTTTGTAGACGAGCTTCCGGTTAATATTTTTTGGCTCGGCAAATACTCCGGGGCAATAGCGGACGAGCAGATGATTCCGTTCTTTCAGCCGATTTTGAACAACCAAACACAGCAAATCGAAAAATACGAATGCCTAGCTAGAATACGAGACAATGACAAAATAATTTCGCCTGATAAATTTATAGACCTCGCAACAAGGGCAAAGCAGATACCGTTTCTTACCAAGGCTATAGTCAGAAAAGCGTTTGAAACCTTCAGCAAACATCCAAATCTTGAATTTTCAATCAATGTTTCCGCAATGGATTTGCAAGATGAATTTTTGCTAAAGCAGGTCAACTATTGGCAGGAAAAAACCGGGATTAATCCATCTAGGGTGGTATTTGAGATACTAGAATCTGAGGATATATACAGATACGGCATCCTCAAAAAATCGATAGCAAACCTAAAAGATATAGGCTACAAAATAGCCATCGACGACTTCGGAACAGGGTATTCCAATTTTATATCGCTATTCAACTACCGCGTTGACTACATCAAAATAGACGGCTCGCTAATCAAAGAGATAGCAGTGGACGACGCAAAGGCAAAAATGGTTGAAAATCTCAACAAATTTATACATATGTGCGGCGCACAGTCGATAGCAGAATTCGTCAGCGACGACAAGATACAAAAAATAGCGCTTGAAATAGGGATAGACTACTCTCAAGGCTACCATATAGGTGCCCCGTCACAGGAAATCATCATCACGGAAAAGTCATAGACACCATATAAAATATTTTTTGCTACACTCACAACAAAAAGCAAAAAACAGAGGGTTAAATGACAATACCCAAATACAAAATCTTATCTATCCTGTTTGCGGTATCTATCCTATTGGGGCTTACCCTCGTGGGATGCGGACCAAAAAAAGAGGATAAACTCAGAATATCCACAAATCCATGGATAGGATATACGCCGCTTGCTTATGCCGAAACAAAAGGTTGGTTTGAAAATACAAATATCAGCCTTATTTGGACGGTTAGCCTAGGAGAGAATATATCTTTGTTTGCTAACGGACGGACTCACGGTTTTACCGCTACCCAGTACGAAGCGCTACAGTTCAAAAACAACCCAAATCTAAAGCCGTACCTCCTGATAGATAGATCCAACGGCGCAGACACGATACATTCAAACATAGACATTGAAACAATGAAAAGACAATCCAAGCAGATAGATACGTATTTTGAGATAAACAGCGTCAATGATGATTTATTTGCGGCATTTTTGGAAAAACACAACCTCTCAAAAGAGAACTTCAAAATACACCATGCAGACCAAGGAAAGATATCGTCAATAGCGGCCGATAAAACTCCAATCCTGCTAATATCGTATGAGCCTTATGCGTCGGCTATCGAAAAAAAAGGGTTTAAAAAGATAGATTCCACAAAGACCATTGAGAAAATACACATCATAGACGCTTTGTTTTTGGATGAAAAAGTCGCCAAGGAGAGAGAAAAAGATATCAAACAACTCAAAGAGATATTTGAACGGGCAAAAAAAGCCCTAAAAGATAACCCAAAAGAGTATTATGGAGCAGTAAAAGGGTATTTGCAAGGTCAAAGCTATGAAGAGTTTTTAGCGAGTCTTAGCCAAATAGAGTGGGTTGAGAGTGGCGAACAAAACAAAAAACTATCGGAATATCTAAAACAGCAAGGTATCGACTCAAATAATATTCGCTAACTCTAATATATCGTCACACTTATCCACTATCGCATCCGCCCCGTTTTTCTCAAGCTCTTCCCTGCCCCTAAAGCCCCATGTTACCCCTATGGAATAAAAGCCGCCGTTTTTGGCAGTCAGGATATCATTTTTTGTATCCCCCACTATCGCTATCTCTGATGGCATTAGCCCAAGCACATTTGCTATCTCTAGCGCTCCGGCAGGGTCGGGCTTGACCGCTCCACCGTCTTTTTGTCCGCAAACAGCCGCAAAATCGTATCCGCAAAAATATTTCTCGACGCAAATTTTCGTAAGCTTGTCCGGCTTGTTTGAGAGTATCGCCATTTTAACACCCCTCAAAGCAAGTCCGTCAAGTACCTGTTGTATTCCGGCATATGGTTTTGAGCTGCCGTTAGACTCCTCGTACACTTTTTTGAACTCGGCCGCCATTGCCGCTATCAAATCGCCATCTTTCGAGCCGCTAGAGGCCGCCATAAGATTGTACGCACCCTGCCCCGCTAGATACCGATACTCTTCTTGGGTTCTAGCCTTAAAACCGTATGCCAAAAGCACGGCGTTCGCATAGTCTGCTACGTCACATAGCGAATCGAGCAAAGTGCCGTCAAGATCAAATATAATGCCTTTTATTGCTATCAAAACCTCGAAAATTTAAACGCCATAAAACCAAGTATCTCCTCTACGTCTTTTGAAACATCCTCGATAATATCTTCCGTCTCGCCGCCGTAAATTTTGGACATCAAAACACCGTTGCTCACCGATACGACGCACTCGCCCGTACTTTTTTCGTATACCGCTATCGATATCGGCATAGAAACCGCCATTTTTTTGCGCTCGTCCCCACTCAGCATCTCGCCTGCGAATTTTGCGTTGCAGTACTTGACGATAGTCACTTTGCCGACATCGGCCCCGCCCCCTTTTCTTATCTCTTCGGCTTGATCTATGACCGATATGACCTTCCACCCTTCCTTGGCGTTTATCCTATTGATTATCGTCTCGACCGTTTTATTATAATCGAACGGACTTTTATGCTCCAGTATAAGAGCTTGTTTCGCAAAATTTTGGATAAAAAAAGCGCCGACTACAGCTCCTGTAAACAGCGATACAAATGCAATCAGTGCCGCTAAAATCTTATTCATTTATCTACTCCTCTACGCAAATTTCTTTTTTCTTGATATTTACCGCCGTAATGAATGCCACATAGCCGACAACCAAAGTCGCCACGGCAAGCAACATCCACCCAAGCGCCGCATAAACCACAGACCCGCCGACCTGATATGCGCTCATAAACGCTATTGCGACAGCATCCAGCGGAAACGTAAACGCCCACCACGAGATAAAAAACTTCAGCCCCACAAAACTACGCCCCATAAAAAACAAAAGCACGGTAAAAAATAGCGCCATATTAAGTAAAAACATAGCCGTCATATCAAAAGCGCCAAATATCCTCATATAAGCTACAAAACCAACAGCCGGAGGGGCGATATAGATAAAAAGCGTCGGGATGAATTTTTGTGGGAGCTGATGATGGAACACGATACGATAGAAAATGATAGTGCCAAGCACCAGCCAAAAGAACATACCGACACTAAAAAAATAGAGTGAAATCTCTTTTGGTAAAAAATCGACGCCGACCACGGGCACCAAGACATTACCGACTATTGGGATAAACCACGCCGGATTTGTATGTACTATCTCAAAGTTGTGACGAATCCAAAAACTTACGACATAAAAAGTCATAAACAAATGGATAATAGTCCCAAAACCCCATAACACCATAGATACAAGTGGATAATAAAAATAAAACGCTATCGACAAAAGAAGCATCGAGATAGACACGGCGGCAAAAAAGTTGATGCGAATCGGATGCAAAAAATCGGCCTTAACTTCATCAAAAAATAAAAAAGCTTTTAGCAGATATAGGCACGCTATCAAGACAAAAGCGGCGGCGGCCGAGAACATCAATACTTCATAAATAATTTTCGGCACGCCGAATAAATGATGCGCCTTTTGGTATGCGATAGCGAGTCCGCTAAGCCCCATTACCACGGCAAAAAAAGGAATCGGAAAGTGTTTTATCCTCTCCATTGCATATCTCCAAATTATGTTTTTCTTATTGTAGCATAATTTGAAATAATAGCTATTTAATTTGTTAGTTCCATTTCAAAACAGAAGCCAACTCTGTCCACACCTTTTTAAAATCTTTTTTTGAAGGCTCCGTCTTGAAGTCCATCTGAGCTTTGGCGGCTAGTTTTCCGTCTTTGTAGACTTCAATAAGTATATATCCGTCAAAATCGCTACCCAAAGAGCGAGCGCGTTCGGTGGAGCATGCGGCTCTCGTTTTTTGGATTCTGATTTCTATGCTCGAGTTGCCGTCATGCAGCAAAGGTACCACCCCATAATCGTCGCCGACTATTTTTGCCGCTTTTGGGACGGAAGATACTATCGAGGCGTCTATAATCTTTGAAAAGATTGGTTTTGTTTCGCATCCGGTCAAAATAAGAAGCGATAAAAATAATAAATTAAAAACGTGTTTCATGATGTGAGTGTCTCTACTTTTTTTAAACGGTCGTTGTGTTCTAAAATATTACAAAATCATAACTCCAATGCCACTAAAATACCTTTTGGAACTTGGTAAAATATATATAATTTTTATAACTTTTTGATATTTTGGCGGAGCGATGGAACAACTAGGGGCGATACTTGCGATAGACGATACAAAAGCAAATTTGGATATCTTGCTGAATATTTTGAGTGATTTTGACGTTATACCGGCAACAAACGGACAAAAAGCTATAGAGATAGCAAAAAACGAAAACATAGCTTTGATACTACTAGATATCGTAATGCCGGAACTTGACGGTTATGAGGTGTGCAGAAAGCTAAAATCTGATCCCAAAACAAAAGATATACCGGTTGTATTTATAACGGCAAATACGGATGACGACAGTATAGGAATGGCTTATGACGTGGGTGGAAGCGACTACATAGCAAAACCCATCAGAAAGAGAGAGGTGCTGGCTAGAGTAAAAACACAGCTAAATCTCAGAAAAAACATCCTTGACCTCGAATTTCTAGCATCACACGACACGATGACCGGAATATACAACAGGCGGAAGTTTTTTGAGCTTGCGACGGCTATTTTTGATTCAAGCTCCGAGCTTTTTGCCGCAATGATAGATATAGACAATTTCAAATCAATAAACGATAAATACGGGCATGACGTCGGAGACAAAACCATCAAATTGGTCACAAAAACGATAGAGGAGCGGCTTTCTAAGGGCGCTGTTTTTTGTAGAATGGGTGGAGAAGAGTTCGCCGTAGTATGTGATATGGGCAAAGAAGAAGAGTTTCTCTCTTTGTTTGAAAGTATCAGAGAGGCGGTAGAGTCACTCGAGATAGAAAGCGGCAAGGGTACGGTCAAAACCACTATGAGCGTAGGGCTGTCAAAACAAAATGAAACGGTCAAAGACATAGACGAACTGCTAAAAAATGCCGACAAAGCTCTATATGAGGCGAAAAACGGCGGCAGAAACAAAGTCGTATTCGGCTAAGAACAAAGGGTAAATCTTGAAAAAACTAATATCAATACTAGCCTTCGCACTAATCGAAACACTCTGTGCGCAAGAGGTAAAAGTCGTATTTTCACTGACGACACCGCCTTTTGTACTTAGCGACGGAAGCGGCATAGTAGTGGATGTCGTAAAAGAGGCGTTAGCTTATAAAAAACACACTACAAAACCAATTTTTGTCAATATCGCGAGAGGGATAGAGATGTTCAAGTCCGGCCTCGCCGACGCCAACTCCCTAGTGGTCGAGGGGATGGATATGAAAGGGTATTACTCGTCATATTTTATGCAATACCACAACAAAGCATTCGCACTAAAAAAATCCGCTCTAAAAATAAGCAAAATAGAGGATCTAAAAAACTACCACATAATAGCTTTCCAAAATGCAGACGTATATCTAGGCGATAGATTTAGAAATGCGGCAAAAAACGCAGGCGATAAGTACAGCGAACAAGCCGACCAGAAAATACAGGTACATATGCTGTACGAGGGGCGGACACAAGTAGCGGTAATGGATGAAAACATATTTAAATTCTATACCGAAATGCTGATAAGCGAGAAAAAAATAGCTCCTAACATAGAGGTAGTCCAATATGATTTCTTCCCGCCCACAAAATATCAAGTGGCTTTTCGAGATAAAGAGATTAGAGATGATTTTAACGAAGGGTTAAAACACATACAAAAAAATGGGAGATACAATAAGATATATCAAGAATACGGAAAAAAATACTTTGAAGTAAAAAAATGAAAACCGTTTTTAGGCCGCTATCTTGGCAGCTCCTCAAATCCATACTCGGAATATACATCCTAATAACGGTCATAGTGACGGCTTTGCACTTACTCGTAGAACACAGATACATCAAAAACGACCTGCAAAACGAACTCGTACAGATAGGAGAAATATTCAAGCCCTCCCTCCAATCGGCAATCTGGCAACTAAACAGCGAACAAATAAACTCCATAGGCAGAGGGATACAAAATATGCCTATAGTCTACGGCGTGGACATAGTGGGCAAAAACGGGGAGGCGCTATATAAAAGCAAAAGAAACCTTACGTCCCAAACGCCAAACGGTGACTTTTCATACGTATTCGACGTCAAATATAGCTTTGAAGGCAAAGATGTTCCGCTTGCCAGAGTCACGCTGCATTCAAGCGACGAGATAATATTTGAGCAGACAAAGGTCGGATTTTTTATGCTACTTATTAGCGCGCTAATAAAAAGTGCGGCACTGGTAATACTATTTTATCTGGCCTTTAGGAGATATCTCAAAAAACCGCTTGACAAGCTAACCAGGCAGGTATCCTCAATCAAAGAAAAAGGATACGGCAGCGAACATATAGACGCCGGTTTCAAAGACAAAAACGAGCTTTCGATGCTTCAAGAGAGCTTCAATGATTTGCTTGAGCATATCCGCACACAAGAAGAGGCGAAAACGCAGATAGTAAGCGAGCAAAACAAGCTTCTTGAAACAGAGGTGCATAGGAGAACCAAAGAGCTTCGAAAAAGCGAGCTTCGTCATAGGGTTATATTTGAAGAGTCGGCCTCTCCGGGGGTGGTGTGGAAAGAGGGCTTTATTATCACCGACTGGAATAAAAAAGCGGAGGAGCTATTTGGGTGGAGCAAAGACGAAACTGTCGGTAGATGCATACTTGATTTTTTGATTCCGCCGGAAATAAAAGATTCGCTGGCAACTAAATTTTCCGATTTAACGCAAGACACCCATATGACGCCGCGTTCAATCAATCAGAACTTAACAAAAGACGGACGGCTAATAACCTGCCAATGGTTCAACTCTCCATTGCCGATTGTAGAAGGCGAGCCAAGAGAGGTGGTATCGCTAGCCGTCGATATCACCGAACGCCAAAGGGCGGAAGCGGTCATGATGGAGTCAAAACAAAAGGCGGAAGCGGCTACGCAGGCAAAAAGTGAATTTCTGGCGAATATGTCGCACGAGATAAGGACACCGATAAGCGCCATAACAGGGATGACCTATCTAATCAAAGAGACAAACCTCGACAAAACGCAAAGAGACTATATAAACAAATTAGAAAACTCGGCAAACTCCCTACTTGGAATTATCAATGATATTTTGGATTTTTCAAAAATAGAGGCAGGGAAGCTGGAACTTGAAAATATCGAATTTAATCTGCACGACGCAATAGACAACGTCAAAAATATAGTAGAGCTAAAAGCTCACGAAAAAGGGGTTCGCTTTGTGGTCGGCTACGAGAATGATGCAAATATCAACTTATTCGGCGACCCCTTGAGGCTAGGGCAAATACTAATCAACCTGACGACAAATGCTATCAAATTCACCGATTACGGCGAAGTAGGTATATATATCAGAAAAATAGGGGCTGATAGATTTAGATTTGAGGTAAAAGATAGCGGCATAGGTCTTAACAAGGAGCAACAATCAAAACTATTCAAATCATTTTCGCAAGCCGACAACACGACTAGTAGAAAATACGGGGGCACCGGTCTTGGGCTTGTCATATCAAAACAGCTTGTAGAGATGATGAACGGGAGGATATGGGCCGAGAGCGAGCCAAACGTCGGAAGCAGCTTTATCTTTGAAATAGAATTAAAAGAGATGGGAGAGGGAGTCCAAAAACAAGAAATCGAGAGATCACCGCTCAAAAATAGGCTCGGCTCTCTGGCCGGAAGCAAGATACTGCTGGCGGAAGATAATACGCTAAATCAAGAAATCCTCATAGGAATGCTAAAAAATAGCGGAATAAAAATAGATATAGCCAAAAACGGTGTCGAAGCTGTCGATATGTTCAAGGCAAATAAAGCCGAATACGAACTTGTGCTAATGGATATACAAATGCCGATTATGGACGGCTACGAGGCAAGCAGACTTATCAGGAAAATGGATAAGCAGATACCTATCGTCGCCCTAACGGCGAATGCTATGAAGAGTGATGCCGATAAAGCAAAAGATGCGGGGATGAACGAGCATATCAGCAAGCCGATAGACCCCCAAAAGCTAATTTGCCTCCCTACTATCAAACATATCAAAAAAATGCGAAACGACGTTAATCGACTGCGAAACACAAGAAGGCTACCAGCATAAGCCGTCTCTGCAACATATCGATATCGATAAGGTAGTTCCAAACATCATAGAGGATATGGCGTTGTATAGACAAATAGCGGTTATGTTCTACGAAAAATACGGTAATTTTGAATTCAATTTGGACGACAAAGATAGCAAAAATACTATCCATTCCCTCAAGGGAATAAGCGCAACGATAGGCGCTTCAAAACTTCACGGATTATGCGTAGCGTTAGAAAAAGAGATGACAAAAGATATGTTAGAGCCAATGCTCCTAGAACTCGGTTTGGTGTGCGGCGAACTAGAGTGCAATTTTTCACCCGAGAAAAAGCAATACGACAAAATAGAAATGGGGGAAGATGAGATAGGAGTATTGTTCGACGAGTTAAAAAATGCCCTCAAAACCAATAGACCAAAACTGATATCGCCAATTGTCCAAAAGTTAGAAGGGGCGGTTTTGGATGATAGACAAGAAGCCGCCTTTGAGAAGATAAAAAAATATATCGCCGAATATCAATTTGATGAGGCTTTGGCGGCACTAAGTTGATTAATCGCCGAATTTTTGGCGAAATAGCTTTGCGCCGTCCTTGCTAGACTCAATGTGCTCTTCTATTCCGTCAAAATAAAAAACAAGGCGGCTCTGCTCTACGGTATTAATCTTTTTTATTTTAGAGGTGTTTATTAGATATGAACGGTGGATACGAAAAAAGCCGGATGAAGCGAGCATATCCTCCATTTCCGAAATTTTTTTAGGGTAATATAAAAACCAATCCCTAGTTCTAATGACGGTTTGAGACAAATCGGCCTCGACGTAATATATGTCTTTTGCCTCAACCATTCTATATTCGCCGTCGTCTCGCACCATGAACGTATGGGTTTTTGCCTCTCTTGCTTTTTTGACCCTGTCTATACTTCTTTGAAGCTGCTCTTTTGAGTATGGCTTTAGCAGATAGTCTACGGCCCCCACCTCAAACGCCCTAAGGGCATAGCTCTCATGAGCCGTCTGAAATACGATTGATGCCGCAGGATTGCCCGACAATATGGCATAGGCCAGCTCTATCCCGGCGCCGTCCGGAAGATTGATATCCAAAAACACCAAATCAAAAAGCCGCTCACCAGCCTCTTTCAAAGCCTCGGCCGCACTCTGCGCCGATACAATGTCACCCTCACCTATTTCACCAAGCAATCGCTCAAGCCTCGATAGCGCTAGATGCTCATCGTCAACTATCAATATTTTCACTTATAGCCTTCATGTTGATTGTAAACTCTTTTTTTTTCCTCAAAACCTATTTCAACATACCCGTCGCATAAATATTTTAGCCTCTCCGAAAGATTTGTAAGACCTATGCCAAACTCTTTTGAGGCAAGCTCTTTTCCGTCGTTTTCGACACTGATTTCTATTCTATCCCCGTTTTTAACGACTATTATTACTATATGCAAATTATTTGGCGGCTCAAAGCCGTGCTTAATAGCGTTTTCTACGATTAGACCTATCGAAAACTTGGGCGTCATATATTTGAGGGTGTCGCCATCGGCCATTATGTTTAGATTTATTTTGTTGTCAAACCTTATATTTTCGAGCTCCACATATCGCTTTATGTTTTCAAGCTCTTCGCCTATCGTCACCAAAGATGCCTCTTTCATAACCGAACGCAAAAACGACGATATCCCAAGTAGCGCCTCCTCTGCCTTCATCCTGTCTTTATGGATTAGTTCCGCTATCGAATTGATGGAGTTGAATAAAAAATGCGGATTCAGCTGTGTTTCAAGGGAGCTTATCCTGCTTTTGAGCAAGAGCCCCTCAACTATTTCGTTGTGGTTCCTCATCTTTACAAACCTATGTAGCAACACCCCTACGATATAGGTCAAAATACCTATCGCAACCGATATTCCGAGCATTTTTTGGGTAAAAGCCGCAAGCATGGCGATACCGACCAAGGCGGCCGTTTTTGTCGCAAGTACAGAGCCAAAAAAACCGGATAAAAAAGAAAAAAACATTGAGCTGATATGCCAATACGAACGAGGAAGTCTAGGCAATATAAAATTGTTTGAAAACCCGATAAAAAATAGAGATAGCACCGATATAAAAAGACCTAGCATCCCACCGAACAACACTCCGTCAAGCAGCTCTTTATTAAAAAGAAAATACCCTAGTCCAGAAACGAGCGCCCCAAAAAGCAAGCCTATAAATATTATAAAAAGCCAATCTTCTTTTTTGATTTTTAGCTCTATGTCAAACATAACAAATTCCTTACCCCCATAGCTACCCCCGGCCATCCTTGTGCCGCAAAAGAGGTGTCTCCGACGACAAACAAACCTTCAAAAGGGGTATCGTTTGATACAAGCCTCAGCTGATTTGAAGGCGTCATAACAACCCCGCCCAGAGAGCTTCTGCCTATATATTTTCTAAAAGTTTTAGGCGTAGCGGCAAAAACATCGACTATTTCATGATTGCAAAGTGCGAGTTTAGCACAAATCGAGGAGAGTATCTCTTCGGTAAGCCTGTTTTTTCTCTCTAAGTACTCTTCTTTGCCGATATCAAGCCAGAGATTCGATAGCGTATGAATAGACGCCGTGACGCTCAAATATCCGTCTTTTGACAAAATCGGATCGTGCTTATCGGAAAAAGAGACGAACAGGGCATTTGAAATCGTATGTGAAAATTTTTCTTTTTCGATTATTTGATAATGATGCGAATACTCCCTGTCGGTTTTTATTTTCATATAAACCACAAATGCACTCTGTTTGGCATCCAAATGCGAGAAAGACTCAAAGTGTTTTCTTATTTCACCTTTTCTAAAAAGCCCGGAATTTGAAAATACGGTGCCGTTTAGTATGACCCGTTTACTCTCGTAATATGAGTTGTCCGTTTCTACGACGTAGCCTTTTGAAGTTTTGGATACCGCACAAACATTTGATTTTAGCTTGACGTCGCCGATGTTTTTGGACAATTCCTCAAACACCGTACCCATCCCGCCGTTTACGTAATGGTTACCAAAAAAAGGATAACCGAGAGCCAAGGCCGCTGTCAGAAAATTGACTTTCGATGTTTTTGTCTGTACGGCAACCAACGCCTGCGCATCCAAAAAATCAATATAGGCGTCAGTCAAACCTTTCCCGAAAAATTCACGAATAAAATCCTCTGCATTGCGAATCAAATATGGGAAAAATTTAACCAGAGAGGGGGCAAATGAAATAACACTTTTTAACTTAGAGCGAAAATCTTTGCCGCTATACACATATCCTTGTTGTTTATAGAAATCATCGCAAATTTTTTTGACAAGAGTCCAAAACTCCAGATTTTTTGGATGATAATGCACAAAATCAAGCTCGAATCTCTCAACATCCGAATATAGTTTGATTCTATGAGGGCCTTGCAAAACTATATGCGAATACTCTAGCAATTTTGTATTTGGTCTCACACCCGCTAGTTCGAACATCTCATAAACAGGTAATCCCTTCTCGTACATCGCCAATGTCGTGGCACCGCTGTTGTATCGGTGCCCTCCCCTAGTAAAAGTAGATGCGCAGCCGCCCAAATAAGGCTCTTTTTCTAAGAGCAAAACACTATTTTCTCTTGATAAAATAGCGGCGGACAAAGCGCCCCCCATTCCGCCGCCTACAACTATATAATCCCTCATTGGCTACTCTTTTTTTATTTGTATTGTTGTGGATATCAGAGATTTTTTGTAGACGTTTTTTGTCGGTTGATAAAAAGAGTAAAAACCAATCGACAAAATAGCACTACAAAAGCTTTATCGTTAATGGCACAATGATTCAAAAAAATAAGAGGGGGATGCTTTGAAGGTTGTGCTAACGATAGGTGGCTCCGATAGCGGCGGAGGCGCCGGAATCCAAGCGGATTTGAAGACATTTGAGGCTCACGAAGTATTTGCTACTACGGCAATAACCGCCCTAACAGCCCAAAACACCGTGAGCGTATCAGATATCCACCAGCCAAAATCAGAATTTGTATCGGCACAGATAAAGGCTGTTTTGGATGACTTTGAAGTCTCCGCGATAAAAATAGGGATGTTGTTCTCAAAAGAAATAATAAAAACGGTTTACAAAGAATTGGAAAATTACAAAGGCCCTTTGGTTTTAGATACCGTATTCGTATCGAAAACAAACTCGCTGTTACTTCGTGAAAATGCCATAGAGGAGCTAAAAAGGCTATTCGAAAAGGCTACCATCATCACCCCGAACATGTATGAAGCGTACAGACTTTTTGGATACAGGACCGGATGTAGCGAATCTTTGGAACAGCTAAGATCGCAGCCTTGTCCGGTGCTTGTAAAAAACCACATGACAAAAAAAGACGATAAAGAGTATAGCATCGACATACTCTACACAAAAAACTCAAAACACGTTTTTGAAACTCCGTTTTCCCATCAACGCTCCACCCACGGCACAGGATGCTCGTATTCGGCGGCGATAGCGGCAAACCTAGCACTGGGGTATGGACTGCACGAATCCATAGCAAGGGCAAAAAGATTCGTATATTTTGCAATTGACTCCGCCCCATCCATCGGCAAAGGGGTAGGCCCGATAGGACACAAAGAAGGGTATAGAAAAATGAAAGAATACTACGGAGAATCAAAGTGAGAATAAATTTAGCTCTTGAATGGTTTTTAAATCCCGACCATATACCTTTTATCGTCGGCATCAAGAACGGATATTACGAGGACGTAGGAATTGAGCTAAATATCGTTACCCCAAACGAGCATTACGACGGCTTCAAGGCTCTCAAAAACGGCGAAATAGAGATGGCGATCAACGAACCTTTGCACCTCATAGAGCAGTTTGACAATGATATGCTCTCTCTCGGTAATTTCTTTGAAACCGACGGCGGAGTACTACTATCAAAGCCCGGGGCTCAAAAGCTTTTGAGCGGCAAAAAAATCAAAATCAGCTCCCCCGTATCGAACGAAATAACAAACAACATAGCAATGGAAATACTCAGACGATACGCCGTAAAACACGATGTCGCAATAAATCCGCTGGATATATCCATAGATGAGGTGGATTTTTACCACATCAAAAATATAAAAGAGGGGTATGACGGCGCATGGCTAGCCTTTGAAAATTTCGAGGGGGTAGAGGCTAGGCTTTGCAATATGCCGCATATACTAATCAATGCAAAAAACGGAGGTTTCCCGAATTTTTCGGCTCTCAGTATTTTTACGACAAAAAATTTTTACGACAAAAACAAAAAAGTCGTAGAAAATTTCCTGACGGCCACCAGAAAAGCTATCGCAAAAATAAAGTCGGACAAAACGGCGGCAAAAAATGCCTATTACGATTTTGCCAAAGAGGAGCCTACAAAACTTATGGATGAAATCATAGCCGACACCCTGGGTCGTTTTGACGAACTTTTTGATTCAGACGCAAAAACCCAAGAAGAAATACTCGAATTCTTTCGGCTCATAAGAACGACAGAGCTGGATTATGAAACATTCAAAACCGCTTTTTTAAAGGGATAAGATGAACTGCAAATGCAAAACACTAGACGATATATTCTGCTGCAAAGACGAATTGGCGCTATTTTTTTATGAACAACGAGTGGTTAAGGACGCCTTAGAAAAACTGTCAAATCTTGGCTTTGAATGCGAGATGGAAAATGAAACCGTAAGGATAAAATTAAAAAACGCCGAAGCAGATGTCGCCAAAATATGTCAAGATACCGGTTGGAGCACAGCCGAGCAAGAGGGGATTATGGCAATGCTAAAAAGCTCCGGCGAGCCACTCTCTTTTTTGGATATGAGAAGCGTCAAGCCGCTCTCTCAGCTAGCCGCAATATCGGAGTCCTCCGAGATAACAAACATAATAAGAGATAAGGCCTTTACCTCCCATTTCCAGCCTATAGTCGACATAGAATCAGGAGAAATATACGGATATGAAGCGCTTTTACGAGGGGTGAGATACGATGGAAGCATATTACCTCCAAACCAAATACTCGATACGGCAAGAAGGGGAGATATGCTTTTTTATCTTGACAGGGCTGCAAGGGAAACCGCACTAAAAACGGCCGCTGTCAAAAGGATAGAGAAAAAAGTATTTATAAATTTTTTGCCGACAGCCATATATAATCCCCAAAACTGCCTACTCGATACTGTAAGATGGGCGATGCAACTAGAGTTTGACCCAAAAAATATAGTATTTGAGGTTGTCGAAACAGAACAAATGTCCGACACGAAGCACCTCAAAAACATACTTGATTTTTACAAAAACCACGGCTTCATGGTGGCGCTAGACGACGTCGGAAGCGGCTATTCGTCGCTTAGTATGCTAAGTCAGATACATCCGGATATTATCAAAATAGATAGGGAGATAATCAGCGGTATAGACTCCGACTCTTTCAAGCAGTCTATTTTTAATGCGCTCCTAAAAGTAGCGACCGACCACGGTATAACGGTACTGGCGGAAGGGGTAGAGACTCTGCCTGAAGCAGAATGGATTAGCGAAAGCGGAGCTCACTTGGCGCAAGGATATTTTTGGGGTAAGCCTAGTGCGGAGCCCATCAGGGCTCTTTAGCCGAGCTCTTCGTCGTGAAGCTCTATTGTAAATGACGCCCCTTTTAGTTTCTTATCCCCCCTTTCAAACTCTACATTTTTTGCCTCTATCGTCCCGCCGAATGAATTTTCAATGATTTGGCGGGTCATGTAAAGCCCTATTCCCGTTCCTTGGGATTTATTTTTTGTGGAAAAGTACGGGTCAAATACCCTTGGGATATTTTTTGCCGAGATTCCCCCACCGCTATCGACTACGCTGAGCGCCGCCCCTCCTAGCGTTCTTTTGCACCCTATTTTTACGACCCTGATTTGAGCCTCGTTGCCGACTATTGCATCTTTTGAGTTGTTAAGAATATTCAAAAGCGCTTGTATAAATCTGTTTATTGAGCCTTTGATTTTGACATTTTTGCAACCGTCACATTCAATATCAACCTCTATAAAATGATTTTTATAAACCGCCTCCACGAGCGATAGCGATTTTTTGACCGCATCCTCCAATATAAAAGAGCCGCCTGGATCGTCTTTGTAAAAGCTCCTAAAGTCATCTATCGTAGACGATAGATAGGCGACTTGCCGCTTGACGTTTTGCACCGTCTCCTCCAAAAACTCATCCGTTACGGCACCCATCTCTTTATAGATTGATATTTTAGTGATGGAGCTTTGGATAATGTTGAGAGGCTGTCTCCATTGGTGGGCGATATTTCCTATCATCTCACCCATTGAAGCCATCTTGCTTTGCGTAATGAGCAGATTTTCAAGCTCCTTTTCCCTGTCTTCAAGGGCTTTTCGATTGACGGCTTTTGATATTTTGAGGAGCCTGTCCAAAAATACTACGCTATCGACGGGCTTTAGAAGAAAACTATCGACACCTATATCTATCGCTTTTATCAGCTTGTCGGCATCGCTATGGGCGGATACGGCTAATATGTGCTGGGAGGGGTTTATGGATTTGATGTTTTCGCTCATAGTGAGCCCATCCATTTTTGGCATCGTAATATCTGTAATTACGATATCAAAACTCCCAGCCTCTTTATATTTGGCAAGCCCCTCCTCACCGTCCATAGCCGTCTCAACTGTAGGAAAAAATTTCTCCAAAAGCTCTTTTAAAATATTCAAAAAACTAAGGTCGTCTTCAACAAACAAAACGCTAAGGTTTTGCGCCTCTTTTTTTAACTCTTTTATCATTTTATAGCCCCTTATCCACCTCTGTGAGTATAGAAAACATAAATGCGTTTTAAATGCTATATTTACACATTAAGGCTTGATTTACACAAAACCAACGACCAGATAACAAACGAAGCTCATTAGCGCCACCGTTACCGCATAGGGCAACTGCGTCTTTATATGCTCCATCGGGTCACATCCGGCTGCCCCCGCCGACACTATGGTAGTATCGGATATAGGCGAACAATGATCCCCAAATACCCCACCGGCTACAGCTGCCCCGACCATAAGAGCCGGGTCTATACCCAGAACGGCTCCCATTTGCAAAGCTATTGGTACCATAATGCTAAACGTCCCCCAGCTGGTTCCGGTAGAAAATGATATTATCGAGCCCGCCGCAAAAACGATAGCGGCCAAATAAGGCGCAGAGGTAAACTCGGAAACGCTTTTTGCCAGATATGCCCCGGTCCCAAGGTCTTTTGTCGCCTCTCCGACGGCAAAAGCAAGAACCATCATTACGCCTACATACGCCATGCCGGATGCACCGCTCTTGAAGTGGGTGAAATACTCCTCGGTTTTAAATCTCTTGTGCCAAATAACAAAATAAGCAAAACAAAACACCAAAGTCGTTATTACGGCATAAAATACTGCGGTCGTCCCGCTACCTTTGAGTATATTTCCGCCTCCGCTTAAAAACAAAAACAATAGAGAACTAAAAGTCAAAACAGCTATCGGCAAAACCATAAAGGCTATTTTACCCCCATCTTGTGACTCTATCGCCTCACCCCCTATATCTTTAGCCGCAGCCTCCTCACTAATCTTCATATACGAAAAATCCCTATCCGAGAGGATGATATATAAGACAAAAAGAAGGGTTAAAATAGAATAGAAGTTATACACTATCGAATTAGCCGTTATTGCAACGGCATCCCCGGCTATAACTCCGGCGGCTATCTGAGCGCCGACAAGTCCGGTAATAAGCGCACCCCATCCGTTAAGAGGTATAAGAGAGCATACGGGTGCCGAAGTGGAGTCGCATATGTATGCCACCTTTGCCCTGGATGCTCCGAATTTTCTGGCAAGAGGCGTAGTAACGGCTCCTACCACAAGAGACGTAATCGTGGATTCTATAAAAATCACTATACCTATGAGATATCCGAGCATTAGGGCTGTTTTTTTGTTTTTTACCCGCTTTGAGCGCTTCACGAGATAATGGACAAATGCGTTAACGCCGCCGCTTTCGACTATTATCGCAAGTATGGAGCCTATAAGCACTATAAATACGATGCTTTTTGTCACCCACCCTTGAGCGAATAGGCCTATTATCGCCTCAAAACTATGATATATAGCGTCTATCGGGGCGAAGTAGCCAAGCTTGACCAGCTGCCAAGTAAGCACCCCGCAAAACAGAGAAAGGACGACCTCTCTTGTCAGAAGAGCTACAACTATAGCTACGATAGGAACACTGAGCGACAGATAACCGTAATCCATGTAAAAAAACCTGTTAGTTGAATTTGTGTTATTATATTCAGATGAACAAAAAGAAACTGATTTTTGTAGCCGTCACCGCCGGTATATATTTAAGCGGATGCGGCGACAAGCAAAACATAATAGTCAAACCGTCCGAATACAATAGTTCCAAAGCAACGGTGGAACTGTATGAAAACGGCATCAAAAAAATGTCATTTGCCGCCCTGCTGGGCAGAAACGGCGTAGCAAAAAAAGGTGAAAAAAAAGAGGGAGACGGCAAGACCCCATCCGGCAAATATCCGCTTACCGCGCTTTTTGGAAATACGAATAATAACCCGAATATGCCTTTTATAAAAACCTATGCGGATCTTTATTGTGTGGATGACTCAAAATCCAAAAGCTATAACAAAATAATAGACGCAAACAAAACCGCAAAGGATTACGACAGCTTCGAATATATGCTAAGAGAAGACGGTCAATATGACGCTGGAGCAGTGGTGGGATACAATGAAGACGGGGAGCCTATGAAAGGCTCTTGTATTTTTATACACGTACAAAAAACAGACTCCTCGCCGACTGCCGGATGTATAGCCATGAAGCGAGAAGATATACTTATGCTCCTAAAAGCTATCGACAAGTCCAAAAAACCGACCGTCGAGATAAAAGAGCATTAAACTATCTCTTGCACTCAAACAGCATATGAACAAAGAGACTTATCTCTTTTGCCTCAGGAGTAGGTGCTTCTGTTTTTTGAGTCGCGCTTTTCATCATTGTCGGATAGTATCCGTCGTCCGGAGCGTCAAAAGATATTTTCTTGAGGTCACACGCCGCTTTTGCGGAGCGAGAAAGCTCGGCAGCCCTTCTAGGGATAGCCTCTATCGCCGAATACTTGAGTCTTTCAGCGGCGAGTTCCCTCTCTTCTGCGGCAAGCTCCCATGATATCGGATAAATATAGACCTTATTGGCATCCTTTTGCTTTACCTGGGCGTTAATAAACGCCAAAAATTCATCGTAAACAGATATATCTGAAAATCTGCATTCAAACCTTATATTCCCTTCGTAGCCTTTTTGGGCTCCTTTTTTTTGCCCGGCATACTCTCCAAGTGGATATACGTAATACTCGCCGCCTCTACATGACGGATGTTTGGACTTTGCCTCTGACAGCAACGTATCAAGGGTGCTTTTTGCACCGATTTGTGTTTGGTGTTGCGTAGCAAACGATACGACCCCACTCATCTTTGTCGGAGCAGCTTTAATCGATATTTTCTTGCTCTCCTCTATTTCAAACCCAAAAGCAATGCATAAAAGCAAAGATAATAAGACAAAATATTTCATCGTTTTTGTCGCCCCCTTGACTGTGTTTTCTTTGTCCGATTGTATCAAACTAAGCTTTTTATGCTAACATCAACATATACATAAAAAACCAAAAAATAAAGATATTTAGTCAATATGAAATTAAAAACATCAGTTCTGGCGATTCTAGTGTTTATAATGCTATCTTTTTTGACGACCCACTACTACTCGATATACAAAAACCGCTCGGTATTTCTAGAGCATAGCGCCAATTCAATAGAGAGCGAACTATCACACCTCAAAGAACATTTGGCCTCGGCGCTAAACAATAACCACCCTAGCGACATCCAAAAAGCGCTCGACAAAGCAAAAGCCGACCAATATCTCATAGATTCCGTATCTTTTTCATATGACGGGGATACAATCTTGTATTCCTCAAACAGAGCGTTAAAAGACAAAAAAGCCGATGCCGAATATAAGCCGATAAGCAATCATCTGCCTGATGAGCTGTCAAGCGAGCACTCTAAGTTCAAGTATCCTATAGATTATTTTGACCACAACGGCGCAAAAAACAAGCTTACGTATTGCTTTCGATAGACAAAGAGTATGTATTTGGAGCAATCAACAACAGCGCATGGGAGAATACAAGGGTAGCTCTTATTTTTCAGTTTTTTGCCCTCTCTTTAGTTATGGTGCTGGCGGCTAAGTTTTTTATAAAACCGATATATACACTGGTGGAAAACGTCAAAAAATCAAATTGGAAATCAAAAGCTTTTTTCATAAAAGACTTTTCGATACTAGAGGCCGCATTGATAGATAGTCTTTGGGCGCTTAAGTTGCAAAGAGAAGAACTTGAGATATCTCTGGCAGAAACGAAGCATCTAGATGAGATACTGAGGACGGTAGCGGATATCAACCAACTACTAATATCCAGCAAAAACACTACGGATCTTTTACAGCAAAGCTGTGACAGACTGGCTAGATTTAGAGACTATAAGCTAGCCTGGATAGGTTTTGCAGTGGACGATACCGTCAAGATAGCCTACAAATCCTATGATCCGACAGGATATCTAAACGACGACCTACGCATATCATTAAACCCATCGGATCCAACCTCCAAAGGACCCAGCGCAACAAGCATACTTGAAAATAAAACGGTAATAGTAGACTTTTTGGCATATTCAAAGGAGTTTGAACCTTGGAAAGAGAGAGCCGCAAAATCAGGATTTAATTCTTCGATAGCCCTCCCTTTACGCTCCGATATATATTCGAGGCCTTTTGGCACCCTAGGGGTCTACACCGACAGGGCGAGCGGCTTTGACAAAAAAGAGGTTGCCATGCTAGAAGAGTTGGTGGGAGACATAGGTTTTGCAATCTACTCGCTCAACCAAAATGAAGCCTTCAAGCAACATCTAATCACAGATTCGCTAACCGGACTCCCCAATAGAACAATTTTATTTGACGAGCTTGAAGCACAAAAGATATCCAGGGTATCCATCGTCAATATAGATAGATTCAAAGATATAAACGAGGTATACGGCTTTTTATTTGGGGACGAGGTAATAAAAATATATGGGGATTGGCTAAAGAATTTCGTCTCGAAACTAGACGGTACAAAATTATACAAGCTAAACGGCGCCGAATTTGCGATTGCATTCGCGGACAGACACAGCGACGAGAGCGTAAAAACATTCATAGAAGAGCTAATCAAAGAGTGTGAAAGCAGGGGATTTTTGTGCACCGATATCGAGGTGTTCATCAATATCACGGCCGGATATGCAAAAACAGAGACAAAAACAATAGAATACGCAGAGATGGCGCTCAAAAAAGCAAAAGCCCAAAACAAGCACTTTATGGTCTTTGATGAATCAATGCTCCAAATCGAAGAGCAAAAAAACAATATCCTTTGGCACAAGACAATCAAAAGCGCAGTAGACGAAAATAGGATAATTCCGTATTTCCAGCCGATAGTCAGCAACGAAACCGGAGAGATAGCAAAATATGAAGCCCTAATCAGACTAGCCATGCCAAACGGCGAGATAGTTTCGCCGTTTAAATTTTTGGAAATTTCCAAAAAAATGAGACTCTACCCCGAGCTAACAAAAATAATGGTCAACAAGACCATCGAAGTATTCAAAACATCGGATTTACCTGTCAGTATCAACCTCTCATTCGATGATATAATCGAAAAAGATATGCAAGAATTCTTATTTGACAAAATATCAAGCACGCAAATGGGCGCAAAGATTATCTTTGAAATACTGGAATCAGAAGGTATTAGAAGCTATGAAGAGGTAAAAAGCTTTATAAATAATTTCCGCAAACTTGGCTGTCGCTTTGCGATAGACGACTTCGGCACCGGATATTCAAATTTTCACCATATCCTAAAACTTGAAGTCGATACGCTAAAAATAGACGGTAGTCTCATAAAAAACCTCCCGCACGACAAGAGTGCGCAGATAATCGTAAGAAATATCAATAACTTCGCAAAAGAAATGGGGATACAAACTGTTGCCGAATTTGTGTGCGACAAAGAAGTTTTTGAGCAGGTACGGCTAATAGGGATAGATTTGTCACAAGGTTATCACTTTTTCGAGCCTATGCCAAATATCATCAAATAAGTAGTAAAATTTCATAACATTTGTGAGGACATACATGATAGATAAATTAAAAATACTAGTAGTAGACGACTCTCTGAGCGCAAGGATGCTCCTAAAAAGTGCCTTTTCAGAGTCAATCAAAAAGAATTCCGACTTTTTCGAGGCGAGCAATGGGGAAGAGGCGGTAGAAATATTCAAACAAGAAAATCCAAATATCATCTTCATGGATCTTACAATGCCTAAAATGAACGGTATGGAAGCTTTACAGGAGATAAAAAAAATATCACCCGAAGCGATAGTCGTGATGGTAACCGCCGATAGACAAAAGGAGACAAAAAAAGAACTGGTAGCAGCCGGAGCCGCAAATGTCCTCAATAAACCGGTAGATGAAGACGAGCTGCGGGAAATATGCGCCAAAATAGCTTTTGGAGGCTGAGACGATGGTAGATAAAGAACTTACGCTTCTGGAAGAGGACTATCTTAAGGAGCTTATAAATATAAGTTTCGGTCTTGCTGTCTCGATAATAGGCGATATGCTAAGCACAAAAGCCGAGCTAATGATACCGAAAGTAGGTATCTATCCGATAGAAAAACTGCATGACATAGTACAAAACCACGTAACAAAAACAAGCGACACCATGCTCATAAAGCAGTTTTTCCAGTCATCGCTAAATGGCGACGCATACTTCATGCTCTCAAAACAAGACGCAAAAAGACTTGCGCAGCTACTATTCAAAAAAGAGGATGTAGAGACCAATGAACTAGAGTGCGTAGCCTTAGAGATAACCAACATCCTAACGTCTGCTTGCATAGGTCAAATGGCGCAGATGAGCAGCGCTAGAACGATATTTTTGCCGCCTGAAATAGTCAATCACGACAGGCTTTTATCGCTTGGAAGCGAAGAGCTAAAAAACTTTACGCAGTTTATGCTCGTAGAGACAAAACTAAATCTTGAATCTGAGGGGATAGAGGGGCAGATGCTGATTTTGATCGGCGAAGGTGTGCTAAACATCATTCTAAGCGGTATGCCAAAAATATGAACCCTTATGCCAAGCTGATTCTTGACTCGGTGGATAATGGTATAGTCGTTTTGGACGAACACCTAAATATTCTGCTTTGGAACGGCTGGCTTGAGATGGTAACGGGAATCAAGCAAGATAACGCCCTGGGTAAAAAGCTATACGAAGTGGTAGAGCTGGAAGATGAAAAGCTAAAAGCCCTCAATAGAAATATCAAGGCCTCTTTGAAGCTTGGTATTATGACATTTATGCCGCCATCCACCCACGGCTACCTGATAAAAGCGGAGCTAAAAAATCTCTTCTCTAGCTTTTATAAAACAATGCAGCAAGAGATAAAAATAATTCCGCTCGACGCAGCAAACGGCATAGTAAGCATACATATCAATGATCAAACGGCAATCATGGAATCCCGCAAAATGCTAGAGGTCTACAATCAAGATTTGGAAGAGCGTGTCAAAAAAGAGACCGCAAAACGTTTGGATACCGAAAGAGCCTTGATGCAACAAGCAAAAATGGCACTTATGGGTGACATGATAGGGGCCATAGCGCACCAGTGGAGACAACCGCTAAACGCTCTCGGACTTTATATACAAGACGTACCGGTGGCATACAAGCTAGGCGAACTAGACAAAGAGTATATAGACAATTTCAAAACAGAGTCTATGAATATAGTCCAAGCCATGTCTCGCACAATAGACGATTTCCGTAGTTTCTTCGCCCCAAATAAGAAAAAAGAGACTTTCTGCGTAGAGGATGCCTTGGTGGAAACCCTCAGAATAGTATCGGTACAAATGAAAAACTACTTCATAGACATCCATTTTAACCACAACGGCAAGAACTACATCACAGGCTATAAAAATGAGTTAGAGCAGGTATTTTTGAATATCTTGTCAAATGCAAAAGACGCATTGCTAGAAACAAAACCAAAAAATATGTTTATTAATATCAGCGTATCAAACAACGGCGATTACGTAAATATAGTCTTTGAAGACTCGGCGGGCGGTATCAAAGAGGGGATTATGGAGAGAGTATTTGAGCCGTATTTTACCACCAAAGAACAAGGCAAGGGAACAGGCATAGGGCTTTACATCTCCAGACAGATAATAGAAAGACATCTGCACGGCGAACTCAGCGTAACAAACGGCGAACACGGCGCTAGATTTTTTATCAAACTCCCTATTTTTAGTAAATAACCTAGACACCAAATACTGCGTAAGGGCAAGTATCATTTTTGTATATTCGCACGCTAGTTTCATACAAAGCCTGCAAATGAGACTCCGCCAACATATGCGTATCGTCAAAAAACAATAACCCTCCGTGATTTAAAAGGGCAATTCGTTTTGCAAACCTCAAAGCGTCATTAATGTCGTGAAGCACTGCCACCACAGATATACCCTGCTCTTTTGCGACACGCTCAAAAAGCGACAAAATCTCAACTCTGTTTTTTGCGTCCAGATGGTTTGTAGGCTCATCTAACAACATCACTTTTGGCTCTTGTGCCAATGCCTTGGCAAGTAGCGCCTTTTGGAACTCTCCGCCGCTAAGAGAGTCGCACTCTCTATCTGCAAGCTCCTCCATGCCAAGCTCACAAAGTATCTGCTCCACCTTGTCAAAGTCGCTTTTTTGAGGGACAAAGCCAAATATCGGTTTTCGCCCTAGAAGCACCAAATCAAACACTTTAAGCTGCGGCGTTCTAGTCTTTTGTGGCAGAAAACCCATATTTAAAGAGAGCTCTTTTAAACCCATCTCTCTCGTGTCTTTACCGTTTATTAGCACTGCTCCGCCGATAGGCTTGATGAGCTTTGAGACGGCGTGCAGTAGCGTAGTTTTACCGCAGCCGTTTGGTCCGGCTATTGCCAAAAACTCACCGCTTTTTGCCTCAAACGATAGAGAATCGGCAATAGTTTTTGCCCCTCTTTTGATGGATATACTCTTAAGTTCTAGCATGCGAAGACCTTTTTTTTGAGAATGTAGCCAGATACAAAAACAGCGGTGCGCCAAGCATAGCGGTCAGGATACCGACAGGGAGTATAGTGGGTGCTAGCACGGTGCGAGAGGCTATGTCGGAGAGGACAAGAAGCGTTGCCCCAAGCATCGCCGAAAGAGGCGTAAGATAGCGATAATCTTCGCCGACAAATAACCGTCCGATATGAGGGGCGATAAGACCCACAAAACCAATAATTCCATAGTACGCCGTAGCCGACGAGGCGAGCACGGTAGCTAGCAAGATAGAGCCTATGCGAAGAGCGCCCGCATTGACCCCAAGAGACTTCGCCTCTATGTCTCCAAGGAGCATTGCGTTAAAAGACCATCCAAGCAGACACAAAACAGCGATAGCGGGCAAGCAAAGAGCAGCAACGATATAAATCTCGCTATACCCAGCCCTGCCCAAATCGCCAAAGCTCCAAAACACGGTAGCCGCAAGCTGAAAATCCGTTGCAAAGTATTGGAACAACATCGTAAGAGCCCCAAAAAAAGCACCTATCGCTATGCCGCTAAGGGCTATAAACTCAGGGGCGCTACGCCTAAGCGCAGAGAGGGCTAGTATTAAAGCAGAGCTAACAAGAGAGCCCAAAAATGCAAAAATGGCGATACTGCCAGAATCTACAAACTTCGCCCCAACCCCTGCATATGTGAGTGTTCCAGCCCCAAAAGCCGTGATAGCAAGTGTAGCACCAAATGCCGCACCGTGTGAAATCCCAAGCGTAAAAGGGGAAGCAAGCGGATTTCTAAGGATATTTTGCATGATAGCGCCGCTAACCGCAAGAGCGGAACCAACCAGCAAAGAGCTAATCACCCTAGGAGCCCGAAGCTCTTGCACCAGATACCATGCCGTCTCATCGTGCGTGATAAACAAAAGCCTCATCATCTCAAAACCGCTCTCATATGAGCCAACCGTTAGCGAATAAAACGCCGAAATTATCATTACGGCAAAAGTAATCACCAAAACAATATTTTTTACAAGCAGCGAGCGAAGATAATTTGCCTGCAAATTACCTGCCCTCTCTTGTTATTTTGCCGTTGTTAAATAGAAGCTTTGAATAACCGCCGTATCTTGCTTTCATGAGCGGATATGCGTCTTTGCCCGTAAACTTGACAAATATTTCACTTGCCGTTTTCTCCATATTAATATCAACGCCGTAAGCGCTTTTTGCGTAAAAAAATGTATTTGCGTACATTGTCTCTACATTCGGTCCATAAAAGACATTCGGCAAGCTCATAAATACCTTGCCTTTTTTGACTGCGGGTATCAGCTCAAAAAATTTCGGCTCTTTGGCATATTCCTCTGCGATATTGCCATATCCGCCAGCATCAACGAACAATACATCTGCATTCGCTTTGAGCACAAACTCCTTATCCAAAAATAGATGTCCTTTTTTGCCCGTGGCATCCGCCGCATTGGCTAGTCCACTCTTTTTGAAACCGAAAAAATCAGCCTCCGTAGAGCCTATGCCGTGCTGCCCCCTATTGGCTACCCCTCCGATATACGCTTTTTGAGCCGTTTTGCCTTTTGCAAACCCCTCCAGCTTCGCATCTAGCGATCTTATGTAGCTTATCAACTCTTCGGCTCTTCTCTTTTTACCGCTTATTGCCCCAAGTATCTTAAGAGAGGCAAAAAAGCTGTTTTCGTCATAGCCGTTTGCCCCGTACGATAGCACTATGACCGGAATTCCAGTCTTTTGGGATATACCATCAGCGCTCTGCCTATCGACAAAAGAAGTAAGTATCACATCAGGCTTTAGCGCAACTATTTTTTCAAGGTCGGCAGTCCTGCCCGCTCCACCTTCCGCCACTACCGGCAAAATCGCCGAACGCATATATGAAGCCGCAGTATAAGGTCTTGAATCCAAGTCTCTTTTTTCGATTGCCTCGGTCGCTACCGCCATATCCGACATCCCCATATAAACCATCATCCTCAGCGTAGATGAAAGGGGTACTATTTTTTTGACATCTTTTTTTATCTCCACTTCACGACCCACGGCATCAATCACCTTAAATGCAAAGAGCTGCGAAGCGGCAAGGCAAAGCAGTAGAAATATTTTTAGATTTTGCATATGATAAGCCCCGTTTCTAGTGTGTGTGAGTGTTTGACTCTATCCGTATATTCTGATTTTAGCAGTTTTTCGACGATAGCCCTGTCAGGTGTCACACCGCCTATCTCTATATGCCAACACATCTCCTCTATCGCCTCTTCGATACTAGCCTCATGCTCCCATACCTCTTCATCGTACTCGGGCTCGGCGTCAAAGCCGATTCCCCTCAAAAACTCGCTCGCCCCCGGCGCTCCAAACGGTAGATGCAGTTTGCCGCCGTGAAGCTCAAACGCCCTCTCAAGCAGAGGTGCGCTTCTCGTGCGGCCCCAGCCGACATATACAAACCTCTCTTTTGCAAGCGAAATAGCCTTCTCAAACTCTCCTATGCTCTGCAAAGCCGGAGTCATAGTCGCCATAACGATATCATACTCGCCGCACAGAGGCAAAGAGCCAAAATCGCCGCACTCTACGCTCATATTTTCCATGCCCTCCGCTTGTGCGCTAGACTCAAGAAGAGATAGCATCTCCTGTGAAACATCCACGCCGTGTACGCTTTTTGCCGACTTCGCAACCTCAATAGAGACTCGCCCTGTGCCGCACCCTATGTCAAGCACCCTTTTACCCCCAAACTCCACGCCCCGCTCTTTTAGCTTTTTTAACAGTTTTTTTGCGCTTGAGTTCTCGCTTTTATCGTATACCGGGTAGCTTTTTGCCTTTTTATTCCAAAAATGCGCCTGCTTATTCTTTTGCACAGTAACTCCTTAGTAGTTATATCTAAATGCCGTGCCGACGACTCTGCCGGCCGTTGCATATCCGTATTTATCTTGATAATCCCGCTCGAAAACATTGTCGGCAAACAACTCAAGCGTAGCACCATTAAACACCGGCATTTTGAAGCTCACATCCGTAACACTGTACGCCCCCACATCCACGACTTTTGTTTGATAGTTGAACGCTTTTTGGGCGCTGTAGTACCTTGTGTTTGAGGAGAAGGAGGATCCGGCAAACGGCAGCTTGAAATCAAATGCGGCATTTGCCTTGTATCTTGGCGAGTACTCCAGCGACTCCATCAGATTTGCGCTATCGAGGAAGTCTCCACTTTTTTTGCTGTTTTGGTGGGTCAAAGACGCAGACGCCTTCATCCATTCCGTAATATTTTTTGCACCCTCGATAGATATGCCCCTGATAGTCACGGCATCCACATTATAGACCGCCCTATCGGTACCGCTTACGCTTCTCCATTGCAGATAATCTATAACTTTCATATAAAATGCGTTGAGTCCAAGAAATTCGTCTTTTGAGATTTTGTATTTATATGACATTTCTAGGTTGTCAGAGGCTTCTGGTTTTAGCGGTGAATTTCTGACGGCCGCTTGTTTGGCAGGAGTTGGGTTTGCGGCATTAAAATGCCAATAGCTCTCCGGAATTCCAGGCGTACGATAGTTTTTATACACGGCAAAAGCAGCCGTATTTGCTTCATTGATACGGTATGTAAGCGTCATTTTAGGCGAAAATGCAGAGCCGGTCACCCTCTTGTATGTCACGCTATCAAAAGGATAGATGTCGAATTTATCGTATCTTGCCCCTATATTCAGATTTAGTTTTTTATCAAACATATCTATGCTATCGCCGGCAAAAAAGCCTTGTTGGATAATATAGGTTCCGACATTTGGCGAGCTATATACGCCGCCGTTAAATGCTTGATCGTAGTAGTTTATTTTGAAATTACCTACGCCCATTTTGGTATGGCTAGCCCCAAAAGTAAACTCATTATTTTTATATGGGATCTTAAACTTCAAAGTGCCGCCTTGCGTCCTATCGCTTTGAATATCCCTGTCAAAAACCTTGTGCCCATCTGTCGGCGCGAAGTTCTCTTCATGTCTGTCTTCATAGTTTGAAAATAGCTTTAGCTCTGCATAGCCGTCCCCTATCTCTTGAAGTAGCCCTGCATCAAGCAGATATTTTTTCTTCTCCCAAAACGCTCCGCTACCTACCCTTAAGAGTATCGGATTATTACCACCGCCCGCTAGAGTATCGCCGTATGATGTTGGATAATCAGGGTTTATTCGCTCATTGTACGCCGCACCGTCGGGATTGTTGTCTTTTATGAAACCTCTTTTTGAATAGGCGTGCGTAAAGCCGAAGCTAATCCTAGTAGTATCCGTCACATCATAATATAGCGATAGGTAAACATTTTTTGCTTCAAAATCGTTGTTCCACAAGTATGCGTCTGCATTTTCATAGCTTCCTGATATTGCGTAGCCAAAGTTTGACGGTTTGTATGCGTGTGAAAAACGCATGTTTTGAAAACCTTCGCCTTTCGTATTCCATGCTCCTGCCATCGCCTCTACGCTTGCGGTCGGTTTTGCGGACGGCATTTTCGGGATTATATTGATTACCCCACCTAAGGCATTGTGACCGTACTCTATTGAGCTACCGCCCTTGATGACCTCTATTTTTGCTATATTTTCAAGCGGTATCGTCCCCCAATCTATATAGTGCCCACCGTTAATTCCCGCTGCGTTTAGCGGTCTTCCGTCAAAATTTAGCATTATTCTATTTGCAGATAGCCCCCTGATGGATAGTGTGTCACCGTTATCGCCG
>CAZVTM010000003.1:0-1547 GCA_964630205.1 uncultured Helicobacter sp. | reverse complement strand
TGCGACTCGTTTTTTAACACATCGGCTATCGTCTGGGATGAGCCTGTTTGAATTTTTTTCGTGTCGGCTTTTGAGCTTAATATTGCGCCCCCGTCCATATAATCCGCCGTTACGGTGATGGTATCTATCATTATGTTGTCTGCCGCAAAACAACTAATCCCTATGGATGCGCAGGCGGCAAGCGAAATTTTAAAGCCCCGTTTAAACACAAGCTCTCCTTGTTGGTTAAATTAAATTTAACTGTAACTCTATCAGTATTATTTTTAAATATTAGTTAATACTATTTCGTACTTTATATTAATTATTCATACAAAATTATTACAAGAAATTAGAATTAACAAATAATTAACAGACACTTCATATATTCCATGCTATAGATTTTAACGGCAAGGGAACTTAATGAAAAAACTGTTTACGCTGTCTTTGGCGCTAAGCTCTGCGCTAATGGCTTCAGAGATAATGATTGAAAAAATAACCGTCAGAGGAGAGTCTGAAAAATCACTCAAAGATGCAATCTCTAGCGAAGAGATCAAATTTACCAACAAGATAGACATCGCTCAAATCCTATCAAACAGCTATCCGGAAATATCTACGGTTAGAAAGACGGGTGCTGCTGGCGATATCTCAATGAGAGGTTTTTATAAAGATGACGTAAGAGTAACGGTAGACGGTCAAGCGATACACTGCGCTTGCCCAAACAGAATGGACCCACCCACATACCACCTATCCGCGGAAAACGTACAGAAAGTAGAAGTCATCGAAGGGCCTTTTGACGTTGCATCTCCCGGTGCTCTTGCCGGAAGTATAAATATCGTCTCCAAAGCTCCAAAAGAGGGTGTGTCGGGCTCTGTTAACGCAGGATACGGTAGCTTTGACTTTCAAAAACTAGACGCAAACCTAAATGCCGGCAGCAAAACGGTAAAAGCGCAAGTTGGCTACACAAAAGAAAAAATGGGTCAATATAAAGACGGTAGCGGCTCGTCTATGTATGAAGTAAACTATAGCCCAAGCGCAACCAATGCATCAAATAATAAAATGTATAGAAATGATATAAATATAAAAGACAAAGACGCCTTTGAAAAACAAAGCTACTTTGCAAAACTGACATTTACGCCGACTGAAAATCATGAGGTATACCTAAGCTACTTTGCCGACAGACCGGATACCATACTATACCCATCACTAGGAATGGACTCATTCAAAGACGACACCGACATGTACACGATAGGCTATAAAGCCAAAAAACTGGGCTCGCTATCTGATGAGTTTGAAGTATCGGCATATAATAATGAAGTCAAACACGACATGAGAACAGACTTTAGAAATACCGGAACATCAATATTGTCATACTACGTTGAAAGTAAAACAGATGGATTAAAAGCTGAAAATACGGCCAATCTATCCGGGCATCTAATAAAAATAGGCGCCGACTACTACAAAAGAGTATGGGATGCCAAAAACTACTCTAACTACACAACACGAACACTAGCGAGCGGTAGTGCAGGTGTGCCTTACCCTCTAGCGGAAGTGACCACTAAAAACCACGG
>CAZVTM010000002.1:0-103267 GCA_964630205.1 uncultured Helicobacter sp. | reverse complement strand
ACCGTCTCCACTTCCGGAAAGCTCTTTAGTATCTCATCGCTTTTTTGTGTTAGCTTTGAGGCGAGATCTACGCTGATACCCATAGGGGTGACCGGCATATACATGAACGACTCTTCGGAGAGGGTCGGCATAAACTCCCATTTAAGGGTGTTGTATAGCGGAAATGAAAGCACGATTGACACCGCAAAAAAAGCGAGCGCCGTTTTTTTGTAGTTGATTATTTTATGCAATAACGACTCGTAATGCCTGATGAAAAAACTGTTTATTTTGGATTCTTCCTCGGGCTTTATCTTGTCGTTTAGAAATATCGTCATTAGCGCCGGTGTCAGCGTGATGGCGATGATTGAGCCAAATAACATCGCAAAGCTTTTTGTAAAGGCTAGCGGCGAGAATAGGGCGCCCTCTTGTCCGGTGAGCGCAAAAATAGGCAAAAAACTTACTATTACGAGCATTAGCGCAAAAAATATCGGGCGACCGACTTGCTTGGAGCTCTCTATGATTGCTTCCAGTTTGACCTCATAGGTTATGGCGAGCCCAGCTTTTTTCTTTTCGACTATATGTTTGTGAGCATTTTCTACTAGCACTATCGAAGCGTCTATCATTGCCCCTATCGCTATCGCTATGCCGCCTAAGCTCATGATGTTTGAACTCATTCCAAAAAGCGTCATGGCAAGAAATGTAAGCCCAATCGTGAGCGGCAAAGTCAGCACTATGACGGCGATACTTCTGGCGTGTCCCAAAAATATGGCGACTATCACGGCAACCGCTATCGCCTCTTCGGCAAGGGCGCGCTTGAGAGTATCCACCGCTTTGTCTATGAGCTCGCTTCTATCGTATACGGGGACTATCTGAACGTCCGGGGTATTGAGCGTGGCTAGTTTTTCTTTTATGTCTTTGATTACTTGGTAGGCGTTTTCACCTATTCTGGCTACCGCTATTCCCCCTACACTTTCACCCTCTCCGTTGAGATCCGACATTCCCCTTCTCTCGGATGGGGTCAGATTGACGGAGGCTACGTCTCCTATCTTTAGCGCTGTTCCGTCCGTCGTCATTAGCGGAGTATTTAGTATGTCTTGTTCGCTTACGAAGTATCCGCTTGTTTGCACCATATTTTCGTAGCCGTTTTTTATGACTACTCTGGCGCCGTCGGATACGTTTGCCTTTTGTATGGCCGCCGCTATGTCAAGGACTGTCATTCCGTAGTTTGCGAGCGCCGATTGATCCGCCGTGATCTCATAGTTTTTTACGAATCCCCCTACGCTTGCTATTTCGCTAACGCCTGGTACCGATAGCAGGGCGAATTTTAGGAAATAGTCTTGGTAGCTTCTGAGGTCTGCTAGATTTAGTTTGTCTGATTTGAGTGCGTACTGATATACCCAGCCGACCCCGGTAGCGTCAGGCCCCAGTGTGATACTAGCCTCTTTTGGGAATGATTTTATGTTTTGGCTTAGCTTTTCAAGGACTCTTGTTCTTGCAAAATACAAGTCTGTTTTGTCTTTGAAAACGATATATACGAGAGCCGTCGAAAAACCGCTGAATCCTCGGACGGTCTCTATGTTGGCAAGCGACAAAAATGAGGTCGTGAGCGGATAGGTGACTTGTTTTTCTATGACCTGCGGGCTTTGTCCTTCCCATTTGACTTCCACTATGACCTGCGGCGGGGTGAGATCCGGTAGGGCATCAAAAGAGGCGTGTTTGACGCCCCAGAGAGAGCCGAGCGCCAAAAGCGCAAAAAGCAAAAAGACGAATACTCTGTTTTTTGCCGAAAACTCTATTATTTTCTCTACCATGTCAGTATAGCCCGTTTATTTTCGCATCTGCGTCAAGCATGAACAAAGCGTCGTTCGCCACTTCATCACCTTCCGCTATGCCCTCGATGATTTGGTAGTTGTTTGCGTCTATCTTTTTGGCTACGACCTCCATAGGCTCGAATTTTTTATCTACTTTGATAAATACAAACTGCTTTTTCCCTTTTTCGAGTACGGCAGTTTTTGGTAGTAGTAGCATTTTTGCCCCTTTTGACTCCACCTTTGCCTTGCCGAACATGTTTGCTACCAGTTTTCCGTCGTTTTGCAGGGTGGCTCTGGCGGTAAGACTCCTGTCTTTTTCGTTTATCTCCGGGAGTATCTGCTCTATTTTGCCTCTGTATGTTTTTGTTGCTCCGCTAAAAGCCAAAACTACCGATGAGCCTTTTTTGAGGTGCGGTATGTCGCTTTCAAATATTTTGACGTCAACCCATAGGCTTGAGGTGTCGGCCACTCTCAATAGCGGCTTTCCGGCCTCTATGAACGAACCCGCAAAAACATTTTTTTCTACTATCGTCCCATAAAAGGGCGAATATACAGTAACCGTCCGGGAGGCGTTTTTTTAGGATATCGTTTTGTCGATTTCGCTTTTTGATACGCCAAGTAGCATTAGTCTTTGCTTCGCCGATTCTAGCAGTGAAGAAGCTGTTTTTGCGAAAGTAGGGTCGTCAAAGCTTTTTGCCTTTTGCGCATATTCAGATGTTTTTATTAGCTCCTCTTTTAGAGCTAGCACTTCGGGGCTATACACCTCAAAAAGCATTTCGCCTTTTGATATCTTTTGATATTTTTCGTTTGCCGCTATCTTTTCTACATAGCCCGAAAACTTTAGGTTTATATCTTTGATTGAAGCCTCTTTGTATGAGGTTTTGGCAAAAAATTCTTTTTGTGGGGCGCTGTCCGCGACAAACGCTTTGACGGTCGATATCTTGTAGTTGGCGGAGTATGCCGACGCCGTTATCAAGGCGGCTAAAATCAGTTTTTTCATATCTCTTGTCCGCTAATTTTTTTTATTTGAGCCAGCGCTACGTTGGCTTCGTATTTGTAATTTATCATTTCAAGCTCCAGACTTAGGGCGTCTTTTATCGTGCTGATGGCATACGTTTTTGAGGAATCCGATGTTTTTGACGCCGCTAGAGCCGATTCGAGCAGGTGGCTAAGTTGCGTTTTGAGTATCTTGTTTGTAAGCGCATAGTTTTTTCTTGCTGTTTCGTATTTTATTTTCGAGTTTTCTAGTTCAAACGAAAGATTATTTTTTATATTTTCACTTTCATCTTTTTTTGCGCTAAGTTCGTAGCTTTTTTTTTCGTATAGACGCACTCTCTTTTGAATATATCGGTAGCGGTATCGTAACCCCAAAAAACCAATAATCCCTGAACTTATTATCCGAGCTGGCGTAGCCGACTGTCACTCCGATATCCGGTATTAGTGATAGTTTTTCGCCTATAAGCTCACTTTTTGCGGATACCGCCATCATCTCGGCAGATGCGTACTCTTTTGAGCTTTCGGCCGTTACGTTTTGGACCTCTTTTGATGGCATATCAAAAGGTATTGATAACTCATCATCTATTTTGACCCCAAAGCTTTGAAGTCTTCTGGATTGTGTTTTTTCTTCCGCTTGAAGTTCGTTTATCTTTCGCATAAAGGATGCGACTTCCATTTCACCTCTAATTAGCTCGTTGTGGCTTGTCGCACCTGAGACGTTTGAGGCTCTGGAGAGTTCTAGCGCAAATTTGAGTGTTTGCAGATATTTTTCGTATATTTTTTTGGTTTCTTTGGCTTTTGCGAGTTCGTAAGCGCTTTGTTTGAGAGAGAACTCTACATCCAGTTTTTTTTGCGAAAGCCTATGAATAGCCGCTTTTGCGCCCATCTTTTTGGCTTTTTCTTTTGCGCTTAGTCTTGACGTAATAGGGATATTTTGTGAGAGACTATACATTATTTGCTGCATAGGCTCTATATTTCTTTTTGCCGGATCTGCAAAATCTATATTTGTCACCTGTATTCCAAGCATAGGATTATCTAGCTTTCCGGCTATCAAAGCCTCTTCTTCCAGTGCCTTCGCCTCTGCTTCTAGGCTTTTTATTTCAGGATTTTGCAAAATCACCTTTTGGGTAAACTCGTCCAAACTCTGCGCCGCCGCTATAGAGACAAAAAGCAGCTGAAGAAGTAGCGTTCTCATGGCTAGAAGTTAACCGAAGTTCTGTATTTTTTGGTTTTGCCGTCCGTATCAACGACGGTTACCGTAACCTGCCACGTCCCCTTCATGCAGAAGTTTACGGACGCTTTGTATCCCCCATCCTTACCTTTTGCCTCGACCTCTTCACCCATCTCAGGCATTCCCGGCATCTCAGGCATAAATACTTTGAATTTGACTGTTTTCGGGGTTATCGGTTTGCCAGCTTTGGCGAGGTTGATTGCAAAGCCGTTTTGACCCACGAAAGGGTCTTTGTCCGATTTGACTTTAACATCTATGTCTCCGGCTTTACCGCCGATATTGATTGGTGCTGCGAAAGCGGCTGCGCATAGTAGCGCCGATAGAAGTATTTTTTTCATTGTAGGCTCCTTTTTGGTTTATTGCCAAAAAGGTTACAAAATTATCGTGCAAGCATCGTGTAAAGCTAAAAAATTAGTCTAAATTTGCTCCCCACCCCTTCTTCGCCAGAGAGTTCTATTTTTATTTTGTAGTCGTCGCATATCGTTTTGACTATGTACAGTCCAAGTCCAAAGCCGCCGCCTGACGCCGTAGCTCTCTTGAATTTTTGGAATATTTGGGCTCTTGCGGCCTCGTCTATGCCGATGCCGTCATCCTCTATCTCTATCATGTTTTGGGCTACCGTTATTTTGACGTTACCGTTTTGTTTTGAGTATTTGACCGCGTTTGAGAGGAGGTTGTCAATCAGTCTCGAAGCCGCTGCCGTATCGATGCGATAAATGAAGCTTTCTCCGCTGACTTGTACCGATATATTTTTGGCTGCGCCGAGTTTTCCGTAAAAAACCGCCTTTTGGGTACAAAGCTGCAAAAAATCTATCCACTCTTCGTTTTTTCTTTGCATCTCTCTTTGTAGGTAATAGGTCAAATCTTCGTATATTTTGCTTAGCATTTTTGCCGAAGCTTTGAGGTGTTCTATTTTTGAAGGGTCCGTTACCTCTTTTTTGAGTCCGTCCAGACTGAGGACAAGCGCCGTAATGGGGGTGTTTAGCTCGTGCGCGCTTGCCTTGACGAAGTCGTCTAGCTTGTCTATCTCTTGTCTGATTGGAGCTAGAAATTGCCTTGAGAGTTTAAAGGCGAGAGCGACTACAAGCAGCATCGATGATAGCCATACGAAAAAAGATGTATATACGGCCTCTCTTTTTTCGCCGGATAGCAAGTCGGCTTCGGTTATTACGTATTTGACGCCGTGATGGAGCCTAGGTGAGCCGTCTATGACCCATGTTAGTTGGTCTTTTTCATAAAAACCGGGTTTTAAAGGTGGCAAAGCTGTTAGGTTTGAGTATATGATTTTATCTTCGTTTCCGATTAGGGCTACTTTAAATTCGCTCTGTTGCGGTATACGGTACTCCCCGCCTCTCATGTGTGAGTCGATAATGTCGGCGGATATTGAAGATGAGGCGTTTTTTAGTTTTTGTCTGCCTAGCTCCGCTACGTTTTCTATTTTTATGAAGTATAAAAGGAGGGCAATTACGGTTATAAATACGAATGCCGAGCCGAGATACAACCCCAAAAATTTTGCTAGAGATTTTTTTCATATTCGCTCAAAGAGGTATCCTACACCGCGCTGACTTTGTATAAAATCTTTTTTTAACGCTTTTCTTAAGTTTTTGATATATGAACGCACCGTTGCCTCATCCGGGGTGTCGTCAAAGCTCCAAAGCGCCCTAAAAAGCTCTTCGTATGATATAAATCTATTTTGGTTTGCCAAAAAATAAGAGAGGAGTTTTGCCTCCATCGGACGGAGCTTGGCGCTACCGTTTGGATAAACGATTTGCATAGTAGATGGCATATAAATCGTCTCGTCATCTAGTTTGACGCTATCCTCTTGCTCGATGCGGTATATTTTTTTTATGTGTTCTATTCTGGCGTCCAGCTCGTCAAAGTCAAACGGTTTTTTGAGGTAGTCGTCGCACCCTATCTCAAAACCGCGTTTTACCTCTTTTGCGCTCGCCGCCGATGTGATAAAAATAGCCGGTGTCTTGTCTTGATATCCTCTTAGCTCGTCCAAAAAGCCAAACCCGTCGCCGTCCGGCAAGTTTGCGTCTAAAAGCAGCATATCGTATTTTGTAGTTTCGGCTCCGTGTGTGGCGTCAGATATACTTTTTGCCCAAAACACGGTGTTGCCGTTTGATTCCAAATGCTCCTTGATTAGTCTGCCGAGTATTTCGTCATCTTCTAGGAGCATTATCTTCAAGTGGTTATTTTTCCCAGCTTATCATTGCCCAGTAGGCAGGCTTTTGAGGTTTTTTGCGAAACTCCTCACTTTCAAACAGCTTTTTTAGTCCGGCTATTTCGTGCTCGCTCATCTCGCCGATACTCCAATACGTGCTCTCTCTGAACGCCTCGAAGTTATCCCAGTTGATTTTTTTGTTTTCGCTCTCTATGTAGTCTATGCGTGGATTGATGCCCATTGAGTATAGGATGTTGACTATGTATATGTAGTCTGGTTTTGGGTGTATCCGCCTGCCCATCGCCTCTAGTATTTCGGTATCTACGAAACTCCCGCCCACTTTATAGGTAAGATATACCCTTTTATTTGCCTTTGCGTTTAGCTTTGCGAGAGCTTCGGCCATATCGGATACTTCCATGGAGCGGCTGGCTACGACGATATCGGAATTTGGCAGAGCATTCCAATCGTCCTCCCATGAAGCTTGTATCGTCTGTATGTTTTCTATTTTCTTGCTTGCTGCGTTTTCGCTTACGCAGCGGAGCATCTCCTCCGAGTAGTCCATGGCGTATACTTTTTCTAGTTTGCGAGCAAATCTAAGGGCGAGATTGCCAGGACCACAGCCGACATCAAGCAGCGTAGAGCACTCTTTTGTGTCTACGCGAGATAGGAACTCCTCGTTGTAGATACTTTGGTGGATACGAGAGTCCATATCTTTGGCTTTTGCGTTCCAATCCTCTTTTGTTTTCGGTTTGAAGGTGGTTATATCTTTTTGCTGTTTGTAAAGTGCGTTAAAGTCGATATCCAGGATGTTCATAAAAGCGCCTTTGGTTATTTGGCGAAAATTATACACGCACGGGGTAAAAATAACAAGAATATACGCTGCTTTGAACTCCGATTTTGGTCTTAACATAAAATTAACACATGATTGATAAGTTATACTATCTTTTATATAAGGAGAGATTAATGAAACCGATTAGACTCATGGCTTCCTTGATTGCCGCCGCCACACTAATGATGGCCGGTGAGATAAAAATAGAAAATCCTTTTGTCAAAGAGGTTGCGCCAAATATGAAAAATAGCGCTGCGTTTATGACTATCAAAAACAGCGGCTCAAAAACCGTCAATTTGGTATCCGCTACGAATGACGCTTCGGCTATTACCGAGCTTCATACACACGGCAAAAAAGACGGAATGATGGTGATGTACAAGGTGGATAAGATAGAGGTCCCGGCTAAAGGCGAGGCACTACTAAAACCTATGGGGCTTCATGTGATGCTGATAGGGCTGAACAAGCAGATAAAAGAGGGCGATACGGTCAATCTTGAGCTCAAATTTGACAACGGTGAAAGCGTAAAAATAGCGGCTCCGGTCAAGAAACTAAGCGGACACATGAAGCCGTATATGGATACACATAAATAATGAAATTATCCTTTGGCAAAGCGTTGGCGGCAGAGATAGGTCTGGTCGCTTTGCTGCTTTTGGGATATTTTTCGGCTGATATATATGCCGCCTTCAAACGAGAAAATATCAGCTATACGCCGGCACTGGAGTGTGAATTAAACCAAAAATCTTGCGCCGTAGCCCTAAAGGATGGCTCAATACTTGAGGTTTCTATGGAGCCAAAAATTGTTTTACCTCTTCAAAAAGCCGAATTTAGGGTCAAAAATATAGGGGCAAAAGAGGTAAAAGCGGTCATTCGAGGACTCAATATGGAAATGGGTGTACACGAGTATAAATTTCAAAAAGAGGGGGACGGCACTTTTCGCGCCGCCGTTTCACTCCCATCTTGCTCAATAGATATGAAATGGCAAGTCGATGTCTTTGTATTAAAGAACAGCGGTGAATACGGCGGCGGATTTATAACTTGGAGCAAAAATCAGCTATGACAAAAACACATAAAATCATATTATCGGTTTTGCCGATTGCGGCAGCTATATTTTTTGGGCTGTTTTTATATTTTAAGCATTCAGCGGAAGTCGCAAAATATGATTTTACCGTCCAAAGCGACAAAGGAGACGTAAAGCTAGCGGATTTTAGAGGCAAAAAGACTCTCGTGTATTTCGGATACGGACTTTGTCCCGATATCTGTCCGACTACCCTTTATGCAATAGCCGAGGGGCTAAACAAGCTTACGCCCATGGAGCTTGACTCGGTGCGTGTCGTATTTATTAGCGTGGATCCAGAGAGGGATAAGCCGCAACAACTTGGAGTATTTGCGAGATATTTTCACCAAAATATCATAGGGGCAACCGCAGACGAGACATATATAGCCGCATTGGTCAAAAATTACGGTGCAAACTACAAGAAAGTTCAGCAACCAAATTCAGTTATAGGATATTCCGTGGCTCACAGTGCAGACGTGTACGTGATAGATAAAAACGGAAGACTTGAAGCCGTTTTGCCTTTTGGGATTAGCGGAGATGAAATAGCGGCGGCTATCAAAAAATAGCTTCCGCCGCATTTTTGGTAAGCAGATATTTGTTATTTGATTTCTATTTTTTTAGACTCTTTTGGGGCGGCCTTTGGAATAACGATGTTTAAAACACCGTTTTCGCTACTTGCGTCTATGGCGTTGCTGTCGGCATCTTCCGGGAGAGTAAAACTTCTTTGGAATTTACCGTAGAAGCTTTCTAGCTTGTAATAATCTTTTTCTTTTATCTCTTCTTTATGCTTTCTCTCGCCTGAAATCATGATTACGTTGTCTTTTAAATCTATGTTTATATCCTCTTTTGCAACCCCTGGGAGGTCGGCGTGGATGTAATATGCTTTATCGTCTTCTCTTGTGTTTACGGCAGGGCTAAAACTTGATACGTTGGCTGCTTCTTTCGCATCCGTAGGTATATAACCTGCAAATCTTCTCTCAAATTCTCTAAACGGGTCAAATCTAGTTAGAAGCATTTTAGACTCCTTTTAATATTTTTAGCACTCCTATGTATAAAGTGCTAAAAAAATAATACAATATTAGCACTTGTTTGTCAAGAGTGCTAATAAAAAATTATAAAACGCCCCAAAAAAGCATTAAATATATATTTTTGTAATATATCGATATATGTATAGCCATAAGTTACGAGGAATTAGATGCCAAAAAAAATACGCGTCTGTATGACGCTTTTGTCGTGCGCCTGTATATCGCTAAACGCAGGCGAGGATCGAGCCGTTAATGAGCTTGCGAACGACATTTCGATTATTACCGAGAAAGCTACAAGAACCAAGCAAAACATAGACTATATGCCATATATCATGTCCGTTTGGGAGGGCGAAAAACTAGAGAAGCTAGGCGCTTTGACCCTTAAAGACGCTTTGATGCTATTTGCCGGTGTTGATATATCTTCCGACAACATAAGGAGCAGCTCGCTTATTTTTAGAGGCTCCAACCCTTTTGCCTATGGGCAAAGTAGGTTGCTTATAGACGGCGTGGTCGTAAACGATAGAACAATGGACGGATACAGCGCCTATCTTTCTATCCCGATCGAGCTCATCAAAAGAATAGAGGTCGTACGTGGTCCCGGCAGTTTTGTCGAGGGGGCTAGCGGTTACGCTGGGACTATCAATGTCGTTACGTATGCGGAAGACGGTTCAAAAAGTGAAGCAAAAGCATATATGGGTATCGGTTCCGAAAACGGGAGTTTTGCCGGAGCTGTTTATAGCGCAAAATTTGCAAATTGGCGATTTCACATAGACGCCTACTACTACAAAGATGATGCAAAGATAGCGACAAACGGCAAAGACGGTCTAAGCTATAGCCCCCTGCCGGCAAACGTAGCCCTTTCTCGCTCCGGGGATGCACAGGTATGGCAGGACACCGAGGCGATTTCATTAGCTTTATCAAACGGAGAATTTAGTGTAACCGGACGTATTACGTCATATAAAATGGGTAGCGCGTTCGGCAATCTAAACGCCCTTCCAAATGACGAGGGAAGACAAGAAATGCCTTCGTGGTATGTTGAGGCCAAGTATAAAAAAGAGATTTTGGATTATGTCTATGCGGAAGCCAAGGCGGGATATATGGAGGACGGCTGGCAAAGCTATGCGCAGTCATATCCTGCCGGTGTAACTATCGGCGGTGTGCTGTATCCGGATGGCTACTGGGCGGATTTGGCTCTTAAAAATAGTATTACATACGGTGGACTTTCGCTTAAATACGACGGATTTGGAAAGCACAGCCCAAAAATAGGGATATATCAAAGCGACGAGAAAATATAGAAGTCCGCTCTATTACGACAAATAGGACTACCGGCACAGGGTGGGTTGATTATTCCTCAAGCGCCCCATTTTTTGACGGGCCTTCGGCAAAAAGAAAAACAACGAAGCTTTATATGAGCGACACATGGGACGCTTCGGATGATATAGCGCTATCCGCAGAGATCAACAGTGACAAAGGAAGTGATTTTGACAGACAAAACGACTATAGGTTGGCGTTTGTCTGGCAAGTAAGCGACGAGGATATCGTAAAGCTGATGACTAGTACCGCTTATCGCGCTCCGGCATGGCAGGAGCTATACGGAATGAACAATCCTGCAAGGGTAGGAAATAGAAATCTAAAGCCTGAGCGGGTAAGGGCGTATGAGGCGCAGTATATAAAAAAGCTTAGGCAAGAAGATTCAATCGGCGCTAATATTTTCTATTTGGAAAATAAAAACCAAATATCTTGGGCTTTAAATATAGGCGAAGAGGCTTTCTTATCAATAACTTTGAGCAGATGTTGGTGCAATTTTTTGGGGTTGCGACGGTTATTTTTGCGCTTACGCTGTTTTTTATCAGACGGCTATTGTCACCGCTTTCCGATATTGCGGAGAGAATGAGAGAGTATACGCCGGGCAAGCAGATAGTCTTCGATAGAAAAGATAGCGATGACGAGATAGGCTCCATCATCTCCTCTTTTGAGGCGATGCAAAAAAATATAGACAACTTTTTGGGTGAGATCAGAAAAAAAGATAGCGAACTAATGCGTCAGTCAAAAATGAAAGCCCTCATGGATATGATAAATGCCGTAGCGCATAACTGGAGACAACCTATAAATGCTATCGGGGTGATGTTGCAGGATTTTGAGTTTGCCCATCAATACGGAGAGCTTGATGAAGGATATATCAAAAAAAATGTTTCAAAAAGTATGGAGCTTATCAATAAAATGTCAAAAACTATCGACGACTTCAGGCTTTTCTTTGTCTCAAACGAGAGGGAGGAGAGTATAGATATAGGCGAGATAGCCAAAGAGGCGGCAAACGCTTTTGAAGAGCAGCTATCATCCCTTAATATCCGTATTCGAATTGACGGTGACGGTTTTGTCGTGATAGGTCAAAAAGAGCTTCTTAGGGATGTGATAAGTAGCCTTATTCTAAACGCAAAAGAGGCAATAAGCGAAAGGCTCGTGGAAAATCCTAACTTTAAGGGCGATATTACGATAAAACTAGACCCTCAAAATAAGAGGTTCGAGTGTGTCGACAACGGCGGTGGGATGAGCGAAGAGGTATTATCCCGCGCTTTTGAACCATACTTTACCACAAAAGAGCAGGGCAAGGGGGTCGGACTCGGGCTTTTCATGGCGCGTACGGTAGTTACAAACATGAACGGCGAGCTAACGCTGGCAAACAAAAAAGACGGACTCTCGGTAGTTATAGTCTTTAATTAGCCCCTACACAGAAGTCTATACATAGCACATACGGCGTTTGCGATATAGAGATTCTGGATGCGTATGTGCGGCATAGACTACCTGAGGCAAGCGAGAGATAAGGCTCCGTTAGGTGTTTGCCGTCTATAGCGTTTTTCGCCCTTATGTGATACTCTTTTAACGAATAGTCGTAGCCGTCTTTCGTAGGCTCATAAAAAGATCTTGTCTGGCTTTTGATTAGGGTGTGCCCCACTTGTCTATTTTCGTTATCTATCAGATATAGAGCCTCTACGCTAGGGTGTTCCTCTAAAAGTCCGGTTCCGGATTCTGTCCAGTTTTTTATATTTTGGGCATTGGACACAAACGAACAAAACAAGTTTTTCACCTCTTCGCCCATTTCGTGAAATCTCTTCTCTTCAAGCTGCATGTTTTTGAGTATTTTCGAGTATGTTTCGTTTACGTCCCAGACTTTTTGCCTTAGGTCTTTTTCGGCTACTTTTTCACAAGGTCTCGCGATATAAAAACCCTGTATCAAAGTAGCTCCAAGCCGCATACAGCACACCGTCTCTTCGATACTCTCTACGCCCTCGGCAAGAGGCATTGCGCCGATGTTGTGGCACATTTTGCATATTGCACTGACTATTTCGCGATGTATTTGGTTGTGTGAAATATTGCTTATGAGGCTTCTATCGATTTTGATGATATCCGGGCGGACTACTGCTATGCGGTCAAAGCTCGATTGCCCGACCCCAAAATCGTCAAGAGCGATATTAAAACCGAGCGCCCTGTAGTGATCACAAAATAGTTTTAGCTTAGCGGTGTCCGATATTTCATCTTCTTTGACCTCTAGCACTACGTTTTCGTATGGTATTCCTAGTTTTTTGAGTTCGCCGTAAAAGAGATATTTACCAGGTTCAAAATTGTCTATGAGGCTAGGCTCAAAATTGACAAATAAAATTAGCTTGTTATTTTGTTTGTATAACGGTTCAAATGCCCTAATAGCCAAGGTTCTAGATATCTTATCAAGTTCAAGACTGAGCCCGTGTTTCGCGGCTTCTTCAAATAGTATATAAGGAGGTATTACGCCCCCATCGTCCGATATGCCCCTTATCAAGGACTCCATCCCGAAAAACCCTCTGCCGTTTGGCGATACGATCGGCTGGAGGTGGACGACAAGGCGTTCATTTTTCAAAATATATTCGATATCAATCGCCATTAGTACCTCTTTTTTTGTATGTTGCCAATATTATAAAAGTTTTAGTGACAATTTTGTTGTATAAAAAAGAGTCACTTGCTATTTTTAAATACTTTAACGGCTGAAATTAACAGTATAAAACCCAAAATTATCGTTATCATCTCGGAGTTCACAAAGCCAAGTAGCGCCGCCCCGATAGCGCTACCGACAAAAGAGCCAATAATCATAAAAATAATAAAAGTTTTGTGTCTCATCGCCTCTCTAAACTGCTCACCCTGCGAGTATCTAAAAAACGCCGCTAGCATTGTAGGTAGGCTGATACAAAGAGATAAGCTTCCGGCGAGCTTCGGATCACACCCGTATAGTAGTATGAGCGTCGGTATGATAAACTCCCCACCCGCCACGCCAAGCACGGCGGCTACAACGCCTATGAGTACTCCGGCGACTATGCCGGAGGCAAAAAGCAAGGCTTGGTTTTCAAATAGCGGCTCTCCCGCTTTGATATATTCGTGCCCGAGAAGCATTGAGAGTGCAAGGATTACGAGTATTAGCAAAATGATTTTATTGAGGCTTTTTTGGCTTATTTTGCACGCATAATCCGCCGCAAAATATGCGCCGACAAGAGAGCCCGTCAAAATATTTATGATTGTCCATGCATGGGGCAAAATCTCATCAAAATAGATAACGGAGCTTCTAAAAACTATAGAAAAAACGACGACGGATAGGGAGACTAACTTGTTGATAATAACTGCCGTGATTGTGGCAAAGCCGAAGTAGCCGACAAGGATGGGCAGTCTAAACTCCGCCCCGCCGAGACCGACTAGGCCGCCTAGGCTTCCGACTACGCCGCCGCTAAAAAATGAGTAGAGATTTTTATTTTTCATTTATAGACCGCTTCGTAAGCCCATATTTTCAAACAAATGACGACTATAAAAAAGAGTAATCGCCAAAACAATAGCTCCAAATGAGACGATAAAAAAGAGCCAATCGCTTCCAAAGCTATCCCATATATATCCACCCAAAATAAGCGATAAAAGCGTAGCAAAACCAACACTCGTATAGTATACGCCATAAGCTGTTGCTTTGAGTTCTTGCGGCACTGTGTCGGATATAATGGCTTTTGCCAAAGAGTTAAACCCACCGGCAAAAAAGCCGTATACACCAAACGCAATCCATACCCCGATTTGGGAATTTATCGTAAGTAGTGCAGATGTTAGCCCAAAAGCTATATAGACAATAGCCAGCAGTGTCGCTTTGCCGATTTTGTCGGCAGACTTTCCTATCGGTATGGCAAAAATGGAAATAGATAGATTATAAAGCATGTAGGCAAGAGGAATCATAAGCAAAGCCATACCGCTCTCACTAGCTTTTAATATCACAAACGAATAGTTCATCGCCACAAAGCTAAAAAGTGTTTGGAAGATTACAAGCGCATAAAATTGTTTTGATAGTGCGCTTGGGCGAAACCGTTTTATAGGTGTCGGCTCAAACGGTGCGTCGCTGACAAAAAAGAGCAATACGAGCATAGCCAAAACGCCAGGAATAAGGCTAAGAGCAAAGATGGTGCGAAACGACGCTTCGCTCTCTCCGAGCCACCACAAAAGCAAAAAAGCGCTTAGCGAGCCTACAACTGCGCCTGCGCTGTCCATCATTTTATGAAAGCTGAATGTAAAACCGCTTTTTTCTTTTTGGGTATATGCCGAAATAAGAGCGTCTCTTGGGGCTGTTCTTATGCCCTTGCCGAGCCTGTCGCCAACCCTTATTGTGGCGACCATCAGGGGGCTTGAGGCAAAAAATGCAAAAGGCTTGATAAGGTTTGAAAAACCGTAACCGATAACCGTTAGTATTTTGCGTTTGCCAAGTCTATCCGATAAAAAACCGGAAAGCGCAATAAGCAAAGCTACGCCAAACTCCGCCGTCCCCTCAATAATACCAATCTCGCCTTTTGTGGCGTGCAAAAACCGCTCAAGAAACATCGGAAGCAACGGTAAAATCATCTCTGTCGCAAAGTCTGTAAAAAAGCTATTTACGCCAAGAGCTATAATGTTTTTATTCATTTATCTCACAAACACTTTTTGTCCAGCATATATCGCAGAGCTTCCAAGTTCTTCTTCTATTCTCATTAACCGATTATACTTTTCAACTCTCTCACCCCTACAAGGTGCGCCGGTTTTTAAGTGTCCAGTATCAAGTCCGACTGTTAGGTCTGCTATAAAACTATCTATACTCTCGCCGCGTCTATGCGATACCATTGCGCCCCAGTCTGCGTTGTGCGCCATTTTTACGGCTTTCTGAACACCTTTTGCCCCCGTACCTTTTGCGTCTTCATCTCTAAGCTCACAAGCCTCATTTACACCAGTTGAAGCTCCTGACGGAACAGCGGTTCTAGCAAATGTGCCGTCTTCAAGACATATATCCACCTCTACCATCGGGTTGCCTCTTGAATCTAGTCGTTTGCCCGCTATAAATTTAGATTTTTCTCAAAATCGGATTAAACGCTTTTGCGGCTACGCTTACCTCGCATCCTACGGCAAACTCTTTTGCCTCTGTCTCATCGAGTACGACTTCTACGATATTTTGTCCTATGCCGATAGTGGCAACTACGATAATATCTCTTTTTTCGAGAGCCAAAATCTCTCCTGTGAAGCTAAATTTGCTAGAACTCTCTTTTGGCAAAAATATCTCTTTTGGCTTGCCCGCTCTGTATAGTTGCCCGTCTTTTAGCCACATGGCGTAGTCGCTTAGCTTAAACACCTCGCTTCTATCGTGAGAGACCATCAGCGTCGTTAGCGCAAAATCTTCATGCGTTTTTTTGAGTTCATCTTGAAGCTTTGAGCGCATGATAGCGTCAAGGGCAGATAGCGGCTCGTCTAACAAGAGTACTTTTGGCTCTTGAGCTATTGCTCTGGCTAGCGCTATCCTCTGCCTTTGACCGCCTGATAGAGTAGATGGAAGCCTGTTTTTTAGCTCTGCTATCCCCATTTTTTCTAAAATTTGCATAGCTTTTGGCGTATCTTTTTTGGTTTGCGCAAATGTCAGATTTTCCAGTACGCTCATATTTTCAAACAGAGCGTAATTTTGAAAAACAAAACCTACTTTTCTTTTTTGAGGAGCAAGGTTGATTTTTTTTGCTCCGTCAAACCAAATTTCGCCGCCCACCTCGATAGTTCCACTATCTGGTGTTTCAAGCCCTGCTATCATTCGCATAAGTGTTGTCTTGCCTATGCCCGACTCCCCAAAAATTGTCCAAAACTCGCCGCTTTCAAACTCATGAGCGACCCTAAAATCTATCTCGCCACGGCTTCCGTGAAGTTTTTTTGCAATATCTATTTTTATCATCTAAACCCCCTTAACCTCTCGTCCCAGCCTCATATATACAAGCCAAAGTATCACAAACGAAAAGGCAAAAAGAATAAGCGAATAGATGTGCGCCGTGGTGTAGTTGAGGGCTTCCACTTCGTTGTAAATGGCTATTGAAGCGACTTTTGTTTCGTTGTCGATATTGCCGCCTATCATTAGCACCACGCCAAACTCGCCTACGGTGTGAGCAAAAGCGATAACGCCACCTGTTATGACGGAGGGCTTCATCGAGGGTAAAATGACTTTCAGTAGTGTTTGAAATTTGCCCTTACCCATCGTATAAGCCGCTTCTACTTGGCTTTTTTCGACCGCCTTAAAACCGCTTAGAAGCGGATGTACCATAAACGGTAGAGAGAAAATAATAGAGCCGATAACGAGTCCGTCGAAGTGAAACGCTAGTTGATGCCCAAAAATATCATTCCAAAATGCGCCCAAAAACCCGTCACGGCTAAACGCCAGCAGAAAATAAAAGCCGAGCACGGAGGGTGGAAGCACGAGTGGCATAGCGATGACGGCTTCAAGAACTGACTTGAAGCGCACTTTTGAGTACGCCAGATAATAGGCGATTGGAATACCGATAATGTACAAAAAAATAGTCGTAATGACCGCTAGTTTTATAGTCAGCCAAAACGGCTCCCAAAAAGCGGGGTTGAAGAGTTCGCTCAATGTAAAACCTCCGCTCTAACCTCTGTAGCTTTCACAAAAGCCGTTACGGTGTCGCCTACTTCAAGGCAAAGTCTCGTGGCGGCATCGTTTGTGATAATGGAGGCTATTCTCTCGCCCTTCATGTCAATTATGGCTTTTGTGAGAATTTTGCCTTTTGTTAGACCGATGAGTTTGCCGTTAAAAAGATTTGAAAAGCTGATTTCGCCGCTTAGATTTTTGGCTATTCCCACCTCTGTTTCTTTAAAAATAAAAAAAGCCTCATGCCCTGCTTCAATATTTTTTGGAAGCTCCAAAGTTATTGCGGTCAAAGGTATATCGCCGCACACTGCGACAATCTTGGCGATACCCTCTAGCGTCTCTATTTTTTTAACTATCACTTTTAGTCTATTCATTTGGCAGAACAAATCCGTATTTTTTGAATATCTCTCTAGCCTCTTTGGAAGCTACAAAGCTCTCAAATTTTCTTGCAGTTGGATTTTTGTCGCCCGCTTTTAGCACTCCGTATCCTTGCACTATGTCGTTATGCCAAGCGGCAGGCAAAAGATAGAAATCTCCCGTTTTTTTGAGCGTTTCGGAGTATGCCAGTGATATAGGAAGCATCCCCACTTCCGCCGCTCCGCTTTGCGTAAATTGAGCCGCTTGCGATGCATTTTCGCCGAGTACGAATTTGTCTTTTAGTTTGTCATATAGATTTTGGCTTTTAAGCGTATTGACCGCCGCCACGCCGTATGGCGCATGAGCTGGATCTGCTATAGCTATTTTTTTGACCTTCGGGTCTGCTAGGACGCTAATGCCTTTTGAGACATCTACCCCTTTTCCTTTTGGAGCCCAAAGTCCGATACGACCGTATGCGTAAGGTTTTGGCTCGCCCACGGCAAGCCCTGCGTCTTTTAGTTTTTGCACATATCCCATATCTGCCGAGAAGAACATATCGTATGGCGCACCGTTTTTTATCTGGGTAAAAGCCTTGCCGCTAGAACCGAACGCAATGGATAGCTTCTCGCCCGGATTTTGTTTTTCAAAAGCTGCCTCCATCTCCTTAAAGGCATACACCAAGTCCGCCGCCGCCGTTATTTTCGCCTCGCCGGCGAACAAGATTGCTTTTGCTATTGCCAGTGAAATTAGTATTTTTTTTATCATTTTATGCTCCTAAAATTACATTTGAGGCTTTGAAGATTGCGTATACCTTGTCGCCCTCTTTGATTTTTAACTCCCCCATTGCCTCGTTGGTTATGACCGCCGCCAGCGTCTTGTCGGCTATCGACATCTTCACCTCCGAGTTTACCGCCCCTGGAATCACGGCTGTTACTTTGGTCTCTAGCACGTTTCTTGCGCTTATTTTTTTCGGTTTTTCTTTTGATATGATTATCCAACTTGCTTTGATGATGGCGTATGCCTCTTCGCCTACCTCAAATCCTAGCGACTCTACCGAGTCGTTTGTGATAACCGCCGCTATTTTGTTGCCGTCACCTATATCTAGCTCCACCTCACTGTTTACTGCACCTTTTACTATTTTGTCTATTTTGCCAAATAGCTGATTTCTTGCCGATGTTTTCATGTTGATCCTTCGTAGGTTTTTGTATAAAATGTCGAAATTATCCGAATTTTCGGAAATAGAGGACAAAAATAGCTCGTATTTCTCCTCTAACGCCTTAAATACCCTAATAATCTCTTCACCTTTAGGCGTTATCGTAGTGCCGCCACCGCCTTTGCCCCCCGTGTTTCTGGCAACGAGTGGCTCATCCGAGAGGTTATTCATAGCGTCTACCGCATCCCAGGCGGCTTTGTAGCTCATCCCCATCTCTTTTGCGGCTTTGGATATCGAACCGCTTTTGCCTATCAGCTCCAGAAGATGTATTCTGCCGCTTCCGAGAAAACTTTTGCCGCTTGTTTTAAGCCAAATTCTACCCTCTAGCTCCACGCTCTGCCTCCACTTTTTGCATACTATGCGAAGTATACATAAAAATATAACGGTAAGTCAAAAATAAACTGCTCTTTTTTTAGGCAAAAAGAGATAACCTAAGGCTAGTAACGAGCCGGAGGCGACCATGCTAAAAAACAAATCCAACTTTTTTGCAAAACTTTCATTTATCTTGATTGGTCTCTATGCGCTGTTGTTTTTTGCCGTTCCTTCAATCGTCAAATATGTAGCTCAAAAAAAACTTGCCGAATACGGCATGACGCTTGATGTGCAAAAAATAAGTTTTGAGCCGATGACTGCAAGAGCTCACGTAGAAGGTTTCTCCCTCTTGCACAAAGGAAAGCCGCTTGCCTCTTTTGAGTCGCTGGATTTTGATTTTAGCTACTACAGCGTCGCAAATAGGGCATTTATAGTCGACGAGCTAACGGTGGATTCACTGAAACTCTCCGTTCACAGGGATGCCAACAAGACTTTTAATTTCCAAAAAATCTTTCCGCCAAAAAAAGATGGGTCAAAAAACTCAGACCCGTTTTATTTTTCGCTCAACAATATCAAATTCAAAAATACGGACATAGCGTATAAGGACGACGTGCTGGGGCGTGAATTTAGGCTGACCAAGACAGATGTTTCGGTGCCGTTTATCTCGACTGTCCCTTACGATACCGAGATTTTTACCGAGCCTAGCATCAAGGGGGTATTTAACGGCTCGCCGTTTGCGTTTGCCGCCAAGAGTCGCCCGCTGGCAAAAGATCTTAAAAGTTCAATTCAACTATCAATCAGCGATTTTGACACCTCCATAGCCAATGCTTTTTTGCCCGAAGACTCCGCTTTGTCGAATATCGGCGGCAAGCTATCCTTTGACGTTAAAGCCGATTTTGAGAAGGGTGCGACAAACAAACTCTCCCTTGAGGCAAACGTAAAGTTAAAAAATCTTTTTTTGTCTGCCGACGGGGCAAAAATAGCGTGTTCGGATCTTGATATTAGGAGGGCAAGCGTTGCACTCCCTAGGCAGGAGATAAAAGTAGAGTCCATAAGCGCAAAAGGGGTGGACGCAGTTTATAAAAAGTCAAAAAACATAGCCAAACCAAAACATAAAAAAGATGGGGAAAAAGAGGCTAAGCCGTGGAGTATATCGGTAGCCAAGCTGAGTATTGACGGTAAGGCCCATTATGAGGACGAGCTGTTTATCGGCAAAAAGCCATACAAGATTGATGTCGATTCGTTCTCCGCCTATCTCGCAAATATCCAAAATACAAAAGACGAGCCGATAAAAGCGGACGTTAAAGCTTCAACTAGTGAGGGTGCCGTTGATATCAGCTGTGAAGCGTTGCCTATCAGCAAAAAAGCAAAAGGCGAGCTAAGACTTACTAAGCTTCCTCTGACTACACTGGATAAACTAGGATTTTTGCCGCCGACGCTGCGTATGTATAGCGGCGAGGTCGACACGGGGTGTAAGTTTGAGGCCTCTTTGGGGGCTGCAAACCCTGTTGCTAATATACAAGACGGTTTTATAGACGTACGAAAGTTTGGTCTTTATACCGACAAATGTAACGCAAGGCTCGTCTCATTTGAGACCCTAAGCGTCAAAAATATCAACACTTCATACCCGAGCCTTGATACAAAAATCGGCGGCGCTGCGCTCAGCGGTTTTTACGCAAACCTAAAAATAGATGAGAACAAAACTCTAAATATCGCAAAACACTTCAAATCCAAAGAGGCAAAAGAGGCAAAAGAGGCAAACGTCACAAAAACCGCCGAGCCGTCAAAAAACATATCCCTCTCGCTGGATAAATTTACCCTGCAAGGGGGTATGGTTGATTTTGAGGATAGGTCTTTAAAAAACAGATTTAAGACCTCTCTTACGGGGATAACCGGAAGCATAGGAGCTCTCTCGCTTGACAAAAACCGCTCCGCCCGCATCGAGCTAAAGGCAAACAGCGGAGGATATGGGCGCATAGCTATAGACGGCAGCATTGTGCCGGACAAGGCCAATTTCTCCCTTTTACTAAAGGCAAAGACTGTTGATATTGCAATGACGCAGTTTACCCCTTACACCGAGAAGTTTATCGGGCAAAAGATAGACAGCGGCAACCTAGGACTAGAGCTTAGCTATACGGTTTTTGGGCGCAAACTATCGGCAGAAAATAAAATTTCGCTTTTTGGATTCAATCTAGGCGAAGAGGTGGCCTCCGAGGGTGCCGTTAGACTCCCGTACAATCTAGCCCTTGCAATACTAAAAGACGACAAGGGGAATATAGATATAGAGCTTCCTGTAGAGGGGAGTCTGGACGACCCTGAGATAAAGAGCGGCGCAGTAGTTTGGAAATTGATACGCCAACTGATAGTAAAAATAATAAAATCGCCGTTTAGTGCTTTGGCTTCGATGTTTGGCGGTGGCGACGAGCTCAGCTACGCAGTGTTTGAGCCGGGGAGTGCCGTACTTAGCGAAAGCGAAAGTGCAAAACTCAAAAAAACGGCTGAGATAATCAATAAAAAACCGTCTTTAAAGGCAGAACTTACGGGATTTGTGGATGCATCGACCGATATCAACGGATATAAAGAAAAAGAGTTTACAAGACGTTTGTTAGCCGCAAAGGCAAAAGAGCTAAAAACGCAAAATCCTCAGCCTATAAGCGATACGGAATATGAGAAGTATCTAAAACTTGCCTATAAAGATGAGAAATTTCCGAAGCCAAAAAATCTTTTGGGATTGGAAAAATCGTTGTCCGCAAGAGATATGAAAACATTGATTATCTCCCATATCGCTGCCGGAGAGAATGAGATGCAGACTTTAGCAAAAGCTAGAATGGTTGCAGTCAAAAAAGCGCTTGTATCATACGGGGTAGCTGATGATAGGATAGCTATATCATCAAAGCCGCTATCGGCTCCTGAAACAAAAGAAAAAGCGCTAAATTCAAGAGTTGATATAGGGTTTACTCGTTAGAGCGGTAAAAAATCATAAACAAAAGGGCGGCAGCGGCAAAAATAGCCGAATACAAAAATATATTTTGTCCGTACAGTGCCCCTGAGATGAGCGAGCCAAAGAATCCGCCAAGGCCGTACGAGAAGCCGTAAAAGTGCATTTGAGCTCTCTTTTTGTCTTCGTACCTATTGTAAACAAACAAAAATGCGGCGGTAGTAAATAGTGCAAAGTTTAGCGCATGGGTGACTTGCGCTAGTGCGACGGCAAAAAAATTGCCCTCAAAAAAGTGTAAAAGCAGCCATCTTGCGACAAGAGAGACTATCGTTAGCTTGATAATAAAAAGAGGCCTGATATTTTTGAGGAGTTTGCCTTGTAGTGCAAACATAAATATCTCAGCGAGCACTCCTATGCTCCAGAGGTATGTGATATTCTCAAGGCTAATACCGTATTCGTGCTCAAAAACGGTAAAAAACCCGTAAAAAGCCCCGAAACTAAGCTGAACTAGTATCATTGCAAGCCAAAAAGGGGCATCGGCTATATATTTCTTTAGATCTCCTTCGTTTTCTTTGGTCGTCTTACTGTCTTCGTTTTCCGTCTTTTCTTTTGAGGCAAGCAATACCCCAAAAACCGACATTAATGCCACCGATACGAGATAGTGCAAAAATACGGTCTCTTTGTCCAAATCCATTTTTCCGATGGCTATGGCCGCCCCCATAAAGCCTATCGAGCCGAAAAGTCTAATGAGCCCATATTTTTCTTTTTGTACCTCTTTTAGCGCGACGGAATCAACGTAAGGGAGAGTGACTGTGATAAAAAGTCCGTAAAGCAGAGTGTTTAAAAACAAAAGCCAAAAACTGTGATATGTAAAAATAATTCCCGCAAAAAGCAGCGTTGAAAATATGAGCGAAAGGTGGAATGTCTGTTTTGTGAGCTTAAGCTTTGAGCTAAACAAAAAAGGGGTAATAAATCTAATAAGCGGCATAACAGAAAGGAGTATTCCTATCTGGGCGGTGGTATAGCCAAGATCAAGGAGTGTCTTTGGAACAAAGATAACAAATACGGCAGTCGCCCAAAAGTAGAAGAAATAAAAAAGAGATGTAAATGTGGCGAAACGGCTAGGCATCCTTGTTTTTTTCACCGATATCGCGCACTACTACGGTGCCTGAAAACTTATCTGCAAGGGTTTGTTTTTGCTGTGAAAAAAAAGCTATAAAAAAGCCGATACCGAGGCTAACCCAGCATAAAAGCCATAACAAAAATCTAAAAGACGCTCTTGCGAAGCTGATTTTCTCAAAATTTCCGACAGAGACTACATACATCCCAAACGCTTTTTTACCGGGGGTCTGCGCCCTTGTGGATATGAGGTAGGATGTTATGAGCCATACTGCTACTATTTCTATCGCCAGAAGGTACGGTTTGGGGTTGTCTGTCTTCATCTCGTGGTAGCCGAATATCACGCCCCACAACATTGCAATAGGTGTGACGATAATAAAAGAATCGAGCAAGAATGCGCTAAGGCGGAGCAGTGGATTTGGATAGACAAATCTCCTGTTTTTATCTAGGTACACCTAGTTGCCTCTACTGCCCGGTTTGACGGCTACGCTACCGTTTTTGCACAGTGGACAGTTGTCAGGTGAGTACATCTCAAAATCAAAGTCAGCTAAGGCAAAGAAAGGCTTATCTGCCGGTAATTTGGCTTCAGGTTTTCTTTTTGCCGCACCGCCTACTCTCTCGCAAAATCCTCTGTTTGCCAGCGCTCCAAAAGCGACTACCTCTCCGCCTAGCGCCTCTACTGCTTTCATAGCCTCAACGGCGCTTCCGCCTGTTGTGATGATGTCTTCGCAAATGAGTAGCTTTTCGCCTTTTTTGACTTCAAAGCCTCGTCTTAGCGTCATCTCTCCATTTACCCTCTCGGTAAATATAAATCTTACGCCAAGCGCTCTTGCAAGCTCATACCCAGCCAATATTCCCCCAAGGGCAGGTGAGCACACGGTGTCTATATCTATTCCGGCGGCTTTTATTTGTTTTGCTAGTTCATCCGCCAATACACCCGCAACTTTTGGGTCTTCAAGCACCTTTGCCGATTGGAGGTAAAACTGCGAGTGATTGCCGCTTGAGAGTAGAAAGTGCCCCTCAAGCAAAGCATTTGCGTCTTTGTATATTTGTGCTACGTCCATCGTTATACCTTTAGAAGTTCGGCTTCTTTTTGCTCACATAGCGAATCTACTTTTGCCACAAACTCATCCGTAATTTTTTGGATTTTGTCTTGTGCTCTTTTTGAGTCGTCTTCGCTTATCGCTTTGTCTTTTTCGAGTTTTTTTACTTTGTCGTTTGCGTCACGTCTTACGTTTCTTATTGCTACTTTTGCGTTTTCGCCAAATGCTTTTGCTTTTTTGGCGTTCTCTTTTCTTTGTTCCATTGTCATCGGAGGGAAAGAGAGTATTACGCATTCGCCGTTATTGCCGGGATTTACGCCTATGTTAGCTATTTGGATAGCTTTTTCTATCTCTTTTAGCATGGATTTTTCCCAAGGTGTTATCGTGATAGTTGTCGCATCCGGCGTACCTAGGTTTGCCACGCCGTTAAGGGCTGTAGGCGTACCGTAGTAGTCAACCTTGATGCTATCAAGTATAGAGAGGCTTACTTTGCCGCTTCTAATAGTTCCAAAATCCCTTTTTAGGGAATCAAGCGCCTTATTCATTCCGTCATTTGCAAAAGAGTAAATTTCTTCAATCATATCTATCTAGTCCTTTTCTATAAGTTTAGCGCGGTATCTGTGTCCTTCGTTATAAAAAATAAGCTTTTGCTTGCTATTTACTTTTGACATATCTATTTTTGCCTCAAAAGTACCGTTTTTAAGCTCAAGCGTTCTGACATCGCCTTTTGCTACGTACATTTTGATTGTTTTGCCGCTGTAGTTTTGCACGGTTCCTTTGATTATTTTTTCCAAATCGCCTACAGGTTTTTGCAATGTGATATCCAGAGGTTTTACACCTAAGGCGAGCTTAAAGTCTGTCCCTTCATCTATTGCTATTCTCTCTAGCTGATAAATGTCGCTAGCTCCATTTACTGCCCCTGCATCAACAGTCATTATCGCCTCAAAGCCGCTCGCTTTTAGTGAGTTTTTAACGGCTAGATTATAGATTCCGAAAGGTATTGCATAAAGCTTTGGCTTATATCCCATGTTTTTTTCAAAACTGGCTATCCCCTCTGCGGTATCTTTTTTGAGTTCGTCTGCTGTTAGTTTGGTCAAATCTTTATGTGCATGGGAGTGCAGTTGTATATCCCCGTATTTTGAAGCCTCTTTTATTTGTTCCCAGTTCATGTAATCTTTGTATTTATTATTTATAGCGTCCGTATATGCAAAAAGGGTAAAAGGTATTTTTTGAGCCTTTAGTATGGGGAATGCATAGTCATAAAAGCTTTTATAGGCATCATCAATCGTGATTACGATTACTTTATCGCCAATCGGCTTTTTGTTTTTTAGTGATGTTACGACGGATGATAGAGAGGCAAATTTGTACCCTTCGCTTTTTAGACTTTCAATCTGCTGTGAAAACTTTTTTGATGAGATATTTGTATGTTTGTATTTTGGTTTCGGGTCGTCAAATCTGTGGTAGCACAATATATGCGCATCGGCAAAAAGCGATGCGCAAAATATGAAAAGGAGTAGAAAAGGTTTCATTTTACCGGCATGTTTTGAGTAGGGGTAAGCACTTTTACCGTATCGATTACGGATTTATTTTTTTCTTTATTGAAAGAGTATGTTAAAAATACTGTATTTACGATAAATAAAAGACCTATAATAAACGTGGCTTTAGATAGAAAACCTGCCGGACCTTTGGCTCCAAATACGGATTCATTGCTTCCGCTATATGCTCCAAGACCTATTGAGGAGCTTTTTTGAAGCATTACGGCTATCGTAAGAATAATTGCCAAAATAAATTGTATTGCTACTGCGAAACTTATCATAATTTTATTTCCTTGACGCTTCTTTGTGGGTATAATAAAGCCTGAAATTCTAGCCAAAAAAGTTTGAAAAAAAGTAATGCCAAAAAACCAGTTTGACAGGTATGCCCTGAGTTATTCAAAAAACAGAGACGTTCAAGACGAAATAGCAAAAAAACTACTAGCAAGACTGCAAATAAGAGATTATCGAAAAATAATAGATATAGGGTGTGGCGACGGGGCTCTGTTTGAATTATGCGGTGGAGGGCAAGAGATTTTTTTGGGAGTTGACGCAAGCCGTAAGATGTGCGATTTGCATGAAAAGCGTGGCGGCTGTGTTGTTATGCAAGGTGATTTTGACGATTCTGCCTTGACGGATAAGGTGTTGGATTGTTTTGGGAGATTTGATCTTCTTTTGTCGTCCTCCGCATTGCAGTGGTCAAAAGATATCGGTAGCTCTATAAGTAGCCTATCCGGTCTCTCTGACAAGTTTGCCATTAGCGTATTTACGAGAGGGACATTCTCGTCTGTCCGTAAGTTTTTAGGGGTTGATAGTTTTTTGCCTACATCGTCTGAGTTTGAGCGTGCTATCGCCGATTTTACGGTTGATGATTTTTGGGTAGAGAGCTTTAAAAAAGAGTTTGAGAGTCCAAAAGAAGCCGTAAGATATATCAAATATACCGGAGTATCCGGGGGTGGGAATAAGATAAGCTATCAAGAGGCAAAAAGACTATATGAGAGCGGTCCAAAGACATTAGAGTTTGAGGTGGCTTATGCGGTCGGCAGCTTCGTAAAGAGCGATTTTTCTACGTCGTAAAGCTCATATCTAATTTTTTTTTTTTTTTCCGCTTCATCTTCGCTAAAAAGCTTCAGCGTTTCTTCAAGCACTCTAGCCGATTCTTCCGCTCGTTTAAAGTTGGCTATCAACAATGAGTTTATATCTTCTCTCGATTTTTCGCTTGCCGTGGATTTTTTGAGGATATCGCCTATAATATCGCGATGCGATAGGGCTTCCAATAGATATGTTGTTTTGGCTGAGTGTCTGATGGATTTAAGTTTTGAGGCTTCATCTTTGAATTCATATACAAATCTGCATACGTCCTCAACGACCCTCACCCCTTCTTTTAGGCGATTTAAATTGGCGTCGACAAGCCGTAAGAGGCTTGCCAAATCGCCGTTACTCTTCTTTGCCGCCAAAGATACCTAGTATTTGTAGAAGAGATACGAAAAGATTTAGAAAATCAAGATATAGGCTTGCCGCTGCGCTAACAGGCGAATCATAAGCGCCTTGGATGATATTTTGCGTATCGTATAGTATAAAAAAGCTAAACAGCATAGCGCCTGCACCAGCAAGAAGCAACTGGAGTATAGGGCTTCCTAGAAATATGTTAACTATACCGCCCACTATCATTACGATTAGCCCTATAAATAGCATTTTGCCCATCATCGTAAAGTCTTTTTTTGTGTTCATCGCAAACATTGTAAGTGCGCCAAACGCAACAGATGTCATCAAAAATGCATTTGTTATGATGCCTGCACCGCCAGGCATATTCATAATATTGCTAAGAAGAGGTGTAAGCGTAAGGCCGCTGATAAACGTAAATGCAAAAAGCACAACAGTATTGATACCCGGCTTATTTCTAACAAAATGAAGACCGAAAATAAGAGCAATTTCCAAAATTACTAGAGGCCAATAAAAACTTTTTATCGTCGCCGCAGCTTGCATACCCGCATATGCTCCGGCAGTTCCGGCCATTAACGATGCGGCAAAATAAGAGTAGGTAGTCTTTACAAACGCATTGATGTCCGTTATGACGTGCGGTTGTTCTTCCTCTCTTGTTTGATAATCGATTCTCTCAAGACCGTTATCCGTTTGAGAGCTTCTAGCGTAGTCTCTATCGTAAAGTCCCATTCAAGACTCCCTTTTTGATTTAGATTTACAAGGAAACATAAAATGCTTCGCTTGTTTTGCCCTGCAATATACAGAGTTTGAGTGATTCTAACGGAAATTTGTTAAGAAAATGTTGTTGTTTTATTTCATTTATATTTATTTTATTTAATTTCTGATATAAAAATAAAACCATATATTAATTCGGAGTTTTGACAATGGGTGTTAGGCAGCCTGCGGTCGCCGGTATCTTTTATCCAAAAGAGGAAGACAAGCTCACGGAGTTTGCTCGGTATGCGATAGAGAGTTCACCCGATTTTGGCTATAAGCCTCGTATTATTATTTCTCCGCATGCCGGCTTTGTTTATAGCGGTTATACGGCAGGGTACGCCTATCGTCAGCTACAAAATCTAGATCAAAATATCCCATACAAAATTTTAATCATGGGGCCTTCCCATAGAGTTTATCTGGAAAATGCCGCCCTCAGTCCAGATAAAATATTTGAGATGCCTATGGGTGACATACAGGTAGATATGGCGGAGTCTCAAAGGCTTATAAGTAAATTCCCGAGTCTGATATCAAGCGCTATTCCTCATAAGCTTGAACACTCTTTGGAAGTTCAGCTTCCTTTTTTAAAAATCGCACTCAAAGACTTTAGTATAGTTCCATTGGTGTATGGAGATATAAGCCATGACGAGTTATTTTTAATTTTGGAAGAGTTTTTGCTAGATGATAGTAGAATTGCGATTATCAGTAGCGATCTTAGCCATTATTATTCCCAAAAAGAGGCGATGGCTATCGACTCGTATTGTATTAAAGGCATAGAAGAACTTGATTTGCCGATGTTTGCCGGCTGTCAAGCTTGCGGGAAACCTGCGATAATAGCATCGGTTCAATATGCTCTTAAACATAACTTAAAATCAAAAACGCTAGACTAAAAAACAAGCGGCGATACCACTGGTGATAAGGATAGTGTGGTAGGGTACGGAAGTTTTATGTTTTATAAGGAAGGGCAATGACAGAGAGCGAAAAGCTAACGGCTTTGAGGCTTGCCAGAAATGCGATAGAGAGCGAACTGCTTAGGACGCCGGCCGTAAGAGCCGATCAGCTTCCTGAGGTATTCGGACAAAAAGGTGCCGTATTTGTAACACTCAAGACAAAAGAGGGTGCATTAAGAGGTTGTATCGGCTCGCTTATAGCACATAGGAGCCTGCAAGAAGATATCGTTGAAAATGCCCTGTCAAGCGCATTTCACGATCCTAGATTCCCGCCTATGAATATCACTGAACTTCCGTTTATCAAAATAGAACTATCATTATTACATGAGCCTGTAGAGTTGTCATATGCTACTGCGGATGAGCTTCTATCCAAAATCACGCCGTTTGAAGACGGAATAATCATAAAATACGAAGATTATCAAGCAACCTTTCTACCGTCCGTATGGGAAGAGATTTCTGGCAAAGAAGAGTTTATTTCCCGCCTTTGCCAAAAAGCCGGACTTGAATCAGACTTTTACAAAAGCGGAAAGCTAGAAGTTTATATTTATAAAGCCGAGAAAATTAGCGAGAATTAAATTCACGCCTAAAAATCTCGGTTATCTCTTTCGTATTTAATTCAGCCCCTTTTTAGCTTTAGTGGCGAAATTATATCGCCCTTTTGTATAATTTGTCAAAATTTTTTCGTTAGGACGATAGATGAGAAGCGATACAATCAAAAAAGGGTGGGAGAAGACCCCGCATAGAAGTTTGCTAAGGGCAACGGGACTAAAAGACGAGGATTTTGATAAGCCCTTTATCGGCGTAGCAAACAGCCATATAGACATCATTCCGGGGCATTTTTTCCTCCAAGAGTACGGTAGGATAGTCAAAGAGGCGATAAGGGAAGCCGGCGGCGTACCTTTTGAGTTTAACACCATCGGCGTGGACGACGGTATAGCGATGGGGCATGACGGGATGCTTTATAGTTTGCCTAGCCGTGAGCTGATAGCCGATAGTATCGAGACGGTTATGAACGCACACAAGCTAGATGCGCTAATCTGTATCCCAAATTGCGACAAGATAGTTCCTGGGATGATAATGGGCGCACTTAGGGTGAATGTACCGACTGTGTTTGTATCCGGCGGTCCTATGAAAGCGGGACACCTAAAGGACGGTACGCCTATCGACCTTGCGACGGCGTTTGAGGCTGTGGGCAAAAAAAATAACGGCACAATAACCGATGAAGAGCTATATGAGATAGAGTGCCAAGCATGCCCAAGCGGCGGCTCATGTAGCGGGATGTTCACGGCAAACTCCATGAATACTCTTTGTGAGGCTATGGGTATCGCACTGCCTGGCAACGGAACCGTACTTGCGATGACTCCTGAGAGAATAGAGATGATAAAAACGGCGGCAAAAAGAATCGTCGAAATAGCGCTTGACGAGAGATACAAAATCAGAAATATCCTAAATGACAAGGCTGTACACAACGCCTTTGTCGTAGATATGGCGATGGGTGGAAGCTCGAACACCGTCCTTCATATGCTAGCAATAGCCAAAGAGGCGGGCGTGGACTTCCCGATAGCACACATCAATGATATAGCGGGCAAAGTGGCTCATATAGCCAAAATCAGCCCCTCTCTAAGTACGGTACACATGGAAGACATAGGCCGTGCGGGCGGCGTAAACGCGGTCATGAAAGAGGTAAGCAAGCGAGGCGACATATTGCGAACTGATGCTCTGACAATCACGGGTGAGACTATCGGTGAGAGAATAGCGGGTGCAGAGATCAAAGACACAAGTATTATCCACACGAACGAAAATGCATACTCAGCCGTTGGCGGTCTAGCGATACTATTTGGCAATCTGGCGGAGCAAGGGTGCGTCGTCAAAACTGCGGGCATACAGCCGAGTATGAGGAAGTTTACAGGCAAAGCGATATGCTTCAACTCTCAAGATGAAGCGATAGCGGGCATCATGGGTGGCAAAGTCGTAGCCGGACATGTCGTGGTCATCAGATACGAAGGGCCTAGGGGAGGCCCAGGTATGCAAGAGATGCTCACCCCTACGAGCCTCATCGCAGGCATGGGACTAGGCGAGTCGGTAGCGCTCATCACGGACGGCAGATTCTCTGGAGCGACTCGTGGCGCATGCATAGGACACATCAGCCCAGAAGCGGCAGAGGGTGGGCTCATAGGACTACTTGAAGATGGCGATGAAATTAGCCTAGATGTGGATAGCCACATGCTTCACGCCAATCTATCTGAAGAGGTTATAGAGGCGAGACGAAAGAGCTTCAAAGAGCACAAAAAACATATCAACTCAAAATGGCTCAAAAGATATGGACTACTTGTAACGAATGCAAGTAGTGGAGCGGTGCTTAAGACTGAGCTGTAAAATGGAAAACAATATTGTTTATGTTCTTACTAATCCAGCTATGCCTGGATTAACCAAAATTGGTATGACGAATAAAGCAGAAGTTGAAAAAAGAATGAAGGAACTTTTTACAACTGGGGTTCCAGTTCCATTTGATTGTGTTTTTGCATGCCAAGTGGCAGACGCTATTAAAGTGGAAAAAGCTCTACATTTTGCCTTTGGCGACAAAAGGATAAATCCAAATCGAGAATTTTTTAAAATTGAACCTGAAAGAGTTGTCGCCATTTTAAAGCTTTTAGAGATTAAAGATATTACCGTTGAAATTGAACTGCAAGTTGAGTCGGATTCTGACGCTATTGATAAACAGTCTGCAACCGCTCTTAAGAAAAGTAGACGACCGCGACTGGATTTTCTGGAGTTAGGAATACCAAGTGACTCAATACTTATTTTCAATAAAGATTCAGAGCAAACAGCAAGAGTTGTAGACTCTAAAAAAGTTGAGTTTGGCGGGGAAGTTTGCTCTCTGACGATGGCTACGAGAAAAGTCCTTGGTCTTTCTGATGACTATCCAATAGGACCTGCTCCATATTGGTCATTTAAGGGAAAGACTATTTTGGAAATTTACGATACTTACCATGGCTCTAACGATGAATAATCTATAAATAATATTAATATCTTGCAGGGCTTAGCCCTGCAAGATTACTTCACAGGTATCGGATACCTCTCAATCACATAATCAATATCCTTATCCCCTCTACCGCTTCGTTGTCGTTGCAAAGAGCGACATTTGAGCGGCTGATGCTATGCATATTGACATTTAGCTTCAATAGGTATATACTCTAAAATATATATCAAAAAAGGAGTTTATTATGACAGCAACGGCAAAACTCCTTTTTAGGTATATACTCTAAAATATATATCAAAAAAGGAGTTTGTTATGACTGCAACGGCAAAACTCTTTCAAAACGGTCAAAGTCAAGCGGTGAGGCTCCCCAAAGAGTTTCGGTTTAATGGGGAGAGCGAGGTGTATATAAGTAGGCTAGGTGATTTTGTTATCCTTAGCCCTCACAAGAGCAACAGATGGCAGGCACTAGTCGAGGCGGTGGGTGAGTTTAGCGATGATTTTGCGCTCTCAAGAGATGATTTACCGTCGCAACATAGAGCGGAGCTGTTCTCGTGAGCTATATGCTAGATACCAATATCTGCATCTATATCATCAATAACAAGCCAAAGGCGGTGCTAGATAGATTCTTGGCGTTGGGCGAGAGTGAGAGAGTCTATATATCGGCTATCAGTGTGGCGGAGCTGTTTTACGGGTTGGCAAAAAGCTCATCGCCCAAAAAAGAGCAAAACAAACTTGCTCTCATAAAATTCCTCTCACCATTAGAAATAATACCGTTCGACGACAAAGCCGCTATAGAGTACGGAAGCATAAGGGCAACACTTGAAAAATCCGGAAGCGTTATCGGCGCAAATGACCTACTAATTGCCGCTCACGCCATATCTATGGGTGCTACGCTTGTGACGAACAACACAAAAGAGTTTGAGAGGGTGGGTGACTTGAAATTAGAAAATTGGGACAAGGATACAAAATGAAAATAACCCCAAACTCAAAATGCCCGTGTGGCAGTAGGCTAAAGTATAAAAAATGTTGCGAGGTGTACCACGACCGCGTAGAGGCGGCGGATGCGCTCAAACTCATGGTGACTAGATACTCCGCCTATGCGGCGGGGGATTCTAGCTACATCATACGAACGACCCATCCGCAAAATCAGGACTTCAAAGAGGATAGAGCCGCATGGGCGAAAGAGATAGAGCGTTTTTGCGACTCTACGGAGTTTTTGGGCCTTGAAGTATTGGACTTTATCGAGGGTGAAGATGAGGCTTTTGTGGAGTTCAAGGCGAAGCTATCGGATGGGATACTACATGAGAAGAGCCGTTTTGTAAGAGAAAACGGCAGATGGCTATATCATAGCGGTGAGTTTTTATAGTCAGGGCACAGGGATTAGCAGCAGTCATATTGTACTCGCTATCTTCAAATAGTTCTTCGATATAAAACACCGAGGCACAAACTAGATAAAGGACTTTTTCGTCGGGTGCTTTGTTGTAGTAAGCCTCTGGTATTTTGGCTTTGAATGCATCCCAAAACAGATTATTATATTTTGGGTCTTTGGTAACCTCTATTATGCAGTCTATAACTTCTGAAGCATGCTTGTAGCAGTCTATGTTCATAAAACTGACATATCTATCTTCAACTTGTGTATCATGTTTGCCCATTTTTTCGCCTTTTGTCAACTTTATGTGATTGTATAATAGGCAAAACAAAAACGTAATGACTTTTTGTGAATAAAGGTTGACATTTTGCGAACAAAAAAAGATAGAACGGTTGCTGCCGAAGCTTTATGGCATATATTGATGTTTTTACAAAGAAGCTACGGTTTTGATGCGGAAAAATTTCTAGCGGATAGAGGGACTTCGATACCTGAGTTACAGGCTCCCAATGCAAGGGTAAAGGTGTCGTTTTTGGGCGAACTCTTTGAAGCCATCACTATTTTCACGGATGACACCAATCTATCTTTCAAGTTAGGTGGAGCGGGCAAACCCTCATTCGCTCGGTATTCTGGGCTACCTGCTGCTTCATTCAAAAAATATAGGCGAAACGCTCCAAAAACTTTGCAAATACTATCCGCTAATAGGCGCTACGCTAAAGCCGGTATTGGCTGAGACAAAAAACAGATACAAACTAAGTTTCTATATCAAAGACGGTTCGGAGTGGCTTCATCTAGGTAGATACCAATCCGAGATTCATCTCTCATCTGCATTAAGTCTTCTCAACAAGGTCGCATCGGCAAAAATAACCCCAAAATACGCAACATTTAGACATTCTCGGCCTGCGGATATGAGCGAATACAAACGGATATTTGGCGAAAAACTGTATTTTGACGAGGATAAAAATGCGGTTATATTCTCAAAAGAGGCTCTTGAGGTGGAGACGATACATCAAAATCCGTCGCTTTTGAAAATATTTGAGGCAGAGGCCCAAAAATCTCTTGGGCTCTATTTTCACGGTAGCATCAAAGATGAAGTTGCCGGCATTATCTTGGCATCGATGGACGGTTTTGAGTTTTCTTTGCAAGATGTTGCGGCAAAAATGGGGCTTCATCCAAGAAGCCTCCAAAAAAAGCTGCAAGAAGACGATACGAGTTTTGCGGCGGTACTGTCGGAGGTGAGACAAAAATTGGCGCTTCATTATCTATCAAAAGGCGCAGATGCCACTACCATTGCAGTATGTCTCGGATATTCTGAGCTTAGCGCATTCCTGCGGGCTTTCAAAAAATGGTACGGTATGAGTCCCAAAGAGTATGCGAAAACGATAGATAAAGCCTAAAAACATATAATAATTTCTGGGCATGGATTGCCACTATTTTGCCTTAGTTGGAGGGGTATCAATGAAAAAATAACTTGTTCTATAGTTTTGGCTTCCGCACTGGCGTGTTCATTGTCGGCCGCTAATTTCGATTTGAGTTTGTCTGGTTCGGATAAGGGGATAAGCGGATTTTCTCTATCTGTCGGCGAATACTACAAAGCCCCTGCAGAAGAGGTGAAGATAATTAAGCGCTCTTTGTCTGAGGATGAGCTATCGGTTGTTTATTTTTTGGCTAGAAAGTCAGGAAAAAATGCTGATTATATAGCCAGATTAAAAAATGACGGGAAAAATTGGTGGGATGTGACATTGGCACTTGGGCTTCAGCCTGAAAAAATATATGTCATAGAAACAAATAAGCACAAAGGACCTCCTCACGGCAAGGCTTACGGCTATCATAAAAAGGTCGAAAGCTAAAAGATGTTGAAGTCGTAGAGGTGGTAAACGCGAAATTTTTTGCCTCAAGATACGGTGTCGGTGAGGATGAGGCTATCGAGTATCGTAGGAGTGGCAGAAGCTATGCCGATATGGACAACGACTTTAGGGGCAAAAAACACAAAAAAGAGAAACATAAAGGCAAAGATAAAGATGATGATGACCGCCCCGGAAAAGGGAACGGTAAGGGTAGAGACTAAAACGGCTTGACTATGACGAAAATCACGATACCTATCATTAATAGGGTCGGGATTTCGTTGTAGGCACGGAAAAATTTACCGCTTTTTTCGCTCTTGTCTTCGGCTAGAAGTCTGAGGTGTCTTCGGCAGTCGTAGTGGTAGGCTATCATCAGCACCGCTAAAGTCAGTTTGGCGTGTAGCCAGCCGCCGCTGTGAAACATCGCGGGATTGATATATAGCATTGCTAGACCAGACGCCGCCGTTGCTATCATCGCAGGGTGCCCAATGTAGTAATACAGCTTGTGCTCTTGGATTTTTACGACACGCACGAATCCTTCATTTTCTTTGTTTTCGGCATGGTAGACAAATAGCCTTGGTAGGTAAAAGAGCATTGCCATCCACGATAGCACCGACATTACATGAAAAGCTTTTATCCATAGATAGTATTCCATTTATCCCTCTTTATATTGTGAAGTATTGCGCATCGCTGTGGTGAACGATGATTGCCGATGTGGACGCCTCGGGGACTATCTGACAAGTCTCTGAGAGCGTCACACCGTACTCTTCTGGGCGAAGTAGCTCAAAAAGTGTGCGGTTCATCTCAAGGTCAGGGCATGACGGGTAGCCAAACGAGTATCTGCATCCGTGATAGCCCGTCATTTTGACCTCATTTATATCTGCGCTCTCGTTTTTTAGTATTCCAAGTTCCACTCTGACTTTTTTGTGTACCATCTCTGCCATCGCCTCCGCAAGCTCTACGGCTAGACCGTGGACAAGGTAGTATTCGTGGTATTTGCCGGCGTCAAACAGCTCTTTTTCGTATTTTGCGAGCTTATCTCCGACACTTACGACACTCATCGCGATAGTGTCGTGTCTATCGGCTCTGAAATAATCAGGGATAGAGCGGCGCGGCGTTTTGTGCGCCCTTGGGAAAGAGAGGACTTTGTTTGCCCTACATCTGATCGCACGGATATCTTCACGGTTTGCGTCTTCGTCCTTGCTCCACCCTTCATTTTCGCCAAAAATGAGCAGCTCTTCACCCTCTCCCCTAGCAGGATAATAGCCGTATATAGCCACAGGTGCAAAAAGTCCGCCCAAAAACTCTTTTTTTAGTCTCTCATACGCAGGCTCGACAACCTCTTTTAGTTGCATTTCATATTCTGATTTTTCTATCCCTTTGGATTTGTACCCCCATCTCTCTTTGAAAAGCATACGGTGGTTTATCCACTCAAAGGCGAGAAGCTTGTCGGCATCCGTAAATTCCCATACATGTCTGCCCCAAAATGGCGGTGTCGGCACCGCTTCTACTTGGGGCTTTATGATTTCGCCGATTTGTGCCTCTTTTGCCGCTACCTTTGCCTCTGCTCTTGTCTGGGATGGCTCTTCTAGCGTGATAGCTTCGCCTCTTTCTATCTCGCCAAGCGTCTTTATCGCATCAAAAGCATCACGAGAGTAGATGACGGCGCCGTCATAGACAGGACGGCAATACTCATGCACAAACTCAAGATTTAGAGCCGCACCACCTAGAATTACAGGTACGCTATATCCTTTGCGTTTTAGCTCTTCTAGGTTTTCTTTCATTACTTGCGTGGACTTGACGAGTAGCCCGCTCATACCAATTGCCACTTTTCCTTGCGCATAGCGTTCGGAAGGGCAATCTCGGGAGTTATCCACTCCCGAACCCTCCGGCGCAATGCTTGCATAGTACTCTTCAAGTTTTTCAATAAATAACTCAATATCGGCTTTGATGCCGATATTTACGACTTTAAAGCCGTTGTTTGTAAGGATGATGTCCACTAGATTTTTGCCGACATCATGCACATCGCCTTTTACCGTGCCTAGTATCAAAGTAGTTTGGCTTGTCTTTTCGGTCTTTGGTAGATACGGCGCCAGCCAGTCGACCGCCGCTTTCATCGTCTCCGCTGATTGGAGTACGAAAGGCAGTTGCATTCGCCCGTCGCCAAACAGCTCTCCGACCTCTTTCATTGCGCCGATTAGTAGTTCGTTTACTATTTTTTCTGCGGCTATTTCGTCTTTTGCGGTTGGCAGCAAGGCGAGAAGCCTCTCTTTGTCGCCTGCTATTAGGAGCTTTTTGATTTTTGTAGGTGTGTCCAGCCCCTCCAAATCATCTTTTGTCTTTGCCCCTTCGCCGCTCTGTGTTGCAAAATAATCAATAAATGCTCCCAGCGGGTCTGCGCCGTTTTCTCTTTTATTAAATAGTAGGTCTTCACATAGCTTTATCTCTTCGTCCGATATGGCGTGATAGGCAATCGTGTTTTTGACATTGACTATCGCCGTGCTGAGTCCAGCCTTTACCGCATGGTGCAAAAATACTGAGTTTAATACCTCTCTAGAGTGTTTGGAGAGTCCAAATGATATATTGGAGACCCCTAGCGTAAATCCGGCTTCGGGGTGCGATGCATGAAACTCCCGTATCGCCTCTATCGTCTCGATAGCTGCCGTGAAGTACTCGCTATCGCCGCTCCCCACTGTAAATGTGAGCATATCAAACACAAGATCGGAGGGTTTGAAGCCAAAGTGATTTACCGCTCGCTCATATATTCTCTCTGCGATTTCTAGCTTTCGCTCCTTGGTCTTTGCCATCCCTTGCTCGTCGATAGTTAAGCACACTAGTGCCGCCCCAAAGCGTTTGGCAAGGGTGCACACGGCGTCAAACTTCTCTATTCCGTCTTCAAGATTGACGGAGTTTACGATAGGGCGACCCCCTATTAGCTTTAGAGCTACTTCAAGAGCGCCTATTTGTGTGGAGTCCGGCATTAGCGGCAAGGTTAGCTTCGAGGCATAGCGAGATACTACCTCTTTCATATCTTTTCGCTCATCCCTGCCTGCAAAAGCGACGCTCACATCTATCACATGCGCCCCGCTTCGTACCTGCTCGTATGCGATGTTCATCACTCCGTCAAAATCTTCTGCAAGGAGAAGCTCACGAAACGCTTTTGAGCCTGTGGCGTTGCTTCTCTCTCCGATATACAGAGGTGCGGGCTCTTGGACAAGGGTGAAACTCTCAAATAGTGACGCTAGAGAGTTTGGATGGCTGCCCGTTGCCGCCTTTGGCTTGAAGTCTTTGACTTCCTTTGCAAGTTCTAGGATATGCTGTGGCGTTGTCCCGCAACACCCGCCTAGAATAGATATACCGTTCACATCGCAAAACGCTTTTTGCAAAGCGGCAAACTCGCTAGGCCCCATCGGATAAAAAGTGAAACCGCCTCTATTTTGAGGTAGACCGGCATTTGCGTGTACGCTAATTCGCCCACTCCATACTTCGCTTAACGCCCTGACATGTTTTGCGACCTCTTCGGGGCCAGTGCCGCAGTTGAATCCGAGAGATAAAATATCAAAAGGGGCTAATATCGTAGCAAGAGTTTTTGCGTCTGTACCTATGAGCATCGTACCGTTCATCTCGATAGTCGCCGATACCATGACGGGTAGTCGCACCCCTTTTGCCGCAAAGGCATCTTCGGCGCCGATGAGGGCAGCTTTTATCTGGAGTGGGTCTTGGCAGGTCTCTAGCAGTATTATGTCGGCTTTAGCGTCTATCGCCGCATTTATCGCAAGCTCATATCCGGCTTTCATCTCGTCAAACTCTATATGCCCAAGGCTCGGCAGCTTCGTCCCAGGTCCAAGAGAGCAGGCGACAAATGTGCTATCCTCTAGCCCTAGTTCCGCCGCCGCCTCTTTGACCCTTTTGATCCCCTCGACGGTCAGCTCGTAGCACATATGGCTAAGGCCGTATTCATCAAGTACCCACGGCAGACAACCGAATGTATTTGACTTTGAGATGTCGGCCCCCGCTCTATAATACGCTCTGTGCACACCTCTTATCTCGTCTTTTGCGGAGATGTTCAAATATTCATTGCAGCCTTCGTATTTATCCCACACCTCGGGGGATATTTTGAGCTTTTGAAGCTCCGTACCCATTGCACCGTCGATAACTACGATGCGCTCGTCTAATAGTTTTTTAATATCTTTCATCAATTTCCGTTTAGCTTATGGTCAAATTCAGGTACAAGCTCTTTTAGTATGGAGAGCTTATCGTCTGTGTTTAATAGCTTTGTTAATGTGCTTTCTAGTTTTGCGTAGTCGCATATGCTCTCTTTTGCCACCGTGATGGAGGGATACTCCGTGCTTGCGGCACTCTCATCCGTTAGAAGTTCCTCTATTAGCTTCTCGCCGGGGCGGAGTCCGGTAAAGACTATCTCTATATCCCCTTTGCCACTTAGTTCTATCATCTTTTTGGCGACATCGACTATCCTGACCCTCTCACCCATGTCAAGGATAAATATCTCGCTACCCCTCGCTATCGCCGCCGCTTGAAGGACGAGGGCGCACGCCTCGTCTATTAGCATAAAGTATCTCTCGATGTCAGGATGTGTGACCGTGATAGGCCCCCCTTTTGCTATCTGCTCTTTGAATTTCGGGATTACAGAACCGGAGCTGCCTATCACATTGCCAAACCTCACCGCCGCTATCTCGGTCTTTGCGTTAGGGTATTTTTGTTTGATGTTTTGGGTGATTAGCTCGCACACTCTTTTTGTTGTCCCCATCACATTTGTAGGGCGCACCGCCTTGTCTGTGGAGATGAGGACAAATTTTTCTACCCCGTATTCAACTGAGAGCTCCACCGTATTTTTGGTGCCGAATATATTGTTCTTTATCGTCTCTTCGATGTTTTCCTCAGCGAGTGGCACATGCTTGTAGGCGGCGGCATGGATGACTATCTGCGGTCGATGCTCTTCAAAAACCCCTTTTAGCGTCTCTTTGTCCACCACGCTTACGAGTTTGTTTACCGTGTTGTATGCGAAAAGCTCATCGCTGATTTTATAGAGGTTGTATTCGCCGTTTTCGACCAAAATCAGTTTTTTTGCGCCAAATTTTGCGCATTGTCTCGTGATTTCGCTACCGATACTGCCACCGGCTCCCGTGATGAGCACGCTTTTGCCCGCGATAAATCTAGCAACCGCCTCGGTATCTAGGTCTTTTGGTTCACGAGCCAGCAGCTCTTCGATTGAGATGTCTTTGATGTCGGTGTGGTTTTCAAAAAGAGATATTTTTTTGACATTTTCGATTCCGACGCTTTTTAGCTCATCCATCAGCCGTTCAAGCTCTTTTGGGTGAAAATGCTTTGCTATGAGCGCCGTGCTTATCTCTTTTTTGCCGGCAAAGTTTTGTAGCTCTTTTAGCCCGAGTACCGCAAAGCCGTGTATCATCCCGCCTATTTTTTGTTTGTCATCTTCGAGGAATGCGACAGGATAGTATTCACCGCTTCCGCTTTTGAGATGAGAGGCTATGAGGCTTCCTTCATTTGTTGCCCCGATGATGACGCATAGATTTTTGCGCTCTGCTTTTGCCTCTATATAAACCCTTTTTGAGATTCGTAGCGCTCCTAGCAAAAACACCGAAAAGACAAAATCTATAAATATCACCGAGCGAGGAAACGGGTTTAGCGTATCCGAAAAAACGATAAAAATGAGCGCAAAAGCGGCGTATGCTAGCAGATGGGCACGGACCAGATTTAGCAGGTTTTGGATACCAAAAAATCTCCACGGCGTCTTGTAACCGTGAAATAACACGAATGAGCCTATCTTGAGAGCGACGAGCAGGGCAAAGAGCGTGCAGAAATTCTCCATAAACAGAGGCGGTATCTCAAAGTTAAAACGGAGCAGATATGACGCATAAAAGCTAGCAAGCGACAATGCAAAATCGGCAACTATAAAAAACAGCGCCCGCTTCGTCTGCGTAGGTGTAAAAAGGTTCATTTTTGGACTACATCCTTCACTATTTTGGCGACCAGCATTACCGCCTCATCATCCATCGACGAGCCCGACGGTAGGCATATACCTCTTTCAAATAACATCTCTGAAAAGCCGTTTGTGATATGCGGCGCATCTTTGAACACAGGCTGTGTATGCATCGGTTTCCATAGCGGCCTTGACTCGATATTTTGCTCTTCAAGCGCCTTTATGATGTCGTTTGGAGTTGCTTTTAGCTTTGCGTCCATATAAAAAGTCGTAAGCCATCTATTGCCACGGCTTCCTGCGATTTCCGGCATAAATTTTAGTTCAGGGATATCCTTGAGCAGTTCACGGTAAAGGGCAAAAATCTCTCTGCGTCTCTCGACTCTCTGCGGCAATACTTCCATCTGCCCTCTGCCTATCGCCGCCACTATATTGCTCATGCGATAGTTGTAGCCGAATGTCTCGTGCTCGTAGTGCAAGTACGGCTCTTTCGCCTGCGTGGAGAGAAATCTAGCCTCTTTGGCAATTTGCTCATCGTCAGTTACAAGCATACCGCCGCCGCTTGAGGTGATGATTTTGTTACCGTTAAACGAATAAATCCCTGCCTTGCCGATAGTTCCCGTGTGTTTTCCATTTATTGTCGCACCCAGCGACTCTGCGGCGTCTTCTATGATAGCGACACCGTATTTGTCGCATATCGCCGTTATTTCATCCATCTTTGCCGCTTGACCGTAGAGGTGGGCTACGATGAGAGCTTTTGGCATTTTGCCGCTTTTTTTGCGTGATTCTAACGCCTCAAGGAGTAGTAATGGGTCAATATTCCAACTATCTTCATCCGAATCAATAAAAAAAGGCGTACATCTCTCATACATGATAGGAGCGATACCGCCTATAAAGGTAAATGATGAAGCCAGCACCTCATCGCCGTCTTTGATACCAAGCGTACGAAGGGCTAGATGTATCGCCGCCGTACCGCTAGAGAGAGCTACGGCATGTTTCGCTCCCGTATAAGTCTTTATCGCCTCTTCAAATTTCGTTATCTGCTCACCTATCGGAGCTATATAGTTTGCATCAAAAGCTTCTTGTATGTATTTAAGTTCATTGCCGCCCATGTGCGGGGCTGATAAGAAAATGCGTTCGCTCACCTGTTTTCCTAGCCGTAATTTTTGCGTGATTATAGCGATTTTAGGGTTATGCGGCGGCGTGGCGTGTTTTAAGTTTTTTGTCGATAATATCATCGATAAATGTATCGATAGTTGGAGATATAAAATGATGTCTTTTAGTACTTTTACGCATCTAAAGTCCGATGCGATTGCGCAAATGCTTCAAAGAGACGGTAAGATAGACCTCAATATAAAACCAAAAGAACAAGAGATGCTTGAGCTGACTATAATCCATAGAAACAGAGTAATAGAGCTTGAAAATATCGAAAAAGAGATTTTGGCAAAACAAAAGGCGGCTCTTTGGGAAAAGGAAAACGCCGAGGCGATAAATGAACAAAATGAGAGGGTCGCAAAAAGAGGGGTTTTTGGTGATAGCGTGAGAAGATTTTAGTATGCAATTTGATGTCTATGCCAACAAAAACAGAGCCACAAACAAAGAGTTTCCTTATCTGCTAGACATTCAGTCTGATACGCTTAAAAAACTAGCCACAAGAATCGTAGTTCCGTTAACACCGTCTTCAATGATAAAATTCCCCGTAAAAACGCTACATCTTGGTATAACAATAAAGGGCAAAAAATATATCGCACTATTTGATGAACTAGCTTCATATCCTGCTGAAGAGTTGACAAAGCCTATTCAAAATATTGGCGACTATAGGGCTGAAATTTTTGAAGCTATGGATTTGATTATTCAGGGGTATTGATTTGAAGCTTCTTTAAAAAATAGCCCACACCTTTTTCGATAATTAGCTTGGATTGGCTTACGGTGCCATTGGATGTCATCTGTATGAGTTTAAAAAATATTTCCAATTTTCCAGTGTTTTTTGTGGGCAATATACCCTACTATCCAAGCAAACACAAAACCTACAGCTAAGCCCAAAAGTCCTATATCTTCCATTTTATAATTCCTCCACCGCTTGTTTGAGTCTGTTTAACTCATTGTAGTTATAAGCCACGCCGATAGATACTACGATAAATATCATGCCGAGAGCATAACCAAAAACATTGTTTTGCTCTATAAATTTCACGGCATATGCCCCAACCCCGCCATCTATCGCCAAAAGAGCTATAAGCTTTTTGTTGACAATATCGGCGATTTTTGAAAGCTTATCGATTTGGTCTTTTTCGTTCATTTTGTGATTATAACAGATGTTCAGATAAAGCCGGTGTTATTTTGCATAGACCGTGTGCTATATGCGCTCCCGTTCGAGAGGGCGAAAGTGAGGGAAAAGTGAAGATTGAATATACCTAACCCCCCCCATTTTCCGTCAAATACAAAGTTCTAGCCTTTCTTCTTTTGTGCATTTTTCAATCTTTGTCAAATCTAAAAAGCTTAATGGTATTTGTCCTTGAGTATTACCAATATTTCTATGGTTTGCCTTGAGGCAACCGGGGTCGATAGTAGGGCAGCCTCCACAAATATCTTTTACATTAAATCCCATGCCTACGCTTGGAAATTCATGAATTTGCACCAAATACTTATCGCATATACAAATATAATCCCCTTCCTTTAGGTATTGTCCATTTTTATCTCTTAGCATAATTAGTCCTTTGTCTGTTTATCGAAGTCTATAGTCGATAAATCACTTTTTAAAGCGTCTTTGATACTTTTTATTCCGGCACCGAGCGGTGGCAATTTCGATCTTATACAAAAGACGAGGGCAGACTACTTTTTTCCACACAAAACTACCGCCGCCCAAGCTCCAAAACATCCCTCTCAATCTCTCTTTTTAGTTCCTCTTCCGTCGGCAAATACAGCTGATACTTCGAGACAAACAAATTTTCGTTTTCATTCAAAACAGAGTATTTGACGACGGTGTTGTCTTTGTCGGTGCAGAGTATGATACCTATCGTCGGATTGTCGTTTTCGGCTTTTTCCATATCGTTGTACATCCGCACATACATATCCATCTGACCGACATCTTGATGGGTTAGTTTGCCGCTTTTGAGGTCTATGAGGACGAAGCATTTGAGGATGTAGTTGTAAAAAACTAGGTCAATATAAAAATCGCTCGCCTCGGTCTTGACCCTCTTTTGCCTCGCTACAAAAGCAAACCCACGCCCAAGTTCCAGCAAAAATTCCTGTATTTTTTCGATAAGGGCGGATTCTAAGTCGCTTTCATAAAAAGCATTGTTTTGCTTGAGATCCAAAAACTCCAACACATAAGGGTCTTTGATGATGTCTTTTGGGGTGAGTTGTAGGTCTTTGGTATTGCTTGTCGCTTCCGCTATTACGGGTTGTTTATCTTTGCTCGATATTATCCGCTCGTAATAAAATGTTCCGATTTGCCGCTCTAGCGCCCGTACGCTCCAGTTTGCTTTGGCGGATTCTTCCATATACCAAAGTCTGGCTTGTGGATTGTCTAGCCTCATAATAAGGCGATAATGGCTCCAGCTCAATTGGTCACACAGTGTGTGTCCAATTGGAAAAGCAAGATAAAACTGCCTCATCATTTTCAAGTTGCTAGCCGTAAACCCCTTGCCAAACTCGCTCGTTAGCCTCGATGAAAGCTCTTTGATGAGATATGAGCCGTACTCCGCCCTGTCTTTGCCGTTTTGTTCTTCCTCTACGATTATTCCAATACGCCTCAACCATGATGAAGTTGACTTGTCTGTAGGCGTTGTCTCTTGCGGTTTGGAGGATGTTTTTGACGCTTTGGTATAGATTGTCGTTTTGCGTCAAGTTATTCATATCAGGCCTCTATTTGATGATGACTTTAGCCGGTACGCCCACAGCCGTTGCACCGTCTGAAATGTCGGAGACTACAGCGGCTCCGGCTCCGATAGTGCAGTCCTTGCCGATTTTTATGAGTTGGATGACGGTTGCGCCGATGCCGATGTGGCTCATATTGCCGACATGGACACCCCCCGCAAGGGCGGCGTTTGGGGAGATGTGGACAAAATCACCGATTGTGCAGTCATGCTCAACTATGCCCCCGCTATTGATGATACAGCCGACCCCGATAGATGCGTAGGCGTTTATGACGCAAAGGGGCATAACGACCGAGCCTTCACCCACCGAGGCGGACGGAGATACTACGGCGGTTGGATGGGTGAGGGCGGGGAGGCTATAGCCGTTTGATTTTAACCTCTCAAATACCGCTTTTCTGGCCTTGTTTCCACCTATGGCGACAGCTACGGCGATAGTTTGCTCCATCTGCCCCCCTCTGATGCAGGGGTAGCCGCAAAATTCGGTTTTGAGGGGGTCATCGTCTACGAAACCCTCTATCTCATAACCGCAAGCTCTCGCTATGTCGGCTATCACTTTGCCGTGACCGCTTGCTCCGTAGATGTATATCTTTTTCAACCGTTATTTCCAGTAAACTTATCGGTCGTCGCCATCCCATCTTTGCTGACCCCCTCGCTTTTTAGGACTTTTTTTACCGTCCAGAGGATGATTTGGAGGTCTAGTTTGAATGATATGTTTTCGACGTATTTTGCATCCCACTCCAGTTTTTCGCCCCAGCTTATCGCATTTCGCCCCATCACCTGCGCTAGACCCGTGATACCTGGGAGTACGGTGTGCCTCGTGGCTTGTCTAGCGTTGTATAGCGGGAGGTACTCGGGCAGAAGCGGGCGGGGCCCTACGAAGCTCATCTCCCCTTTTAGGACATTGAGTAGTTGCGGTAGCTCGTCTAGGCTTAGCCGTCTTATCGTCTTGCCGACCCCTTTTAGCCTTGCTTCGTCTGGAAGTAGCTCGCCGCTTTCGTCTCGCTCGTTTGTCATTGTACGGAATTTATAAATTTTAAATATCTTACCGCCTATCCCCGGGCGTTCTTGGGTGAAAAAGACGGGAGAGCCTAGCTTGGCTCTAACAACAAAAAAAGTGACCGCAAAAATCGGCAGAAAAATCGTGCACAAAAAAAGCGCTAGCAAAAAATCAAACACCCTTTTGAATACCGCTTTGTACATCGTCAGATTTTGAGCCTAAAGATTTTTGCCTCATATGTGCTTGAGACTTTTTCAAATAGATTCCTGTCGTAATTTTCAAAGACAAACATTTGTATGAATAGCGAGTTAAACATCTCATCATCCGCTAGTATGTATGCGCCGTATGTCGGAAGCGATATGAGGTGTAGCTCTCCGGTGCTGGAGCCGCTGTCGGTTTTGGTTGCGAGTGTGCCGTTTTTGTCGTAATAGGAGATGCTTACGCTTTTGAGGTGTATTGTTTTTTCGCCGAATTTTATGGTTTTTGTTTTTTTGTCAAAAACTGCACCGCCGAAATCTATGCTATCTTCAGTTTCGTTATAGTGGTTGAACATCAAAAAAGACGGACTTGAGACTTCAGCTCCGGTATTCAAATCAACATTTGAAAATAGCTTTATGGTTGGGAGTATTCCAAACATTTCGTATGGCAAAAATAGATAGACATCTCTCGTTTTTACACTTTTTTTATGAGTATTTGAGGCTAGCGCCGATAGATATTGCTGATAATCTTCGTTTTTGAAGCCGTTTTTGGCGAGCATATACTCTAGTGTTGCCGTTTTTTGCTCTTTACCTTGCTTTATTAGCTCCTCGTAAGCCTCTACGGACTCTCTCATCATGTTTGCCGCCGCATTTTGACTAGTCGAGCAGATAATAAAAGACTCTATAAAGTTAGTTGCTCCGTCGTGTTTGCCGCCGTCGGAGTGGTTTTTGACATCGGCGTAATATCTAACCGGATAGCCGTAATCCCACCATGTAAAAACATAATCCTCTCTTGACGCTTTTTTGCCAAGCTCTGAAATCTGCTTGACTATCCCGCTTGGAAATACCGTGTCGACTTTGTAGTCGTAGATATGGTAGAAGTTTGGTATAGAGGCTATGAGAAATGAGAGTGAGGCAACCGCTATTTTTGCCCGTTCGTCAAGATTTTTGAGTCCCCAAAAAATCAGATAAAAAAGCCCGAGAGCGGCGAATGGAACAGCATAAACAGTAAATCTAAGGCCGCTAAAATAAGCAAAAAGCCCAAGCCCGAAAATAGGAAGGGTCAGGGCAAAAAGCTTCTCTTTTTTGATAAAAAGTCCATAACCGATAATTGCGGCGATAAAGATAGGCATTGAGCCTGATATTCGGGAGGCAAACAGGTTTGGGTCCATCTTGCCTGCTTCCTGTACCGTCTGCACTACGTCATAGTATTTGAGCGTACTTGTTACCGTTAGGCTGTCTTTGAAAAGGTATGCGTTTAACGACCCGATTACCGGAGTCAGACCCCCAAAATATGCAAATACGGCCAGTGCCGCTATTGCAAAAGCAATTAACGATTTGTAGTCAAGCGTCAATCTTGGCTGAAAGTACAAACTAGCCGTTATAATGACTGCTTTTGCCGCCGTAGGCAAGTCGCAAACAGCAATAAGCGCAAGTATGAGAGTTAGGTATATCTCTTTGTTTTTTCTATCAAAAACTAGCGTATACAAAAACGCAAAACCGACCGTCGCCGCCATCCACGCAAAAGACTGCGGGTAAAGTATTTTTGAGAGGGCGAGAGAGGCCAAAAACAGCGCTTGCCACAAAATTCTTTTTTCTTTGAAGTAGCCGATGAGAAATGCAGCGGCAAAAGGGGGCACGACAAGGGCGAACATATCGCTATCATAGTATCCCGCCATTGTGCGGTTGTAGTAGCTGTGGGTAATTGCGCCAAACATCGCCGCAAAAAAGCCCATCATAGGCTGGCCAAAAAATCTACCTATCAAAATAACGGGGATTACGACTAGTGAGCCCAGTACAGCCGGCATATATAGCATTAGCGTTTCTATTGAAAAAGGGAGGATTTTGTATAGAGCGGCGGTAGCTATAGCCACCGGTTCTGTGACGGCGCTTCTATCTCCTGCCTCGTGAGAGCCTTTGATAAGATCTCTTGCCCCTTCGGCATAGAAGTAGCCGTCGTTCGTATTGATCATAACCTGATTGTTAAATTTGTACTCTTCGACGTTTGAAGCGTAATCCACCCAATACATACGGGCAAAAAAACTGATCAAAAAAGCTATGGCAAATAATATGGCCGTTTTTTTATCGTATTGCACTATTTTTCGCATCGGTATCCCAAAATTTTTTTGGCAATTATAGCGGTTTTTGGTTTTTGTGTATTGCGCCAGTTATTAGGCGATTCCGCTTAGTCCATATTAATTACACTAAATTTTAAAATTTGAGGATTGTCCTCTTCTAAGCAATATCCTGTGCCGCTTTTTGTCTCTTCCATTAGTTCCATCACGCAGGTGATTGTTTTGCCTGTTTTTGACACCAAATGCCCTTTTGCATTACCTGTGATATTTGCAATCATAGGGTGTAATTCAAATCTCTTTTTTGCATCAAATACAAGATTTCCATAATATGAACTTCCTTTTAGAGTAAGCGTCAGAGAACCGTTTTTGTTTTCTATTCCGGATATACTTGGTTTTTCGGTTTGTCCACCAACGTGTGTATGCGTTTGATAAGAGGCACACCCTGCAAATAATATCGACAAAACAAGTGTCGCCAGAGATAATCCAATTTTCATTTATTTCCTTCAAAAAGTTTTTGCATATCTTGATTTTGTTTTTCAAAAAACTTATCAAGCTTTTCATTTAGTTCATCGTAGTTTTTTTCGGTGCTTACGTTTGGAGTTACGTCTTGCTCGTTCTTGTCAAATGTATTTTTTAGGAGATAGGCTCCTATTAATAAATTGACAAAACACAAAAATGCGATAATGCCTAACAGTGTTGATTGCTGATTATTATTCATCGTTATTGCCTTATTTTACAGTATCCGGCGTTAATACACTTGGTTTTTGTGTAGTCTACGGAAATTGATTTAGAGTTATTTTTTATCGTAAAAATACATCCGCTGTCACGGTCTTTAAACACATATGTGCTTCCGTTTTTTGTCAATTCTTTATCGGTAAATTCGCAACTTATATTGCCTTGTTTGACAAATAGGGAGCCGGATAGTGTTTGTGTGTTTTTTCCAAGTGAAAATAACACTTCGTTGCCGTTTGAAGATTCAACATATTTTTTTGTATTTGAGCTTACCTTGTCGTCGGTGATAGTTTTAGAGAAACTTTGCGAAGAGGAGGAGCTAAAAGAGGAAGAACTAGATTCTGCATGGCTTGACGACTCTCCGAAAAGCAATCCGGTAATACAAAGTAGCATTGCGACTTTTTTCATTTACTCTAATCCTTACGGTGTTTGAATGGATGATACTGACGAGCTAAAGCTAGGCAATGAATTTTTCAAAAGCTCTATCCTGAGGTACTCTTTCGAACTTTTTATTGGGATTTCGAGTGCAAGATTTGTTTCGAATGATTTTTTGGATACAAAGGCGGCATCTTTCGGTGTTTTGTTTTTGATTTCATTTGTTTCATAAATCCTGAAGCCAGATGTTATGTCAAATAATGCGGTTTCAAAGCCGATATGTTCAGACTGTTTTTTGCCTTTAGGCTCAAGCCAGTATAGGGGCTGAACGCAGTATTTTGTGGAGGGGGTCGTAACTTTCGGCGTGTGCTCAAATTTCGCTTCATCTATATTTTTTCGTATAGCCTCCGTTAGCCCTTGCCCGTCATATAGTAATTGTTTAAAAGTTTTTTTTACTAAATATCTAGTCACAGAGTCATACCCGTCAATAGTGCCGATATCCATTTTCCCTGATTTTGCGCAAAAACTAAATAGCTTTGCGTCTGACGGAGTGTTTGCGGACACTATATCTTCGACTATAAAATCACCTTTCTCTACGTTTAGCTTCGGAGTTATTTTGATGGAATCCAAGGTTGCAATCGCAGTACCTTCTTTTTTCTCATCTATGGTTGCTTCCTGAATGGGGATTAAAACGTCTTTTTTGTCGCCCACCGAACCGATATTTTTATATATTGTGATAGATGCGCCGGGGGCCAATAGGTTTTTTTCATCTTCAAACTCTATTTTTGAGGCTTTTAGATTTGTGATTTTGTATGAGACTTTATCAAACGAAACTCCTTTTGAGAAAGACTCCGCCAATGATAACGTCGCATTTTTCATTACCGTCTCATATCTTGAGCTTTTGGAGAGTCCCTTGCCGTGGACAATCTCATCGGAGATATTGTCAAATGCACAGTCGCTGTGAAATACTCTGCCGCTTATGTCCACAAGTTCGCCGCATGCTCCGGCATAATAATGCCTTTGTTCTGCATAGTCGAGATTCGTCGGAGCTGAGTAGTAAAATGGGCCGTCATACGAGAGTCTGATATAATAATCTGGTACTGATCTTTTGCCCTCCAGTACTCTTACACCTGACTTTGAAATAATGTCTCGTTTGGCAGCATAAAAATCTTTGCCGATCGAAGTGACGGTAAAACTGCTTTGTTGTGCTATTTTGTCCGAAAAAACATCGTAAAGCATTTGTTCCGGCGGCAAATCCCCGATTTGCTTATCGGTTGATATATCCAGCAGCGTAACTCTTGGTTTTTTTACACCGTCCAAAGAGCCGTTGTATGTTTTTACGAGAATATCACCATCTTGACTTGGATACTTTGGGAATTCATCCTGACCTATGGAGTATCCGTTTGCGGAATATAAGACTTCTACGCTTCCGTTTTCCCTGTCTAGCGTATCACCTTTGGCTATGCCACCGTCTAGCCCTTTATCAAGTATCAATAGGCCGTCGTATTTTCCAATGACTTTTGTAGATAGTTTATGTGGCTTAAATTTTTGACTAGCTTCTTTTGCTAGGTGTTCAAATAGCGATGAATATCCAGTTGTATACCATTCGGCTAGTTTTTTTATTTTTTCGTCTCCGGATGCGGCCAAATTTCCCTGAACAATATTTGTGTATGAGTGGGAGTAGATAATATCGCCGTTTGCCATATTGATAAAGTTTATACTGGCAGTTACAGGTAGAGTGTAGCTTTTTACCGATGAGTTAGGCAACTGCTCTTCGTATATTGAGGCTCTTGAGACTTTCAGATAAACGGCAAAACTATTTTTTACATTTTTTTTATCAAGCTCTGTTTTTATATCCGGATAATATTTCCTTATTGCCGTATTAAAAGCCTCTAGGATATTCTGGCTATTTGCCCCTTTGGAGTAGTGAAATGCTTGGTTTTTTTCGATACTATCCTCGGTTATTACCATTTTCGGTGCTCAGATAGCAAAAGAATCTCCGGCAACGGCGGATACGGCAGACGCAAGTAGTGTCGCCAATACGGAGCTTATTTTTTTGTGTAGACTTATTGTCGTCAATCAAACATCTCCTGTTTTGCCTTCAAATCTTTGTCCTTGGCATTTTTTTGAATCAAAGAACCTATTTTTGCTCCCAGTTCCGTAGCCGAATCAATCCTGATATTATTCATACAACCTTCAGATGTGGAGTCGCTTTTCTTGATGGTTTTGAGTGAGCCGCCAGGAAGTTTCGCATTTGTTTTTAGCGGGATGATACTAATCGTTCCCGCATTCAATCCGCATCTAAAATCACCGGTAGAGTCCTTGGATGGATTGTAGCCTATCTCAAGAGTTCCAATACCTATATAGCTTGCACTAGGTCTTTTTTTGCGGATAAAATTTTTAAAATTATCGCCATCATTTCTCATGGCTTCATTGTATGAAGCATATTTTTTCTTTGATACTTTATTGAAGTCGGCCAACATTCCGCTTCCATCTTCAAAAGTTACGCCGAATTTTCCGAGTGCCGATTCAAGTTCATTTTTCATAGCGTCGTTTAGTGAACTTTGCGGTTTTAAAACTTCGGTATTGATGGTTTTTGAGTAGTGGTACTCCTCTTTATCGTTAACTTGGCTATTTACGTTTCTTGAAGAAGCTGAGCTTTTGCTAGACGCACTCGACGCCGATGCTTGAAAATCCTTGCTATATGCCCCTTTCGATTCGCTACTAGCGGCATAACTAGCCGATTGTTTTGCGGAGCCTTTTGAGCTTGCGGCAACTGCGGCATCGTCTCTGCCGTATGCGCCTACGCCGTTTCCGGATACTGCGGCTTGCGATGAGGCTCTGGCGGCATATTTATCGTCGTATGATGCCTCCGAGCTTGCCCTTCCTGAAGCTGAGCTTTTATCGCTATATGAAGCCGAACTTTTATCTTTTATGCTCATACTTGATGCACTATATGAAGCCGAACTTTTTGATGTGTTCTCTTTGTAGCTTTTGCTATTGTCTCTTTTGTAGTCTATCCTCTCTTCAAGCGGAACTTCGCTTGCATTTAGCATATCTCTTTTTACCGCTTCGTCTATAAAAACAACTATACTCCCAAGATTTTCCGTTTTATTGTTTAAAGCTCCGAGCCGAACATTTCCGAGTTCTTCAACAAAAGCCGTATCGTCAATATCAAGCGTTATTTTTACCGCATAAAGGGCGGAATCGGATTTATCTCTCTCAATCTTAGGTTCGCTTTTTAAAAATGAATCTCTTTGCTTAATTAACTGAAGTATTCTGGGATCTTCCGGCGGTACGTTTATTGAGCCTTGGAGCTTTTTGATTGCCGATATTACTGCATCGGCCATTGCCTTTCGTTCGGCTGTGCTTTTTACTGTTTGCGGGTCGCTTGAAGCTATGGCTACGGAACCCTCACCTGTGGCTTTTAATGCAAGTAGTTGTTGGGGGAATGGCTATGGAGGCTAGTAGAGTCGTAGCGGCTACAACGCTTTTAAAGTTCATCTTTACCTCTTGATTTGTTTGATGTGTGCTCTCCTGCCTTTTTTCACAAAAAGGCAGAAAAGGGAAATCTATAGTTTGTTATTTACTGCTTTCTTTTGGGGCTTGCGAGCTGCTTGTAGGGGCTGTAAAGTTTACTTTTCCGGCTTTGTACAAATCTACCAATTTACTTCCGATTGTGGCTATCAATGTTATGTTTTCCGGAAGTGTTGCGACCATATCTTTTAGTTGTCCGAGTTGTGATGTATACTGCATTGCGGCGGTAGGGTTTGACGACAATGAAGACACCATATCTTTTGCACTAGTTAGAGTATCTTTATACTTGAGTCCAGACAGTATAAAATTGAATCCGCCGACGACGAGCTGTTCTCTTGTTTTTTTATCGGCTTTTTTAACTTGCTCTATAATTTGCTTGGACTCTATAGCAGCTTTTAGGGCTGTTTGAACATCGCTTACGGCTTTGCTGATGGCTGCATCTTTTTCTTTTGGATCTGAGATGGATTCAGCCGCTTTGAGTGCCGATTCGAATTTTCCGGATTCTTCTTTTGAAAGTATAGCTTTGCTTAGGGCTTCTGAAGATTTTTGTAATAGGGCTTTTGCCGTAAAGTAGTTTTGTATAACAGAGTCTAGGGCGTTGCCGTCAACAGCTTTTGCTGTCGAACCCCCCCCCACAGCAGAGACAACAGAATCAAACATTCCGGCATTGGCACCGCTTACTACAAGTAATCCGGCCAAAATAACTTTCTTTAGCATTCACTGACTCCTTTTGTTCTTTATAAATATATCTCAAGTTATTTTATCTATAACCAGAGATCGACCATTATATATGGCGCACACTTACAATTGCATAAAATTGTGTAAAAAATAAGTGATTCTTTTTTTGCATAATTATAATCTTATTATAAGCTTTTTAATATTTTTGTTTTTAAATGCGGCGCTGTCGCAGGCATGGGTAAAACTCAGATTTGCAAGAGATAAAGAGGCATCATGCGCTTTTTGGGATGCGTTATATCGTGCTTTCAAAAGCTGCTATATCCCGTAAACCCTCAAATGTGCTTTTACTATGGGTTTTATGTCGTACTCTTTTACGCATACCTCTCTGGCTGTTTTTGTCAGTTTGTTGCGTAGTTTTTCATCGGTTATCAGCTTTTCGATTGCCGCCTCAAGCGCCTGACTCTCTTTTACCGGAACCAAAAGCCCTGTTTTGCCGTCTCGGACGACATCTCTAGTCCCGCACGCATCGGCTCCGACCACCGCCACCTCCATACTCATAGCCTCCAAAGCGGTTCTAGGCAGCCCCTCTCTGTAGCTTGGGAGTACAAATATATGCGAATCTTCAAGCAGCTCTTTGATGTCGCTCCTCTCGCCTAGATACTCCACCCCTTTGTAGTTTTCAAATATCTCTTTTCCCAGTCCGCTATGGTTGCCGAAATCCTCGCCGCCGACATATACAAAGCGTACATCCCCGTATCTCTCTTTTAGATTTTGAGATGCCTGTAAATATTCGATTACCCCTTTGTGCCTGATGAGTCTGGCAACCATCACGACGGTTAGCGGCTCCTTTGCGGCTTTTTTGCGGCTCCACTCTTTTGTGTCTATCCCGACACCGTTTATTTTGACTATTTTTTTCGGGTCTATAATGTTTTTGCGGCTCATATACTCCGGATCGTCGGAGTTTACGAACATTACGGCGTTTGAAAGTCTGAAAATCTGTTTGTATAGCCGCTCTATGAGGGTGCGGACAACTCTGCTTTTTAGGTCGTTTTCGAGATAAAAACTCCCAAGCCCCTCTACTAGATTTATGATACGAGGCACTTTGGCTAACCGTCCGGCTATCGTTCCGTAGATATTCGGTTTTGCCGTAAACGTGTGAAGGATGTCGAGATTTAGCGGTTTTATCGCTTCATATATATTTTGTATCGCTTTTATCTCTTTTAGGGGATTTAGACTTTTGCGTTCTATACCGTAGGTTACGCACTCTATTCCGGTCTCTCTGATTTTTTGCAGATAAGCCCCCTCCGGCGCTATCGCTATCGGCGTATGTCCTAGCCGTTTTAACTCCAATATGACGGGGAGCCTAAAAGCATACAGGTTGAGATCCAGATGAGAGAGAAAGCCGATTTTCAATTTTTACCCTTTTTTATGATATTTTTTGCCATTCCGCCGAATATAAACAGGTGAAACGGTGCCATGGCGTACCAGTATAGCCGTCCCATGAGGCCGTGCGGATAAAAATATGCGCTTTGGTGGAGTTTGCCGTCTTTTATCGTCCACTCTAGCCAAGCTTTGCCGGGGAGTTTCATCTGAGCAAACAACAAAAGTCTCTCGTTTTCCCTGACATCTACCACTTTCCAAAAGTCTACGCTATCCCCGACCCTCAGATGTTTCGGGTCTCGTCTCCCTCTGGAGAGGCCGTATCCGCCGATTATCTTGTCTATAAACCCTCTGATTTGCCATAGGGTTTCATACCCGAACCACCCGTTATCGCCCCCGACGGCGGATATCGTCTCAAAAACTTTTTGCGGAGGGGTGCCGCCCAGTTCGATACTCTGCCTATCGACAAAGACCGCCTCCGCTATTTTGGAGTGGTCGTTTTCCCATGCGTCTTTTGAGGCATCCGACCATCTGCTGATTATCTGAGAGTTTTGGATGTCTTCGAGTGCTTTTTTGACGGCGGTTTCGTAGTCTAGCGGGACGATGTGGGGGAAATATTTTTTTGCGTTATCGTTTTTGACTACCGCTTCGCTTTTTAGCCCCTCGATAAGCGCCGATGCGACGGAGTAGGGTACGGGAGTCATGAGGGTAAGCCAATACGAGGAGAGCTTCGGCGAGAAAAAAGGAACGGGAATCAAGACTCTTTTTAGCCCTACGGCTCTAGCGTATCCAAGCAAAAGCTCGCGGTAACTCATCGCCTCACCGCCTATATCTATTATGGCACTCTCTTTATTTTGCAGTATTGACGCATTTGCCAAATACTCTATTACGTCTGCTTCTGCGCTCGGCTGACAGAGGGTATTTACCCATTTCGGCGTTATCATAAAAGGGAGCTTTTCAACGAGGTTGCGGACTATCTCAAAACTTGCGGAGCCTGAGCCTATGATGACCCCCGCGCGAAACCATAGCGTCTGGACGGCATCCGGACGAGAACTTAGTATCTCTCCCGTTTCTATCCTGCTAAGTAAATGTTCGCTTGCGCTCTCTTTTTCGCCGAGTCCACCCAAATAAATTATCCGTTTTACCCCGTTTTTTATGCAGGAGTCAAGGAAGTTTTGCGCGCTTTTTTTGTCTAGTTCCCGGTAGTTTTTGGACTCCATCGAGTGGATGAGATAGTATGCCGTATCGATATTTTTTAGGGCGCTATCTAGGCTTTCTTGGTCAAATGTGCTACCTTCAGCTATTTCTACCGTATCGGAGGTTTTTACGCTTTGCCCTTTTTTGACAAAAAGTCTCAATTTTACGTCGCTTTCTTTTAGAAGCCTATGTTTTAGGCGTCTGCCGATATAGCCCGTTGCACCTGTAAGTAGTATGTTCATAAATACGCCTTTTATATCTTTTTGATTGTAGCAAATATTGCGTATAATCGGTTTAAAATTAAGTTGCTTTTCTGCTAGGAAAAAAAGATGATAGGGAACTATATAGAGCCAAAAATCGACCAAATTATGGAAGATTTCTTGGAGAAGTACATCATAAATATGTACGAAATGGACACCAAAAGACTGGAGTTGCTAAAACATAGTTTTAGAAATTTATTGTTGTTTACGGTCGAGGGGAGCAGGCATAAGCTTGTGACTGAATACGAGAAGCTGGCAAGGCTAAATATTGCCATGCAAACCCCATATATAGTACTTGTAAACGAAATAGCCTATTTGAAAAATACGTTAGCCGATATTTTGCTGAAAAGCTGGGCAAAAACAGAGATATATGATCTTTACTCGCTTTATGTGGATATTGAAAATATAGTCGCCTATCAATATTTAGACGATTATCTCAAAAAACTTTTAGAGGCCAACACATATAGGACTAATAGCCTAAAAGATATGTTGGAAAAGAACGTTGTAAGGTTTTACGAGGATCATTTGGCGTGGCTAAGCAGTTTGGCGATTGCCATTCAAAAACTAGATAACTCGAGAATACCGGAGCTAAATCCAAGATTATGTGAATTTGGTAAATGGCTATGCGGCAAGGCAAAATCCGTCATAAAGAATAATTCAAAATATAATGAAATAGTGAGAATCCATAAAACGCTTCATGATTTGGGTAATGTAATAAACAAGCAGCTTGACAAAAGGGCGAAAGATTTTAACGTTATTATGAGTTATTTGGAAAAATGCGAAATGATATCGCTTTCTATCGGCGCAGAACTAGCACTTATCGACAACACTCTTATCATCAAAAAAGCAGCTAAAGACGAGATGACGGGAGCGCTGAATCGTAACTCCCTTTCTTATATTTTCGCAAATCAATATGAGCTCTCTTTGGCTACGGCAACTTCTTTTGTTTTGGCTATGTGTGATTTGGATTATTTCAAAAATCTTAATGATACATACGGCCATGTTGCCGGAGACATGATGTTAAAAGAGTTTGTCAAAACGGCAAAATCAAAGATTAGAGATTCTGACGTCATTATACGTTACGGCGGCGAAGAGTTTGCGATATTGCTTCCAAATACAAATATAGTAAACGCCAAAAACAAACTAGAAGAGATAAGGCTGGCATTTCAAAATACCGTATGTATGTTTGAGGGAAAAGAGATAAAAACAACTGTTAGTATGGGGGCGATAGAGATATCCCCTGCTGCAGAAGTGGATATAAAAGAGGCGAAAGTAGAGATATACGTAGCTATTGCCGATAAAAAATTGTACGAATCAAAATTAAACGGAAGAAATAGGGTTACTTGGGAATGACGGCTTGGACGAAATAGAGATAATTCCCGAATACAAAAAGGCATTAGAGCTTGCGGTTATAGGTGGAAATGCTATTTTTGTGACAGGCAAGGCCGGCACCGGTAAATCCACTATGATACGCTATCTTGCTTCATCCATAAGAGAGTGTGTTATATTGGCGCCGACCGCGGCTGCTGCCATCAATGCCGGAGGTGATACGATACACTCGTTTTTTGCCCTTCCGGCGCGCCATATAGATCCGAGTGAAAAACTAAGACTGAATCCAAAATCAAAAGCCGTGGCCGAGAGGATGCACACTCTAATTATAGATGAAGCGTCGATGGTGACCCCAAATATCGTGGATGCCATGGATGTGATGCTTCGCCGTACCCGCAAAAAAGATGAGCCGTTCGGAGGTGTATCTGTCGTATTTGTCGGTGATTTGTTGCAGTTGCCTCCTGTAATTTCGACGCATGAAGAGCGAATATATTTTAGCGAGCGGTATGAGACGCAGTTTTTTTATTCTGCGGACGTATTTGATGAGATAGATATTCTGCCCGTACATCTGACAAGGGTGCGCCGTCAAGAAGATGTGGGGTTTATCGAGGCTCTTGGCTGGGTGCGCGAAGGAGTGAATGCTCAAAAGGCGCTATCTTATTTTAACGGCAACTGCCTCAAATCCCATACCGATTTAAATAATCCAATGTGGCTTGTGGCTACCAATGCCGCTGCACATGCGATAAATACGAGAAAACTAGCACAACTCGCAGGGGAGAGCAGAGGATACAAAGCGGAGGTGACCGGCGATACGCCTGCCGATAGGTGGCGGCTTACCGTGCCTGAGAGGCTGGAGCTAAAAGTCGGCGCAAAAGTAGTATTCCTGCGAAACAATAAGCAAAAAGGGTGGATAAACGGCGACACGGGGACTATAATCTCGATGGGTTCGGATACCGTGCTAGTACGGAGCGATATAAGCGGTGATGCGCTTGAGGTGGGGCGGATGAGCTGGGAGAGATACGCTTACACATATGATGAGAAAAATCAAAAAATCGACAAAGAGGAAATAGGGACTTTCTCGCAGTTTCCGCTAGGACTTGGTTGGGCAGTAACGATACATAAGTCGCAAGGTATGACGCTAGAATCGGCGGTCGTGGACTTGGGAAGCGGCGCATTTTCGGACGGACAAACATATGTTGCTTTGTCCCGTTGCCGCAGAGTAGAGGGGTTGAGACTTGCTCGCAATCTAAATGAGCGGGATATCAAGGCGAATAGAGAGGCTTTGAGATTTTATAAATCTATTGGAATCTGAGGCCTACAGCCCCATCTTCCCGGGATTTAGTATATTATTTGGGTCAAACGCTCTTTTGATTGAGCGGAATAGCTCAAGTTCGGCATCGGTAAACGCCATCTTCATAAAAGGGGCTTTGGATACGCCTATACCGTGTTCGCCGCTTAGTGTGCCGCCTAGGTCTATCGCTATTTGGAATATCTCTTCTATAGCTTTTTCCGCCATTTCTACTTTGTGCGGGTCGTTTTTGTCGGTCATGACGTTCGTGTGGACGTTGCCGTCTCCGGTGTGACCGAAGCACGGGATATTAAAGCCGTATTTTTCGCTTACTTTTTTGTACTGGGCCAGTAGCTCCGGCAGTACCGCTCTTGGTACGGTGATGTCTTCGTTTAGCTTTTTGCTTCCGTATACTTTGAGGCTTTGAGATGCGTTTCGTCTTGCAAACCATAGATTTGAAGCTTCCGTTGCATCCTTTGCACGTACGAAATCGCTACATCCGTTTGCTTTAAATACCCTCTCAAGGGCACCCATTTGAAGCTCAAGGTCTTCTTCAAGATTGCCGTCCACATCAGTGATAAGTATAGCACCCGCATCTACGGGTAGCCCTTTTTTGTGCACCTCTTCGACGGCTCTGATAGTGAGGTTGTCCAAAAACTCCATAGCGACAGGGGTGATGCCCTCCGCAAAGCTCTTGTACACCGCTTCCATCGCCGATTCAACGGTAGGGAAAACGCCCATTGCCGTTTTTGTCATCTTTGGTTTTGCGATGAGTCGTAGCGTTATTTCGGTCGTTACCGCAAGCGTCCCCTCGCTCCCTACGAGTATTCCGCATAGATTGTAGCCAGCCACATCCTTAATAGTTCGTTTACCAGCTTTGATAATATCCCCGTTTGGTATGACCGCCCTCATTGCCATTACATAGTCTTTTGTAATGCCGTATTTCGCCGCTCTCATACCGCCAGCGTTTTCCGCTACGTTGCCGCCTATCGTGCTATACTCCTGGCTTGCCGGATCAGGTGGATAAAACAGCCCTACTTTTTCTACCGCCTCTTGAAGCTCTTTGTTGACAACCCCCGGCTGAACTACGGCTACAAGGTTTTTGGTGTCTATCTCTAGAATTTTATTCATATGCTTTTCAAAGGCAAGCACGATACCGCCGGTTACAGGCAGAGCACCGCCGGTAAATCCGCTACCCGCACCCCTTGGCACGATGGCTATTTTGTTATCGTTGCAGTATTTGAGGACTTTGCTTACATCTTCTTCGCATCTAGGGAATACAACAGCCGAAGGCTCGTATCTGTTTTTTGTGGCATCGTAGCAGTAGGCTATTAGGTGCGCTTTGTCGTCGAAGCAATTATCCTCGCCGACTATCGACCTTAGTGTTGATATGTGTTTTTTATCCAGCATTTTTATCTACCGATTAGAGCTAAATAGTAAGAGTCGAAGTCTTCAACTTTTTCCTTCATCATCCCCATATATCCGGTTTCAATTTCTCCGGTTCTTTTGAAAAAAGGAGATTCGAAATCTTTTGAATTTTCAGATGCGAAAGCTCTCTCTTCAAGCACCTCGAGACTTTGACAATCCGTAACGTATAGTTTGTTTTTTATTGGAAAATAGATTGTTCCAATAGAGTAGATTTTGCAAAAAGAGGCAAAATGTTTTGCTTCAGGCTCACCGACCCTCTCTTTTGTGAGTAGTGCAGATAGAAGATCGGGGTGTATCCATATTTTATTCTCAGATGCCGTTACTTTTTGGTAGTCTGCTTGGTTTTTAGCGATTACTACGGCTCTTTCATCGTTAAGATAGAATATTACTTTATCGCCCACTTTCGGCAGAATAAGCGCTCTCGGTAGTGCATCCTGCGATAAGTCCGTCAGTGTTTGAAATCTGATTTTTATTTCCGAGCCGCTGCTGAGCGCTTTTGCAGACGCTACTATGGCATCTTTACTGCCGACTATAGTAGTAACAACTATTCCGGTTGCCCCTTTTTGTACATCTGCGCCTTTTGCCGTAGCACCCATGCCGTCAGAATCTATACTTGTTATTGTCAGTTCGGCTCTCTCCTTGGCAAATGCAAATGAAGCTAATGCCAAAAACGCCAATATTAACTTTTTCATTATATACCTTATGTTCAGCTTGTTTTTATTATATCACCGGAGTGATTACAGAACGTACTTTATGCATTCTGCTTTTCGTAGTTCTTCATAAATATAAAGTCTTTCATCGTCGCTATACACTAGCACATCCAATGTGAGACTGACAAACTTTCCGGATGAAGATTTGTTGGACGGTGTAAGTGAAAACGGTTTTTCTTTTAGTATATGGACTGTTTTTGCGTGCATCTGAGCCTCATCCATGCCTATTAGCTTATACTGCCACGATACCGGATATTCAAGCTCTAGCTTTTTACCCTCTAATATATTCGCCACTTTTGCCTCCGACTTTGCTTTCCAGTCTTATGTCTGAGATTTCCATGCCTTTATCTATCGCTTTTACCATGTCGTATATCGTGAGCAGTCCGGTTGATACTGAGGTTAAAGCTTCCATCTCAACCCCTGTTTTCCCCTCCATTTTGACGGTAACAGACATTTTAAATCCCGGTAGAGCGTCTATCTCTTCTATGTCGCATTTGACCGAGGATAGAGCCAGTGGGTGACACATGGGGATTAGTTCGCTTGTTTTTTTAGCTCCCATTACGGCAGCTATGACTGCCGTTTGAAGCACAGGTCCTTTTTTTGCGGTCCCTTCTTTGACCGCTTTATACGCCTCAGGGCTCATTTTTATCGTACCGCTGGCTACGGCGACCCTAACTGTTTCGTTTTTGTCCGAGACATCTACCATTTTTGGCAGATTGTTTTCATCTAAATGGGTTAACTCCATCTTTTATCGCCCTCTCATAATCTTCGTATCTGTTGAGGTTGGCGAGTTCGCCCCCGTCATCTAAATCTACGAAAATTGTACCGATTTTCTCTAAAAGCAGGGTTAATTTGTGCTTGTCGTTTTTTATCATCTCGGTTAGTTCGCTACAAATACTTTTGTCGTACATTCCAACGGTCGGATGAATTTTTCCGTTATGCATTGCAGCTTTGTGTGTTGCCGGGTGCGATATTATTTTGCCAATTGAATTCTCCGAAATAAAAGGGGTGTCCACCCCGATAAAAAATAGCTTTTTGGCTTTTGTACTTTCAAATGAACTCAACATCCCAAGAGTAGGGGCGAAAAGTGCGCTTGTATCGATACCCGCTACTTTTGTTAAATCTTCTATGATATTTTCGGAAGGTATTTCTAGGTAATCGGTTGGTTTTTTTGCCGACAAGTAGACCTTTGTGAATATGCGAGAGAGCTTCTCGAATTGTCTTGCGTAAAGAGGTTTACCGTAAAAATCGAGGAACGCCTTGTCTATTCCGGCGTCCTCTTTCATTCTAGAGCTTTTGCCCCCACTGAGTATGATGCATATGCCATCAAGCATCAGAAGATAGCGTTGCCTATTTCGTTAGCTTTTTGTTCAAACTTATTTAGGCTTTTGTTGATTTCATCAAATAACGAGCCTAGTTTTGGATTTTGGTTTTGTGCGTTTAGCCTTTGGGCTGCATTGCCCATTTGCTCTTTTTTCGCAGCGCCGAATGCCGCAAGTGGATTCGATATCTGCTCTTTTTTGGCTTTTAACATCTCGGATACATTTGCTTTCCAGCTTTCAAAATCAGCTCCAAAGCCAATCTCTTCAGAAGCTATATCGATATGAAGCACTCCGGCGGTCGTATCAAAGCTTTGTTTTGAGGCCACGTTCTTACCTGCAAAAGATATTGTCATGGCTAGTTTTGCGGCATCTTCAAAATTTGTTATACCCTCTTTGTCGAGTTTATTCAAAAAGGCTTGTCCGGTTTGTATGAAGCCGATGGCGTCGTTTGTATCTTTAATTTTTTGAACAAAATTCGTACCGGATGGAGCTTTTGTTTTGGCAGGCGCTGCCTGTGCAGCCCCCTCATTTTTTTTTATTTCGCTCTCTTCGGCTTTTGGTATTTGAATACCTGGAACATTGAAGGGGTTTGTTTTGATTAAAAAATCGACATTCATTGTGTGCCGCCTTTAATTATGATGGTTTGTTAGCGTTTTAGCAAAAATCGTTCCCAAATAAAAATCGATAAAGCATTATTTTTTTATAGATAAATAATACTTAACAAAAAGTTAAAAATTAATAAATGGTTAAGAAATGTTTAACTAGAATTTACAACATAGCCTACAAAGCCTATAAAACAAGGGGGAGAAATATGCAAAGCAGTTGCCACGAGCCGGTACTAACGGCATTTACAGCTACGCCTTCGTACATAGATACAAACAAGGGCGATAGTTATTACAAAGCATTATATGAAAAATGTAAAACAAGACTTGAAACTCTTAAAAAAGAAGAGACTTCAAAATCAGAGTTTGACATTTACGAGACACTTGAAGCGCATGATATAAACAGAAGAGATTTTCTTAAATGGGTATCGGCCACGACGGCTACGTTGATGCTCCCTTCTTTCTTTGAGCCTCTAGTTGCCCAGGCGGCAGAGCTTATGAATAGAGCGCCTGTAATTTGGATAGAACTCCAAGACTGTGCCGGAAACTCCGAGGCGCTTCTTAGAAGTTCTGCTCCTACGGTAGATGATTTATTGTTTGACATCATCAGCCTTGAGTACCATGAGACTTTGATGGCGGCAGCAGGTCATCAAGCGGATAAGCAGCTTGAAGACGGTATGCACACTTTCAAAGGTAAGTATATACTTTTCGTAGAGGGTGCAATTCCTGTTAAGGATAAAGGTATTTACGGAACTATAGGCGCAAGCGGCGAAACTTTTGAAGAGCATCTAAAAAGACTATCTGCCGATGCAGCCGCTGTTGTAGCTGTCGGTTCGTGCGCAACATTTGGCGGTGTACCGGCTGCGGCACCGAATCCGACGGGTGCGGTAGGTGTTATGGATATAGTAAAAGGCAAGCCTGTAATCAATATACCTGCATGTCCTGCAAACCCTGCGAATATGGTGGGTGTGGTACTACACTATCTTATGACGGGAACAATACCTGAACTTGACCATCTTCTTAGACCTAAATTTGCATTTGGCTATAGAATTCATGATAATTGCGAGAGAAGAGCACACTTTGATGCCGGTGAATTTGTAGAAAAATGGGGCGATCACGGCGCAAAAAATAACTTCTGTCTATACAAAATGGGTTGCAAAGGACCTATGACGTTCAATAACTGCTCAATCATCAGATATAACGACGGTACCAACTGGCCTATCGGCGTCGGTAGAGGGTGCATCGGATGTTCTGAGCCTGATTTTTGGGATAAATATGCATATGAAAGACCAATGGCGAACGCAGGAATCAAAGCTCCTGGCGGCGGCGTAGAAAAATCTATCGATGAATTTGGTATGGGTCTTGTAACGGCTGCGGTTGTCGGTGTAGGTATTCATGCGGCTATCAGTGCATTTGCGGGTAAAAAAAGCGGAGAGGGAGATAACTAATGAGCAAACACGTAGTAATAGATCCGATTACCAGGATTGAAGGACACCTAAGGGTTGAAGTGGTAATCGATGACAGCAATAAAATAGTTGACGCATATAGCTCGTCTACAATGTTTAGAGGCATTGAGACGATACTAAAAGGGAGAGACCCTAGAGACGCAGGTCTCCTTGCGATGAGAATTTGCGGAGTTTGTACCGGTACACACTACCAAAGAAGTATCGAGAGTGTCGAGCATGCGTTTAAAGTAAAGATTCCTAAAAATGCAAGACTTGTAAGAAATCTTGTTCAAGGTGCCCTTTATGTCCACGACCATATAGTTCACTTCTACCATCTTCACGGTCTTGACTGGGTGGACGTAGTATCTGCGCTAAAAGCTGACCCTAAAAAAGCGGTAGAAATAGCCAGCAAAGTATCCGCAAAACCTTGGAATGTAAGCGAAGCTACATATAAGGCTGTTCAAGAGAGAGTTACTAAGTTCGTAAAACAAGGTAGACTCGGAATTTTCGGTAACGGATATTGGGGTAGCAAAGCATACAAACTAAGTCCGGAAGAGAATCTAATTATCCTATCGCATTATCTTGATGCGCTTGATTTGCAAAAAGAACTTGCAAAAATGATGGCAATATTCGGCGGTAAAATGCCACATCCGCAAAGCTTCGTCGTCGGCGGCGTAACTTGCGTTCAAGATATCCAAAATCCTGCTCGTATAGCACAGTTCAAACAATGGCTAAAAAAAGGCCAAGACTTTACTAAAAACGCATACATACCTGACGTAGTTCTTGCGGGTAAAGCTTATGCAGATGAAGCTCTTGCCGGAGTCGGCGGTGGTCTTGGAAGTTTCCTAAGCTACGGCGACTTCAGACTTGACGACAACGATTTTTACAAAGCCTCCCTTCTATTCCCAAGCGGTGTAGTGCTAAACAAAGATTTAAGCAAGGTTCTTGAGTTAGACCAAGCAAAAATAACAGAAGACGTAACTCATGCATGGTACAAAGGAACAGCTCCTCTCCATCCTTTCAAGGGCGAGACAATTCCGGAGTATACAGGCTTTGGTAAAAAAGAGAACGGTATAGCTTATCTTGATACAAAAAATAAATATTCATGGATTAAAGCTCCGATTTACAACGACAATAGAGTAGAGGTCGGGCCGCTAGCCAGAATGGTAATCGGATACGCTAAAGGTGATAAGAGAATTAAATCATATGTTGACGGTTTCTTTGGAAGACTTAATGCTCATGTTGGGGCTCAAGTTCCGTTAACGGCTCTATTCTCTACAGTAGGTAGAACAGCCGCAAGAGCTGTTGAAACAGAGCTTATGTGTGATGCTATGATGGAGTGGACAGACGAGCTTCTCAAAAACACGACAAGCGGACAGCTTGATACTTGGACTGAGTTTGACTTTGACAAGGTAGCAAAAGATGCAGAAGGCTACGGTATGGCAGAGGCTCCGAGAGGTGCTCTTGGTCACTGGGTAAAAATAAAAGACGGCAAAATCGAGAACTATCAGTGCATAGTTCCGTCAACTTGGAATGCCGGCCCTAGAGACGCAAAAGGCAGAATGGGTGCATATGAGGCTTCTCTTGTGGGTACCAAAGTAGCAAATCCGGATCAACCGCTTGAAATACTACGAACTATCCATAGCTTTGACCCGTGCATCGCTTGTGCGGTTCATATAGTGGATACAAAAGGAAAAGAGCTTGGCGTGTTCAAAATCTCTCCAAGCGCGGGGGTGTGCAATGTCTAAGATGGCAGTGCCGGTCAAAAGAATGACCGTCGCCGGCCGTGTTATACACTGGGCAAACGCTATATCTATACTAGCTTGCGTAATAACGGGTCTTTATATAGGGCACCCTTACTACCAAAGCTTTATAGCGGATCCGGCGGTAGACAAGTATGTTATGGCATATAACAGGCTGATTCACTTTATAGGTGCGATTATTTTGGATGTTACGTCCATCGTGATTGCGTATCTATATTTCTATAGTAGATTTGAGAAAGCCTATTTAAAGATTATCCCTAATAAAGAAAACCTGACTGAGTTTTGGGAAGTCTTTGTTAATTTAATGACGTTTAACAAACGTAAAAATTTTAACTCTGCGCATGCAGATAGTTTTAATACCGTCTACTTTACGGTATTCCATATTTTGCTGATTTTGATGCTTCTAACGGGTCTTCAGCTTTATGTTCAAGGGCTTGCTAGCGGTCTTAGCTCTGTTGGGGCCTGGTGGCCATTGGTTCTTCATCTTTCAACAGATTGGACACTGTGGGTTTTTGGCGGCAATATGGGTGTTAGAATAGCGCATCACACTATGATGTGGTGGATTATAGCGTGGACTATTTTCCACATTTACTACCAGATATGGAGAACTATATTCTGGAAAGAGGGAGATATAGCCATCGTCTTTGGCGGTGAGAAATTCGTAAAAGCCGATAAGGCTTGAGTGCTAAAAATCTTCTAATCGGTGTAGGCAACGTCCTCTTCAAAGATGAAGGGGTCGGCGTCTATGCCGCAAAATACCTCGATACCAACTACGCTTTCGATAACTCCCTCGAAATAATAGACGGCGGAACCCTCGGCTTTAAACTTATGGCTCTTTTTCAAGAATACGATAATGTGATTATTTTAGATACGGTTTCCATAGAGGATTCTCCTGGTAGCGTATATAGGCTTCCGGCAGAAGAGCTTTTGGGGCTTGGCAGCTATCGAAAGACTGCGCACGAAGTCGAAATAGTAGAAATGCTAGAAATTTGCTCAATGCTTGACAAGATGGCAAATGTTGTTATTATCGGCATTGTTCCAAAAGACATAGAGAGCGTAGAGAATGCGATGACTGACGATATAATGTCTGCAATGGAGCATTATCTAAAAACAGTTCTCGACGAAGTTAACTCTCTTGGCGTTAAGTTTGAAAAGAAAGACGATATAAAACTAGAATCAATAATAGATAATTTTTTCAAGGAAAACTCATTTGGTAATCAAATATAGACTTGGATTTAACGATGCTAGCGATGATTATGCATATCTAGCAAGCCAAATATTAAAAAATAGAAACGCGAATGTTATCAAAACAGATGACGAGATAATAATATACATAGACGGCAACGAAGAGGATATAAAGTCTGCATTTTTACTTCTTGGTGAAGAACTGCCTTTGTCGTTATACTTGTCTGCTCAAAGTGTAGAAGAGGCGGCCATGATGCCCCCAAATAGGCAACCGCTAAAAGAGGCTTCGTATTTGGCTATGCATCCTTATGCGGCTCGAGATCTTATAGATGACAGAAGCGAAAAGTATTTTGATATAGGTAGTGTCGCGCTGAATATAAACGGCAAAGATATTTTGGGGCAAAGCGCAGTTAAAGACAGCATGGACTTTGTCGTTAAGCAGCTGAAAAACGGACTAACGGTAGGCATAAAAAATGAAAGAAATAGCTATTTGTTGTCAACCGCCGAGAGCTCTGCTTTTTTGATTACAAATCTAACAGAAAGAAATCTTAGAGGTTTTGATATATCCATGGATGAGGCTCTAAGCCTTAGTGCGATGGAGCGCCCTTTTATATTGAAGCTTACGGAACAAGGCTCCAAAATAATTTGTTTCGCGAATGATGCGGTTATGCTGCTTTTGTCCAAGGCGGCTACAGATGCCGGAATAGATGCTCTTTACATACATCAAGCCGATAAAGCGGATGTATCTCTGGAGTATCGCGGGGCATTGGGTGATGCGCCATATAGAAAGGTAGTTTATTTTAACGGTAGTGATAGATTTTTTGTGAATGAGGATTTTATTGCCCAAAAGATAGAAAATAGCATAGGTTCGCTATTTTTTGACCTAAATATATCTGATGATTTCGGCGTATACGCTATCAAAGAAGGTGTCGGTTCAAAAAAAATCTTATCTACCGATTTTTTTTGCGGCAATATTTGGGATGATGTTAAAACAGGGTTTGAGTTTGGAGAAAAGCTAGCCGCTAATTTTAAATCAAGTTTTTCAGATAGATTTGAAGCTGTTAGCTCTTTGGATTCTGGCAAGATGTCGACTATTCAAAGTTTTTTCGCTGCAACGGCAGCCGTTTTGGGTATTGACGGCGGTTTTGAAAGCGTAGCGTTGATGGCAAATAAAGCCGATATAGCCGGTGGTGTCAAGTTGGATTTTACTCTTTCTAAAAATGAAAACGGCGCAGTATCTTTAAATTTGAAAAAATGTTTTATGTCTATGCTTAGTTATAAAATAGCCGGAGTTGAAGATGAGATTTTGGCGTATTCATTTTTTGAATCGGCCGTTGATTTCTTGATAATTTCCCAAGACGAAGTCAAAAAAAGTTTTGAAATCAAAAAGCTCCACGTTGGCGGAGAATTTTTGCTATCGAAAGTATTTGTATCAAAACTAAAATCGAAAATTAAAAACATAGATATCGATATGGCTCTCAACACACTCTCTTTCAACGTGAAAGGCTTTTACGAGAGTGCAAGATAAGTGCGTCGAAATTGATATCAGCGGTGTCGTACAAGGGGTTGGATTCCGCCCCTTTGTCGCTCGCATAGCTTCAAAATATAACCTCAAAGGTAACGTAAAAAATTCGCCGCTAGGCGCATCCATTATTATTTGCGGATGTGATTTATCGATTGGCAATTTCTTAAATGAGCTTAAAACCAACCCCCCTATACTTGCAAAAATAGACAAAATCGAGATTAAAGAGATTGAATATAAAAATTTTGAAGATTTTTGTGTTATCGAGAGCAATGAAAACGGTTCAAAGAATGCACTTTTCCCGCCGGATCTTACTATTTGCGAAGAGTGTGAAAAAGAACTTTTTGAGCCAGGCAACAGAAGATTTTTATATCCGCTTATAAACTGTCAAAACTGTGGTCCAAGATTCACGGTTATTGAGTCTTTGCCGTATGATAGAGATCGCACCACAATGCGACTTTTTGAGATGTGCAACGAATGCAAAAGCGAATATAAAAATATTCTAAATAGACGTTTCCATGCAGAACCGATATCCTGCCCCTCTTGCGGACCTTCATTTTACTTTACCGACGAACAAGGCTGTGTTTTGGACGTTTCAAAAACAGGCAAAACACTTGAGGCCGTAGCCGTAGCTTTAAATGAAGGTAAAATCGTAGCCATGAAGGGGGTGGGAGGATTTCACCTACTTTGCCGAGCCGATAACGATAATGCGGTAATGCGCCTAAGAGAGAAAAAAAGAAGAGCCAAAAAACCGCTTGCCGTAATGTTTGGCTCCATCCAGACCCTTAAAAAAGAGTGTGAATTATCTGATTTTGAAGAGCGGCTTGTAGCTTCAAAAGAGAGGCCGATAACTGTACTAAAAAAGTCGTCGACTTATTCGCTAAGCTATCATATATCGCACGATAGCGCTTTTGTAGGTACTTTTTTGCCATATAGCGGAGTATATGCCATTTTATTTAGTCTAATAGATTTTCCGCTTGTAGCTACTAGCGCAAATATATCGGATGAGCCTATAATAACTGATGAAAAAGAGCTTTTTATGAGGGTAGGCGGCACTTTTGACTATGCCTTTTACTACGATAGGATGATTATCCAGGGTTGTGATGATTCTGTCGTAAGGGCTGCTGATGAGACAACAATAAAACTCAGAAATTCACGCGGTTATGCGCCATCTTTTTTTAAGACTCCTTATTTTTCTGACGCTGTTTTTTGTGCCGGGGCGCATCAAAAGAATTGTTTTTCGGTTTGTTTTGAGGATAACATAGCAGTCTCCTCTCATATAGGGGATTTAGCTTCATTGGATGCCGTCGAATATTACGAGCGGAGCGTGGAGCATATGCGCTCTTTGTGGAATCTCTCGTTTTCTCTTGCCGTGTGTGATAAAAATATCCGCTATGCTTCTTCCGTTTACGCTATGTCTTTGGGCGTTAAGAGCTTAAAAATACAACATCATAAAGCTCATTTTTTGGCATCCCTGTTTGAGCAAGACAAGTTGCATTTGGATGCGGTAGGTATAGTCTGGGACGGCACGGGGGTCGGCGATGATGATACTGTGTGGGGCGGAGAGGTATTTGTAAAAAATGGGTATGAAATAAATAGGGTTTTGCATATACCGCAATTTTGGTTACTCGGCGGAGAGAATGCGGCAAAACAGCCCCGCAAAACGGCTTTGTCGATTGCTTTATCGTTTTTAAGCGAAGAGGAGTCGTATGCTATAGCCAGGAGACTTGGCTTTGCGGATGCCGAGATTAAAATATTGTTTGAAGCATTTTTTAAAAAAATAAACTGTGTTAAAAGTACGTCGATGGGAAGGCTATTTGACGGTGTTGCCGCACTTATTGGAATCGTTGGAGATACGTGCTATGAAGGAGAAAGCGGTCTCATGATTGAAAGTCTATATGACGCTTCGTGTGACAATCATTTTGAGGATTTATCCAATGTTGCCGGTATGTTGCGAGATATTTTGATAGAGCGTGACGCGGCCTTGTCCGCTACAAAATTCATAAACACGCTAGGGAAGTATGTAAAGGATATATCCGGAAAATACGATATGCCGATTTTTTGCTCAGGAGGAGTATTCCAAAACTCATCGTTGGTTTCGAAAATAAAGCGCGAAGCATCCAAAAATAGAGTATTTTTCCACGATAAGCTAAGTCCGAACGACTCATCTATTTGCGTTGGTCAGGCCGCTTTTGCGTCTTTGTATTTGAGCGGTCATATAACCAAAGAAGAACTTTAGGTTAAAGTAAATAAAATCTTGACCTAATATTACTAAAAGGAAAAAAGTATGCACATTCCTGACGGTTTTTTAGCTCCGGCCGTTTATGCTCCGCTCTTTGTTGCCGAAGTCGGACTACTTTATTATGCTTTCAAAAAAACAGTTAATCTTGTAAGTGACGATAGCGTAATGCCTTTTTTGGCTTCTATTTCTGCTTTTAGCTTTGTAATTATGATGTTTAATATTCCAATTCCGGGCGGCACAAGCGGCCACGCTACTGGAGTTGCTATTTTAACTATACTGTTTGGCCCTTGGGTGGCTATGTTTTCGCTCAGTGTGGTGCTTTTATTGCAGGCTGTATTGTTCGGCGACGGGGGTATATTGGCTTTTGGGGCAAATGCTCTTTCGATGGGTTTTGTCGGCGCATTTTCGGCGCATTTTGCCATGAAATTTGTCTCTAAGTTTGCAAGTGACAAGGTGGCGCATTTTGCCTCCGGATATGCTTCGGCGGTCGTTTCATCGGCGGTTATCGCTTTGCTGCTCGGAATTGAACCTTTATTTTTTATGGATGAGGCAGGCAAAGCTATGTTTTTTCCTTTGGGTCTTGAAGTGACGATTCCCGCGCTGGTCGGCTCTCACGCTTTATTTTTTGGGATTTTGGAAGGTGCCGTGACGGTAGGTGCATTGGCTTTGCTTAAAAGAGTAAATATAGCTTTGCCGGAGGTGCAAAGATGAGTAGTTATAAAAAGCTTATCATTGGACTTGGGATATTGATAGTGTTGACCCCTCTCGGTCTTATCACTGAAAATCCGGCATGGGGTGAATGGAGCGAAGAGGAAATGACGGCTATGCTCGGTTTTATGCCGCAGGGGATTAAGAATGGCTCTTGGTTTGAGGCGCCTTTCGGGGATTATGCTTTTGCCCCTCTTGGAGATATCGGTGGATATATATTTAGCGCCACGCTCGGCTCTATCATTGTAATATCTATTTTTTATGCCTTAAAAAAGATGGCTCGTGCACAAAAATAAAATATTGGCGGCAGCATATGCCGCTACTTTGGTATCCTTGAGCATATCTGTTAATTTTTTGTTTTTTGCGTTTGTTAGTTTCTGTTCTTTTTTAATACTTCAAAAAGGTCGTAGAAAAATTATATTTTTAAGATCTTTTTTTGCCGTAGCGTTTTTTACAGGACTAACTCTTTTAGGTGCGGTCGGTAGTTTTGCATTTTTCGGTGCAGATTTTGATTTGCTTCATGTTGCAACGCTATTTTGCAGATCATTTACGAGCGTTTTTTTGACTCTTTCACTTGTTGATAGAATTGGGATTGTTAATATATTTTCATTTAAAAATGAACTTTCCATGTTTTTTGTAATGCTCTTTTCAAAAATAGAGAGCCTTAAAAAAGAGATGATCGAGTTCGGCGAAGCCGCTAGAAGTAGGGGGCTTAGGGTAAATAGTATGAGAGAGTCTACTCAGCTTTTATCGGTATTAGTTACCGCACTGCTGCTAAAAAGCCTAGAAGGGTTTCGTGCAAGCGCTGAGGCTTTGAAATCAAGGGGGCAAAGTGCTTAAGGTAGAAAATTTAACTTTTGAAAGAGACGGCAAAAAGGTAATAGACGATATATCTTTTGAAATTAAAGACGGTGAGAAGGTCGTGCTTTTGGGTCTTAACGGAAGCGGCAAGACTAGTCTTTTAAAGATTTTAAATGGGCTTTATTTTGCAAAATCAGGAAATTTTTATTTTGGCGATAAAAAAATAGAAAAAAAAACTTTTACTAAGCAGTTTGAAAAAGATTTTAGGCAAAAATGTTCGCTCTTGTTTCAAAATTACGAAGCAATGTTTTTTTGTAAAAACTTATATGAAGATATAGCGTTTTCTCCGATTAGATTTGGGGTTTTGGATATCGATAGCAGAGTAATGCGTGCGGCGAATATGTTTGGTCTTGAGAGTAAGCTAGACGAGCTTGCCTTCAATCTAAGCGGCGGAGAGAAACAAAGAGGGGCACTTGCTTGCCTGTTTGCATTATCTCCGGATGTGTTGCTTTTGGATGAGCCTACGTCTGCGCTTGACCCTTTTTGGACGGCGAGACTTGTCGAGATGCTGGAGGCCTCAGGCTCTATTTGCCTTACGGCTACGCATAATTTGTCGCTCGCATGCGAGCTTGGCGAGAGGGCAATAGTCATGAAAGAAGGCAAAATAGTGTTTGACGGTAAGACGGTGGAGTTTTTGGATGATAAAAAACTGATGTTGGATGCCGGACTTTTGCACTCGCATAGACATACGCATGACGGTGAGCTCCACGAGCACTTGCATGCTCATGATTGGAATTAAAATTAAACTAATAAGGATTTGACAATGTGTAAAGATTGCGGCTGTACTATAGCTGGGGGCAAGCACTCCCACGAGCATACCCAAGGTGACGGACATACGCACTCGCATGACCACAACCATGACGGAGAACACGGTCACGGACACCATCATGACCATCATCGCCATGAGCATTTACACCAAAATCCGCAACTTAGCGATAAAAAAACAATAGCCGTAATCACAAAAATACTAGATGAAAACGATCGCGAAGCTGCCGGAAACAGAGAGCATTTCAACGATGCAAACGTGCTGGCTGTAAATCTTATGAGCTCCCCGGGAAGCGGTAAGACCAGCCTGCTCGAAAAGACTATTGAGGAAGGTTCTTTAAAAATAGTGGTTATAGAGGGCGATCTCGAAACCAACAAGGATGCAGAGAGGATAAAAGCCAAAGGCGCAGCTGCTTATCAGATAACCACCGGCACGGCGTGCCATCTTGATGCCCATATGGTACACCATGCTTTGCATGAGCTGCCGATTAATGATTCGGACGTAGTGTTTATAGAAAACGTAGGAAATCTAGTCTGCCCTGCTAGCTATGACCTTGGAGCGCATATAAATGTAGTTTTGTTGTCCATTCCGGAGGGTGCAGATAAAATCCAGAAATATCCTGTTATGTTCCGTGCGGCAGATCTTATCGTGTTTACAAAGTGTGATTTATTGCCGCATTTTGATTTTGATTTGAAAGAAGCAAAAGAAGATGCAAGACGTTTAAATCCAAAAGCCGACATCTTGGAAGTTTCTACAAAAGATGATGCGAGTATACAAAAATGGATAAATTATCTAAAAATGAAAAAAGAGCTTAGGGGTTAATTATGTGTCTATCTATACCTTCAAAAGTGGTCTCGTTGGACGCAGACAATATGGCGACTGTCGATACACTCGGCGTTGCAAGGGTTGTGAGCCTTGATTTGATGCCGGAACAAGTTGCGGTCGGCGATTATGTGCTGATACACATAGGTTATGCTATTAACAAAATAGATGAAGAGAGTGCCTTGCTTAGTATCGAAACCTTCAAGGAAATAATAGCCCAGATGGATGAAGAAGAGAGACGAGAGGCTATAGGTGAATAATTCTATCGATTTTTCCGTCCTTTTTGACGGCTTTAGAGATAAGGATACGATATTCGCACTAAAGCGTAAAATATCTGCCGATGCTAAAAAATTAAAAGAGAAGCTGTATATCATGGAGGTGTGCGGTGGGCATACCCATACCATTATGAAATATGGCATTAACCAAATGATGCCCGATAATGTAGAATTTGTCCACGGCCCCGGTTGCCCGGTGTGCATAATGCCTAAAAACAGAATAGATGCCGCAATAGCGTTGGCGCAGATGAAAGATACGATACTTGTGACTTTGGGTGACATGATAAGGGTTCCCGGTTCCAAGCAGTCTCTATCGCAAGTAAGGGGTGACGGCGCGGATGTCCGTTTTGTATATTCTCCGACAGAAATACTAAAAATAGCCGAACAAAATCCTGATAAAAAAATCATATATTTCGCAATAGGTTTTGAGACTACTACGCCGATGACCGCTGCTGTCATGGATAGAGGCATTGGGCGAGGACTTACAAATATATATTATGCAATCAATCACGTAACCGTGCCTGAGCCGATGTGTGCGATAATGGATGATGCCGAGACAAAAGTGAATGCGTTTTTGGCTCCCGCTCATGTGAGCGTCATCACTGGCGCAAAAATATATGAGCCGATATCGACTAAATATGGCGTACCGATAGTGGTCGCAGGTTTTGAGCCTGTTGATATCATGCAGGCAATTTCTATGCTTGTGACCCAAAAAATAGAGGGAAGAGCGGATACGGAGATAGAATATACGAGAAGCGTTGGCGTAGAGCCAAATCCGAAAGCCGCTGAACTGATAGAGAGATATATGGAGGTCGATGATTTTTTTATTTGGCGCGGTATCGGACCTATCCCAAAAAGTTCTCTTAAAATAAGGGATGAATACGCCAGTTTGGATGCGTATAGGGTATTTGCGGATGTATTGCCTAAAGACTCTTCGGAAGACCACAAAGCTTGCATATGCGGAGAAGTATTAAAAGGCAAGGCAAAACCCTATGATTGCAAAGTTTTCGGAAAAGCTTGCACCCCGTCTTCACCGCTTGGTTCTTGTATGATAAGTTCCGAGGGGGCGTGCGCGGCATATTTTAAATACGGAAAATCTATATGAAAAAAATAACCTTAGCGCATGGCAGTGGGGGTGTAGAATCAAATAAGCTAATAGGAGAAGTTTTTTTCTCAAGACTCAAAAATGATATTTTGCTTGCTAGTGAAGATGCTGCCGTATTTAAGATAGACGGAAAAACGGCTTTTACGACAGATAGCTTTATTGTTAGCCCTATTTTTTTTGCGGGTGGAGATATAGGGAAAATAGCCGTATGCGGTAGCTGTAACGATCTTGCCATGATGGGAGCAAAACCTAAATATCTATCTCTTTCGCTAATAATTGAAGAGGGATTTGAGCTTGAAGATTTGGAGCGGATAGCCGACTCTATAGCAAAAGAACTAGCTGTTAACGGCGCGATGGTGGTAACGGGGGATACCAAGATAGCCCCTAGAGGGAGCGTGGATAAAATATTTATTAATACCTCTGCTGTCGGGGAGGTCGTCTTCGACGGATTGAGCTGTAAAAATCTAAAAGCCGGTGACAAAATAATAGTATCTAGAAGTATAGGCGAACACGGCGCCGCTATATTTTCCGCAAGAGAGGGGATAGAGCTTACAAGCGCCCTTAAAAGTGATTGCGCATCTATGTGGCCTACCGTTGAAAAACTATTTGCCGCAAAAACGGAAATCATAGTGCTAAGAGATGCAACTCGCGGAGGTGTTGCAGCGGTACTTAACGAATGGTGTGCAAGCTCTGGTATCTCTATGGATATTAATGAGGATGCCTTTACGGTGTTATCAGAGGTAGCCGGCGTGTGTGAACTTCTTGGATTTGAGCCTTTTAGCCTTGCCAATGAAGGGACGTTTGTAATGGCGATTCGAGGTGATGAAACCGAAGTATTGAATATACTAAGAAGCGAAGAGTTTACAAAAAATGCCGCCTTGGTTGGAGAGGTCGTAAATGACGGCAAAAATAGAGTAGTGCTAAGAAACGGCTATGGTACACGAAGGATTTTGGAGTATCCTACGGGTGAATTGCTACCGAGAATCTGCTAATGCATGAATATTCTATAGTTCAAAATTTGCTTGATTTGTGTGAGCAAAACGCAGTTGCAAACAATGCGACAAAGGTGCATAGGGTCGTAGTTGGGATAGGGGAGATGAGCTCTGTTGAGCCGCAACTATTGAAAACGGCGTTTGATACGTTCAAGTTGGACACTATGGCAGAGAGTGCCGTGATGGAAATTCAAAGAACTCCATTGAAGGCTGAATGTTTTGATTGCTCTGCCGATTTTGTTCCGACTATGTCCGATTTTTTGTGCCCAAAATGCGGCTCAGCCAATACAAAATTAACAAGCGGAGACGAGCTTTTACTTTTAAGTTTGGAAATTGAATAATAGAGCCCATATTTAAGACCACCTAGGGAGGGTGCCTTGCTATGATAGACAATGATGAAGAGTATGCAAAAGGTGAGATTGCAAAGCCTCAAAAAGAGAAGAAGACCGAAAGGGAAGATTCTTCTATAGAAGATCTCGATAGCCTCAAAAAACTAGAGCCTATGTATAAGGGCGCCAATGCAATAAAGGCTTTTTTGAATAAAAAAGGGAAAGCAAGCGGTAAAAAATAGCCTCAAAAAGTAATCATTTTCTTACAAATAGCTTAAGAATATCGAACTTATGGCCATTTTTGTGAAAAATTTTATCATTACCCCTTGATTTCATTGGTTTTTATGTTAGAATATAACCGCATTACATTAATTTACAGAGGAGACATCCTATGAATAAGGCAGAATTCATCTCTATGGTTGCCGCTAAAGCCGGTACTTCAAAAAAAGATTCTGAAGCGAATCTAAACGCAATACTAGCGGTAATCTCTGAGACTCTTGCAAAAGGTCAAGATGTTCCGTTTATAGGTTTTGGTACTTTTAAAGTTGTAAAAAGACCTGAGAGAATGGGAAGAAACCCAGGAACTGGTCAAACTATAAAAATACCTGCTACAAAAGCTGTTACTTTCAAAGTAGGCGCTAAACTAAAAGAGGCGGTCTCCGGTAAAAAAGCTCCTGCTGCTAAAGGCAAAAAAAAGTAATTTAACTTTCTAGGCGGGTTTTCCGCCTAGTTTATACTCTCCGCATTAGCTTTTGATAGATAATATATCAAAGCTTCTACTTCGCTATCCGTCAAAAAATATTCCGGCATAACACTTCTTTTTTTACTGTATTTAAGACTATTTTTTATTTGAGCAAAAGAGGTTTTTGATATTTTTGGGGCTATTATTTGAATCGTTTTGTTGTTTTTTTTGTAACTTCCAAGGTTCATGCCTTCGCCATACTTGCCGTGGCATTTATCGCATCCTACGCCTCTAGGGTTTTTATATAGCATTTCCCCGTATTCATAATTGTTTATAAACGACTCCGAGTGAGCCACGTTAAAAGCCAAAATAACGGCAAAAACAGACCTTGTCAAACCCACGCCCTCAAAGCAAAATTATCCTATAATACAGTAGTTTAGCTTGATTTAAAGGAAGTCCGTGGAGCTTTTGGACGGTAAAAAACTCTCATCAAAAATAAAAGAAAATCTAAAAAAAGAGACCGCAAAATTTATAGAAGAAAAAGGGGTTACCCCTGGTCTTGCCGTGATACTTGTCGGAAATGATCCGGCTAGTCATGCCTATGTTTCGATGAAGGCAAAGGCGTGCAAAGAGGTTGGCATATATAGCGTTACCCATGAAATGCCGGATACTGTTACCGAGGCGGATATACTCTCTACTATTCAGATGATAAACGAAAATCCAAAAATACACGGGCTTTTAGTTCAATTGCCTTTGCCTAGTCATGTGGATTCCACAAAAATACTCGAGGCGATAGCGCCGTCAAAGGATGTTGACGGTTTTCATCCTTTTAATCTCGGTCGTTTAGTAGCAGGGCTTGATACTTTTGTCCCTTGTACGCCGCTTGGAGTTATGGAGCTTCTCGCTGAGCATAATGTAGACGTAAAAGGCAAAGACTGCGTGGTGGTAGGGGCTAGCAATATAGTCGGTAAACCGATGGCGAGCCTGCTTTTAAATGCTGGGGCAACGGTGGATATATGCCACATACTTACAAGAGACCTAGCGATGCATACAAAAAGAGCGGATATGGTATTCGTCGGCGTAGGCAAACCAAACCTAATAACCGCAGATATGATAAAAGATGGTGCTGTAGTCGTAGACATAGGTATCAATAGGGTAGGCGATAAGCTTGTAGGCGATGTAGCCGAAGATGCTGCGGCAAAATGCTCATACATCACTCCTGTACCGGGAGGCGTGGGTCCTATGACCATCGCTATGTTACTATCCAATACTCTAAAGGCTGCAAAAAGCATATGAAAGAAAATCTACTAAAACTATATAAATTTTCAAACAGTTGGACTGGCACTATCATTATAGTTTTGCTTGTTGTGTTTTTTGTCGCACAGGCGTTTGTAATTCCGTCAGGTTCGATGATACGAACGCTTCTAATAGGTGACCACCTTTTTGTCAAAAAATTCGCCTACGGCGTTCCTACGCCGCATATTCCGTTTCTTGAGATTCCGCTGGTTCCAAACCATGACGGGCATTTGATAGAAGGTGAAAGGCCAAAGAGGGGGGATATAGTCATATTCCGCTACCCGCTAAATGAAAAAGTCCACTTTGTCAAAAGGTGTGTTGCGGTGGATGGCGATGAGCTTTTCTTTCATAATCAAGACCTGTATCTACACCCAAACGAGGGCGACGAGTATGCAAAAGCAAACTTTAAAGGGTATGAGCTAGTTTCGATAGGCGGTAAATTGTGGGTAAAAAATCCATACCAAAACGAACACAAGGGTATTCATTACGAAAATAAAAAACTATCTTCGGATATCGATGACATAGGGTTTGATAAAAAATACTTAGACCCTAAAGAATATTATGCAAGTGCGGTTGGCTCCGAGCAAGTCTATGAAACCTCTTTTACGGTGCTGGATGCGGAAGAGGTCAAACTTAGAAAGTATTTTTTTGGACCGATCAAGCTTGGCAAAGATAGATTTTTTATGATGGGCGACAATCGCGACAACTCGGCAGATAGCAGATATTGGGGGCCGATATCCTATCCGCAAGTAGTGGGCAAGCCTTGGTTTATATATTTTAGCTGGGATAACGACTATCTGATTAGATGGGAGAGAATAGGCAAAACCATAGAAACTTTAGAGGGTGAGCTAAAATAGGTGTTTGATTTTGCCGAGTTTGATCTTTTAAAAGCCGTATCGATAATAATAGCCCTAATGACGGCTATTATCGGACATGAGATAATGCACGGATATGTGGCTTATAAATACGGAGACAATACGGCAAAAAATGAGGGCAGACTCTCTATAAATCCTATTATTCATATAGATCCGCTAGGTTCGATAGTCGTACCTTTGCTTCTTTTTATCTCCGGCTCCCCGTTCTTATTTGGCTGGGCAAAGCCGGTGCCGGTCAATATGTGGACTGTTATGCGAAACGGCGGCTATAACGGTGCGATAGCGGTATCTTTGGCCGGGATAATATACAATCTTTTTATGGCCGTTACCGCATCGGTATTCCTTGGTTTTATGCAAAGCGATGGCCTATTTACAATGATTCTCTATTATCTAGTGCTCTACAACGTTATTTTGGCGGTATTTAACCTATGGCCCATACCGCCCCTTGACGGATCGAATGCTCTTGGGTTTTTGGGCAGAAAGTTCGGTATTGATTCGATAGATGAATTCAATGAGAAAGTCGGTAGATACGGAATGATTATCCTCATTATTATACTGGCCACCCCGCTTGTTAGTATTTTTATGTTTCCGGCCCACCTTTTGCTTTCTATTTTGTTATAATCGGTAGATTTTCAAACAAAGGAGCCACCCTATGAAAAAGAACGTCGGCGGTATGGATAAAAACGCTAGAATGGTAATTGGAGCCTTGTTGGTGCTCGTGGGTACGGTCGGTATTCAGAGTATTGTTGTAACTATTATCGGTCTTGTGGTGATGGGAACGGGGGTATTCGGTTTTTGCGGTCTTTATAGTTTGCTAGGGATCAATACGGCTTGCAAAATAGCCCCAAAAGATGGTGAGAAAAAAGAAGGAGAGTAAAACTCCATTCGGGTTTGGCTTTTAATAGCCAAACCAGTGTTTTATCTTATCGAATAGCCCTTCATATTCGCTTTCGCTTTGTTTGCCCTCGAATCCAAAACTCTCATGTAGTTTTTTTACAATCTCTTTTTGTTCGTCTGTTAACTTTGTAGGTTTAACTATTTTTATCTGCACTATAAAGCTTCCGTTTCGCTTTGAGCGGACATTTGGCGCACCTTCGTTTTTAAACACGAATTGCTCTTTATCTTTTGTGTCAGGTTTGAGTTTTAGCTCTAGCTCGCCCCTTAGGCTTGGGAATTTAATAGTCTCTCCAAGAAGTGTTTGCGTAAAGAATACCGGAACCTCTAAATATACGTCATCGCCGTCTCTGACGTATTTTTTGTCCTCTTTGACGCTAATTACGATATAGAGGTCTCCCCTTGCGCCGCTTTTTGAGAGATTTCCTCGTCCCGCAACCCTGATTCTGTTTTGGTCGTCAACACCCGCCGGAATATCCACCGTGATTGTATCTTCAATCTCTTCGTATCCGTTGCCTTTACATTTTGGACATTTTTCTTTGACTATTTCACCCTCTCCGCCGCATTTTGGACATGTTTGGGAGAATGTCATAAATCCTTGTCTTAGGTATACTTGCCCACTACCGCCGCAGTCCGGACACTTTGTTCTTTTGCCGTCTTTTGCACCGCTGCCGCTACATTCGCCGCAAGGTTTTTTGTATTTGTATTTTATCTCTTGTTTGCACCCAAAGATAGCCTCAGTGAACTCTATCGTAGCCGATACCGCCATGTCGAGGTTGTATCTATCCTGCTTAGCTCGTTTGCCCCCGCTTCCTCTGCCTGTGCCAAAGAACGAGTCAAATATAGAGTCAAAATCTCCAAAATCAAATCCAAAGCCGCCGGAGCCGCCTCCGCCCATTTGACCCTCTAGCCCTTTTTTGCCGTATCTGTCGTATATGGCTCTTTTGTTTTCGTCGCTTAGTACTTGGTATGCTTCGTTGATTGCTTTGAATTTCTCTTCTGCGTCGGCGTCACCTTGATTTTTATCGGGATGATACTTCATCGCCATTTTTCTATATGCTTTTTTGAGCTCGTCTTGTGTTGCCGTCTTTTCTACTTCCAAAAGCTCGTAATAACATATATCTATCATTCTCAAACCTCTAGAAAATTTTTTGCGAATTTTACCAAAACGGGGCATAAGGTTTAAATAATTATCCTGTAATATTCGCCTCATGAAAAAGTCTAGCACCAAATTCGCGGAACTGGTAGATTTGTTTGCCGCACTCCCTACTGTCGGTCGAAAAAGCGCCTTTAAAATAGCATATCACCTCCTGTTTGAAGACAACTTCAAAGCCGTCAAGCTCTCCCATCTTGTCGAAGAGGCGGTACGAAGCGTGCAAAAATGCGAAGTATGCGGCAATATCACGGAAGACGAGATATGTCACATCTGTGCAGACGAAGAGAGGGATAAAAAAAGACTTTGTATCGTCTCAAGCGCAAAAGATATTTTTTCTTTGGAGCTTAGCGGCGGATATAACGGCAGATACTTTGTGTTTGAAGAGATGAGGGCGACACTGGTTGATAAGCTGGAAGAATGCGTAAAGGGCGGGGTGGAAGAGGTGATATTTGCCTTTACTCCGTCCGTTGAGAGTGATGGGCTTATCGTATATCTAGAAGATAGACTATCAAAGTACGATACTACGTTTACAAAGATAGCGCACGGGGTACCGACCGGAGTCGCATTTGAAAATATCGATACCGTATCTTTGGCCCGTGCTATAGAATCAAGGGTAAAAGTCTAGAGTTCGTCGCTAAGTGCGCCGTATGTGTCGGCGCTTTTGATATGCCCTTTTATCCCCTCAAAGCTTGCGGTTACTTTTGTAAGTCTCTTATCAAACCCTTCCGTTTTTGCTTTTAGGGCATTATCGCTTTGCACCCTTTTGTCGTTTTCAGATTTATCGGAAAACATAGATGTTGCTTTGGATAGTAGCTGGTCACCGGAGCTGTAGTATTGGGATATCGCCATACTGACCGCTATTAGTCCTGCCGCTCCATCCTTGAGCCTAATAAGGCTTAGTTTGGCCTCCTCAAGGTCGTTTTGTAACACCGTTGAGGCGTATTTGCGAGCTTCTTGTAGTTTTTGAGAGTTTTTAGTTGTCTCATATGCCGCCAGTTTAGAGTCGAACTCCGCTGCGGATGTATTGAGCTTGAGTACCGATTTTGAGGCGTTGCTTGCAAGAGCCGTCATTTTAGTCCCAAAAGCTGCCGACGATGATATTTGCCCGGCGTACGGGATGGGTAAATATTTGATTACTAGTGACGCCGTTGAGGCTGCGCTGATATATTTGGAGTATTCGGCGGTATAGGCGTTTAGAAAGTTGATATAAGATGACATTTCGCCATATTCTGTTTTGAATGTAGCGAGTGAAGCTTGAGCATTTTTTAGGGCATCATACTCTCTTTGCTCCAACCTTGTCTTGTCAAAGCAGTTTTTTGGCTGTTCGCTCACGGCGCAACCGCCAAATATAAATAGTGCTAATAGCGAAAATATAATATTTTTCATTTAGTCAATCTCTCCTTTTTTGCAACAATCAAATAAACTTCGCCTTTGGATGCCATCTGTCCTGCATAAAACAGAGCCTCTTCTCCTTCGCCGAAATATATATCAACGCGTCCGCCGCCCCTTATTGCTCCGCCGGTGTCTTGTATCATAAAAAATTTCTCAAACGGTTCTCTCTCGCTTCTGGGGACTACTTCGAGGCCGTTTATTTTTTTTGGCACCTCTGTTTTTATATAGCACAGAGCCCCCCTAGGGAGAAGCTCGCTATCCATGGCTACGCTCTCTTTTGCGGTTAGCGGCACTGAGATATTGCCGAAAATCCCTTCCGTACTGTTTAGTTTGAAAAATACAAAGCTTTTATTTTTATTTAGGACATAATCCCTCATTGTTTCATTTGAGTCTAAAAACTCTTTTATGGTTTGCATATTGATTTTGGAGGGGTCTATTAGTTTCTCTTCGTAGACTATTTTGCCTATTGATGTGTATGGATGTCCGTTTTTGCCTGCATATCCGACGTAGTGTTTTTTGCCGTCTACTTCAACTATGCCTGAGCCTTGTACTTCCAACAGAAAAGCATCTACTTTATTGTCTAGATATAACAAAGGTTTTTCTTTTAAAGCCCCATTTGCGATTTCTTCCCTTGTGTGGTAGGGGATAAGTTCGTTATTTTCGACTTTTCCGGCAATGTTTTGTATAGATTTTGCCGTAGGAAATCTCTTTAACTTTGCAATAACAAGGTCTTTTGGAAGAGGGTAGAGCGGGGTATTATATTTCTCTGTTTTTGTAAAAGAGCCTTTTAAAACGGGTGCATAATACCCGGTAATTAGTGAACCGTTATTTTCATTTTTACTTTCGTATACCGTAAAATCTCTATCCAGTCTGGATAAAAACTCATTTTTCGGAAGTTTGGCTATCTCTTTAAATAGTCTTAGCGACTCGGCCATTTCGAGGGCTGTGTAGTTTTGGTCGGCAAAAATAAAATTTTCATTTTTTTTGGAGACTTTTTCGTAATAACCTATTGAGTATTCAAGGGCTTTATAAAACTCTTTTGTAGGAAGTATTTGGACTATTTCGGACGGCTTTTTCTCCGATTTTGTTAGCGGAGCTATTTTCGGCTTTTCCACTACCTTTTCCGTAGGGGCAATGGTTACCGCTTTTTCAATTTTTGGTGCGCATCCTGCGAGCAAAAAAGCTACCGCTGCAAAAATCCAAATTCTCATTTTTTTATTACCTTTTGCTCAAATATCTCACATTGCATACCGCTACTTTGGAACACTACAAGGCTAGGCATTTGCGGGCTTTTAAAGCCGTATGCTTTGCACCCGTAAGGCCTTTGCGGCTCATAGGTTACAAAAAAATGTTTGCATTTTATACAATTGACCTTTTGCATAATAGTTAGCCTATCGTTTTATCCATCATAATTTCACGCTTTACCACTTCTACCCATTCATTTTCTTGCGGCTCTTTGAATGTTATTTTATTAAAAAACTGGTCAAAACCGCTCATCTTCGAGTCTTCGACGTGGACTAGAAGCGGTGTTGTTAGTTTTTTTCTAAATTCATAATTTTTTTGCGCAACTATCTCGTTGATTTGGTGGAGCCTCTCTTTTGAGACATTTCCGTTTACGTCGCCTTTTAGCTGTGCGGCAGGCGTGCCGTCTCTTTTTGAGTAGACAAACGGATGGATATGCGTTAGCGGCATTGCCTCTAAGTTTCGCACCGCTTCGCTCCATATCACATCCGACTCACCTGGAAAGCCTACGATATAGTCTGTGCCTATTGCAAATCCGAGCGATGAGAGTTTCTCAAAGAGTTTCAAATCATCTTCAAATCTATTTTTGCGGTTCATCCGCTCCAGCATGGTGTTTGAGCTGTGTTGGATGGCGATGTGAAGCTGTTTTGAAAATGTCTCGTGCGAGACAATATCTAAAAATTCATCCGTTATTTGAGATGGCTCTATGCTTCCGAGTCGTATCCTGCGGGCCAACCCCAAATCTATAATGCCCTTTATTAATTTCTCTAGGGTCGTATCGCCGTCAAGGTAGCTTCCTACATTTGTCCCAGTGAGGATAAACTCGCTAAAACCGCTATGGGCTAGCACCTCTATTTGGCGGATGACGGTACGGGCTGGGATGGCTCTACTGTGACCCCTGACTAACGGGATAATACAGTAGCTACAGGCAAAATCGCACCCCTCTTGAATTTTGATAAACGCCTTTGTTTTTCCCTCAAAATTTGTTACCACGCTGTCGTCGACGTAGTTCTTGTCCCCTTCGATAAACAGCTTTTGCGGCTCTTCAAAAAACGATGTTAATCTCGACTTTTGTGAGTGCCCAAAGACCAAATCTACTTTTCCAGCCTCAAAAAGTTTTTTCCCTTCCGTTTGTATGCCGCACCCGGTGAATAGTATTTTCGTGTTTTGGTTTTTGCTTTTTACTTTCGATATGTACTGCCTCACGCCCGTATCTGCGCCATTTGTGACCGTGCACGAGTTGATGACTACGACGTCGGCATCGTTTTCGTCGTTTGTCAGTTCGTATGTGCCGATGTGCTCTATCATTGTTTGCGTGTCAAACATATTTGTCCGGCATCCGAATGTTTTGAAGTATACTTTTTTCATAAAGATTTCATTTTCTCGCTATCAAAATTCCTGAAAGCACTATAAGCGCCATTCCTAAAAACACGGTTAAGCTCGGCAATGCCTCGCCAAGCGCTACTCCAAACAGCACTCCAAAAAGGATGCTAAAATAACTTACAGTGCTCACTATACCGGCCTTGGCTCCAAAATAAGCTTTTGTCATCAGCACCTGTCCCGCCGCGGATAGTATCCCTATCGCCAAAAGAAGCCAAAACTCATATAGGCTCGGCATTACGAAAACTTTGATAATTGCGCCGTTTTCGACTATGGTTGCGAGCAACATTATCAGTATCGGCAATATAATTCCGAAAGCCATGAATGAAAGCACGACAAATCTATGGTCAAAATCGTCTTTTATCCGTCTTATCGTAGTGTATGCCAGCGCCGCACAAAACCCTGCAAATACGCCAATCGCATTATCGTATGCCATTTGCACACCCCTTTCTACTCCGATAGCAACAACCCCCGTAAATCCTATCAGTATGGCCGCTATTTTTACCCTGTCGAGCCGTTCCGACATGAGCCAAAAAGCCAGAAGCGCACTAAAAAGAGGCTCTGTTTTTGTAAAAGTCATAGCGTCTGCAAAACTAACGGCGGCTACATTGTAAAAAAACGCTATCAGGGCAACCGTACCTATAAAACCGCGAAAAAGAAGTAGGTTTAGTTTGTTTGGATTAAATTTTTTTGTTTTTGCGTAGTTAAAAAACATTAATAGTACGACTATCCCTATCCCGTTTCTAAAAAATGTTATCTCTACTGCACCAAGTCTAGATACGAGCTTCGCAAACAATGCTACGCATGAAAAAAGCAGTGTTGCGGTAAACATATAAAGGATGGCTTTTTGTTCTTTTGTTATTATCACAAAAACATTTTACCAAAAAGGGACTAACGGTGAGGGAATATGGGTATGAAGAATTTGCGGTCGACGCAAAAAAATTATCTTCTATGGTATCCGACTTTGAGGCAGACGGAATATTATTTATTGCCAGAGGTGGTGCTACTTTGGCTCATTTTGTGGCTATGAATACGGGCATCAGAAAGATGTATGCCGTAAATACCGTATCATATGACGGACAAACAAAGCTTGGGGCTCCTATTGTGGGCGAGCTGCCAAATATCGGCGAAGCTAAGAGAGTAATTGTTATAGATGAGATAGTTGATAGTGGAGAGACGCTAAAAGTTGTTATGGAGAAATTGAGAGCCTTGTTTTATGATACGGAGTTTAGGACGGCCTCTCTTTTTCAGCGAGAGAGCGCCGTAGTCAAGGCCGATTATTATCTACATTTGACGGATGAGTGGGTCGAGTTTTTTTGGGAGAAAGCGTGATTAGCGTAGATATTGACGGTTTTGTCAACAATCTATCGCGCTATGACCTCATTATAGACGCCAGAAGCCCAAAAGAGTATGCCGAGTCTCATATACCGGGGGCTGTGAACCTGTATGCATTGAGCGACGAGGAACATAGAGAGGTCGGGACAATATACAAACAGGTTTCTCCTTTTCAGGCAAGGGTTAAGGGGGCATCTTACGTGTGTTTGAACGCCGCAAAACATATAGAGACGATTTATCCTTCATATACCCCAAAGGCGCGAATAGCTATCTACTGCGCAAGAGGCGGGATGCGCTCATCTTCGCTTGCTACTATTTTTTCAAGTATAGGATATAGGATAGAGAAACTGGAAGGCGGTTACAAGTCGTATCGAAAGTTTGTCGTCGAGTACTTAAGCTCTTTTGAAAAAATAAATTTTATAACACTTAGGGGCTATACCGGGTGTGGCAAAAGCGATCTTTTGAAGCGGTTAGATAATGTTATAGATTTAGAAGGTATGGCAAACCATTACGGTTCCGTTTTTGGGGAGGTCAAAGGGGCTCAGCCGACACAAAAAGAGTTTCAAAACCGCCTCGCTAACGCACTTTTGTCGATAGACCGTTCACGCCCCGTTTTTATCGAGGGGGAGAGCGTTCGCATAGGTTCGGTGATGTTGCCTCAACGTTTGTATGAAATGATGGAGATTGGCGTACAAGTTCGTATCGATACGCCGCTTTCGCAACGGATTAAAAGAATTGTTGGCATGTATGAGGGATTAAGTGAAGAATACTTTCGACTGTGTATGAATAAAATAACTCCGTATATTTCGCGTGTTGCTAAAGAGAGGGCTATATATTTGTATGATATGAAAGAGATATCCGCCGCCGCCGAGATTTTGTTGGTGGAGTATTACGACAAGGTATACAAAAAAACGGCTAGCTTTGATTATGAAATATACTATGAAAACGAAGAAGACGCTATTGTTAGACTAAAAAAGATACAAAAAGAATACGTTTAAGGTTCTTGTTCCGCCGGAATTTTGATGACAAATACGGTGCCGCCGTTGATGTTTTTTGCCTCTATTTTTCCGCCGAAGCTCTCTTCAATAATTTTTTTGCATATATATAAGCCTATTCCGGTCCCTTTGTCACCCTTTGTCGTATAGTATTGTTCAAATACTTTCTCCATGATTTCGGTCGGCATTCCTCCGGCGTTATCGCTTACGTTTAGTACCGCAAATTCACGGTCTCTCTCTATTGACACCTCTATTTTTCTCACTTTGATGCCGTGTGAATAAAAAGCGTCTTTCGCGTTATTAAAAAGATTTAAAAGAACCTGTTTTAATTCGTTTTCTTTTCCGATTATCTTGAGGGTCTCGTCGCCGTTGATTTCAAATGCAATATCGGCATACTCGTACTGCTTGCCAAACATCGAGAGTATTGTGTTGATTGTTGATATCGGCGAGAAGGCTTTTTTGTTTTTTGACGGCGAAAAGAAATTTCTAAAATCATCCATGGTGGATGACATGCCCGTTATGACGGACTGTATATTTGTGATCTCGGTATCTATTTTTTTTGAGATTTTTTTGTCCCCTTCGGATGCCATCATTTGGACTTCCTCCAGCATAATCATCAAAAGAGTAAGAGGTTGGTTCCACCGATGGATGATTGCGGAGACCATTTCCCCCATTTGCGCTTGTCTGGAGTTTACCTCTAACATTGCCCTTTGGGCTTCATATTTAGCTACTGCCTCGTCTTTTTGTTCTCTTAATATATTAATTTGGTCGGCAAGTGCAAACGATAACAATATCGACTCAAAAATAATTCCTATCCTGCCGCCGATTATCGCTGTTTCAAACTCTATGTCGGCACCTAGCATGAGTAGCATCAGCGGCGTCATACCTATAGCCCAAACACCCCATGCAATAGTGTAAAATCTAGCCTCTTTGTATCCTTGTCGCCAAGCATAAAGACCAAGCAACGGAAGAAGCGACATCACAAGAGAGGATACGGCGAATATCTTGATTGAATCGACTTTGAATCCTAGAATAAAAATAAACAGCAATACTACAAACAATAGCGAGAAGATATTGAGCAGATAGTCTAGTAGTAAAAATCGTTTTTTTGTTTTCAAAAATTCCCTTGAAAACTGCAACGCGGCCGTGAACATCAAAGGATACGATATGACAAAAATATTTTTTGACAAAAACTCGGACGAGCTCCATAAAAATTCGTAACCTATTCCGTTGTTGCTCAAAAAAACAGCGCTACAAAAAATATATATGTGCAATACCATGCATAGGCTTTTGTCCGAAACGAGAAAAGTAAAAATAGGTTGTACGTAAACAAAATCATGATTGCGCCGAATACTATGCTTTTAATCATCGTATTGACAATAGTCTGCTTAAAAAACAGCTCTTTATCGGTGATGTCGAATTTTGGAAAAATAAAATAACTGCCGCCCGGCGATAGTCTAATTAGTAGCGTGCTTGTCTCTTTTGGATTGCTTGTTGCGACGTATGATATTGCCGGATAATTCAAAAATGAATATGAATCGGCAATCGATACGTTATGCTCTTGTTTGTTCGAGTTTATGTAGTATATGTTTCCGTTTACGTTTGCTTTGGGTATCGACAATATCCAATCTAGTTGTTTTTCGGATGTATTCTCTATATTTATGTGAAACCAATAAGAGCCTTCGTAAGCCGATGATATCGGTCTCGGTTTTTCTTCTTGCAACCCTATTGCTTTTGCGTTAAGTATATCTTTTGGTAATAAAGTGCCGTTTATATCTCTGTATACCCTTACATTTTCGGTTATATTTACCGTTGTCAGCTTTTCGTTTATTTTTGCAGTGTTCGCATAAGATAGCGAAGAAAAAAGGAGTATAAGGAGAAAAAATATATTCGGCATCTTAAATGTCTCTATAGTGTGTTGAAGGTATTGATTGTGCGCTAAATGCAATTAAAACGGTATTAAAGCAAAATAAACTATGTTTTTATCATTTAAAATTGGTAAATTTTTGTACTTTTTGCCACAAAATACATTTTTTATATCCACCCTAAGTAAGCCGTTCCCTGCTAAAATTACACCAAATAAACAAAGGCTAAAAAATGGCAAAAAATAACCAAAAACAGACACAAAACGAAGATGACGTAACCCTAGAGGAGATGAGTGCGGTCTTGCAAGAGATGCTTAGGGCTACGCTATATTTTGCGGGCGTCAAAAAAGCAAAGCTTGACGAGGCGGCGGATGTATATCTGGATGCTATAGACGAGGTATTTGGCGAAGAGGAAGAGGGTATGCTGGGCGTTGACGAAGTGGTAAAAGTTATTGAATATATGAAAAAAGAGAATGCGGAGCTGTTCGGTAAATAATGAGACTATTTCACTTATCGCATACCGATTTAGACGGCTACGGATGCCAATATGTGGCCTCCAAATATATAGAGAATGCACGGTTTTTCAATTCCAATTACGGCAATGAAATCAATGCCAGACTGAAACAAATGACCGCCGAGATAGAAGCTCTAGAGGATAAAAGCGAAGAGATACTTTTTCTAATCACCGACCTCAATCTAAGTACGCAAGACTGTAGATACCTAGATGACAAGATAAGGGCGCTAAACACCAGCGGCTGCAATATCAAGCTACAACTACTCGACCATCACATCAGCGGCGAAGAGCAGGCAAAAGAGTTTTCAGATTGGTATACGCTCGATAACAACAGATCCGGTACGAAACTCACGTATGATTATTTTGGCGAGATAGACGAGCCGACTACGACCCTTGTGAATGCGATAAACGCTATCGATCTTTGGAAGGAAGATCAACCCCTTTTTGAATTTGGGAAGACTCTTATGCGTCTCATTGCCGAGACAAAAGAGCTAAATAAGCTTATATTCCCGGATGAGAGCGTAGCGTATAAACTGTATGCGCTTGAGAGGGCAAAAGAGTTTTTGGGTAAAAATGATGCGCATATCGCCCTTGACGACGCCATACACTTTTTGAAAAAAGAGTTTTTGCGGGGCAATGCCGTCAACGATACTATAGACAACTTATCAAGTCGGTACGTAATACAGCTTCTATCCACCAAAAAAAGCGAGTTTAGCGTTGAATATGCCGGATATACCGGTTTTCTTACGGTGTCTATCGGCAATGTATCTGTCATTGCGAACGGCTTTTTATCGGCAAATGAGGAGTATGACTTTTTTATAGATGTTTCGCCAAAAGGGAACGTTTCTATGCGATCAAGCAATAAAGCCGATGTCAGCGAAATAAGCAAGACGCTTTTTGGCGGAGGTGGACATCGCAATGCTGCGGGCGGTAGAGCGAATAACATAAAAGAGTTTTTTACGTATGCCGAGTATAAAAAAGCTATCGAATCTATAATGAAACCGTCGAACGAGGGATAATGGAAGCTATCGAGACATATCAAAACTATATTGCTTTGGGATTTTTATTAAATATTTTTGCCACTATTGGGTTTGGCATTTACAAGGCCTCAAATATCAGCGAAACAGAGGCTTTTTATTTGATTAGCACCTATGAGGCAAAGGCCAATATGGGCAAATTGGTGATTTTGTGGTGTATTCCGTTTTTGGGATTTTTATATGTGTTTAAAGAGGTTTTTACGCTCCAGACCGTCTATCTTAACAGGGGCGGCACCGTTTTTAACTATATGGAAGACAAAATAAAAAAAGAGTTGAAAGAGAGATAAACTCCCTTTCTCTCAACCAAATTTACCGGTAATGTACTCTTCGGTTAGTTTTTCTACCGGATTGATGAATAGCTCTTCGGTGTGACCAAGTTCGATTAGGTCGCCAAGGTACATAAAAGCGGTATAGTCGGACACCCTTGCGGCTTGCTGCATATTATGCGTTACTATGATAACCGTTAGCTTCTCTTTTAGCTCGATGATTAGCTTTTCAACCGCTAGCGTAGATATAGGGTCAAGTGCGGATGTCGGCTCGTCAAATAGTAGTACTTCAGGCTCCACCGCTACCGCCCTTGCGATGCAAAGTCTTTGTTGTTGACCGCCTGAGAGCGAGTTGCCGTCGGCGTGAAGTCTGTTTGATACCTCTTCCCATAGCGCAGCACCTTTGAGTGCCGCTTCTACTCTACCTTCCAGTTCTGACTTATTTTTGATACCTTGCAGTCTAAGACCATAGGCAACATTATCAAAAATACTCATAGGAAACGGGGTCGGTTTTTGAAAAATCATACCGATTTTTAGTCTAAGGTCAATAAGGTCAACGTCTTTGTCAAGAATATTCTTTTTTGTATCTTTAAAAAGTATCTCGCCTTCATACTTGTTGCCGGGATAGAGGTCATGAATTCTATTAAAAGACCGCAAAAGTGTAGTTTTACCACAGCCTGAAGGACCGATAAGCGCCGTAATGCGGTTTTTCGCTATCGGCATATTGATGTTTTTTAGGCTCGGGCTTGTAGTCCCTTTGTAGTAAAAATTAAAGTTTTTTACCTCTAGTTTAAGAGCCTCTTTTACATTAGCTATAGTTGACATATTTTACCTTTTACCTTTTTTGATATTCATAATAACTCTACTTAGTATGTTGACGAACAATACCGCAAAAGTAAGTATCGCAGCTGCCGCCCAGCCTAGTTGTTGCCAGTCTTCATAAGGGCTTGACGCATAGCCGAACATTGTGACAGTGAGCGACGCCATAGAGTCGTTCATATTGAGACTAAAGAAATTGTTGTTAAACGATGTGAACAGTAGCGGAGCAGTTTCTCCGGCAACTCTGGCAACACCAAGGAGTATACCAGTAATAAGACCGACTGCCGCACCTTTGTAAACGACTTGGAATATTACTTTCCATTTCGGTGCACCAAGCGCATATGCCGCTTCTCTGAGCGTTTGCGGAACAAGGCGGAGCATGTCGTCCGTTGTTCTAATGATGACCGGAATAGCGAGTATCGCAAGAGCGACGCTACCGGCCCAGCCAGAGAAGTGGTGGACGGGAGCTACCATAATGCCGTATACAAATACGCCTACAACGATTGAGGGAGCCGACATCATGATGTCGGAGAGGTCTCTTATGAAGTTTGCAACTTTGGAGCCTGCGCCGTATTCGCTTAGATAAGTTCCCGCTAGCATACCGACCGGGATGCCGATACCCATTGCTACGCTAGTTAGCATAAGGTGTCCGACAAGCGCTTGTCTGAGACCGCCGCCTTCCATGCCCGGAGGTGTGCCGTCTTGAGTGAATGTATTGATGGATATGACGGATAAGCCCTTGAAAAGCAGTATTCCTATTATCCAAAATAGTATAGCTATACCAAGAAGAGCCGCAGTCGTAGAGAGCGCCAAGACTACCGTATTTAGAATTTTTCTTTTGTTTTTGTGCAACATCTTAGCTTCTCTCTTTCTTTAGGAAAAGGAATTTAGCGGTTGCGATAATCGCAAAGCTCACCACAAATAGTAGTAACGCCAATAGATACAAGCTTGAATAGTATATATCACTATCAGCTTCCGTAAATTCATTCGCAAGAGTAACCGGAATACTTGTCGCCGGCTCCAAGATGCTCTCAGGAATCCTTTGCGCATTACCCATAACAAATGTAACAGCCATTGTCTCACCCAGGGCCCGTCCGAGAGAGAGTATGATTGAGCCGATAACCCCTATTTTTGCATACGGGAGGACAACATCCTTGATGACGTCCCACTTTGTGGCGCCGAGGGCATATGCCGATTCTTTGAGGATGTCTGGCGTTGTGTTCATTGAGTCTCTAGTAATTGACGCCGTAAAAGGGATAATCATAATAGCCAAAATAAGCCCGCCGGTCAGAAGTCCCATCCCTGAGCCCCCTGTGACGTCTCTAACTATAGGAACGAAGTAAAAAAGGCCCCACATACCGTAAATGACGGATGGTATAGCGGCGAGAAGTTCTATTAGCGTTCCCGCAATGCCTTTGATTTTTGCGTGCGCTATTTCGCTAAGAAATATGGCTATACCGATGGCTATAGGAGTTGCCACGGCCATCGCTATAATCGTTGATATAATAGTACCGTATATGGACGGCAAAGCGCCGAAAGTTTCCATATTTGGAGCCCAAATTTCACCCGTTAGAAAACCGGTTCCGAAAGAATCTATGGCAGGTTTTGCGTCGATGTACAAAACCACAAAAATGGCTACAAGTACTACGAATACGGAGAGCGCCATAAACCTTGAAAGGCTCTCGAAAATGAAGTCGCCTAAATTGATGTTTTTCATACGGAATACCCTAATAAACCACTATTTTGAAGTGTTTTTTGTGTGTCTTAATTGTATGTTTTGTCGGTTACGAAATAGTTACTTTCGGATTTAAAACCCTTTTTTTACGTTTAGCAAAATGATGAGATTTAGTTTGTCCAAGAGTTCGTAAAGGTCAGCACTATAAACGTAAACCGTAATTTTAGCATTATCTTTTTGAACCATTTTAAGCAGGGTGCCGATTATGGAGGAGGTGATGATGTAGGAGTCGATAATATGGATATCTATTTTTGCGCTAGGGTCTTTTAGTAAAATATCGGAAATGCTTTTTTTAAATACGGTGCTGTCTTCTATCGTTTTGATTACATTTTTTACTACTATTTTGTGGCTATTTCCGTTTTGTGAGCTTTCTAGTTGCACACAGACCCCCTTTATTTTTTTCCTGTCTTCGATTTTAAGACAAAAACTCTTAGCTGGAGATAAATTACTTTTTTGTTTAATTGTTTTAAAAAAAGTGGTTTTATTCCCCGTTTCACTGAAGAATATGCCGTCGGTTATATCGTTAGCCATCCACATTCCTCTGCCTGAAAACCTATCGTTGTTTTCTACGTAAATCGTCTTGAGGGCCTCCGAGAATTTAAAACCTTTGCCTGGATCTTCTATCCCTATTTCAAGTATTTTTTGATTGTTTTTTGTGTTGGATATTGTTATTTCAACCATTATTTTCTTGATACTATCCAAGCTGTCGAAGCTCTCCAAAAACTCTTCATATGTGTCTTCTTCAATTAGCCTTTGTTTTTCGTCAGGGGTTAGGCATAACGCCCCATGTTCAAAGGCATTCATCAAAAGTTCGCTAAATACAAGCTGAGTTTCCGACGCCTCTCTTTCATCTATTCCGGCGCTACTTAGCATCTCTTCTATTTCATTATTTAGCCTGATAACTTCCGCAAGTTTTGAGGATATTTCTACTTTTTGTTCAAATACGATCTCTTTTTTGGATGTCTGAGAGATAAAAATAAGGGTCATATCGTCATCCAAAGAGTCCACTCTGGATTCGAATTTTCTAAGAAGCTGTCTCATCAAAATCGAATTTTCGAAGTCGTCTTCTATATATTTTGAATACGGTTTGCCGTCTTTGGTTTCGCTCTCATTTAGTCCATCCGAATAAAGGGCTACCTTGCTTACCCCTTCAAGCGCTACTATATCTATATTTTCAGTGCTCAAAAAAGACATTATAGGTGGATTGTTGGGCTTGATACGTTCGATGTTTCCGTTTTTTTCAATAAGCAGAGGAGGCATTCCGTAGTTTGCGACCTTTACGGTTTGACGGGCAATGTCAAAATCCATAAAAACAATACAAAGCAGCTCGTCGTCAAGAAGCTGTTTTCTTATGAAGCTGCAAAAAGAACCTACTATTTTTTCAAACTCAAAATCACTGTGTTCGTTTGCCCTTTCAATGCTATTGTTGATAAAAGACGTAGATTGGATGCTCGTGACAGAAGCGCTTAGACCTTTGCCCATAGCGTCCACTATATAAAAAAGATATCGGTCGTCATTTACTTTTATTGCGCCGAGAGTATCTCCGCTTAGTATGTCCAGCGGCTTATAATACGAGTCAAAAGACCAACCGTTTTTAAGTAGATGCGATACATCGTCTTTTATAATCTTTTTTTGCTTTTTAAAGGCGTCTTGTTGTTGGGTATTGTGGTACCTCTCTTTATATTTTAAAAGTTCAAGTTCTTGTCTTTTTGCCTTTTCGTGAACCGTAATATCGCTAATCGTTAATATTATTTTTATCTCATTGAGCACTTTTGCTTCACTAAGCTCGAGAGAAAAAATGCCGTCAACCCCTTTTATTCCGGCTTTAAAATCTTCGCTTTTTGATAGTAAGTCCAAAAAACTTTCGTCGTCGCCAGGTATCGTATAGCCGTCATAAGCCGTTAGCTTGGCGATTAGCGAAAAATCATAGCCTGGTTTGATTATCTCTTCAAATGAGCGATTATAGTTTTCTAGTCTGAGTTGTGAGTCAAATATTGCTATCAGCTGTTTTTGTGCGTCCAGAATGGTCCTGATGTAGGCGAGACCTCTTTTGAGCCCGGTTTGCAACTTATAAAGTTTTGTTTGATTTTTGACCCTTGTAAGAATTTCTGTTTTGTCGAAAGACTTTGCTACGAAATCGACTCCGCCGACTTCAAATCCCTTTAATTTAGTACTCAAATCATCAAAGGCCGTTAGAAATATAACCGGAATATCTTTGACGCGTTGGTTTTGCTTTATAAGTTTACACGTCTCGAATCCGTCTATCCCTTCGCCCATCTGTATATCAAGAAGTATCGTATCTACCGAGATGTTTTGCAGTAGCTCAAGGGCTTCTTCGCCGCTGGATGCCGTAAAAACTTCAAACCCCTCTTTTTTAAGTATCATAGTGAGCAGATGAACGATTGTCCTAGTATCATCTACTATTAAGATTTTATCGGTGGTCGTCGCATTGGTGGGTTGCATTGGGGTCCTTATTTTGTTATCAAGCTTTTGATACAATTTTTTCATAAAATAACTGATAAACCATAAAAAGGCGCGTAAATGAGTTACGAACAAGAAGAATCAGAATATTTGTTGCACACTTACAAAAGAAATTATACGAATTTTACGGACGGTAAGGGTGCAAGACTGTTTGACGAAGAGGGTAAAGAGTATGTAGATTTTATGTCAGGTATTGCGGTAAGCTCCCTAGGGTATAGGCACCCGGCACTTGTCAAAGCGGTGAGCGAAGCGATAGATGGCGTTCATCACATATCAAATCTGTTTTATATAGATTCGCAAGTCAAGGCGGCAAAAAAGATAAACGAGCTTTGCGGTATGGATGTTGCGGTGTTTTTTGCCAATAGCGGTGCGGAGGCTAACGAAGGTGCTATCAAGGTTGCTAGAAAATACGGCGAGAGCCGATTTGAGAAAAAAAGATACAAAATTATAACCATCAAAAACTCTTTTCATGGTCGAACTATTACGACGCTAAAGGCTACGGCGCAAGATAGATTTCACGACTTTTTCGGCCCATACCCAGAGGGCTTTTTTTATGCGGCTACTATACAAGAGGCGATAGAGATGTGCGATGACGAGACCGCAGCCGTGATGCTGGAGCCTATACAGGCGGAAGGTGGTGTATATGCGTTTGAAAAAGAGGATATCGTAAAGCTTAGAGAGTTTACAAAAGCACAAAATATACTCCTTGTATTTGACGAAATCCAAAGCGGCGTGTATAGAAGCGGCGAGTTTTTGGCCTCATCGGTGTACGGCGTAGAGCCTGACGTGTTTACGCTGGCAAAAGGGCTTGCGGGTGGTGTGCCGATAGGAGCGGTATGTACGACGATAAAAGATGTATTTAACTACGGCGAACACGGCTCAACGTTTGGTGGAAATCCGCTATCGACCAAAGCCGCTATTGCGGTGCTAAATACGCTAGAAGATGAATACAAATCCAAAAGACTAGCAAATATCATAGAACTTTTTGACAAAGAGCTTGCGACAATTGTTGCGGATTATCCAGGTCTGTTTGAAAAAACTAGCGGCTTTGGGCTTCTTCGCGGACTAAAAGCCAAAAACGACGAAATTATGCTTTCCGTCATCGCGAAAGGGATGGAAGAGGGTGTGCTTGTTATAAAATCGGCGCAAAGTACCGTGAGATTTTTGCCGGCTCTTATCATTACACCGGACGACATCAAAGAGGGCTTTGTGAGACTAAGACGCGCGCTTGACAAGGTGGGCGGTTGAGATTTTCGGAGTATATGGGCGAGTGGCTTTACGGTGAGCGTGGCTACTATAAAGGCATCGGACAAGTAGGCAAGGGGGGTGATTTTCTCACCTCTCCTAGCATGTCGATGTTTTTTGGCGGAGCTATCGCGAATAAATTTGTCTCGTTAGTGCGAAGCGGCGTATTGCCGAGAGATTCTATCGTATGCGAGTTTGGGGCAAATTCGCTCTATGCATTAAAAGACTTTGCCTCTTTCGTGGCGGGATTAGAGCCTGAGCTTTTGAAAACGGTAAAGTTCGTAATAGTTGAAAAACAGGCAAAGGCCGCAGAATTTCAGGCTAGTGAGCTAAAAGAGTTTTTTGCGGATGTTGATTTTGAAATAGTAAGTTCGCTTAAGGGTTTTGAAGACAGGGCGGCATTTGTATTTGCAAATGAGATATTTGATGCATTCGGTTGCGAGCTAATATATGAAGGCAAGTTTGCAAGCGTTCGTGAGCACAAAATTAGCTTTGATATAAACGACGAAGCTCTGCTCAAAAAAGCGCAGAAGCTAGAGATAGCAAAAGGCGAAATAGCGTTAGGGTACGAGGAGTTTGCAAAAGAACTTTACGGAGCATTTGCAAAAAGCTACTTTGTGACGTTTGATTACGGACAAGAGTATGCAAGGGACGACTTTTCGGTGCGTATTTACAAAGAACACAAAAGCGAGCCGCTTTTTGGCGTTGAAAATTTGGGTGAGTACTTTACAAATTCGGATATTACGTATGACGTGAATTTCGGACACCTTGCAAGAGCCTTTGAGGACGAAGGTTTTGAGACTATTGATTACAAAAATCAGGCGAGTGCTCTTGTGGATTTCGGTATTTCCGAGCTTCTTGAGATGTACCTAAAAAAAGCAGGCGAAGCGCCGTATCTCAAAGAAGTGGCAAAGGCAAAGGCATTGCTTGCTCCCGAGGGGTTTGGCGAACGTTTTAAGATGATTAGTTTTGGCAAGGGGATAGTATGAATATAATACTAAACGGCGAACAAAGAGAGTTTGAAGACGGTATCACGCTTGGTGCGCTCATACAAAAAGAGGGTGTACTTGAAAAAGTGATGGCTGCCGCCGTGAATATGCAAATCGTCAAAAAAGAAGATTGGAGCAGCAAAAAACTAGAAGAGGGTGATAAAATAGAGCTTCTTCAGTTTGTCGGAGGCGGGTAAATAAAAGCCGCCGCTACGGCGTACTCTCCGTCGTGGGTTATTGATATGTGTACTTTTTTGATGCCAAATATCGTTGATGATTTCTCACTAAGAAGCGCATAGGGTGCGCCGTTTGCGTCTTTTTTTATTTCAATATCCAAAAACCCAAGCTTTGCGCCTATGCCGCAACCTAGGGCTTTTGATACCGCCTCTTTTGCCGCCCACTTGGCGGCTATCGAAGATATATGCTTACTATCTTGTATCTCTTGCGGGCTCAAAAACTTCTGCGTAAAAGAGTCGCCGTGACGCTCTATAGCTTTTTTGATACGCTCTATTTTGACGAGATCTACGCCTAACAAATTATTGAACTACGAAGTTTGTAAAATAAACGTTTTTGACTCTACCGTCTTTGAGCCTCTCGTTTACTTTTTCCATTATTTCGTTTTTGACGGCTTCTTTGCCTTTTATATTCATGAGTTCTTCGGCTGTTTTTGATGAAACTACGGTGATTACTATATCGGTCACAAGAGCTTTTTTAGCTAGCATTTCGGGTGCGAGCTCTTGAGCATCCAGCTCTAATGCTACTGCAAATTTAGCATATCTTGAGCCGCCCTCACTCATTAGATTTACTACTAGATTGTCTACGGCAAATACTGGCCCCATGGTGAGATCATCCCCATGTCTGCCGCCTTTTTTCTTGTCTTTTTCTGCTGATTTGCCATGTGCTGCAGCAGGTGCGTGCCCGTCAGCCGCTTCCTCTTCGCCTCCGTGGCTCATAAGGAAAAATAGCGCCCCGCCGATTGCGAGTAGCAATACCAAAACGACCGCTATTATAATAATAAGGGTCTTGCTTTTTTTGGGTTCTTCCCCGCCTTCAGCTTTCTCTTTTTCTTCTGCCATTTTCGCCTCTCTAGCTGTTAGTTAGTCTGTTCATGACGCTTAGAACCTCTTCCATTTTTTGGTCTACCTGCGCCAGCTCCTCCGTAAGCTCATTCATTTCTTTTGCGTTATTGTTCAAAGAATCGGAGTTATCGCCTATTGCCTGAACGACTACACTTATTGTAGCATTAATTTCCGTTAAGCTTTTCTGTGTTCTCTCGGCGAGCTTTCTTACCTCGTCGGCAACAACGGCAAACCCTCTGCCGTGTTCGCCTGCTCTTGCCGCTTCTATGGCGGCGTTTAGAGCAAGAAGGTTTGTCTGGTCTGCTATGTCGCTGATTACTGTCAAAATCCCTTTTACTTGCTCGGCGTCGGAGCTTAATCTTGCGAGATTATCGGCTAGTTCGTTTTGTTTATGGGAGGCATCCATTATTCTGCCGGTAGTTCTTTCTACTATATGGCTAAGATCTTTAAAAGTAGTTTGTTTGAGCGTTTCTATTGCGGTGCCTAGTTCTGCGGCCTTTTGCTCGAGTATTTTTGCCGATTCTTTATTTTGTTGTTCCACTTCGGAAAGAGCGTCGCCCAGAGAGTTTACACCCTCCAACATCTCTTTCATTTGTCCACCGAGCTTGCCCGTGTTAATCTTTACGCTATAGTTTTTATTTCCGTACTCTTTTAGAGTTTTATTGGAATCTTGAAGACTGTGCTCGATGCTATCTAACATTGTGTTGATTGTTTTTGCAAGTACTTTTATCTGTGGAGTTTCAGATGTAGAGCCGACTCTGCAATCATAGTATCCGCTTGCCACTTTTGAAGCCAGCAGCACCATTTCCCCTGTTACTTTCATATCCTGCTGCGTTTTGTTGATATATATCTCGGCCGCTTTTTCTAGTTTCCTAAGAAGATCAGATACTTTATCGCTTCCTTCGACTTTTGGCAATGTAAGAATGTTTCTTTTGCCGTTCATAAGTTCCGTTAACTGTTCTAAAAACTCTTCTAATCTATCAAGCTTTGTGTTTGAAAAAAACATATTCGCCGCCCCCTATTACTTTAATGTTTTATAAAGCTCTTCGGCTTTTTTGATTTCATCTCTGGTTGCCATTCTTCTGCAAGACATGTATCCTCTCTTGCTTCCGCAGCTTATCATAGGATAGACGGTTGCATACACCCAGTAATATCCACCGCCCTTAACCGCATTTTTGACTATTCCAGTCCACACTTTTCCGGCTTTGACGGTATCCCATAGGTCTTTAAATGCCGCTTTCGGCATATCCGGGTGCCTTACGATGCTGTGAGGTTTTCCGAGCATCTCTTCTCTGCTATATCCGGCTATTTTGCAGAAATCGTCGTTGGCAAATGTAATAATCCCTTTCTCGTCGGTCTCAGAGACCAAAAAATCGCCTTCGGAAAGCGTATATTCTTTTTCCATTTAATAAACTCCAAATAGCTTTTTATTCCAAATTTCACAAACTTCAATCAAACAATAAATCATATAAAAAAACCCTTAATTTATGATTGAAGTCCGACTTTTATTTACCGAGTGGAAAACGACTGTTTTGTATTTTTTGGATAAATGGGTAATTATCATTTTTTGTATTGTCGGCTCTAGCGAGGGGACGAACCATGCGTTATTGGAGATGGCTATCATATATTTTGGTTGGCCTTGATACATCTTTTCGCTCGTAGCCTCGTAGCATATCGCGTTTCTAAAAGTTACCCCTCCAATTTCAAAATCGCTTGGCTGCTCCGCTGTCTTATAATCTTCGGCACCATTGAAAAAAAGATCGTTTACGATTTTTGACATAAATTTTGGCAGCGGGTTTACCTCTCCAAACGGTACGGCAACTACTTTGTCAAAAATGAACATCTCCCCGTTTCTGAACAAATAAGATGAGTTGTATATAGTATTCCCGTCTAATTTTAAGGCTCCGACGAGTATTGCCGAGTCAAAACTTTTTTGTTTCAATATATCAGTTATTTCATCCGCTTTATTCAAAAAAAAGGGAAACGCAGTTTCGGGGAGCACCACGAGGTCTGCGCCATCCGCAATAGCCTTGTCTACTAAAAGCAGGTTTTGAGCCGTTAGCTGCAACTTAAATTTTTCATCCCACTTGTCGTCTTGATCGATAGATGTCTCTATAAGTTTGATGTTTAATTTTGGGAGTTCTTTCGGCCCATCTAGCGAGATGGCAAATATGAGCGCGGGTATAGCGGCAAGCTTGTAAAACTTTTTTGCTTTCATGATGAGCGCAACACCAAAAAGCAAGGCGATAAGCTCCGGCTTTGACGCTCCAAAAAAAGAGCCGCCGTATAGCATCTCCGGGCGCATCCAGTCAAAGCCGAATGGGGCTAAATAGTCAAAGATGAATGCGACGATAACAACACGAAGCCAAAAGAGCTTTTGTGGCAAAAAGCCGACAAGCCAAAATAGAGCTCCGTAGTAGAAAAAAACAAATGCCAAAAGTAGCGGCGCAAGCCATAGCAGATCGTAGTAATAGAGCGAAAAGCAGATCCAGTAAAACCACAGTATTCCGCTAAAAGCTCCAAACCAAAAAAGTTCTTTTTGGTTTAGGAGAAAAAACCCGCCAAACGCAATGACGGCCATGAGCGTAAAAAATATTTTCGACTCTATCCCTAGCGCCGTGAAAACTATCGGCGAGAAGAGGGCGAGAGAGCCCAAAAAGCCTTTTATAATGAGGCTTTTGTTAAAATCAAACCAAATCGCTATTTTATTTTTAAGAGGTGTTACCATATGGAAGCTATCGTTCAAATTTTACCTTTAGCCGTACTTTTCGCAATTATTTATTTTCTTGTCATTAGACCTCAACAAGTTCAAGCAAAAAAACACAAAGAGATGGTTGACGCTCTTACAAAAGGGGATAAGATAATAACTGCCGGCGGAATCCATGCCGAAGTTATTAAGACCGAAGATGATTTTATCAAAGTCAAAATAAACAACGAAGGTGTAACTGTTAGACTAGCAAAAGAGTTTGTCGCTAGAAAAATCGAAGATACTACAGCTGCATAATAAAAACCTATGAAAAAAACAAATATAAGACTGTGGATATTCGCAGTCACTACTCTTATCGGGACGCTTATTTGCGTCCCCTCTTTTACCGGTGCCGATTTTTTTGCAAAGGTAAAACTCGGCCTTGACCTGCAAGGTGGCTTGTACAC
>CAZVTM010000001.1:0-126106 GCA_964630205.1 uncultured Helicobacter sp. | reverse complement strand
GTCGGGGCGAATGAGTACGACACGGTAGAGGTTATGCGAAATATCAGAACCGCCCTACCCTCTGCGATACTCAGAGTAGACGCCAACCAAGCGTGGGATGCGAAAACTGCTCTAAAAATAATTGAAAAAATAGCGCCGCTAGGCATCGAGCTTATCGAACAGCCGACAAAGGCGGAGGATTTGGCGGGGCTTGCCGAAATAACGGCACACTCCAACATACCGATTCTCGCCGACGAGTCTGTGTTTGACTACGAGGATGCCGTGCGGATACTAGACTCTCGTATGGCAGATTACATCAATATCAAACTGATGAAAACGGGCGGAATATATGAAGCGAGAAAAATCGCAAGCCTGGCGAAAGAGCGTGGTGCAAAGGTAATGATAGGCTCAATGCTGGAGTCGGTCATTAGCGTAAGTGCCGCCGCACACTTCGCCGTGTCTGACGAGAACATCTGCTTTTATGACCTTGACGGCCCGCTGCTTGCCAAACCTTCGCCTCTCAAGAACTCTATAATGTTCAACAAAGACGCCATCTCGTTGTCACCTTGCGTCGGCCTCGGGGTAAAGCTTTAAACGGTAAAATTCACAAATGGACGCAAATTTTTATAATCTAAACATCGAAAGAGCCGTGCTGAGCTCTATACTTTACGACCCTGCAATATTCGACGATGTGTCGGTGGCGATGAGTGAAGATGAGTTTTATCATCCGTTTCATAAAGCCATGTACGCCACGATGCTGCATCTATCCGCAACGTCAATGCCTATAGATGAGGAGTTTATCAGGCAAAAGTGGAAAGGCGGAGAGTTTGACTCAGACTCATTTTTTGAGGTGCTATCCACTACGCCTCTGCCAAACCTCAAGCCATACATTGAAGAACTAAAGGAGCTGTCGACAAAAAGACGTCTTTTTAGCTTCACCAACGAGATAAAAGCGGAGTGCATGGAGCAAAAAACTTCTTCCGAAATAATAGACTCCGCCGAGACGAAGCTCTTTAAAATAGCGACCTCCAGCTCCAGCAAAGACTTCAGGGAGTCCGAAGAGGTTGCCAAAAGCACCCTTGATTATATGATGGAGATGAAAGCCAGAGGCGACAACCTGCTTGTCGGTCTCGATACCGGTTTTTATGAGCTAAACAAAAAGAATGCCGGTTTTGGCAAGGGTGACCTCATCATCATAGCCGCCCGTCCAGCAATGGGAAAAACCGCCTTTGCACTAAATATCGCATCAAACGCCCTAGCCCAAGGGGTCGGCGTAGCGATATTTTCACTAGAGATGCCTGCTGAGCAGCTAATGCTAAGGATGCTCGCGGCAAAAACAAGTATACCGCTTCAAGACCTGAGGGTTGCAAATATCGACGACGCCCAGTGGGGTAGACTAACCGATGCGATGCAACAATTTTCAGACTCAAAGCTATTTGTCGATGACGAAGGTGGACTAACTATGTCTGCTCTAAGGAGCAAACTGCGAAAGCTAAAGGCAAGACACAAAGAGGTCGGACTGGCCATTATCGACTACCTCCAGATTATGTCCGGTACTGGAAATAAAGATAGGCACCTCGAGGTCTCCGACATGTCAAGAGGGCTAAAGCTCCTTGCCCGTGAACTTGAGATGCCGATAATCGCCCTCTCACAGCTCAACCGTGGACTTGAAGCTAGAGCCGACAAACGTCCAATGCTAAGTGACCTCAGGGAGTCCGGTGCGATAGAGCAGGATGCCGACCAGATACTATTCGTCTACCGTGACGATGTATATAGGATAAGGGAAGAGAAAGAAAAAGAGCTAAAAGCCAGGGCGGAGGGAAAAGAGTATCGAAGCTCATTTGAGGAAAAGGCCGAAGAGGAAGCTGAAATCATTATCGGCAAAAACCGTAACGGTCCGACCGGTATAGTAAATTTGGTATTCCATAAGCGTTTTACAAGGTTCGAATCAGCCGGCGGACACTTCACCGAGCATGTATTTGCCGAAACCAAAGCTCCAATAGAAAACATAGAGTTCTCACACATAAAACTATGACCAATATTGCCGCACTGGAAAGGATAGATTCCAAAGCGGCAATATTTTGGATTCTGCTTTTGTTTGTATTTTCTGCCAATATTTCATATGCGTACTACAAATACTTAAAACTAAAAGAGTTTGATTACGCCACACTAAATGCCAAGCTCATATCCTCAAAAGAGCTCAAAAGCAAAGACGGCATACCCTATTTCTCGGTGTTGTTTCGGACTGCGCAAATGGACTTTCGCTCATACTCAAAAGCAAATATGAAAGCCTTTGAAGGCAGATACTTCAAGGTAATCATCAATACAAAAAACATATCTTTTATAGACCTATTCAGGAGCGCAAGACTAAAACCGCTATCGCTAGAAAGCACCTCGGCAACAGATGCGACACAACAAAAATTCAAAGATTTTATAGCCTCGCAACACGAAAGTGAACAAGCAAAAGAGGTGTATCTAAATCTATTTTTAAACTCCGAGGTTACGCCTAGCGTCGATGAGTTTATCGTTAGCTACGGACTTGGAGCGTTCTTTGCCATCAGCGGGCTCAATGTCGCTTTGCTTACGGCGTTTATATTTTTGCTATTCTCAAAGCCCATACAACTGCTACAAGATAGGTATTTCCCGTATGTCGATAGACGGCTTTGGATACTCGTCTTTTCACTTGTCGTTCTGATTTTTTATGCGTATTTGACGGACTTTACGCCATCCTTTGTCAGGGCGGTTGCGGCTGCGGTCATACTATTTTTCTTTGCGCTCAGGGGTGAGGAGCTTTTAAACTATAAAACTCTTTTTCTAACCACGGCGGTATGTCTAGCCGTTTTTCCTTCCTTTTTGTTTTCCGTCGGTTTTTGGCTCTCATTTTACGGGGTGTTTCTCATATATTTATTTTTAGCCAATACCCCATTCAAAAATAAATGGTTGATTTATATAACACTTAGCTCATGGCTCTTTGCGGCGATGCTCCCGATTATCCACTATATTTTTGCCGTTTTCACAAAAGCCCACCTTTTAAATTCATTGTTCGGGGCAATTTTTGACGTATTTTATCCACTCTCTTTGGCAGCGCATATTCTTGGTATCGGCTGGCTCTTTGACGAATGGATACTATATGCGATAGACAGCTCAAAAAATCTTAGCAGGGATGCTTTTTTGACTCCGGTTTGGTTCTTTGTGTTTTATGTACCGCTATCGTTTGCTGCGGCTTTTAGCAAAAGAATATTTTTTATCCTGAACGTAGTAGTGGTGGGATATTTTATGGGGGTTGTGTTTTTTGTGTACGGTTAGCAAAGCGGGGCTGGCCCGCCTTGTATTTTTGCTAATTAGAAGTAGTAGTTTCCTTCTACTCTCAGCTCTTTGTTTGATGTGTTTTTGTTTGCCGAATTTGTACCCAACTTATTAGCTACATCGTTTTTTTGATCCATTGTTCGTACTTTCAGCTCAGTACTTTTAACCGGCTTATACATCACATCAAAGTTCCATTGAATCGTATCACCGTTATTGTAAGCCCTGTGTGTCATGGATTGATATGGAACTTTTGTTTCATCCCTGTTGTAGTATGAATATGCAAGAACGGCGCTAACCCCTTTTACGATAGACGAGAAGTTATAATCAAGCTGTGCTTTGTACGCATTCGTATTTGCATTCCAATCTGTTTGAGTCATACTTCTAGTATATCCCTCCGTTGGAAAGCCCCTCCAAGGAGCGATAAGATCGCCGCCTTTGTCGGTGTGAGAATATGACAACAATAGTTTCGCAGGACCGTATGATGCTATCGTCCTTACGGCATACATATGTGTATCTATCTTGTCGTTGTCGTCACCTTTTAGCTTATACGAGCCACTAGCTCCCGTCATCGGTTTGATAATATCGCCAGCCCCTCTGTCGTATTGCTTGAAGTATCTACCGCCAAGCGTAAGTCCAAAATCACCGAAATTGACACTGTAGTTTGCTTCAAGTACACCTTGTGCAACTATGCTTGGCCACTGCATATACCAAGCCTGAAGCTCCAATCCCTTGATTGAGCTGTTTTTTACACCAAGAATACTAACACCGGCAGGATCATGAGTCCCCGCATTTCCTTCTGCATGATAGTATGCCTTTATGGCATCCGGCGTATCGACAGAGTCCGACATAGTGCTGAAGTTTTCTCTCCTTCGCTCTTTGTATTTTACGGCATGCGTAGCCGTTATTTCAGTATCGGAAAGCTCTTTTGTCGTAACCGTGTATGCCTCAAATGCAGTTGGAATCATTTTTGTGTCGTTAGGATTCATAAAAGGGTTTGTAAGTAGCATACGACCTGCTTTTACCGTTGTTTTTGCTATATCATATTGAACATAAGCCTGAGCAAGAACGCTAAAACCTTTGCCGTAGTTGTATGGATTGTTGCTTGGAGCATCCCAGAAAAGGTCCTTATTTGAGACATAGTTTGCACTCGTACCTTTGTTTTCCGTTATACCGCCTGGATTTTGCGTAGTATATGCGCCAACCCCTGCACTAAATCCATACAAGGAAGCCGTCTTGTAGATAAGACTGCCTCCGACGGCAAGACCTTTGGAGTCTAGTTTGTCAACTCCCGTTGAACTATTGTCGACATAATCTGCCGCCATATAATGCGCCCTGATTCTACCGTCAAGTTTTCCTTCTTTAAATGCGCTTGCGACATCCGTAGCCGCAAAAGAAGCGGTTGCGGCACAGGCAACAACGGCTGCAAAACTTAGTCTCGCCACTCTCATTAAATCTCCTTGTTTATACTTTAATTTCAGCATTATAGTCTAAATATCGTCACATCTTAGTCACATATTAACATTTTTATGGCTTTTTATTAATTTTTTTAGTAACCAAACGCCGTTTTAACGATATACGGCAAGAACGTATAAACCTTTTTTGGTTAGAATGAAGCTAAAAACGAACTATGAAAAACTATATTTTTTTGCTTTTATTTTTCGTTTTCTCGGCATTAGCCAACGACGGAGCTATAAAAAAAATCAACTTTATAGGCAATGACGCATTTTTTGCGGCCGCACTCAAAGAGGCTATCGGCGTAGAAGAAGAGCGGTTTTATAAATTCTGGAAAAAATCCCCCGAATATACAATAGACGATATAGAGGCTATGAGAAGTGACGTAGTTGAATTTTACCGCTCAAAAGGGTTTTTTAACGCAAAGGTCACGATAGAACAAAACAACGAAAGCGTAACGTTCAGAATCTCCGAATACGACAGAATGAAAGTGGCGTCAGTAAATATGGAATCGCCGTTTTACATAAAAAATCTAATCGCTTTACGACAGGGGGATTTTTTTGACGCCGATTTATTCGTAAAAAGCAAAGAAAACATCATAAGATATCTCGGAGAAAACGGTATGCCAAGAGCCAAACTATCGGCGAAAGCATACATAGATATAGAAAAATACGAAGCGAGATTGGAATTTAATATATCCCAAACCCAAAAACTAAAATTCGGCAATATAGCTATAAATAAGCTCGAAACCATAGACGATGAATATATCAAAGAGAAACTTCGGCTCAAAGAGGGCGAGCCGTATGACAGCAAAAAAATAGATGAAAGCTACAAAAATCTATATGCGACGGGGGCTTTTGAAAGCGTAAATATAAAACCCGTACTCGACGAGGACGGAGATAGCGTCCCAATAGACATAAACGTAAGCCTAGGGAAACAAAGAAGTTTCAAGGCCGGTGTAGGATACGACACCGACGAAGGACCCAGACTAAAGGCCGGATGGTTGCATAGAAATTTTTACGGCAACCTAAAAAGATTTGAGGCCATAGCCGAAGTATCTGGCATTAGGCAAAACGTAGGCGCAAAAATTAATGTTCCAAAAGTACTTGGCTTTGAATTTGAAGATATGGCGAAGTATGAAAAAGTAAAATATCAAGGATATCAAGAAAAAATAGGCTCAAATGCTTTCAAGTTTAAAATACCGTACAAAACCACGACTCATTATGTCGGATTTTTGACCGAAAGCGGCAGTGTGACAGCAGAAGATGAAAGCGAAGAAATAAAGAGTTCCGATTTTTTTATCAACGCACTGACTTATGAGTATGCAATAGACAGAAGAGACTCCATTATTGACGCAAAAAAAGGTTTTTATACGGCTTGGAACATAGAATTTGCGGATAATTTCGTGGGCTCTACAATCAACTATCTAAAAAGCAATATAGAGGCCAGAAAGATATTTGGCTTCGACGACGGCTCATATTTTAGGGATTTTTTGTTTGCCGCAAGGGGAAATATAGGAACAATAAACGACTTCAGGAAAAACGATATTCCGGTATTTAAAAGATATTTTGCGGGAGGCAGCTTCTCAAACAGAGGTTATGGGTATAGAAAACTAGGTAAAAAAGATAGTTACGGCAACAATGTGGGCGGCAACAGCATAATAGACTACTCAATAGAAGCACGCTATAAAACCACAAAATCGCTTTGGGGTGTTGTGTTTTTGGACTCTACACTGCTCAATGAAAATTCACTCGCATTTAACGGCGAGTACAAACCATCGGTCGGCGCAGGGCTTAGATATGACACAATTATAGGGCCGGTACGATTTGACGTAGGCGTACCGTTAAGGGAGGATAAAAGATCTCCGGTATTTCATGTTAGTTTTGGACAAGCGTTTTGAGACACGTATTTGAGGCAAGTTACAAAAGTTTTTACTATTCAATCATAGGCGTATTATGGGCTCTGGCTATAGTATTTGCAGTACTTCAGAGCGGTCTTGCGGTGGAGTTTGCTGCAAAAAGCATTCTTCCTAAATACGGCATAACTATCAAATCGGCAAGCGGCGGCATATTAAGCGGCATAGAATTAAGGGGCGTATCTTATGAAAAGCTGTTTAGCGCCTCCGAAATCAGATTTCGCTTCGATCCTATATCTATATTCAAGCAAGAACTAGAGCTTTCATATCTTGATATCAAAGAGTTAAAGGTAGACGAAAATGAGCTTCAAAAGCTTATATCTACCAAAAAAGATAATAAAAAACCGGAGTTTATAAATAAAATAATCATAGAGCAATTATCGTTGACCGCTCTAAGCCTTAGCTATAAAGAGCTCAAAATACGTTCCGCGAAAATCAACTCCGACTATGTTTATTATGACTTTGAGAAAGTCTACACAAACATATCCTCCGAAATTAGCACCAATATTTTAGACGCCAAATTCCATGGTGACCTGCTAGATGGAAACTACTCGTTCAGGGGCTCGCTAAAACCAAACGGCTCAAAATATATAGATAAACTTGTGGACGATGTGGATTTTGATTTTAATGCCCTGAGCGAAACAGATTTTTTGGTACGCGGGGACACTGAAAAGCTATATGCAAAAGCCCACTTTGTAAATACCGGTAAAATATATAGGTACAACGTAGACGCCAAAATCAACGACGTGCTAACCGAAATGAACATGAATCTAAAAAGTATGGCCTTTAAAATAGACTCCAAAGGGGAACTAAGCTGTAGATATGGAATTGTAGATTCTGATTTTAGCGTAGTCTATGATGGTAACAAGACGGTATATTTCGGTAAAGGGAGAGCAAAAAAGTTTACTTATATACCGCTTGGACCGTTTGAAAAATCGATAAAAATCAAAGAAGCCGTCAATCAAGGGGTTACTTTTTCTGGAGACGTGCACAAAGTAGAAGTTAAGGCATCAAATGCCGTAAAAGCAACACTTCTTGATAAAAAATTCGATGTGGATTCATCGGAGACAATCGTAAGCTACGATATAGACAAAGAGCTTTTGACGGTACACACAAAAGCGAAACTAAATACAGCGTACTTAAAAGCAGACGTTGAGAGCTTCGTCGAGGACGGAAATGGGCTCAAATATCACGGCACCGTATCAAACCCTACCGACATATCGCTACACATGGATAACTCGGCACTTAAAAATGCAGTAGCCTCTTATGCCGGTGACGATAACGCTATAAAAGTCAATCTCAAAACAGCAGCCGGAAATATCAACGTATATTCCCATGGATACGACAGATACGACTTCGACGCTTCATTAAAAGAACTTAAGCCGCTTTTTGCGGACGGGGTCGAAGCATCAATCGGAGGAGAGATAAAAGGAAAATACGAATACTCAAAAGATGAGGTGTCGGCAACTATAGAGTTGATAAACTCAAAAATATTCGGTCAAAGCTTAGAGGCAAAGAATATAAGCTTTACGAGAACGCCAAATTCCATATCCATACCAAAAACAGCCGTAAAAATAGGAGGGGTACAGGCTGTTATCGAAGCCGCTACGCATAATGGAACACTAAACGCCAAAGCTTCTACAGCAGGTATTGCCATAAAAGCCGATGGGGTTTTAAACAAAGAGCTCACAATATCGATGCATGGCGACAGCGCAATTATGTCGGAGGAGTATTCAAAAATCACGGGCGGCAAAAAACAAAATATATCCGGCAAGTTTGACATACTGGCTTCTGTAACAGAGGGTGCCAAAAATAAACATTTTAGCATCATAGGCAGTTCCAACCTCATGAAAATAGGAGATGAATTTTTCGAGAATATTAGAATAGCGGCACATTCATCCGACAATCAAATCATAGTGCAAAATCTTGCGGCTGGATTTCAAGGAAAAACATATAGACTCGCCAAACCGGCGACTATAGATATCAAAGACAAAAAAGCGATATGCAACGAAATAAGAATCAACGATACTCTTGTCGGCTCATTTGAATACAAAAACGACACGATAAACGCAAAAGCAAAAATATCGGACTTCGCCTATAGGGATTCAAATAGGCTGTCATTTATTTTGGATGCGGATGTTTTGGCGGAATACAAAGGGCAAAAGTTAAGCGTTGAGGGGGATGCATATCTCAAAGATCTACGGGCGGCATTTGAACTCAAAAGCTCCAATATAACAAAGGATAAAGACATAGTCATACTAAAGCCCAAAAGGGTGCAGTTTGACGAAAGAAAATTCGATGAAAATATAGCTTTAAGACTCAACATAGCAACGGCAAATAAAGCCATATATAGATCAAAAGAGGCTTATGCGCCGATATCAGTGAATATGCTCTACTACAAGGATTTTGGTCAAAAACCTATGATGCTGGGTCTAATAAAAACCGAAGGTGGATACTACGATATGGAGGGCAAACGATTTTTGCTTCAGCCGGGAAGTATAGCCCTTACGCCATCCGAACCAAACAACCCGTATCTAAATTTGACGCTAAAGCACATAGATAAAGATACGCAGATATCTATATTTGTCAAAGGCTTTGCGTCTTCGCCAAAGCTTAGCTTCAGTTCAAACCCGGCAATGAGCGAAAAAGAGATAATTTCATATCTGCTTTTTGGGGTTGATCCAGAGAGCGGTTTTTCAAAAGACTCAAACGATGCCAAATATTCGTCAAAAGCGATAGGCGCCCTATCAAACGCCCTATCAAGAGACCTCACCAAAGAATTTGGAATCAAGCTAGACAAAGTAGAGATCAGTCCAACCGAGGTTACCGATAAAACAGGCAGGACAACACAAACTACAAAGGTCGAGGTAGGCAAGAGAATTACAAAAGACCTTACGGTAACATACAAAAACGACATAGAAAGTAGCGTTGTTTTTGAATATCAAATCAACAAAAACGTAAGCGTAGAGAGCCAAGCGGGACGCAAAAGCTCAATCGATATATTTTATAAACAGGACTATTAATGACGCCAAATAGCAAAAAATGCGAACCAAAACCACCGTGCTGCAGCAAGAAAAAGGCCATGATGATGGGTGCAGCCATGTGCCTTATTATGTTTGCTCTTGCCGTATATTTTGACCTATACTAAAATATAGGCGCATGCGGCGTTTTATCCCTTTACTTTTTTGACGATGCAGACAGTATCGTTCCAAGCTTGCATGCCGACGATAGGGGATGGATTTATCGGAATAATCGAATTTGGATTAAATCCATTACCTTCACCCCCTACTCTCTTGTCCCACCATATGCCACCGTCCATATCGGCATCCCCGTAGGCTCCAAATGCGGCAATATTTTGTTTTTTGCCGTTTTTCGCCCTAGGTATCCTGCCACCAAAATCCATCCCCAAAGATGCGCTTATCGCTATTGCTTTTGGATGTATCCCCTCTGTTACGAACGCTTTTACTTTTTGTTTTCCGACCACGCTTTTCTCTGCCGCTTTGTAGCCGCTTTTTATCCCTAGCTTTTTGGCTGTTTGCGCATTTATCCACATAGGATTGTGATGGACAATTTCGCTTAAATATTTTTGAGCGGCGGTTCTAGCTTGCGTATGGACATTCCACTTGAAAGTCGTAAGCACAAGCTCGTTTTTGGCCATTTTTTTGAGCGAAAGCGGCATTTCGTAGTGTGGCCAGCCGTCGTCTTTTATATTTACCTTTTTGGCGGCATCCGCAACTATGGACGAATATATTTCAAACTTTCTAGACGGAGTCTTGACCCCTTTTACCGCAATACCGTCTTTTATGAAGCCTATCGCCTCTTTTTTACCGTTTTTTTCAATATATACGATATCTTTTTCGACGATTGAACCCTCAAGCTCTTTCTCGCTCAACTTTTTTTTGTAAGGCTCATAGTTTTTGGGCTTATCCTCTTTTAGCGCACCGTATTTTTTCATATACTCAAACCCGCTTAGTCCCTCTTTTTTCGGCATTCCAGACAATCGAAGCTCTATAAATTTTTCATAGCTATCAAACTCAAAATACTTAGCGACAGACTCACCTAGTTTTTTTGCCACTTTAATGAGAGTATCGGCAAAGTTTTCACAATCATAGGGCGGTTTGACGGCTGGCTGTCTGAGCACAAAATACGGTGTTAACTCGTTTGCGTTTCGCCCTTCTATAGTATATCTTTCGAAATACGTAGCGTCCGGCAAGATGATGTCGGCATAGTGAGCCATCTGCGAATACACGACGTCCGAGCAGACATGAAAAGGTATCAGGCTTTCATCCCTTAGCGTCTCCACTGTTACGCTAGGACCCTGAGGCCATGTATGCGGGGATGAGATAGTGTATGACATATATACGTCCACCTTTTGCGTTTTTGCTTTTATTTTGTCATACACGAGTTGGCTTACCTTCATTTTTTGCCATTTGTTTGCAAGCGGATAGTCTTTCGGGTCTTCTAAGTCCGTAGAAAACTTCGGCTTTGGCGGCAGAGGACGAGGCATCGCAAACGACGCATCGCCGAGATTTTTTGACCCGCCAAAACAATAGCCGCCTTTTTTACCCATACTCCCCACTAGCATATTTAGCATGACTACCGCCCTATCGTTATTAAAGCCGTTTTGGTGAGCTTGAGAGCCTCTGTTGGTAAATGCCGCGCAAGATGGAGCCGCAGCTGCAAACTCTCTGGCAAGACGCCTTATATCATCAGCCGATATTTTGCTCTCTGTCTGCGCAAATTCCGGAGTATACGGCTTCAAAAACTCTTTTATTTCATCAAGGGTTACGTTGCACCACTCCGCAATAAATTTCTCGTCGTACAGCTTTTCGTCAACAATCGTATGGGCCATCGCAAGCGCTATCGCCCCCTCGGATGACGGAAACGGAGCAAACCACTCGTCACTTCTACCTGCCGTATTTGACAACCTAACGTCAAAAGTGACCAGCTTCGCTCCGGCCGCCTTGGCTTTAACATACCTATAAAGCATTGGAAAACCACCCTGGTGCGCCTCCAAAAAGTTTGAGCCAAAATTCAAAAAGTATTTGCAATGCTCGGCATCAACAGTCTCCCAATCGGTATCGCCTATAGTAGAATAGTTAGCGGCACGTTTGTTTGACGAACACAAAGCTCTATGGTTTAAAATGACGGGAGAGCCTATCGCATCGTAAGCCTCCTCCATCGTTATCCTCTGCCACAGTCCGTCACCTCTTTTGCCGACCCTTTTTAGCGGATACACTATCCTCTCGGGATAACTTACGGCGGACACCCCTCCGTGTGCTTTTGCGCATAATTTGCCGTTTGTGTTCGGATCTAGCGGATTACCCTCTACGCCCAACACCTCTCCGTCTTTTACAAGTACCGTCATACCGCATACGGTTGAGCAGTTGAGACATACGTTAGGTATTTTTTGGACGTCTTTGATATTTTTTGCAAGCGTCTGTTTTGACTTTGGAGCCGGCTTTACGGATGCGGCGGCATTTTGCGGAGCAAGCGATATTATCCCCCCAAGCTCCAAAGCCGCAATAGCCGCCCCAGAGCCTCTCAAAAAGTCTCTTCTATTCATCTCGCACCTCCTGCCCAGCTATATATTTCATAGTTAAAAGGGGAAAAGGGGCTTTGCTTTTTAACTTCTCTATCATTTTTGGATTTGCCCCTATGTGAAGCGTTCTCGGTTTGTCGCCTTTTCTTGCGACAAACCCTACCGCCTTAACAGGTGGCGTCTGAACGGAGTCGTCTATTATCCTGATGGCCTCAGCGACGCAAGTAGCCTCACAAGCCGCCTGCCTACCGATTTCCAGCCTATGCTCGCAAAGATTGCATTTTTCAGCTATCTTTGAAAAAGGATTGACGTATACCGCCCCTATGGAACAAGCCTTTACGCAATCACCGCATCCATTACACTTTGAATCATCTACCGCAACGATGCCGTTTTTGACGACCATTGCGTTTTGTTTGCATAGCGCACCTTTTATGTTATTTGTTTACGGGATTATGTTTGTTGTGATGATCGATATAGTTTTGCAAGGAATCGATTTGCTTGCGACGCAAGCCTAGTGGAAAAATTATATATAAAAAAAATTAAAGATTTTTTAACTTATTTAAAAACTCCTTTTAGACGGTAGCCACACCTAGGGCATCTATCCAAATCCTCCAAATGATTTTCCACTTTTTCGCCAAGATATCCGCTGCGTTCGATGAGCAGCTCACCGCAGGCGGCGCAATATGTGTTTTGTCTCTCATCGTCAAGCACATTTCCGACATACACATGTCTTAGATTTAGAGACTTTGCTATCTCATAAGCCCTGTTTAGCGTCTCGTGCGGCGTCGGCGGCACATCTTTCATCTTGTAGTCGCCGTGAAATGCACTAAAGTGAATAGGCACCTCTATCCCCATACTTTTTACGAATTTGCAAATATCCTCTATCTCTTTATCGGAGTCGTTGCGTCCTGGAATAAGAAGCGTCGTTATCTCTACCCATATTTTATTTTTGATAGCGTTTTCCACGCATTCGAGCACAGGCTTTAGCCTCGCCCCGCAAAGCTCTTTGTAAAACTCGTCGTTAAAAGACTTGATGTCGATATTCATAGCATCCAGCAGCCCCGTACTTAGCTCAATGGTCTTTTTGCTCTCATATCCGCTCGTCACAAATACTGTCTTAATCCCCTCCTCTTTGGCAAGCTTCATCACATCGTAGGCGTACTCGAAATATATGACCGGCTCGTTGTAGGTAAAGGCGATGGACGGGATATTTCTCTCTTTCGTCATAGTTACCAGCTCTTTAGGGCTTACATATCTTCCTATCACCTCGCCGCCGTGCTCTTTTGGGTATTGGCTAAGCTCATAGTTTTGGCAGAATGCACAGGAGAAGTTGCACCCGACCGTGCCGACAGATAGTATCTGAGTATTTGGGAGGAAGTGATAGAGAGGTTTTTTTTCTATTGGGTCTATGTTGATTGCATTTAGGAGTCCGTATACTTCAAGGGATAGTTCGCCCCCTAGGGCTTTGCGAACGCAGCATTTGCCTGTCTCGCCATCACCAAGGACACAAAAGTGAGTGCAAGCGTCGCACCTTATTTTTCCGTTGTCAAGTTTTGTGTTTAGCCAAGCCTCTTTCATCTTTAATCAGCCTCTCTATCGCCTTTGCGGCCAGTGTCAATCCAAAAGCCCCCGTCACACCGACGAAAGAGCCTTTTTCCTTACATTTGGGTGTCTCCGAACTAAAAATCACCTTAAAATCAGGTTTATAATTTATAGCCTTAAGCTCGTCTCGCACCTTTTTGGCTAGTGCGTCGCCGTGAGTCTTCCATATCGAGATATACTCTATTTTTGTCGGGTCCAACCTCTTTGCCGAGCCCATCGAAGAGATGAGTTTTTTATGGGTTCGTCTGATGATTCCAACCTTTGCTTTGACGTCATCTATCGCATCAAGTACTATGTCATAAGGGGTGAAATCAAAATTTTTGAGAAATTCTTCATCGACCTTGACATATATCGGAGTAACGCCCGGATATAGCTTTGCTAGGCGATGCACTTTTACCTCGCCGACTGCGTCAGAGCCAAGCTGTCTGTTTTGGTTTGTGATATCGTATGTATCGAAATCCACTATCGTGATGTCGCTTACCCCGGTACGATACAAAGCATCGAGGCAATGTCCGCCCACTCCGCCGACTCCAAATAAAAGCACTTTTTTTGTGCGCAACACCTCAAAATCATCACCTAACAATATCCTACATCTTGTATATCTAGCCAATCCACCCTCCTAGTGCGTCCAGCTCCTCGTGCGCCGTCATGTCAAGCTTGATAGGGCTAATAGAGACGAACCCCTCTTTTACTGCGTCAAAGTCGTTCATATAGCTCTTATCCCCATACGGATGATCCGACCACTCCAGCGGATGCAGTCCCAGCCAGTAGTGCTCCTCGCCCCTCGGATTTCTGTGCATGTGAGCGTCGTTGCCGTAATGCCTATACCCCGCTCTCGTGACTTTGTAGCCTTTGAACTCATGCTTTTTGATGACCGGAATATTGACATTTAGAAATCTCCTATGCCCTATCGGAAAACCGCCATCCAGCACCTTGCCGACAAGCTCTGCCGCCGCTCTTACCGCAACATCATAGTCATACACAAACGAGTGGTCGCCCATATGCCTATGCACCTGTGAAAAAGCGATGGATGGCACCCCATGCAAAGCCGCCTCCATAGCCGCCGAAGCTGTGCCTGAGTATGTGATGTCCTCGCCCATGTTTGAGCCTTTGTTTATCCCGCTTAGCACAATGTCGGGCTTACCGTCCTCAAACAACGAATTAAACGCCAGATATACGCAGTCACTAGGTGTCCCGTCATCAAGCTTATAAAAATCATCCCCGACACGCACAAATCTCAGCGGACGGGTCAGCGTGAGAGAGTGGCCACAAGCCGACTTCTCACTAGATGGAGCCACTATCGTCACCTGCCCTAGATGCCGCACGGCGTCCGCAAGAGCGAGTAGCCCCTCCGACTCGTATCCATCATCGTTTGTTATTAGTATTTTTTTCATACTTTTTCCATAGTTTTTTTGCTTTGAATTATAACGGGTGTTTGGTATGATAATGAAAAAACAAAGAAGTTATCGCACAAATGAAGTTATTAGTATCAGCCCTAGAGCCGTCGGCAAATCTACACTTAGAAAATCTACTCTTGCAGACTAGCGGCGTAGAGCTACACGGGATATTTGACGAAAAGTTCGGCGTTCCGCTCATCAGCCCGAAAGAGTTTAGTGTGATGGGTTTTGTGGATGCGATAAAGAAAATATTTGCGGCAAAAAAAGCGATAAATACTCTAGTAGCGCATGCGGCGCAGTGCGACAAGGTGCTACTAATAGACGCCCCCGCATTCAATCTCCCTCTTGCCAAAGCCATCAAAAAAGCGTATCCAAATAAAGAGATAATCTACTATATACTCCCAAAAGTCTGGGCGTGGAAAAAAGGGCGGATAGCCGCCATAGAGCAATACACCGATGTGCAAGCGTATATATTCCCGTTTGAAAAAAAGTTTTGGGCAAAAGGCGTATATGTCGGCAATCCGCTCATAGAAGAGATAAAGGAAAAAAAGAACGCACCTACGCACTCCAATATCACGGCATTTTTGCCGGGGAGCAGAAAGGCGGAAATCACAAAGCTAATGCCCGTATTCAGGGAGGTCGCCGCTAGGATAGATGGTATCAAGATACTTGCCGTGCCGCCGTTTTTTGACGATGCCAAAATCTCAGAGCTTTACGGCGATACGAGTGGGTTTGAGATAGTCAGAGACGCCAAATACGCTCTGCTGTACGCCTCAAAAGCGGTAGTCTGCTCCGGCACGGCGACACTGGAGGCGGCTATCATCGGCACACCGACACTTCTTGTATATATCGCAAAGCCTATTGATTACTGGATAGCTACAAAGTTTGTCACCACACTACGTCATGTGGGGCTTGCAAATATAATAGCCGATTTTGAAGGGGCGGGCGAGATACATCCAGAGCTACTGCAAGACGAGGTGACAGTGGACGCAGTGCTAAGCGGACTAGGGCAGATGGATGAAGATGCGTTCCTTGCCAAGTCGCTATGGCTCAGAGAGCGACTGGGCGGCAAAGACAGGGCTTTGTCGGAATTTTTTGTTTAAATGTTGCTATAATCAGAAAAACATCAAATAAAGGACTTTTCAGCAATGCAAAAAGAGCCTATGACCAAATACGGGTTTGACAAGTTAGCCAAAGAATTAGAACAATTAAAAACAGTTGAGAGAAACAAAATAGCGGACGAAATAGCAGAAGCTAGAAGTCATGGGGATCTATCTGAAAACGCCGAATACGACGCCGCAAAAGAGAAGCAAGCGCACCTTGAAAAAAGAATTGCGCAACTAAGCGATATGCTCTCTCGTGCGCAAGTCATAGATCCAACAACGCTCAAGCACGAAAGGGTTTGCTTTGGCTCGACCGTCAAAGTATGCGGTACAAAAGATAATAAAGAGGTATGCTACACGATAGTCGGCGCCATCGAATCAGACCCAAACCGTGGGCTAATATCGTTTAACTCCCCGCTCTCAAAAGCCCTTTTGGGTAAAGAGAAAGGCGACACGCTAACTATCGAGCTTCCAGGCGGCGCAGATGAGTTTGAAATCATCGAAGTGTATTATGAAGAGATAAGCTTTTAATGAAAAAACTCGGCGTAAAAGTAAAAATACTAAACCCTGACGCAATAATCCCAAAATATCAGACCGAAGAGGCGGCAGGCTTTGATCTGCACTCTGTAGAGGAAAAAACGATAAAAGTGGGCGAGCGAGATGTGGTCAAAACGGGTCTTGCAGTTGCCCTACCAAAGGGGTACGAGCTGCAAGTGCGACCACGAAGCGGACTAGCTCTCAAAAACGGCATCACGGTACTCAACACCCCAGGAACGGTCGATAGTGACTACAGGGGCGAGCTAATGGTAATACTGCTAAACACAAGCAAAGAGGATTTTGCCATCAAAAAGGGGGACCGCATAGCGCAAGCCGTCATCAAAGAGATACTGCAAGCCGATTTTGCCGTAGTAGATGAACTGGACTCCACAGGGCGAGGCACGGGAGGATTTGGGAGCACTGGCAAATGAGTGCAAAAATAAAAGTCGGCATAGTGGGTGTCAGCGGCTACACAGGACTTGAGCTTGCCAAAATGCTAATATCCCATCCGCACTTTGAGCTAGTCTACGCCTCAAATACAGAGGGTGGCACAACCCTAGGCGCGCTCCATCCTTCACTTCTTGGCGTCATAGATTTGAGGGTAGAAAAAGCGGACAGCAAAAGGGCTGCCGAGCTTTGCGAACTTGTGTTTTTGGCACTCCCGCACAAAGCGGCGATGAGTACGGCAAAAGAGCTTTTGGCACTTGGCGTAAAAGTCGTTGACCTATCTGCCGATTATCGAACGAGCAAAGAGTCATATGAAGCCAATTACTGTCAGCATGAGGATATCGAAAACCTCTCGCACGCAGTATATAGTATCCCGGAGCTTCACGGCGACACAGCCAAAAATGCCCGTCTTGTCGCAAACCCTGGTTGCCATGTGACCGCTACGCTCATGGCTCTTACGCCGTTTTTACCGTACATCGACCTATCCCAGCCGATATTTGTGGACTCCAAAACTGGTGTATCGGGAGCAGGCAAAAGCCCTACGGCAGGTACGCACTTTGTATCGGTGGACGAAAATGTCAACCACTACAACATCATCAAACACCGCCACGCCGCAGAGATAATGGAGCACGCCTCAAAGCTATATGGGCAAAAAGTAGATGTCACATTCGCGCCGACACTAGTGCCGATGGTGCGTGGGATGATGGCGACCGTATTTGCGACGCTAAGAGATGATATTCAGCCGCAAGAGATACTCAAAAAATATTACGAAGGCAAGCCTTTTGTTAGAGTGCGAGACGAACTGCCTCAAACCAAAAATGTTAGCGGCACCAACTACGCCGACCTCTACGCAGCAAAAAACAAAAATGCGCTTGTGGCGATATGCGCTATAGACAACCTCATGAGGGGTGCAAGTTCTCAGGCTGTGGTAAATGCCAATATTATGTTCGGTTTTGAAGAGGATGCCGGAATACCGAAAATCGCCTATGCCCCTTGACCTCAAAGAGGGGGCGGTCTTTGTCACGGACGCCCACTACCCTAGACACAAAGATGATTTTTTAGCCCTTCTAGACTACCTCATCTCTTCGCCGCCGCCGCAAGTATTTATGCTGGGCGATATGTTTGAGTTTTTGTGTCCATACACCCCATACACGGTGCAAGCCAACAAACAAGCGGTAGAAAAAATAGACACACTAAGCCGCAAAACGGAACTTATCTATCTAGAGGGCAATCACGACTATTTGCTCAAAAAACTGTTTCCAAGCACAAAAGTCTACACACTGCAAGAACAGCCGCTAATCCTCTCATATCAAGATAAAACGGCGGCAGTTATGCATGGCGACAAATACGCAGGGGGTGCGTACGCCGCCTATACCGCCCTAATTAGAAATCCTATGTTTATTCTGTTTTTGAGGTTTTTAACGATAGATATCAACGGCCGTTTTATCAAAAAACTATACGCCAAGCTATCTCAAAAACAAATATGTGGACACAAAGAAGGTTTTGCCGCAAAAAAACTATCTTTAGTAAAAAATTATCCTTTATGCGATGTAAATGCAATAATTGAAGGGCATAATCATATAAGAATTTCAGAACAAGCGGTTAATCTACAATATGAGGCTCTTGCAGCTTTTGCGTGCAATAAAAGTTTTTTTAAAGTAGAATTTAAACAGAGCGATTTATGCTTTGCAGAAACGAGTTTAGGAGCATTGAAAAATGAACAAGCCTGATAATATTTTACAGGTCGGCTCCAACGAAATGGAGCTTGTAGATTTCAGAATCTACAAACAAGAAGGGGGCGAAGTATATGAAGGCATATACGGAGTCAATGTCGCCAAAGTACGTGAAATTATCAATATACCAAAATTAACAGAGCTACCGGGCTCGCCAGAGTACGTAGACGGTATTTTTGACCTAAGGGGCGTAGTTATTCCTGTCATCAGTCTGGCAAAATGGATGGGCATAGTAACCCCGGACAGCAAAACAATAAGACCGAGGGTAATAATCACAGAGTTCAATAACATACTTATAGGTTTTATCGTACACGAAGCAAAAAGAATCAGAAGAATAAACTGGAAAGACATAGAGCCGGCAAGCTTTAGCGCAAAGAGCGGCGGAGCTTTTGATAAAACAAAGATTACCGGTGTTACGAAGATAGAAAACGACGACGTGCTTCTAATTCTTGACCTTGAGGCGATTGTTGAAGAGCTCGGGTTATTCTCTGCCAATACCGAGGCACTCGATAAACTAGAAAAATATTCAGGCCTAGCTTTGATACTAGACGACAGTCAAACGGCTAGAAAGATAGTCAAAGAGAGTATGACAAAAATGGGCTTTACCGTCGTAGAAGCGAAAGACGGCGAAGATGGTCTAAGTAAACTTGAAGAACTAGCCGGACAGTATGGAGCAGAGCTAAAAAGCAAGCTAAGAATAATTGTTTCTGACGTAGAAATGCCGAGAATGGATGGTTTCCATTTTGCCTCAAAGATCAAGGCGGACGAAAGATTCAAAACTATTCCGCTTATATTCAACTCGTCAATTAGCGATGATTTTTCTGATTTAAGAGAGGCGCAGGCCGGAGGAGAAGCTTATTTGGTCAAATTCGACGCAAATAAATTCCACGATGAAATATCTAGAGTCTTAAAAGCGCATCTAGGTTAAGGTAAAGGAGTAGTAAAGATGGATGAGTTACAAGAGATACTTCAAGACTTTTTGATAGAAGCCTTTGAAATGATCGAACAGCTTGACCAGGATTTGGTTGAGCTAGAACAAAGACCTGAAGACCTTGACCTCCTAAACAGAATTTTTAGGGTTGCGCATACAATAAAAGGCTCTTCATCGTTTCTAAACTTCGACGTTTTAACAAAGCTAACGCACCACATGGAAGACGTCCTTAACAAAGCAAGACACGGCGACCTTAAAATAACGCCTGAGATTATGGATATCGTACTTGCTTCGATAGACCAGATGAAAGCCCTTTTGTATAGCATTAGAGACACCGGTTCGGATGCGACTTCAGGGATAGATATCAACCCTACCGTCACGAAGCTAGACGCTGTATCATCGGGGAAAGCTATAGACTCGGCAGCTCCTGCGGCAGTCAACACCCCTGAGCTTGTAGCGGCAGAGCCGACCCCTGCGGAAGATGAGCCTGATTATGCGAACATGTCTGCCGAAGAAGTGGAAAAAGAGATTGAAAGACTTCTAAAACTAAGACAAGAAGAGGACGACAAAAGACGTCAGGCCAAAAAAGCAAACGGTGAAGTTATGCCTGAAATAGAAGCCCCGCAAGAGATAAGCGAAGAGGTGGCGGCTCCTGCAGCGCAACCTACCCCTCCTCCGGCGGCAGCTCCTATTCCTGCGGCACCAAAACCGGTAACACCTGCTCCGGCAACAGCCGCAACACCTGCGGCAGGAGGCGAAGGCGGCGCAGTGGGCGGTTCTGCAATGGAACAAACTATTAGGGTTGACGTAAATAGACTTGACCACCTCATGAACCTTATAGGCGAGCTAGTTCTAGGCAAAAATAGACTTATTAAAATCTACGGCGACGTAGAAGAGAGATACGAGGGTGAGCAGTTCCTAGACGAGCTAAACCAGGTCGTTTCATCGGTATCTACGGTAACAACAGACCTGCAAATAGCGGTTATGAAAACAAGGATGCTTCCAATCGGAAGGGTATTCAACAGATTCCCTAGAATGATAAGAGACCTTTCACGTGAGCTAAACAAAAAAGTTGAGCTTGTAATGAGCGGGGAAGAGACCGAGCTTGACAAATCAATTGTTGAAGAGATAGGTGACCCGCTTGTTCACATCATCAGAAACTCTGCAGACCACGGCATAGAGATGCCGGATGTAAGGGTGGCCGCAGGCAAATCAGAGACTGGTACGGTAGAGCTAAAAGCATACCATGAGGGTAACTCGATAGTTATAGAGATAACGGACGACGGTAAGGGGCTAGATCCGCTAATGCTCAAAAGCAAAGCGCTCGAAAAAGGTGTTATCAGCGAAAAAGAAGCCGATATGATGAGCGACAAAGAGGCGTTCACTCTTATATTTAAGCCTGGTTTCTCAACTGCCGCAAAAATCACAAACGTCTCGGGAAGAGGCGTCGGTATGGACGTTGTTAAGACAAATATCGAAAAACTCAACGGTATTATTGAGGTTGACAGTCAGGTCGGCAAAGGGACGACTATCAAGCTCAAAATACCTCTAACGCTTGCTATTATCCAAGCGCTTTTGGTTGGTGTACAAGAAGAGTTCTTCGCAATTCCACTTTCAAGCGTACTTGAGACGGTCAGAATCACGCAAGACGATATATTCCTGGTTGAGGGCAAAAGCGTACTACGTCTAAGAAGCGAAGTACTTAGCCTAGTCAAACTATCCGACGTATTCGGAATAGAAGCGACCATGGAAGAAAGCGACAATCTATATGTCGTAATCATCGGACTGGCAGACACAAAAATCGGTCTTGTAATAGATAGACTCATCGGACAAGAGGAGATTGTTATTAAATCTCTCGGTTACTACCTAAAAGGTGTCGACGGAATAGCGGGGGCGACTATCAGGGGCGACGGTAGAGTAACACTAATCGTCGATGTCGCAGCACTAATGCAAATGGCAAAAACGGCGCACAAAAAAGTCGATACAAGCAAAAAAGCTACCGCAGCCATAGCAGCGCAAACAACCAAAAAAACACAGCCTTCCGACTACAAGGTATTGATAGTAGACGATAGTAAAACAGATAGATCGATTATGAAAAACTCCCTAAAACCGCTAGGGGTTACGATAGTTGAGGCCAAAGACGGAGTGGAAGCGCTAAATATCATCAAAAACAGCGACGAAGCATTCGATGCCTGCCTAATCGACATAGAAATGCCGAAAATGGACGGGTATACGCTTGCTAGCGAAATCAGAAAATACAACAAATATAGAAATATGCCGCTTATTGCGGTCACAAGCCGAACAGGCAAAACAGATAGAATGAGAGGGGTTGAAGTCGGTATGAGCGAGTATATCACCAAGCCTTATTCGCCTGATTATCTAATGAATGTCGTCAAAAGACACACTAACCTAACGGTGGAGGGCTAAGAGATGAGCGAAAAACTTCAAGACGTAATTAAAAAACAACAAAAACAAAAAGTCCAGCCCCTAAAAAAGGATGAGGATACGCTCCAGGTCGTCGGCTTCAATGTCGGCGATGAGGAGTTTGCGGTCTCAATCCTAAATATTCAAGAGATTATTAAGCCGATAGACTATACAAGGGTGCCGGGTACCCCTGGATATGTTCTTGGCGTATTCAATCTTAGAGGAAATGTGTTGCCGCTTATCAGTCTTAGACTGAAATTTGGTCTTCCGTTTGCCAGATACAGCGAAGATACTAGATTTATAGTCGTTAAAAACGGTACGCAGACGGTAGGCTTCGTAATAGACAAGCTAACGCAAGCATTTATCCTCAAAGAGTCGGAGATAGACCATACCCTTGATATGCAAAGCGAACAAGAGGGTCTAATCTACGGCATAGGCAAAAGAGAAGATAGAATTATCACGATTTTGAAAGCAGAAGGTCTGCTAAAAAGAGAGTTCTAAAATAGGCGGGCTACCCCGCCGCCCTCATTTTCTACGACAACAACTCATCCAGCATCGAAAACTTATTTGCACACATTAGGTGAATCCTAGGATTTATTTTTTGCACTTTTTTGTATATATCCCTTGAAAGCTCCATCCCGACTTTATACTCTTCCTCCGGCGAAATCTTTGATGCCTTCACTAGCGCGTCTATAAAGCCCTCAGGGACATAAATCCCGGGGACATGGGAATACAAAAATTGCGCCGTTTTGAGGCTGACTATAGGAAATACCCCAAAAATTAGCTTTGCATTTTTACGCTCGTCAGAAAATTCAGAGCGAACTTCATCAAATACTTCAAGCATTTTTATTGCAATATCTTCGTCAAATACTGGCTGACTGATAATTCCGGAGCTATAATTTTCTATCTTTTTATGCAGCTTTTTTTTGATGTTTGAAAAACTTTTCGCATATGAATTTGTGACGCTAAAGGCGTACATTTTTTCAGGTTTTGGGTTTATCGCCTTGCCTGCAAAGTCCACACCCTCGTTAAATAGCCTGACGGCATGCAAAAGCTGAGTACTATCGCACTCAAATACACCCTTTACATTTGGTTGATCGGATAGCCTTGCCGGATCACCTGTCAGAGCAAGTACGGCACGCACGCCAAAGTCGTTTAGCCCAAGAAGCTCAGATTGCATGGCGAGCTTGTTTTTATCTCTCATCGACACGGTACAGATGACAGGCTTTTTTAGCTCATTTTGAGCCTTTACGGAGGCCAATATCGCAGAGTATTTTAGTTTTGCCAGCGGATTGTCCGTTATGGTTACGCCGTCGATTTTGGATAGACTCTTAATAGCCTTTACACCGTCCAAAGTCTTTGAAAAATCAGTGGATTTCGGGGGCGTGATTTCGAGGGTCAAAAACGAAGAGTCAAGCTTTTTGACAAGCGCATCCGTCATAAATTGCCTTTTTAATTTGGATTTTAAAATAAAAGTCCTAAAAGGCTAAAATACCCGAAAACATTTGAGGATGTAGGCTTTGAAGCTTTGCGTATTTGATTTTGACTCCACACTAATGGATGGAGAGACTATAGATATTTTGGCATCTCTTGCAGGGTGTGAAGCGGAGGTCTCCAAAATAACGGAGGCGGCGATGGCTGGAGAGCTTGACTTTTTTGAGAGCCTTACTCGCAGAGTTGCATTTCTAAAAGGTGTAGATGCTTGGAAAGCAAAAGAGAGATGTGCTGACCTTCCGTTTATAAATGGCGCTCAGGATATTATCAAAGCACTAAAAGCCAAAGGCTACAAAGTTATCGTATTCTCTGGCGGCTTTAGCATAGGTACCGCTCCCGCACGGGCAAAACTCGGATTTGATATGGACTTTTCAAACAAGCTTCACGAAAAAGACGGAGTTCTCACGGGTCTTGTTGGCGGAGAGATGATGTATTCCGACTCCAAAGGGGTGATGCTAGCCAAACTCCAAAGCCTGCTAGGCATAAGCTATGAAGATACGATAGCGGTAGGAGACGGGGCAAACGACGCTTCGATGTTTGAGTTTGCCGCCAAAAAGATAGCCTTCTGCGCAAAACCAAAGCTAAAAGAGCTTGCAAATATAATCGTAGACACCAAAGACCTCAGAGAGATAGAGAAATATATATGAACGAAAAACAACAAACCATAGTCGGAATGTTCGACAAAATAGCGCCGACATACGACATCGCAAACCGTATACTCAGCTTTGGCACAGACATCAGCTGGAGAAAAGAGGGCATCAAAAAAGCTCTTGAGCTAGGAAACTCCGTCAGCCCGCAAATACTTGATGTAGCGACCGGAACCGGCGATATGCTGATATTTTGGAAAAAGGCGGTACAAGGTGACGCATTTTACGCAGGCGTTGACCCATCGGTCGGCATGCTAGAAGTCGCAAAGCAAAAGGTATCTTTTGCCCAGTTTCACGAAGGATACGCCCAAAAGCTCCCTTTTGAAGACGCAAAATTTGACTTTCTATCCATCTCTTACGGATTTCGCAATGTAACCGAAAAAGAAGAGGCAGTGCAAGAGTTCGCAAGAGTACTAAAAAAGGACGGCAGACTACTCATACTTGAGTTTGCAAAAAACGGGTCAAAAAACCCGTTTCGTATAGCCGCACAGTGGTATGTCAAAAAAGTTCTTCCGTGGCTAGGCGGACTAATCAGCGGCAACCTGTCTGCGTATAGATATTTGCCAAACTCCATAGAGGGGTTTCTAACAAGAAGCGAGATAGTTGCCATGCTGGAGCGAAACGGCTTTGAGGCGGAAGTGGCAAAAGATTTTAGCTTTGGTGTAAGCTCTCTCATTATCGCCAGAAAAAAATGACAAAACTAACGGTCGGGGAGCTAAATCGCCAAATAAAAAGCGTTTTAGAATCCCACTTCTCTCTCCTTTTTGTTAGCGGAGAGATTTCAAACCTCGTCACCCACACCTCCGGGCACATATATTTCTCACTCAAAGACTCGGAAAGCTCGATAAGAGCGGTACTGTTCAAAGGCAACGCCCAAAAGCTAAAATTTAAGCTTGAAAACGGGCAAAAAGTCATCTTGGAGTGCGGCCTTAGCGTCTATCCGCCAAGGGGCGAATATCAGCTGATGGTCTCCTCAGTAACCCCCGACGGTCAAGGCTCTCTAGCCGTAGCACTCGAACAGCTCAAAAAAAAGCTTGGCGAAAAAGGATATTTTGACCCTGAGCGCAAAAAATCTCTGCCGAAATTCCCAAAAAAAGTAGCTCTAATCACATCCGCCACCGGCGCCGCCCTTCAGGATATGCGCAGAGTAGCCGAGAAAAGATGGAATCTAACCGAGTTTACGCTATTTAACACCCTTGTGCAAGGCGACACGGCGGCGGCGCAAATAGCTGAAAATATCGCCCTTGTAGACACCCTCGGATTTGACGTCATCGTGCTTGCCCGTGGCGGCGGAAGCATAGAGGATTTGTGGGCGTTTAACGAGGAGGTGGTGGCAGATGCGATATATGCCGCCAAAACACCGATAATCACAGGGGTAGGGCACGAAATAGACTTTACCATTGCGGACTTTGTAGCCGATGTGAGAGCCCCTACCCCATCGGCGGCGATAGAGACCTTGCTACCTGATAAAAACGAGGTGGCGATGCTAATAGACTCACTGACGGACTCCTACAACGGGGCACTCGCATCTGCGCTATCCAAAAAAGAGACCGCCGCAAAACACCTAAAAGAGCTATTCGTCTCATCCTCTCCCGAGGCAAAACTCTCTTTTGCCAAGGCGGAGGCGGATATGTACGCCAAGCACTTTGACGCTAGCATCAAAGCAATCATCAGCTCAAAGCTAGGCTCTCTATCGGTACTCAAAAGCTCACTAGAAGCTAAAGACCCGACAAAGACGTTTGACGCTTCACTGGCAATGGTGGTCAAAAACGGTAAAAAAAGCAGCTTAAAAGAGTTGCTAGAGGGTGAGGAATTTGAGCTTCAAAGCAGAGATAGCGTCGTTACCGCAACGGTAACGACGAAGAGGGAAATCTAATACGCTTTTAGTCCGCTAAAGTTAACGGCTAGCTTGGAGGCGGTCTCAGTGACCAGTCTCTCCAAAAACTGATTCATTTTTGTTTTCTCCAGCCATACCGGGTCTTTGACACCGGACAACTTGGCTAATTCCGCCTCGGCATCGTGTCTGGTGCCTAAATCGTCTATTAGCCCCGCTTGCTTGGCTACTCTAGCCGTAAATACTTGTGCATTAGCAAAGGAGTTACTTTTGTTTGCGTCAAGTCTTCTAGCGTTTGCCACATCTTCGGTAAACATGGCATATGTATCGTTGATTAGGGCTTCTATGTGTTGCTTTTCTTTTGGATTCCACTTGCGAAACATAGTGCCGGCCTCTTTGTATTCACCCGCTTTGATTACTTGGCTTTCTACTCCTAGCTTTTTCATCAGCCCTTCTACGTTTGCCCCTTCAAATAGTACACCGATAGAGCCTACCGTGCTACCCGGATTGGCTATTATTTTATTAGACCAAATGGAAGCGTAGTAGCTCCCGCTCGCCATGGTACCTGCGGCGTATGTGACGACCGGCATTTTGGTCTTTAGTCTTTTGATGGTTAGCGCCATCTCAACTGACGGAGCCACGGCGCCCCCCGGAGAATCAACGATAAGAAGGAGGCCTTTTACCTTGGCATCCTCAACCTCTTTTACATCTTCTAGAAATTTATCGGCGGACATTATCGGGCCACTGATGTATATTTTTGCAAGGTTCGGCTGCTTGATTTTCTCTTCAGAGGAGGAGTAAAAAACTAAAAACAGTATCAGCAAAAACAAAAGAGCTTTGAAGTTGTTTTGAATAAAACCTATCGGCGCCGTTATCGGCCACAAAACTCTTCTTACGAAATCACCCATTTATCTCAACTCCGTTTATGATTAGTTTTTCTATTGTTTGCGTATGCAGTATCACTTGCAGAGGCAGATGCTCGTCTTCGCCGACCGCCCCCGGAAGTCTAAAGGCTATCAGGTCTGCGTCTCTGCCTACTTCAAGCTTGCCGCTATTAAGCCCGAGTGCCTTTGCGGCGTTGACCGTAACGCTTTTTAGAAGGTCGTACGGTAACACCTTGAGGCTAAGGTCGGTATATCCAAATATCGCATTTCTAAGCTCGTTCCAAATATTCAGAGAATAGTTGGAGCTAAGACCGTCGGTAGCGGTAATATACCCTATCCCCATATTTTTAGCGGTCTCGGCATCCAGCAGACGCATACCGAGAAGCCTATTAGAAGTCGGGCAGTGAACGACAAAGGCCCCGTCGTTGCGTATAGTCTCAAGCTCTTGTTCGTTAGCGTGCGTACAATGGATAAATATTGCACCGAGACCGGATAGCTTTGCCAAAAACTCCTCAGGCCTAACAAAGCTCCTCTCGAGCCCGAAAAACGCTTTGAAAAAAGCCTTGAACTCTCCCCTGTTTCTATCTAGCCAAAACCTCTCAGCCTTGCTCTCCATAAAATGCGAACATATTTTGAGCGAATTTTCTTTGGCAAAAGAGACGGCAAATTCCATAATGCTTCTGCATGACGAATAGGCAGAATGTAGCGATATTGCCGGTCTAAAATTATCCGACGCATATCTTTTGGTTATTTCAAAACGCCGCAAAAAGTCTGATTTTATATCCTCGGCTCTCTCTTCACTAGTTCCCAAAATCTCATTAAAAAGGGTTACCTTGAGACCGCTAGAAGCAAGAGCCTCTATATCTTTGCCAAACGAACTAACCGCACCTACGGCGCCAATGCCGCTTTTTTTCATTTGAGCCAGAGCATCTTGCATAGCAGACGACAACTCTTCTTCGCTTGTTAAATCTTTGTTTTCAATAACGCTTGTTAACCACTCTATGAAGTTGCCGTAATGCAGAGTAGTTCTGTTCTTGCTAAACTCAAGGTGTACATGGGTGTTTATGAGGGATGGCATAATGACGGAATTCTCGCCAAGATACGTAAAATCGGCATTTGGATATTTGGAGCGAGCCAGCTCTTTATCAAAGCTGATATCAACTATAGCGGAACCGTCAAACAATACGGCACCGTTTCTTATGATTTTGCGAGTCTCGTCCATTGTCAGCAGATAATCGGCCGCCAAAATTCTCATCAATTCTACCTAAGTGCTAAAAATGCCGTGATTTTAGCCAAGTTCCCGTTTAGAAACAATTAAGACAATTTATTGACCCTTAATTTTCGGTTGTTGCTGTTATAATCTATTCGATAAATTTACATATAGCAAGGAAATCAGAGATGAAAATAGTCGTTATCCAAGGTCCGAACATCAATCTTCTCGGTGTTAGAGAGCCGCATATTTACGGACCTATGAGAATGGAAGACATACACGAAAACATGAGAACTTTTGCCTCCCAAAACGACATTGAGCTTGAGTTTTTCCAAAGTAATCTTGAGGGCGAAATAGTAGACAGAATACAAGAGTGTATGGGAAATACAGATGCAATCGTCATCAATCCAGCCGCATACACGCACACTTCAATAGCAATCAGAGACGCAATACTATCCGTCGGTATCCCTACGATAGAAACTCACATCTCAAATCCGGCAAGACGCGAAGAATTTAGACATGCCTCTATGGTAGCTGCCGCTTGCCACGGCACCATAGCCGGTTTTGGACCTTTCTCTTATCATCTAGCGTTAATAGCAGCTATACAAATAGCTAACGAAGTAAAAGCGATAGCCGACGCACAATCAAAAGCCCAACAAGCGTAAATGTTTTTTATAACAAAAGACGAATCGGAGATTTTTTACGAAATCTCCTATTCGAACGACAACGCCCTCCTTCTCACAAACGGGGGCGATAATTATCTCTTTACCGACGGTAGATACTTTGAAGAAGCAAGAGCTGCCGCCAAAAATTGCGAGATAATTCTCTCATCTTCTCTTTTTGCCTCATGCGCCGCAACTATAAGAAGCCAAAAAATAAAAAAATTGTTTTTTGATCCAAAAAATACGAGTTTTGGCGACCACGCAGAACTCCAAAAACTATCAAATGCATTTTTACAGCCGAAAAAAGGCGGATTAGCCAAGAAGAGAATAATAAAGACAGATGAAGAACTAAAAAAGATAAAAACAGCAGTCAAGCTCGGTCGCAGAGGATTTAAAAAACTGGCTTCAAAACTAAGCGATATGAAAAAAACACCTGATGAGCTATCTATAAACCATCTTGCAAAAGAGTGTCTTGGCTACAAAGGGGAATTCGAACTTAGCTTTGAGCCGATAACAGCTATAGATGAAAACGCCGCAAATCCCCATGCAAGGCCAACAAGCAAGCAACTTAAAAAAGAGTCGCTACTCCTTTTTGACGGCGGAATAAAGTTTGAGAGATACTGCTCCGATAGAACTAGAACGGCCAGGTTTTGTGACGGATTTGAATTTAAAAAAAAGCAAACATTCAAAGACGCCAAAATACAACACATCTACGATACCGTACTAAAGGCACAAGAGGCGGCAATAGAATCGGCGAGACCCGGAATGAGGGCAAAAGAACTTGACAAAATAGCAAGAGATATTATAGACAAAGCCGGATACGGCGATTATTTCGTCCATTCTCTCGGACACGGTGTCGGCCTAGAGATACACGAATATCCGTACATCAACAAAAAATCAGAAGAGATATTGAGTGAAAACATGGTTTTTACAGTTGAGCCAGGGATATATATACCCGGTTATTATGGCGTCAGAATAGAAGATATGGTAGTTATGACAAGCCAAGGTGCGGAGGTACTCTAATTTTTAGGCGCATAGGGCATAAAAAAGTAGAGGCGGCAAAAGGTCATACGCTCATCGAAACTCCGCTATTTCCAAAAATAGGGCAAACAAAAATCTCCAAAAGACATAATGCCCTAATCGGTATAGGCTCAAATATCGGCAATCCGATGCAAAAAATCAAAAGACTGTACTTTTTTTTGCAAAAAGACCCTTATATAGATATTTGTTTTACATCTTGTATACTAAAAAATCCCGCTTTCGGATATACTACCCAACCTGATTTTTTCAATGCAATAGCTTGCATAGAGACAAACTTGGCTCCGTTTGGACTTTTGAGAAGGCTTTTATGGATAGAGAAACGGTTTGGACGGAAGCGAAGCTTTAAGAATGCGCCCAGAACGCTAGACCTTGACATAATTTTTTTTGAAAACTTGATAATGTATAATAAAAAACTTATCTTGCCGCACCCGGAATACAAAAACAGAGCGAGCGTACTGCTACCTATGACATACAAAAGAAGTAAGCTGAAATGGAAAAAATGAAACTCTTAAGTTTTCAAGCCGAAACACCGGCTTTGGCGCTAAAAAAAGCGCAGGAAGCATGCGGCGAGGATGCGCTTGTCATCAATACAAAACAGATACGTCCCAAAACCGCCATGACGCCGTCTTTGTATGAGGTGGTTGTAGCGGTAGAGAGCGAGCAAAAACACGAAAGCGCTACAAGAAGACAGGTAGAGCCGCTCAAGACAGTTCAGCCAAACCAAGAAAAAGAGGATGTAGTCTTTTCCATATCGTCTGTAGCAAAACAAATGAACGCCATAGAAAAACTATCGGAAGCTGCAAAAACGGTAATAGCCCCAATCAAAAAAAATATAGAGGTGGGCTCGCCAAGAGATGAACAGCGCCCGAAACCTGTAGGTATCGAAGAGATTAAGACTATAAAAACAGAGGTTTCAAAGCTAGTCGACAATGTGAAACTCATTCAAAACATGGTCTGGGATACAACCGAGGTGATGAGAGACGGGCTTGTAATACCGCCGGAGTTTGCGGAGATATACAAAATCTCAAGAGACAGCGGAATGTCAGATGAGCATCTGTTTGAGATAATGAAGCTAACCTTAGAGCATATGCAGCCAAAAATGCGTGAGAACTCTGCCACGGTAAGGCGATATTTCAACGTACTACTGCGAAAGCTACTCCCTATACGTCATGAGATGAAAGCAAACAGCGGCGGCAAAAAAATCATGATGCTCGTCGGTCCAACAGGAGTTGGAAAAACTACAACGCTAGCTAAACTGGCGGCAAGATACGCCTTCAAGCAAGACGTAAAATATAAGGTAGGCATCATAACTCTAGACACATACCGAATAGGGGCCGCAGAGCAACTAATGCAATACGCCAAAATGATGAAGCTCTCCATCGAGGCGGTGGTCGACCCGTCAGAGTTTAAAACAGCCTTATCCTCCTTGAGAGGATACGACTACGTCCTGATAGATACCGTCGGCAGCTCGCACTACGACACAAAAAAGATAAACAAACTAGCGGCATTCGTAAAAGCGGAGAGTTTCCTAAACATAGACATATCGCTTGTTTTGCCGGCAAACACAAAATATGAAGACCTCAAAGAGATATACTCTAATTTTTCATCCGAACTAGACATAGACACTCTCATTATCACCAAAATGGACGAGACAAAATGCTTTGGAAATATGTTTAGCCTCCTTTATGACATCAAAAAGCCGGTTAGCTACTTCTCCACAGGACAAGAGGTGCCGGAAGATCTCATCGTCGCATCGTCTGAATTTTTTGTAGATTGCCTACTTGACGGCTTCAGGGGCAAAAATGCAAGGTAAGGTGAACATAGAAAATACGCAGGCAAAAAAACTGCAAGAACTCGTAGGCAAAAAAACGGCTCCGGTCAAAAATGCAAATACAAAATTTATTACGATAACAAGCGGCAAGGGCGGGGTCGGAAAAAGTACGATGAGCGCCAATATGGCGTATGTCCTCTCGAAGCAAGGGTTCAAAGTCGCCCTTTTTGATGCGGATATCGGACTGGCAAATCTAGACGTACTGCTCAACGTCAAAACAACAAAAAATATTTTGCACGTTTTAAAGGGTGAGGCAACACTAGGGGAGACAGTAGTCAAAGTAGACGAAAATCTGACGTTAATCCCCGGAGAGAGCGGCAACGAGATCCTCAAATATACCACAGAAGAGGTACTCGATAAATTTATTGAGGATAGCTCCGAACTTGAAAGTTTCGACTTTGTCATCATAGACACAGGGGCAGGCATAGGCGAAATGGTGCAAAAATTTGTCAACGCATCAGACATGACCGTAGTCATAACGACGCCGGACCCTACGGCCATTACCGACGCATATGCTATGGTCAAAGTGATAAGTACAAAAAAAGATAAGGTGCTTATGATTTTTAATCAGGTCGGAAGCGAAAAAGAGGCAATACTTAACTTTGAAAAAATAGAGAAGGTGGCAAAAAGCAAGCTAAGAAATGAGTTTTCGCTAGATTTTATAGGCCATATTTCAAAAGATGCAGACATACAAAAAAGCGTAAAGGGGAGATTTTTGTTTGCAAAAAATTACCCGAATGCAAAATGTACCTCAGAGATAGAGACTATCAGCCGCAAGCTAGCTGAAAAAATGGAACGAAAAATGCTTGACGCGGGTAGAGAGAGCGGTCTGTCTGGCTTCTTCAAGCGTCTGATTAAACAATTTTAGCACCGCCACACCATTAAAAAGCCGGGAAATGGTAAGCGTAAATAATTTTATATCTTTTTTGACACTCAACGGTTTTTTCGTAGGGATTTTATTTGCCGTTTTAAAGCTAGAAGATCCATTTTTGATGGTAGTTGCCGTAATATTTGTAACCGCTTTTTTTTACATGATAGCCCTTGCGGCCGCAGCATTTTTCATTAAAAACGTCACTTTTGAACCTAGGTATAGGATAAAAAAAGATAAATACGAAACTGCGATAGACAGTGCTATAATGGAACTAGAAAAAAGGGAAGTGCTTATCCGCGATATGTACGAATTCGTAAAACAGCTTGAGGAAGAAGAGTACGAGGATATGAGAAGAGACAGTGCACAGGCAGTTCAAGCCGCAAAAAGGCGTTTTTAGATGGCAAAAAAAGGGATTGGGAGTTACGGTGAAAACCTCAAATTTACCCAAGACGATCTTGCCATAAAATTTTTGCCTGCCGTAAAAGCGCTAGCATTCAAGCTAAAAGAGAGACTGCCGTCAAGCGTTGACGTATCAGATTTGATATCAATCGGAACGGAAGAGCTTGTAAAACTGGCTCGCAAATACGATGAATCACAAAACGACTCTTTTTGGGGATATGCCAGAAAAAGGGTTTACGGGGCAATGCTTGACTACCTCAGAAGCCTCGATACCGTAAGCCGCTCAGACAGAAAGCTGATAAAAGACGTAGACAAAATAGTCTCTAGACAGTTTGGCGAGAACGGCGAAGAGCCGAGCGATGAAGAGATAGCAATAGAACTTGGCGTAGAGATAGGCAAAGTAAGGGAAGCCAGAAGCTCAATAGGGATATTCAACGTATTTCCTTTAGGCGATCAACTGCAAGTATACAAGGATTCCGATACGCTCGAAGGACTTGAGGAAGAAGAGCTTGTAAAAAGGGTTAGAGGGGTCCTGGACACATTCACGGAAAGAGAGCAAACCGTAATACAGCTCTACTACTTTGAGGAGCTAAAGCTCGAAGAAATAAGCGAAATACTAGGCATTACGACATCTCGTATCTCACAGATACACAGACACGTATTAACAAAAATAAGAGAGGCTTTGGAGAGCTAGATGGCCGATATTCTAAGTCAAGAAGAGATTGACGCCCTACTTGAGGTTGTAGACGACGATACCGATGTCGATACGCTCACGGCCGCAAAAGAGATACTCGACCAAAAACACATAACTCTTTACGACTTTAAACGTCCAAACAGGGTATCAAAAGAACAACTTCGTGCTTTCCGCGGTATCCACGACAAAATGGTACGTTCAATGTCAAGCCAAATAAGCTCGGTTATGCGTTCTATCGTAGAGATACAACTGCACTCGATAGATCAAATGACATATGGTGAGTTTTTGATGAGCCTCCCGTCCCCTACAAGCTTTAACGTATTTTCTATGAAACCGCTAGAGGGCAACGGCGTACTAGAGCTCAATCCTTCAATAGCATTTCCTATGATAGATAGGCTCCTAGGCGGCGGAGGCGAAGGGTATGAGGCGAATAGAGACTTTACAGATATAGAGCTAAACCTTCTTGATACGATGCTAAGGGTCATCATGCAAAACCTCAAAGAGGCATGGTCGTCTATAACCGATATGTATCCGGTAGTAGAGGCAAAAGAGTCAAGCCCGAACATTGTCCAAATAGTCGCACAAAACGAAATCGTCATAATGGTCGTAATGGAGCTAATCATAGGTCACACAAGCGGTATGATGAATATTTGCTATCCGGTAATCAGCCTTGAGCCGCTGTTACCAAAACTTGCAAACAGAGACATCATGCTCTCCGAGACCTCGTCAAGAAAAAGTAGAAATAGGGAACTTAGAGCATTGCTCGGCGGTGCAAAAGTGGAACTTGAAGCGATACTAGGTACAACGGAGCTAAATCTAAAAACAGTTATGGATATCGGCGTGGGCGACATCATCAGACTTGATCAGCCGGCCAACGACATGGCTACGATGACCGTCAACGGAAAACCAAAATTCGGAGCAGAATTTGGTGTGCAAAGATTTAGAAAAACTGTTAAAATCAACGAAATCATTAGAACAGAGCACGACGACGTCAAAGATATGCTACAAAGCCTAGAAGATGACAGGGCAAAACGTCTAGCGCAATTTAAAGAAGAGGCTGCAAATGGATAATTTTTTAGAGTTACTTGAAAAAGAGATTACCGCCACCATAGAAGGGCTCATCGGCAACAAGCCAAACGTCTCGCTAAAAAGAAAAGAGCCGTTATCGGAGTTCTCGAACATTATAGCCCCTTTTGTTGTTGCCGATGTATCCGCTAGCGGCGATGCCAGCGCAAAACTAAAAGTTATGCTCTCCCCTAGGCTTGCAACAGCTTTATCTGACATGATACTAGGCGGCGAAGGCGCCACAAAAGACGAAGCCGATGCGGACGATTTGGATGCCAACAAAGAGATAATATCTAATATCCTAGGTGCGCTATCGACCTCCCTGGGCGCACAAAAGAGCCTTCCTAAACTAAATTTTTCTATAGACAACATAGTATTCGTAGCTCAGGGTGGAGATATAGATATCTCTAAATTTTCAACCCTTATCGTCTTTAATTTTGCGGTCAACGAGCTCAAAGACGTTATTATGTTCACTATAGACAAAGCATTTGAGGATGCGATAAACAAGAAAGAGCCGGTACAGACTTTTGAAGCGGCGGTAGAGCAAAAAATAATAGCGCCGGAAAAAGTGCCGCTAAACAACGAAGAGATGAAAAATATCGGCCTTTTGATGGATGTCAAATTGCCGGTAAAAGTACGAATAGGAAGCAAAAAAATGCTTCTAAGGGATGTAATCAATATGGATATAGGCTCGGTAGTGGAGCTCAATCAGCTTGCCAACGAGCCTCTCGACATACTCGTAGATAACAAAAAAATAGCCGAAGGCGAAGTGGTAATAGTGGACGGAAACTTCGGCGTACAAATAACATCCATCGGAAGCAAAAAAGAGAGGCTAGAACAGCTAAAAGGCTAAAAAGGCTAAAATTTCACCTCTAAAAAAGCCCAAAAGAAGCCTTTAATGATAGATTTTGATAAATTTGTAAAATATTCAAAAGCTGGTCCAAGATACACCAGTTACCCTACGGCCGTTGAGTTCACAGAAAAATTTACCGAAGCGGATTTTGTAAAACAACTAGAGGCTTCCAATCAATCCGGCAAACCTATGTCGCTTTATTTTCATCTTCCGTTTTGCCGCTCGGCATGTTATTTTTGTGGATGCAACGTAGTATTTACGAGCAAAGACGATAAAAAAACAAGATACATCGAATACTTAAAAAAAGAGATGGAAATACTGGCTCGTCACCTCGATACAAAAAGAGTTGTAAGCCAGCTACATTTTGGCGGCGGCACACCTACATTTTTTAGTGCCGATGAGCTCAGAGAGATAATAGCCCTTATCCGCTCATACTTCACAAACTTTGAAAAAGACGCTGAAATATCGTGCGAGATAGACCCTAGGTTTTTAAACGAAGAGCAGATGAAAGCTCTAACGGACGGCGGTTTTAACCGCATAAGCTTCGGCGTTCAAGATTTTGATGAAAAAGTCCAAACCGCAGTGCATAGAGTACAAGGTTTTGAGCTGACAAAATCGGCGGTAGACTTGGCAAGAAGATACGGCATACAAAGCGTCAATATGGACCTTATATACGGCCTGCCTTACCAAACTCTTGATAGTTTCAAAGAGACGTTGAAAAAATCGGTTAGTTTGGATGTGGATAGATTTGCGGTATTCAACTATGCACACGTGCCGTGGCTCAAAAAAACGATGAGAAAGCTAGATGAGACCACCATGCCCCACCCTAGCGAAAAACTAGCTATTTTGAAGTTCACCATAGACTACATGAACGAAATGGGCTATAAGATGATAGGGATGGACCACTTCGCAAAACCGACCGACGAACTGTTCCTTGCTATAGACAAAGGTGAGCTCAACAGAAACTTCCAGGGCTATACTACAAAAGGCGGCTCAGATCTTATTGGTGTAGGGCTTACGAGTATATCGGAGCTTGACGGGTGCTATAGTCAGAACTACAAAGAGATGGATGAATACGAAGCCATGATAGATAGCGGCAAACTTCCTGTGCACAGGGGCATAGCGCTAACAGTAGACGACAAAATAAGGAAAAAAGCTATTATGGACTTAATGGGCAGCTTTGGTCTTAAGTTCGAATCGCTGGATAAGACTTTTGGGATAAACTCAAAAGAGTATTTCAAGGATGCCCTCTCAAAACTCGGTGAATTTGAGGCGGATAATCTGCTTACATTAACGGGAGACGGTATCGAGATATCTCCAACCGGAAGAATGGTTGTGCGGAATATCGCCATGAGCTTTGACGCATACCTAAGTGCGGACGACGCCAATAAAAATAAGTTTTCTAAAACAGTATGAAACAAGAACTATTAGACCTAATCAAAACAGGCGAAGATTGCGTAAAGTGCGGGAAGTGCATTCCGGTCTGTACAATACACGCCATAAGCCCAGACGAGACCACTAGTCCAAGGGGCTTTCTCGACCTTTTGGCGGCACACAAAAGAGGCGAATTACCGCTTGATAACAATACAAAGCGTATATTTGAATCTTGTTTTTTATGCACCAACTGCGTGGACGTATGCCCATCCAAACTCCCTACCGATACGGCAATAGAAGAAGTAAGGGCGGAAATTGCAAAAGAGTTTGGTATAACATGGTACAAACGGGCATTTTTCTGGCTACTGCGCCACAGAACAATCATGGATTTGATGGCAAAGATGGGATATGTGTTCAAAACATGCGTATTTGCCGACAAAAAAGAAAAATCATCAATGTTGCCCCGTTTTTACCTCCCCATAGTAAAAAGCGGAAGACTGTTGCCGTCGGTATCAAAAACAAGCTTTTTAAATAGTCACCAAGAGCATATAGAGGCCAAAAATCCAAAGCAAAAAGTGGCTGTATTTATAGGGTGTATGGCTAATTATTCATATACAAACATAGGCGATTCCCTGGTTCGTATCCTCGAAAAACTAAACGTAGATATTTTGATACCCAAAAAGCAACTCTGCTGCGGGGCTCCGGCATACTTTACCGGCGATCTTGATACGGTGAGATATCTCATCAAAAAAAATATAGAGTATTTTGAAGGCTTTATAGATACCATTGACGCCATAGTTGTGCCGGAGGCTACATGCTCGTCAATGATGATTCACGACTGGGAAAAAGCGCTGGCAAACGAACCACAATGGCTGGAGAGATGTGAAAAGATAATATCGAAGGTGAGCCTCGCCACAAAATGGCTGCACGACAACACGGAGCTAAAAGAACTATTGTCGAGCAACGGTAAACAGCTAAATTATTCAGTCACTTACCATGACCCATGCCATGCGCGTAAAACACAAGGGGTATGGAAAGAGCCTAGGGCGTTGTTGTCACAAAACTTCAAAACTATAGAGATGGAAAATCCAAATAGATGTTGCGGCTTTGGCGGCGTAACGATGCAAACGGAGAGATTTGAGCTTGCCCAAAAAGCCGGGGCGCCAAAAGCTAAAATGATAGAAGATACAGGCGCAGACTATGTGAGTGCGGAGTGCTCTGCGTGCAGAATGCAGCTAACAAACGCAATGCATGAACATGGCGTAAATACGACATTCAAAAACCCTATAGAACTAATAGACGAGGCGCTTAGGCAGTAGTCCTGCCGCCTTGTGCAAATGTTATTATAGAGTCGCTTTGCAAATCTATCAAATAACCTCTAAATCTCTTTGAATGCTTATCCCTAAAAGCTATCTCCTCTGTTATATGAACGCTTAGCTGCTCGACTTTATCATACAGCGTCTTGCTATTCATCAAAAGAGCCTCCAGGCTTCTGTGTGATTCTACCGACATAATGGCGTATCCGTTTTCATACCCCTCAAACTGTTCATCAACTTTGAACTCAAGATATCTAGCACACTGATTCATGCCGTTGCCTATAAAGTTTTTGCTGCCGTCCATTCCGACGAAAGGTATAAGATAGCCTGTATGCGAAGCGACTTTAACACCTCTAAAATACTCAAAAGAGGATAGTTTTTTGCAACATTTTTTAGAGAAAGAGCATAAATAGCCCCAAACCCCTTCTGCGAGGGGTCAAGAATAGTATAGAATCCATCTCCAGTAGATATAGTCCCAAGTATAAAATCAGATGCAGACCTACCGCTGGACATAATTCGACAATGTTTTCCTAAAAAGTTCAGAAAAAGCCGTAATAAGCGCATATTGTTGCACATTTGAAAGCAGAGAGAAGCCGACTATATCGAGAAGTATTACGTCAGTTAGGATAAAATTTTGCTGTTTCATGCTTCGTCTTTAAATATTTATCGAATTTTATCGGAAATAGTAATAATTTTTTAGAAAAAAGGAATGTCTTGGATAACTGGCAACATATTTACTCCGCTTTTGATCCGGTAGCCTTCAATCTTTTTGGAATCCCAGTTCACTGGTACGGCATTATGTACGTATCCGCACTCCTTGGCGTATATGTATTTGCTAGATGGCTTGCGACAAAAGACAAGTACCCGTTTACGCCGGAAGAAGTGGATAGCTACTTTTTTTGGGCCGAAGTCGGTGTGATACTCGGCGCAAGACTTGGATATATACTTTTTTACGATACGCATACGCTCTGGTATCTCACCCATCCGTGGCAGATTTTTAATCCGTTTATGGACGGCACGTTTGTTGGACTAAGAGGCTTTAGCTATCACGGCGGACTTCTCGGCTTTTTGCTTGCCTCATATCTATGGTGCCGCAAATACAAAAAAAGCTTTTTAGTCCTAATGGATCTCACCGCTGTTAGCGCCGGACTTGGATATACATTTGGTCGTATAGGGAATTTTTTAAACCAAGAGTTAGTGGGTCGTCCAACCGACAGTCCTATTGGTATATGGGTTGGGGCAACCTTGCGTCACCCGTCTCAATTATATGAAGCGTTTTTTGAAGGATTAGTCGTATTTGCAATACTCTATTCGATCCGTCTCAAAAAAACATTCGATGGTCAACTTGCAATGATTTACGGAATTCTTTATGGGTTATTCCGTGCTTTTTGCGAGTTTTTCCGTGACCCTGATCCACAAATAGGCTATTTACTTGGTGAATGGCTAACAATGGGTATGCTCTTGTCATTTATCACCGCTTTGGTTTCGGCGCTAATGTATTTTTACATCAAAAAAACAAAAAACTCTTGACAATAGTTTTAATTAGTAGTATATTTCTCATATGAAAAAACTACCAGAATTTGAAGATGATGTTGCGCTTTCACTCTCAACTTGGGTTGAAATAATGAAAGCGTTCAACAAAATCCGCTCTTTGGAGCTATCGTTCATAGAGCAAAACGGTCTTACGATAGGACAATTCGCACTTTTGGAACTGCTGCATCACAGGGGTCCGCAGACCATAGGAGCAGCTACGAAGCTAGCGATGTCAAGTCCTGGCAATATGACCGTAGTAGTCAAAAACCTAATAAAATCTGAGCTTATCACTTCCGAGAAACACGATAGCGACAAAAGAAGTGCGGTGCTTTCAATAACCAAAAAAGGGAACGAGCTTATATCTTCAATGTTTCCGGAACACTCAAAGCGAATAGATAGTTTTTTGAGTGGACTCACGCAGGAAGAAAAAGAGGTCGTAAGGGCGTTGTTGCGTAAGTTAAATAAGTCACTTAGATGATTTTTTTTATCCATTTATTACTAATTAGTAAAGCTTTTTATGAATAGAAGGACATTTTTAGGAGTTACTCTCATGGCACTCGAAAGTTTATACGCAAGCGAACAAAGCAAAATGCCGTCATTGTTTTGTGCCCATGGCTCGCCTATGAATATGCTAAACGACAACGGATACACAAAAGCCATGATAGCGCTATCCAAAAAACTACCGAAGCCAAAAGCCGTGTTAATGATTTCAGCACATTGGGTAACAAATGGACTTTTTGTATCGACGGCGGCGAGGCAAGATACGATACATGATTTTTACGGCTTTCCGAAGCCTCTTTATGAAATTAGATATCACGCAAACGGTGAGCCGACTTTGGCAAATAAGATTATACGCATGCTGTCAGATTTTGGGGCAAAAGCCGACGATAAGAGAGGTTTGGACCATGGGGGATGGGGTGTTATGAAATTCTTGTTTCCAAATGCAGACGTTCCGGTATTTCAGATGAGTCTCGACAAAAATTTAACTCCCGCAAAACCTTGGGCAACTCTATTTGAATCAAAAATCAAAGCCGCGCTTTTGGCGAAAGATTATGAAACGCTAATAGACTATCTGGATATAGGAGAGGCGGCAAAGCTGTCATGCCCCACTAGCGAGCACTATCTACCGCTTTTATATATTGCAGGTGCGGCGCAAAACGGACAATTAGGCTTTTTTTATGAAGGCTTTGAACACGGCACAATAAGCCTTAGCGGCTTTGGCACAAATTTATAAAAGGAGGACAAAAATTATTTCGCTTCGTAAAAATCAAACCAACAATAAAGGATTCAAAATGAAAAAATAACACTGGCTTCTCTGCTTTTGGCCTCTATGGCATTTTCTGCGCCTTACAATGTCGACACGGCACATACTGCGGTTGGATTTAAAATCAAGCATATGATGCTCTCTTCCACAAACGGCAAATTCAAAAACTTTAGCGGTACGTTTGAATATGATGAAAAAACAAAAGTGGTATCAAACATAAAAGGCAAAATCCTTGTAGATTCGATAGACACCGACAATGCAGACAGAGATAAGCATCTCAAAGCTCCCGATTTTTTTGACTCGGCAAAATACACGGATATAACGTTTATCTCAAAAAGTATCAAAGGCAATAAAATAACGGGTGACCTGACGATAAAAGGGGTAACTAAAACTGTAACTCTAAACTATGAATTTGGCGGGGCGACTGTAAAGCTTTGGGGTCAAAAAGTTGCCGGATTTTCTATTAACGGCACTATAGATAGAAGAGATTTCGGTCTTACATGGAACAAAGCGCTTGATATGGGCGGAGTAGCCGTATCGAACGAAGTAAAAATATCCGTCGACGTAGAGGGTGCGGCGGCAAAATAATATAAGGAGGTGTGTGATGGATATAGGTATTGAACGCTCATACGAGCGGGGATTTTCCGACCTCGGATGGCTACGAAGCGGGTTTAGCTACAGCTTTGTCGGGTATCACAATCGAAACCGCATGGGATTTGAGAGCCTAAGGGTATTCAATGACGACTCCATCGCCCCGCTAAGGGGCTTTGGCATACACCCGCACGCCGATATGGAGATAGTTACGGTGCTGATGAAGGGCTCTATAGTGCACGAGGATAGTATGGGGTACAAAAGTGTTTTCACAGCTCCAAGTGTACAAAAAATGTCAGCTGGCATAGGGATATATCACTCTGAATTCAATGCTTCAGATGATAAAGCTGTTTCAGATATGGATACGCCCGCAGAGCAAAGGGCTAACGCCGGTGTATGAACAAAGAGAGATAGCAAAAGAGGATATTGGGATAAACAGGCTATAATCACATATCGGCTATCGGTCGGCACGGGTGTGTTTTTGTTCGTGACCAGCGGCATAGTGGCCGTTGGCGGCAAAATCCTATTTGAGCGAGACTCCACACAGATAACGGGCGGGCAGCAACTAGAGATAGAGCTTACAAAGGATAGCGAGATACTACTCATAGAGGTTTAAACTTGACCGAAAACAAGACTAGATTTGACGCGGCAGCTGCCGAATGGGACAAGAGCCAGACTAGAGTCAATATGGCAACCAAAATCACATCTCAAATCATCAAAAACATTCCGCTCCAGAGCAGCCATACGGTAATGGACTTTGGATGCGGCACGGGTCTAGTTGGGCTAAATATCGCCCCGCTTGTCGCCAAACTCGTCGGTGCCGACCTCTCAAGCGAAATGCTAAAAAACTTCAAAGCAAAAGCCAACGAGCGGCAGCTGGGCAATGTAGATATAATGGAACTTAGTGCAGACTCTCATCTAGGAGAGGGCGAATATGATGCGATAGTGAGCGCTATGACAGTCCATCACATCGAAAAACCGAGTGAACTTTTTGCTAGATTTGCGCAGGCTGTCAAAAGCGGAGGGTATCTAGGGGTGGCTGACCTTGCAAAAGAAGACGGCTCATTCCACTCTGACAACACAGGGGTTTATCACTTCGGTTTTACGCCTGAAGAGTTCTCTGGATTTTTCACCAAAAACGGCTTCGAGAAACCATATATCACGGTAGCCCACACGATAGACAAGCCGCACAAAAGCTTTGATATTTTATTTTGCTACGCTAAAAAACTATAACAAGGATAAAAATGAGCGATAAACTACCTAACTGCCCAAAATGCAACTCCGAATACACATACGAAGACGGTGCCCTGCTCGTCTGTCCAGAATGCGCCCATGAGTGGAGCAAAGACGCCGCAACTACCGAGAGCGATGAGCTAATAGTCAAAGACGCGAACGGCAATGTGCTAAAAGAAGGTGATATGGTCACAGTCATCAAAGACCTAAAAGTCAAAGGTTCTTCAAGCGCCATCAAAATAGGGACAAAAATCAAGATAATGCGTCTGACCGAGGGTGACCATAACATCGACTGCAAAGTAGATGGTATCGGCGCCATGGGACTAAAATCTGAGTTTGTGAAAAAAGTCTAATAAAGAGCGTGGGCGAAAGCCCTACTCTCTTGCATCCGCAAGCGTAACCGAGAAAAGCACCTCATATCCCGCTGCCTCGGCGCTTGCTCTGGCTTCCAGCAGAGTTGTTCCAGTAGTCACTATGTCATCCACAAGCACTATCTCTTTGTGCTTTGCACCCCTGAAATCAAACTCTCTCGGATTATTCTTACGAAATTCTAGGCTTTGCCCGGCATACACCACATCATTTTTTGCCCTCATAGCGCCCCACTGCGCCTCAAATACGGTTGAACGCATAGCGTTTGCCAGTATCGCCGTATGTGAATATCCGTGAGTGGTTTTGTCGTCTATAGGAATTAGTGAGATTTTGCTTTCATACTCGAAGTTTTTGGCAAATTTTTTGAAGCTAACGCTTGCCAAACGCTTCAGAATAAAGCTTCCAACCATTTTGTGTTTGTATTTTATGAGAGGTTCTATCTCGGAGTATTTGTAAAAACTGATAACTTGGAGTCCGTTTATATCTCTCGTGTTAAGAGTCGGGGCGAGAGCCCCGTTTAGACATTTGTTGCATATATGACCAAATGAAAGCGAGTTGCAAACTATGCAACCGAACATTTATCTTCTATTGCCGCCTCTATCGCCGCCGCCCTCTCTAGGGCCTCTTGGCGCACCGCCATCTCTGTCTCTCGGTGGTCTAGGGCTTCTATCATTTCTATATCCGCCCTCTCTTGTACCTCTATCGCCTCTGTAGCCACCGCCCCTGTTGCCAAATCTTCCTCTAGAGCCACCTCTGTCGCCGCCTCTGTCGTTTGCTTTTGCCTCTATCATTCTCTCAAGGTTTTTACCCTTAATACCGATATGCGAAGGACCTTCCGCTTTATTTTTGGAGATAATTTTTGATAGCAGTTTCATACAAAGAGTAGGAATATCCATTTCGCTACTCATTTGGGCAAACAGCTCCGTCGCCTCGTCAGAGATATGTTGATGTTTGATTTTATCAACAAGCTTAACGATTTTTTTGTTTTTTACATCTTCAAGTGTCGGCACTTCCATATGATAGATTTGCGCTTTTGTTACTTGTTTGATTCTGTTTAGCTCTCTAAACTCAAGAGGCTTAACAAGGGTTACCGCTTTCCCAGCTTTTCCCGCTCTCCCTGTTCTGCCTATTCTGTGAACATAGCTCTCAGGGTCAAGTGGGATATGATAGTTGAATACATGGCTTACGTCGTTGATATCAAGACCTCTCGCCGCAACGTCTGTTGCTACAAGTATAAGTATTTTTCCTGCTTTGAAGCTTTTTACGACCTCTTCTCTTTGTCTTTGTTCAAGATCGCCGTGAAGCGCTTTTGCTGGGTAGCCTCTCGCCACTAGTGTAGTCGATAGCTCGTCGGCATCTTTTTTTGTTCTACAAAATACGATTGCTCTGCTTGGATCTTCAAAATCAATTAGCCTTACGATCGCATCGCTTCTCTCCCAATCCTCTACAACATAGAAGAACTGCTCGATATTTTCGCTTGTTACCTCTTTTGATTGTACACTTACCGTTTTTGGCTCTTTGAGAATTTTCTCGGCAAGAGCTCTTATTTCTCTTGGCATTGTCGCAGAGAATAGAAGTGTTTGTCTTGATTTTGGAAGGAATTTGAATATCTCTTCGATGTCCTCCAAAAAGCCCATATCGAGCATCTCATCCGCTTCGTCCAAGATAACGTATTGCGGATTGAAATCTCTAAGTCTATCATTTAGAAGATGGTCAAGAAGTCTTCCCGGAGTAGCTACGACGACTTGTGCGCCTCTACCTATTAGATCAACTTGCCTTGATATGCTTTGTCCGCCGTAAACCGCAACCGTTTTAATGTTTGCGTATCTGCCTAGTTTGTAAAGCTCATCGCTTACTTGCATACAAAGCTCTCTTGTTGGCGTAATTATAAGCACTTGCACGCCGCCGTTAGGGTCTATTTTACTCATTACCGGCAGACCGAATGCCGCAGTTTTTCCTGTACCGGTTTGCGCTTGCGCCACCATGTCGTGACCCTCAAGCACTATCGGAATAGCTTGTTCTTGGATAGGGCTCGCTTCCGTGAAACCGGCTTCTTTTACCCCTCTTAGTATGTTTTCGCTTAGTCCTAATTTATCAAAACTCATTAATATATTTACCTTTTTTATAATTCATTAAAGCTCCTTTGGAGCGTATGTAGAGAAAATAAGAAAAATAAAGAGGATTAGTCTAGTTTAAGTACGGCCAGGAACGCGTCTTGGCTAAGTTCCACCTTGCCAATCGCCTTCATCCGTTTTTTGCCCTCTTTTTGCTTCTCAAGAAGCTTTCTTTTTCTTGTTATATCCCCGCCGTAACATTTTGCGGTAACGTTCTTACCCATAGACTTTACGGTCTCTCTGGCTATAACTCTATTTCCTATACTTGCCTGTATGGCAACCTCGAAAAGCTGTCTTGGAACCAGCTCTTTCATCTTTTTGACAAGCTCTCGCCCCTTGAAGTCGGCTTTTTGCCTAGGTACTATAAGGGACAATGCGTCGACGACTTCACCCGCCACTCTAATATCCAGCTTTACGAGGTCGCCCATTTTGTAGTCATGTGGCTCATAATCAAAGCTAGCATAGCCTTTAGTGGCAGATTTTAATTTATCGTAAAAATCGATTACGATTTCATTTAGCGGCACATCATATACAAGAAGAACTCTATCGAGACCGATATAGTCCATCTTTTGCTGCACACCTCTTCTATCATTCATCAGAGTAATTATATTACCCACAAAATCGTTCGGTACTATTACGGTGGCTTTGACGTACGGCTCAAAAATAGCCTCTATCCGCTGAACATCCGGCAAATCGGAAGGGTTTTGCACCCTCACGGTCTCACCGTTTGTCAGCTTGACGTCATACACGACCGTAGGAGCGGTGGCGATAAGGTCAAGTCCAAACTCCCTCTCTAACCGTTCCTTTATGACTTCCATATGGAGTAGACCCAAAAAGCCTACCCTAAAACCAAATCCGAGAGCCGCTGAAGTCTCAGGCTCATAGGAGATGGATGCGTCGTTTAATTTTAGCTTGTCGAGAGCATCCCTTAAATCTTCAAATTTATCCGTATCAATCGGGTAAAAACCCGCAAACACGAACGGTCTAGGCTCTCTGAACTCCCCAACAGGTTCACTGCACGAGTTCTTAGCGTCGGTTACCGTATCTCCGACCCTCAACTCCTTCACATTTTTTAATCCGGTAACCAAAACACCTATCTCTCCTGGTTTAATGGAGTCTGTGCTTTCTGGATGTAAAGGATGGGGATAAGTAAGACTTTGAACCGTATATTCTTTGCCGGTACTCATCACCTTTATCGGAGCGCCTTTTTTCAGCTCTCCGTCAAATACCCTCACGATTGCGAGGGCGCCGAGATAACTATCAAACCAACTGTCGTAAATAACCGCTTTTAAAGGCTTATTTATATCGCCTTTCGGTGGCGGGATTACGTCAATTAGCTTGTCTATTAGCTCTTTGATTCCGATGCCGCTTTTTGCCGATACCATCGCTGCATTTGTACAATCCAGTCCGATACTTTTCTCTATCTCTTCCATCACCCTCTCAGGCTCTGCGGCAGGAAGATCTATTTTGTTTATAACCGGGAGTATCTCAAGATTATGCTCTATCGCAGTATACACATTGGCAAGCGTCTGCGCTTCTATCCCTTGCGAAGCATCCACGACAAGCAATGCGCCGTCGGATGAGGCAAGAGATTTTGATACTTCATACGAAAAGTCTACATGCCCAGGGGTATCTATCAGGTTTAGGATGTACTCTTGCCCGTCTTTGACGTATTTTAAACGGACGCTTTGTGCTTTTATCGTGATACCGCGCTCTTTTTCTATATCCATCGTATCAAGAAGCTGGGATGTCATCTCACGTTGCGTGATTGCACCACACTGCTCTATTATACGGTCGGCAAGGGTACTTTTGCCGTGGTCGATATGGGCTATTATAGAAAAGTTTCGGATATTTTGCATTCAGTTCCTATTTATTCAAAAGAGCATCGTCTAATTTTAGCTCTTCGTTATCCATGACACCGATACCTCTATCCAGTATCTTTGTTGCTATCTCTTTGGCTTCTTCTAGCGAGTGCATTGCACATGTACCGCATTGATACACGTTCAGCTCAGGGATATCGCTTTCCGACTTTACCCTTAGGATATCCTTCATCGCCTCTTGCCACGCAAACCCTACTCTTTTTTCGTCAGGAGTACCGATAAGGCTCATATAAAACCCGGTTCTGCAGCCCATCGGGGATACGTCGATTATCTCTACGTCTTCAGCGTTTAGGTGCTCTCTAATATAGCCTGCAAAAAGATGTTCAAGCGTATGAGCCCCTCTCTCGCCCATCATCTCTTTGTTTGGGGCAAAAAATCTAAGATCAAACACACTTATGGTGTCACCCTTTGGCGTGGTCATAGTCTTTGCAAGTCTGACTGCAGGAGCCTTCATCTTGGTGTGGTCAACTTTGAAACTATCTAGTAACGGCATTATTCATCATCCATTTCGTAAAAATCTTCATCCTCGTCGTCTTCATCGAGGTCATCAAACGACACATAGTCGTCATCATCATAGTCTATTTCGCCATCGTCGTCAAAACCGCCGAAGCCACCCTCGTCACCATCTTCTTCATTGTCGATATCACTAGGGAACATATCGTCTTCAAAATCGTCGTCATATACCATCTCGCCCTCCTTTATTTAGACTAGAAATAGGCTATTTACGCTTTCGTTGTGATAAACGCGTCTTATCACTTCGCCGAATATGCTAGATATCGTAAGCACCGTCACCTTAGGAGACTGCGTATTGTGCGGTATCGTATCGGTAATTACAAGCTCATCAAGCTCCCCTTTTTCGATTCTGTCAAAAGCGGGACCGGATAGAACTCCGTGCGTACAGCAAGCCATTACGGATGTTGCACCTTTGGCTTTTAGAGCCGCAGCAGCTTGCACTATCGTACCGGCGGTATCGATGATATCATCTACCAAAACAACATCTTTGCCTTCAACGTCGCCTATGATGTTCATAACTTCGCTTTTGTTGGCTTTTTCTCTTCTTTTGTCTACTATCACAAGGTCAAGACCCATTTTGCTCGCCATACTTCTAGCTCTAGCCACACCGCCTACATCTGGACTTGCTATGATAGGATTTTTGAGGTTTTTGTTTTTGATATAGTCCACAAACACGGTAGAACCGTAGAGGTTGTCGACCGGAATATCAAAAAAGCCTTGGATTTGACCTGCGTGCAAATCCATAGTCACAACCCTTGTGATACCGGCAGTTTCAATCAAGTTCGCAACAAGTTTTGAGGTAATAGGCACTCTAGGAGCCGCTTTTCTATCTTGTCTCGCATACCCAAAATACGGGATAACCGCCGTAATAGACTTAGCGGAGCTTCGTCTGATGGCGTCCGTCATAATGAGCAGCTCCATAAGATTGTCGTTTGTCGGAGCGCATGTCGGTTGGATGATAAACACATCTCTACCCCTGACGCTCTCACTGATTTGGCAGTTTATCTCGCCATCAGAAAACTTGGCGATATTTGACTGCGACAAGCCAACATCCAAATATTTTGAAATATTCTCGGCAAGCACGGGGTGGGCGCTGCCGGAAAAGATTTTGTAACCTCTCATGGTTTTTACCTCAAAGCTTTTTAGTTTCGGGATTGTACCAAAATTCGGCTTTGAGGGGATTAGGATATGTATCCGCCGCCCAAAACCTTTTCTCCGTCATAAAAGACGGCAGCTTGACCTTTGGCTATGGCAAATTGCGGATTTTTTAGTTTTATATGCGCTATACCATTCTTTATCTCAACGGTTGCCGGAGTTTTCTCGCTTCTGTATCTAACCTTGACTTCGCAATCAAAATTAACATCATCCGTAAACATATTTAAGTTCTCCGCCTCTAAAGACTCAGCATATATTCCGTCTTTTTCACAAACAACAACTTTGTTATTTTCGGCATCTATTTCTTTGACATACAGCGGCACATGTGACAGAGGCACGTCAAATCCCTTGCGCTGTCCAACCGTATAGTGCATAAAGCCCTTATGGACACCAACCTCTTTCCCGCTCTCGTCGACAACCTTGCCGGTGCCGTCTGTCTCTATCCCGAGCTCTTTTAGGGTTTCTATGTAGTTTTCGCTAACAAAACATATTTCCGAGCTCTCTTTTTGAGTGCTTAAAGAGGCTATTTCCGGTATCCTAGAAGCCTCCTCTTTGAGCTTTGCCTTTATAGTTTCACCGAGCGGAAATATAAGGCGCGGCAAGATTTCTCTTTTAACGTTAAATAAAAAATAGCTTTGATCTTTGCTTCTATCGATAGCCTCATAAAAAAAACTTCCGTCGCATCTGACGTAATGCCCCGTGGCCAAATAGTCGTATCCCCGTTCTACGGCAAACCGTACCAGTGCACCAAACTTTATCTCACGGTTGCAAAACGTGCAAGGATTTGGTGTCAACCCACTTTTGTAGTATTCGATAAACGGATTGATGACAAATTTCTCAAAGCTCTCTTTGAGTGGAATAATTTCGTATTTAATCCCAAGATATTTTGACACTTTTTCTATGTTTGCTATGTTTGAGGCATGGGAGACCTCGTTACCGTGCAGCTTTAGATACACCCCAAGCACTTCATATCCGGCATCCACCATTCTCTTTGCCGTCATGGAGCTGTCCACTCCACCGCTCATTGCTACTACTACACGTTTATTTGCCATTTTTTATCGCCAAATCCAGACTGCAAGACTCCCTTGAATAGAGGTTTAAAAGTCCTTGATATACTTCGCTCTCTTGAAGACCCTCTTTTTCGAGCTCATCAAGCTTGTTTATAATATTTTGCTTTGTTATCATTATAGCCTCCTCCGGGTCATCGGTTAGCTTAATAAGATCCAAATCCTGCGGGGATATGGTTCCAAGCTCGAGCGGACTCTTTTTCAAAAATTCCATCATAGGGGTCCAGAAGTCAACGCCCACAAGGATGATACTAATAGGAAATATCTTACCTGTCTGCACAAGCGTAAGAGCCTCGAAAAGCTCGTCAAAAGTACCAAAACCGCCTGGAAATACGATGTATGCATAAGAGTATTTTACAAGCATTACCTTGCGGACAAAAAAGTAATCAAACTCTACGCTCATAGTCGTATAAGGATTTGATTTTTGCTCATGCGGAAGCTGTATATTTAGCCCTATTGACTCCGTTTTTCCGCTTTCAAATGCCCCTTTGTTTGCCGCCTCCATAATGCCGTTGCTACCGCCGGTTACTACATTAAACCCGCTCTCGGCATACATAAAGGCAAGCCTTCTAGCCTCCTCATAGTATCTGCTCCCCGGCTTTAGTCTGGCACTACCGAAAAAAGTAACCGAAGGTCCAACATCTTTTAGTACGTCAAATCCTTCTACGAAATTTGACATTATCTTAAAAACACTCCATGGATCATCGGCTTTTACATCTTTTATATGATTTTTTATAGTGTTTTTTCCAAAACCGCTTTGCATCTATTTTTTACCCTTTTTATTTGATTCTTTTATACCCAATTCCTCAGCCAAAAACTGCGCCGTATAGCCTATACCGCTTTTTGCCACCTCTTCGGGACTACCGACCGCAACCACCTTGCCGCCGCCGCTTCCGCCTTCAGGCCCCATATCTATGATGTAGTCTGCGTTTTTGATTACATCTAGATTGTGCTCTATCACCACGACCGAATTTTCTAGCTCAACAAGCTTGTGAAGCACACCCGTCAGCCTATCTATGTCGGCAAAATGCAGCCCTGTGGTCGGCTCGTCTAATATGTATAGAGTTTTGCCCGTATCCTTGCGGCTCAGCTCTTTTGAGACTTTGATTCTCTGCGCCTCGCCACCCGATAGCGTAACGGCGTTTTGTCCAAGCGTAATATAGCCAAGCCCTACATCTTGAAGGGTTTTGAGTTTTTGATAGATTTTCGGCACCGCCTTGAAAAACTCTAGCGCCTCGTCCACGCTCATAGAGAGCACTTGTGATATGTTTTTGCCCTTGTATTCTATCTCTAGCGTTTGCTCATTGTATCTAGTCCCGTGACAAGCGTCGCACTTGACCATGATGTCGGGCAAAAAGTGCATCTCTATCTTGATTTCACCCTCGCCTTGACACTTCTCACATCTGCCACCCTTGACATTGAAGCTAAATCGCCCCGGACCGTACCCTCTTATTTTCGCCTCTTTGGTCTCGGCAAATAGATTTCGGATGTCGTCCATTACACCCGTGTATGTAGCAGGATTTGAGCGAGGCGTTCTGCCTATTGGGCTTTGGTCTAGATATATTACTTTGTCTAGTTTTTCAAGACCTTTTATCTCTACGCCAGCTATCTTTTGCACTTTTCTAGCGTTATTTAGAAGCTCTCTTGCTACGGGTAAAAGCGTCTGAATAATAAGGGAGCTTTTGCCGCTTCCAGATACACCCGTGATACATACGAGGTTTTTGAGCGGAATTTTGACACTCAAATTTTCGATATTGTTGAGGTTTACCCCTGCTATCTCGATATACTCGTTTTGAGCTCTTCTATAAAAATACTCTATCTTTTTCTCACCGCTGAGGTATTTTGCCGTCTGCGTATCTGAGCTCATTAGCTCTTTTAGATTCCCTTCAAATACAACCTCACCGCCGAATTTTCCAGCCCCAGGACCTATATCGACGATGTGGTCGGCTTCCTCTATCGTCTTTTTGTCATGCTCGACGACTATGACGGTATTTCCTTTTTTTTGCAATGAACGCATCGTGCGGATAAGCTTCATCGTATCTCTCTCGTGAAGCCCGATACTAGGCTCATCCACTACATACATGACGCCCGTTAGCCCACTACCTATCTGCGAGGCTATCCTAATACGCTGTGCCTCGCCGCCACTGATACTTCTAGCATCTCTGCCTAGAGATAGATACCCGAGCCCGACATCGTATAGGAAAAATAGCCTCTCTTTTATCTCTTTTAGTATCGAAAGAGCAATCTTTCGCTCTTGTTCACCTAGATACTCAAATACGCTCTTGCCGCCGTCAAAGTCATCCGCATTTTCAAATACGGAGTAGAGCTTGTCTATGGGCATACCTATCATATCGGCAATACCGTATCCAGCAACCTTGACCGCCAAGGATTCAGGCTTTAGCCTGTGTCCGCCACACGCTTCGCACTTTTTTTCTATCATGTAGTTTTCAAAATCTTTGTCATCTTTGAGGATATCGTAGGCGTATTTGATGACACCCTGCCACTTTCTCGTTACATCATAGGTTTTGAATTTTACGGACACCTCGGTGCTGCTACCGCTCAATATTGCTCTTTTTTGGTACTCCTCAAGCTCACGAAACGGCTTATTGGTCGGTATCTTCTCCGCTTCACAAAACGCCTTTAAAAGACTGGCGTAATATCCTTTGTTAAACCCATACATCACTTTTACGGCGCCATCATCGATGGCAAGCTCTACATCCACGACCTTGTCCATATCTATGGTGTGCCTCATCCCAAGCCCGTCACAGTGTTGGCAAGCCCCCTTGATGGAGTTGAAAGAAAAAGATAGAGGCTCGAGAGGTTCAAAAGATACTTTGCAATCAAAACAAGCCGAGTGCTCGCTAAACAGCAGGTGATGGGTTTCTAGCTCCAGCTCTTTTGCGTTCGTGATTTCTACTTCTACAACCCCTAAACTCTCTTTTAACGCTTTTTCAACGGCATCGGCAACACGGGCTTTATTTTCTTCGGTTGCGCTTATTCTGTCTACGACTAGTTTTATCGTATGTTTTTTGGTTTTTGAGAGCGTTATCTCTTCATCGAGCCTTGTTAGCACGCCGTCGATTTGGACGCGGACAAACCCTTTTTGCCTTAGTCTCTCAAGCTCCGTCTCAAAAGTCCCTTTTTTTTCGTTAACAACGGGGGATAGGATCATTATTTTGGCCTCTTTTGGGAGCTTGAGAACTTCACCTATAATATCTTGTGCGCTCATGGAGCTAATCGGCTTGCCGCACAGGTGGCAGTGCTGTACGCCGATACGGGCATACAAAAGCCTCATATAGTCGTATATCTCGGTTATCGTCCCGACCGTTGAGCGTGGGTTTTTGCTAGTAGTTTTCTGGTCTATCGCAATGGCCGGAGTGAGTCCGTCTATCTTATCAACATCCGGTTTGCCAACCCTATCAAGAAACTGTCTAGCATAGCTGCTGAGGCTTTCGATATATCTTCTTTGCCCCTCGGCGTAAAGCGTATCGAACGCAAGGGTGGATTTACCGCTACCGCTTAAGCCCGTAAACACTACAAGCTTGTTTTTAGGCAACTCTATATTTATATTTTTTAAATTGTTCTCTCTTGCGCCGTATACTCTTATTTTATCCATCATCTCTTCCAAAAAACTCAAAAATTAACGAAGCGGTGATAAACACATAAAGAGCCAACATTAGCCCCTTATGTTTATTGGCTTCCGTCTTGGAGGCCATATAGATACCGAGATATACTCCAAATATTGACGGAACGGCTACCTGAAGAGCTTTTATAACGTCAAGCATACCGGCGATATAAAAACTTGTAGCCGCAAATACACTAGTCGATATGACATAAAAAAGTGTAACCCCTATTGCTTTTTTGAGTCCAAACCCCAAAAAACCAACAAGCACCGGAGCCAACAGTAATGCGCCGCCTATACCGACTGATGAACCAAGCGCCCCAATAAAAAGCCCTATCACAAAAAATAGCGGCGGATTGTTTTTTTCCTCATTTGCCTCCCTTGCGGCAGGAGAAAAAAATAGCTTCACAACCGTAAATATCATAAATACTATCAAAATTACGGCAAGTGTTTTATCGTTTGCAATCCCCGTAAAATATGCACCTAAAACACCGCCAAAAGCACCGCCCAGCAAAAATGGGGTTGCAGCCTTAGCATCAAAAACTGATTTTTTATAATTTATATATGATCCAAACACGGAGCTAAAACTCATCTGCAAAGCAGACACCGCTATAGCTTCTTTAATGCCGAGTCCAAGCGCTATAAGCAGAGGGACGGTAATAGTTCCGCCGCCGACACCGAAAAAACCGCTAAGAGTTCCGGCTAAAAAACCGGTAGTTACCAAAAAAATATCCATCAAACCCTCTACAAAGGGTCAATTATACCTTTTTGGCGCAAAATTTTATGTTAAATTGAAGTAGAATAGAACCTAGAAACAACAAGCCAATAAAGAGAAAAAATGGAAGAGGATACTCTAGATATTTTGCAGAAAGTAAATGAGGCTGAACTGACAAAAAGTTTGGAAAGCCTCAAAGAAGAGAGGGTCTATACGGCCGAGGAGTTGCTCATCGACTACTCCGGACTTCTTGATATGCAAGTCGAATTTTCTTCATATTTGGGAACAGTGGAGTTAAGTCTCGCAGAGATACTCAAACTCCAGAAAGGCTCTATTATAGACCTACGAAAGCCTGCCGGCGAATCTGTCGAGATATTCATCAACCAACGCATCATCGGCAAGGGTGAAATCATGGTATATGAAAAAAATCTTGCAATCAGGGTCAATGAAATACTTGACTCAAAAACAGTTATCGAATACTTTTCCAAAGAGAAATAATGAGAAGTCTATTTTTAGCATTAGTTTTGGCGGTGAATATGTTTGCCGCCAGCCTCCTATCTATGAGCGTCAACGAAAATCAAGAATCGGTCGAGATAAATCTATCCTTCGACGCCCCTTTTGAGGGCTATATCGAACAAGACGCCACTGAAAACGGTACGATACTAAAAATATCTGGAATAGCTATAGATTCAAAAAAAGATTTATCTTTAACGCAAAACCCTCTCATATCCAGAGTTACAATGACCAAAGAGGGAGCTTCGGCTGTAAAGTTGGAGTTTGCAACAAAAAAAGAGATATCTTTTGAGGCTCTCAAAAACAATGACGGCTACAAACTACAACTAAAAGTTATCCCCCATATACCAACCCCGGTCACAGAGACAAATGCTACACAACCCCAGAAGCAACCTGCTTTGTCAACGGCAAAACCTCAAACAGACGATGATGTAAGCTGGAGATATGTAGTAGTCGTATCCTTCCTTACGTTTCTCGTAGCAATAGCTTTTTATATCAAAAAGCGTGTCGTGGGCAAAAGCGCTGCGGCAAAAGGCGGATGGCTACTCCCTAGCTCGCATAAATCAGATGGGGCGACAGAAGAGGTGCAGGTAATAAGCCAAAGCTTTTTAGACCCAAGTAACAAATTAATGCTGGTCGAATACAACGGCATCAAATACTTGCTTTTGGTTGGGAACACCAACGTGGTGGTTGATAGATATTACTCGGACGGCGCTGATTTACAAAACGATGATTTTAAGCGAATAATGGCAGAAAACGAAAGAAAATTGAGTGAATTTCTAAAGCCGCAACAGCAACTATCAAACTTCGACGAATACCGTATAAAAGCAGAAGGAAACTACTAATAAAGTGAAGAAAATATTTTTTGCGGCCACATTGTCACTCTCCGCAACTTTCCTTTTCGCAGGTGAATACGAAGACGGCATGTTGGCTTTACAAAAAAAAGAGTTTGAACAAGCGGCAAAATTGTTCGAAAATGGATCTCAAAACGGAAATGTGGAAGCAAAAACGCATTAGCAAAACTGTATCTTGGTTTTTTCGACAAGGGGCATAAAAAAGATATTCAAAAAGCAAGAGCCCTAGCCAGAGAAAGCGCACAAGCCGGCAATGCTGAAGGTATGTATCTCGTATTTACCGCTTTTTATAGCGATCCAGAATTTAGCTTTTTGGAAAACGGAAAAGTCGATTATCAAAAGTATGAAACTCTGCGCAAAAGAAGTATTAAAGAGAGGGCGCTTGACATAAAAGCATACGATATGCTGATGCGCTCCGCACGCAAAAACTATGGCCTAGCGATATTGATTTTAGGCGTAGCCTATTATGAAAGCATAGGTGAAAACAACAATAAAAAAAGCTCTAAATATCGCCAGAGCTATCGGCCCGTCAATGCCGATGTTTGAACAAATTAGACAAAAACTAGAACTTGTAAATAAATTAGGCGATACCAAGGGCGACTTTTAAGCTCCTCGTGGATGCACAACCAAACGCAATGGTGTCGGCAATGGTAAATGTATACGGAATCAGCAAGGCAGATAAATGTGAAACAAAAAACGTCAAGCTCGTCAAAGTAAATAAAATCGGTGAAGTTGAAGGTGCGGAATATTTACCGCTCAAAGAGGCGGGCATGGAAAAGGTATTCTTGATTAGTGGGAAATGGCAAGAGAATTGGACCTATGACGTATGTGGCAAAGAGACGGTGGTGCCGATGGAGTTCACTGCAGACGGCAACAAAGGAGCATATTTCAAAACGCAATTTGCGCTAAAAAACTAAACGCTAAAAAACTCTCCAATGTGCTCTCTCATCAGTCTCGGGTCTGCTATTTTGTTCACAAGCACACGAAACGACGTAGCACCATCAATCCCTTTTGAGTATGTATGCAGATGCTTACGAAACATTATCACACCTCGCTCGCCGTGAAATCTAACCATCTCATCAAAATGCTCCAGTACGACCTCTCTTTTTAGCCCGCTAGGTACCTCTGCGCTTCCTTGTTTGATTTGATAGAATATCCAAGGATTTCCGATGGCGGCGCGTCCTATCATGATACCGTCGCACCCTGTAAGCTCGGAGACATATTTGGCTTTTTCAAAGCTCGTTATATCGCCGTTTGCGATAACCGGTATTTTAACCGCCGCTTTTATCTCTCCTATCGCTTCGTAATCCACCTCGCCGCCAAATTTCATAGCCCGTGTACGCCCATGTACGGCTATAAAGTCAGCACCGCTATCTTCGCAGATTTTCGCTATCTCTACACCGTGCTTGCCCTCAAAACCGAGACGGATTTTGCAAGATGTATACTCTTTGTTGGATGTTTTTTTGATTGTCTCAATGAGCCTAGACATCTGCGGCAAATCTTTTAGTAGTCCGCTTCCGCTGTTGTTTCCGACCACTTTTGGCGCAGGGCAGCCGCAGTTGAGGTCTATAATATCGATACCGTCCATGTCATTGAGCACCTCTACTGCCCTTTTGACGACATCTTCTTTATATCCGGCTATCTGCACGGAGTATGGGGTCTCTCGTTCGCTTTTTTCGGCTATTTTTTTTGTTTTTTTACTGGCATAAGCAAGGGCGTTGGAGCTTATCATCTCGCTAACCGTGAGGTCAACGCCAAATTTTTTTACAACTGAGCGGAAAGGGAGATCCGTATAACCCGCAAGAGGGGCTAATACGGTAAAATCGGGACCAAAGGGAAGAGAAGGCATTTGTTACTTTTGCAATGCTTCTAGGAAGCTTGATAGTCTTAGGTTTTTGCCTTTTTCTTTTAGGCACAAAAATGCTTTGAACTCCAAGAATTCATCGTCACCGCTTTGAGATAGAAGCTCTTTTGCTTTATCGATTACTTCTAGCTCGAGATTAACATAGATGTATGCGCCTATCGCCTCAAGATTATCTCTTGACAATATAAAGAATAGCTCCAAGGTCTCATCCGGATTTAGCTTTCTAATTAATGTTTTGGCAAGGCTTATATAATCATCTTTGCCGAATTTAGTTACGGCACAAAGCTCTTTTACATACTCCTTATCAAGCTCAAACTCTTCATCCGTACCGCTAAATCTAGTAATCAGCTTGATAGCAATAGCTTTTGTAGGTGTAATATCTAGTTTTTTGATTTGTTTTAGATCGCCAAATTCAACATACGTATCAAACGCTTTTTGGCAAAGATCCGTTAGTTTGTCGCAAGATTTTAATACCTCTTCGGCATATTTAGGCTCCAGAACAATTCTGTTTTCCATATTTTTTTGCATCAAGGCGTTATCTTTTGAAAGCCTATATTTTGATATATCAACAAACTCGCCAAGATCCTCTATCTTATGAATAGTCTCCGCTACTTTGTCTATTTTTGGGATATTGAGCTTAAATCTACTTTTTGGCTTAATATCGCACTGAACTATAAAATCGGCAAGAGTCTTAAACTCGCTATTTTTGTACTCTTTTTCCTCTTCGTGACCCAGAAATTTCGAACTTATTTGATCGATTAGCGTCTCGAAGTCGTGTTTGTAAGAGCTGATTTTGAGGTAATTTACAAGCCCGTAATAACCCATATGCGCCATTGTCGCCACAAAAAATAGTATCAAAGGGACTACCATCCATACGGCAATCGGTAACGTATACGTAAAGCCTAAAAACGAAAGACTATAGTCTCCACCGCTCGCATTGAACATTGCTATCAGCCCAATAAGACACACATAGATAAAAGAAAAAAAAGTGTAATTTTTTAAGCTCATCTATTTTCCTTTTGCTTTATTTTCTTTTTCGACAATCTCTCTGCGCACTATACAATATCTTGCAAAAGGTTTTGCTTTAAGGCGCGGTATACCGATGGGGTCTTCGCACATTTCGCACGTGCCGTAGCTGCCGTCTTTTATTTTTTTAAAAGCGTATTCTATTTCTTCAAGTTCTTTTTTTTGTTGCATTATTATTGCATCAGATATTACTGCGCCACCACTAGCAGATGCCAGATCTCCCTCGTCTTTAAGGTCGTCTTTTTGTGCTCCGGCTTGTTCATCGGCAAAGGATGCTATATTTTTTTGCAGCTGAATTTTTCTATCGTTTAATAGTTGTTCAAATAGTTGTAAATCTTTAGCTTTCAAAAGGACCCCTTATTTATGGTATGGATGGTTATTTTTGATTGCAACGCCCCTAAATACTTGCTCGGCAAGAACTAGCTTAGCAAGTTTGTGAGAAAAGGTAAGCGGACTAAGGCTAAGCACCGCATCAACTTTTTTAAGGAAAGAGGCGTTAAATCCGTATGCTCCGCCTATAAAAAAATTGATATTCGAATGCTTGTCGAAAAATTTGCTAAAAGCCATACTGTCTATATTTTTACCCTCTTCATCAAGAGCAATATTGTATGAATTTTCAAAATACGGCAGATAAGCCTTTTCATAAGATTCTTTTGCCGCCTCTGCTCCTTGCTTTTGGGAGGCAGCAAGAGACTTATCAAAAAGCTTTACAAACTCCAAAGAGCAAAATTTTTGAGACATCTTTTGATAATCTTTTAGCATCGACTTTATATCGCCATCCTCGCTTTTTTCGATAGTAAAAATCCTAACCCTCATTTGTTAAAGTAAAGTAGCAAATCCCCGACGGTTTTTTTGAGGTCGTCTCTTTTTACGACCATGTCGATAAGCCCTTTTTCAAGTAGAAATTCGCTTCGTTGAAATCCTTCCGGAAGCTCTGCGTTAATGGTTTGCTTGATAACTCTTTGCCCGGCAAAACCGATAAGCGCTCCCGGCTCGGCTATGATTATATCACCCAGCATCGCAAAAGATGCGCTTACACCGCCCATCGTTGGGTCTGTGAGTATGGAGATAAACGGAAGCCCCTCTTTTGATAGCTTGGAGAGTGCAGCCGATGTTTTTGCCATCTGCATAAGGCTATATGTACTCTCCTGCATTCTAGCTCCACCGGATGCCGATACAATAACAACACCGCATTTTTTTGCTATCGCCCTATTGACAGCCCTCACTATCTTCTCGCCCTCTACTGAACCGAGGCTTCCGCCCATAAAACCAAAGTCAAATATAACAATTTCTGCGGGAATGCCGTTTATCGTACACTCCCCGCCGACGGCAGAACTCGCCCTGCCCGTCTTTTTAACACCCTCTTCGACCCTTTTTTTGTATGATTTTTTATCTACGAAGTTTAGTGGATCCACAGGCGTTAAATCATGGTCTTTTTCTATGAAGCTCCCTTCATCGCAAAGTATCTCTATCCTATCTTCAACGCTTAACCTCATATGATAGCCGCACTTAGGGCATACATATCTTTTTGCGGCAATCTCTTTAAAGTACATTAATGCTTGGCAGCTCTCGCACTTTATCCAATGAGAAGGAGCTTCGCTTTTTGTAGGTCTCTCTTTTCTTATTTTGCTTACTATTTCGCTAAAGAACACTTTGTCTGCCTTGTGTTGAAGTCACTATTTCTAAAATTTCTTCAAAAATCTTTTTATCATGCGACACCAAAAGTGTGTCATCTTTTTCGTATATATAATGCCCGTCCAAAAAATCGAGCGCAGCAATTATATCAAAAACTCTTAACTTACCCACGTAAAGAGCAAATGAACACCCTCTTGAGTAAACAAGAGATAGCGCAAGTGCACCAGGCGAACGGAATTTGATATTTCTTTCAAAAATAGCCTCTGCTATTTGCGGATTCGCATAAGCTTTTTCAAAAATTCCTACCCTGCTTTGATTTTTTTGTACTTGAGGGACAACGTTGAAAAAGATATTTTTCCGTATCTCTTGAGTGTTATCTTTGTAGAAGATATCTCCATTTGCTAAATTACATATAAATGATTTTTTGCCCACACCATCATCAAGGCACACACTTACACCGTAATACGGTATGCCGGAGGCAAAATTGTCGCTACCGTCAAGCGGATCTAGGTATATTGTATACTCGCCTTCGCCGATATATCCACTCTCTTCGGAATATATACGGCCAAAAGAGGCTAAATTTTTGACGAAAATCTCTTCGGCTAGCAGATCGGCCTTTATGCTTCTATCGCCGCCCTCGCCAACTTCAAAGCGCTCCGTTAAGGCGTTATGGCTGTATTTACATACCTCTTGCAAAAACTCTTTTGATGACCTCTCGCAAGCGGCAAAAAAATTCAAACGACTAACCTAAAAGCTTGTCCCCGATAGCCGCTGCCGCCTGCCTGCCGTCCAATGCGGCGTTCACCACTAGATTTGCACCACGGCAACAGTCGCCGCCGGCATAAACACCGACAAGGCTTGTTTCATAGCTTTCGTTTACGAGTATCTGACCCCTCTCATCCGTTTTGATTCCAGCAGACGGGATAAACGCAGGAACATCCATTGAAAAACCGAGAGCCATTACTACGATATCCGCCTCTATCGTCTCTTCCGAGTTTGCAACTTCAGTTAGCTTGCCTCTACCGCCGTCTTTGACCACTTCCATCTTAACAACTTTTATGCCGCTCACAGAACCGTTACCGACAACCTCTTTTGGTGCCGCAAAAAATTTAAATTCCGCACCCTCTTCGATGGCGTTTTTGTACTCTTTTTTGCTTCCAGGCATGCCGTCTTCGCCCCTTCTGTAAACGCAAAGAGCAGACTTTGCCCCCTCTCTAAGAGCCGTTCTGATACAGTCCATAGCCGTATCCCCGCCGCCAATTACAACGACTTTTTTGTCTTTTACGCTTACATCTTTAATATGCGGAAGTTCAAGCTCTTTTTTCTGAGCGCTTCCTAGAAAATCCATCGCTTGATAAACGCCGAGTAAATCTTCGCCGCCTATACCTGCTTTGTTACCTCTCTTTGCACCTATACCCAAAAATACCGCATCATACTTGCTTCTAAGTTCGTCAAAGCTGATATCTCTGCCCACCTCTTTATTGGTAAACAAATTCATTCCAGCGCTTTTTAATATCTCAACCCTTCTAAACACAGCCGCTTTATCGAGTTTGAAACTTGGTATACCCCACGACAAAAGGCCGCCGGCAAAAGCTTCTTTCTCGTATACGTCTACCGCAATACCTCGCCTAAGAAGGAAAGTCGCGGCCGATAGTCCGGCAGGACCAGCCCCTATAACGGCTACTTTTTTATTGGTAGTAATTCCGGGAAACTCAAGACTTAGACCGTTTTTGAATCCCTCTTCGGTGATAAATGTCTCTATCGAGCCTATCGTGATTGCCCCAAAGTCTTTGTTTAGGGTGCACGAGCCTTCGCAAAGTCTATCTTGAGGACATACCCTACCCATGATTTCAGGAAAAGGTGAGGATTCGTTGCTCATCTTAAACGCCAGCTTCAAATCACTTCCGGCAACAAGCTTGAGCCATTGCGGAATATAGTTATCTAGCGGGCAGCCGTTGTGGCAATACGGAATACCGCACTGTACGCATCTATCTGACTGTGTTTTCGCAGATGGGGTGTCATATCTCTCATAAATTTCGTTAAAATTTTTAAGTCTTTCAAGAACGTTCTTTTTTGCCGGTTCTACTCTTTTATTTTTCAAAAAACTTTGCATATTATTAGTTACCTTCCTCAGGATTCAAAGGAGATTTCATATCTTTTGGCATAACAAGCCAGAAATACCTTACCTCTTGTCTAAAGTCGTTTAGGATATTTAGCGCTTTCTCGCTTTTCGTTTCCGTATAGTGTTTTTTGAGCACTCTTTTGAGGTACTGTCTCACTTCGTCGCTATCATCCGTATCTATCCTTTGAGCAAATACAAGCTCTCCGTTTAGTTTGTCGATAAACTCTTTTTCTTTGTCGTACACAAACGCTATACCGCCCGTCATACCAGCACCGAAGTTTATACCCGTCTTACCGAGGATTACCACAACGCCTCTCGTCATATATTCGCAAGCGTGGTCGCCGCTTCCCTCTATTACCGCAAGAGCGCCGGAGTTTCTAACGCCAAATCTCTCGCCTACGCTTCCGGCAACATACAGTTCGCCACCGGTTGCGCCGTATAGGCAAGTATTTCCGGCCGCGGCATACTCTTCGCCTGCTAGTTTTGGAGTGATGACTACTTTGCCGCCGTGCATACCTTTGCACACATAGTCATTTGCATAACCGTCAAGGTATATAGATAATCCGTTGTTGAGGAATGCGCCTAGCGATTGACCGGCTATACCATGAAGCCTTAGCGATACCGTGCCCTCGGCCAAGCCTTTGTCGCCGTAATATTCGGCTATCTCACCGCTAAGCAAGGCGCCAAAGCTTCTGTTTAGGTTTGTTATCTCTCTGTCGACTATTATTTTGTTTTCAGGGTTTTTAATTGCCGGTCTTATCTCTTCTAGTACCTCTTTTTCAAACTCATTGTCGTCAAAAGGTGCGTTTGATTCTCTCTGGCATTTATCGAAGCCGTCTACTTTTTGAAGTATTCTACTAAAGTCAAATTTAGCGGCAAATTCACCATCTATTACTTTGAGCAGGTCGCTTCTGCCTATTAGTTCGTCAAGGCTTCTATAACCCATGGACGCAAGTATCTCTCTGATATCTTCCGCCAAAAATTCAAAGAACTGTACTATCTTGTCCGCTGTCCCTCTGAAGTTTTCTCTTAGCTCTTTTTCTTGTGTCGCTATACCTTCCGTACATCTATTGAGGTGGCAAACTCTTAGTATCTTACATCCAAGTATCGCAAGAGACGAAGTACCAAACGCATAAGACTCGGCACCCATCATTGCCGCTTTTACTATATCAAGACCGGTTTTTAGACCACCGTCCGTCTCCAGACTTACAAACTCTCTTAAATGATTTACCTTAAGGGCATTGTGCGCTTCAACAAGACCTATCTCCCAAGGGTTACCCGCAAATTTGATAGATGTTAGAGGGGCTGCACCCGTACCGCCGTCTCCACCCGAGATGATTATCTTGTCCGCATATGCTTTTGCCACACCTGCGGCGATAGTACCGACACCGACGGTAGACACCAGCTTAACCGATATTTTTGCTTTTGGATTTACCTGTTTTAGGTCAAAAATCAGCTGCGCCAAATCCTCGATAGAGTAAATATCATGATGAGGAGGAGGTGAAATGAGCGTCACGCCAGGAACTGTAAATCTCAGTTTTGCGATAAGAGGTGTTACTTTGTGACCAGGTAGTTGTCCGCCTTCGCCAGGTTTTGCCCCTTGTGCTAGCTTGATTTGGATTTCAGTTGCGCTTCTTAGGTATGCAGGGGTTACGCCAAATCTTCCCGATGCAACTTGCTTGATTTTGGAGTTTTTGGATGATTTTAGTCTCTCAGGAGATTCGCCGCCCTCGCCAGAGTTTGACATACCACCGATTCTATTCATTGCCTCAGCCATAGCCTCATGAGCTTCAGGGCTTATTGAGCCAAGACTCATCGCTGCAGTCGCAAATCTTTTGAATATCGCCTCTTTTGGCTCAACTTCTTTAACATCTATCGCTTTTTTGTCGCTAGAGATGGCAAGGAAGTCCCTAATCATCTTTTGGTTTCTGCCGTTAATTAGCGCTTTGTAGTGCTCATAATCTTTTTTGTCGCCGGTTTCAACCATTTTTTGCATAGCGTACACAACAGACGGAGAATAGTCGTGATACTCGCTTGCAAGGCTAAATTTATAGAAGCCGCCTATTTCAAGAGGGAATATCTTTTTGGCTGCATTTTTCTTATATACTGCCGCATGTTTTGCCTCTATTTTTGCTGCTATATCAGCAAAATCAAGACCGCCGATAGGTGAATAAGAGACCGCAAAACATTTGTCGACTATATTTTTTGACAAACCAAGCACATCGAATAATCCAGAGTTTCTATAAGATGCGATAGTAGAGATACCCATTTTCGATAAGATTTTTTGGAAGCCCAAATCTATCGCATGATGTACGTTTTTGAGCGATTTTCTCGTTTTGTAGTCGCTAAATTCTTTCGCCTTACATATATCATATACGGTTGCATACATAAGATATGGATATATAGCGCTTGCGCCGTATGCCACAAGTACGGCAGCGGTATGAGAATCATACACTTCGGCCGTAATACACACGACAGATACCAAATGCCTTACACCCTCTTCTAGAAGTACTGAATTTAAGCGTCCGACGGCCATAGCCATAGGTATCGCTTTTTTGTTCTCGCTTATCCCTCTATCATCTAGGATAACTATTCTGATTTTATCTTCTCTGACCACTTTTGCTACGTCTTTAGCTAAAGCATCGAGCTCTGTCTCTAAATTATTTTCATATACGGTATAGAATGTTTTGTTTTTATAGCACGCTTCGTATCTAGGGTTTTTATCATCCCCGAAGCTTAAAAGTACGCCTAGTTTATCGCGGCTTAGCAGTGGAGAGAATGTCTTGATTCTTTTTGCGTTCTCTTCTGACTCACTAAGGATATTATGTATCTCGCCAAAACCAGTGTTAAGGCTCATAACAACTTTTTCTCTTATCGGGTCGATAGGAGGATTGGTTACTTGTGCGAATTTTTGTTTGAAATAATCGGCTAAAGGTCTAGCCTCTTTGCTAAATGCCGCAAGAGGGGTATCGTCACCCATAGAGCCGGTATTTTCCTTGCCTTCTTCCATCATCGGTTTGACTACCATGTCAATCAACTCATAGTTATAACCGAAATAAAGCTGTTTTTCGACTAGATTTTCACACGCATAGTCTACGCTCTCATTTGAAGAATCGAGGAACTCTTGCATATGTATCATGTGTCTATTTAGCCATTTTGCGTAAGGCTTTGAGTTTTTAAGATACTCGTTGATGTCGTCGTTTTTGAGGACTTTACCAAATTTGAGGTCAACGCCTATCATCTGACCGCTTTGGAGTCTACCCCTCTCTACTATTTGGCTTTCATCTACATCAAGTACGCCGTATTCGCTAGCTATGATGATTTTTGCATCTTTCGTGATGATGTATTTTGCAGGTCTAAGACCGTTTCTATCAAGCACACATCCTATATATCTGCCGTCCGTCAAAGTGACTGCAGCAGGACCATCCCACGCTTCAAAGCAGGTAGAGCTATACTCATAGAAACTTCTAAGTCCTGCATCAAGGTGCGGAGCATTTTGCCAAGGAGCAGGTATAAGAGCTCTTGCAGCCTTGAAAAAATCAAACCCATTAACGGTCAAGAATTCAAAGAAGTTATCGAGGCTTGCCGAGTCTGAGCTACCTTCTTGAAGTATCGGTAGTATTTTTTTTATCTCTTCATCACTAAACACTTCGCTTTTTAGTGATTCGCTCTTTGCTACAACGTTGTATCTGTTTGCCTCTATGGAGTTTATCTCACCATTGTGCGCAAGCATTCTAAAAGGTTGCGCAAGCCTCCATTTTGGTAGCGTATTCGTAGAAAATCTCTGATGAAAAAGGGCAAACGAGGCTTTGAATTTTTTGTTTGTAAGGTCTTTGAAAAACTCGCTTATATGGGTAGGCATTACAAGACCCTTATAGCTTATAACCTTGCTTGAGAAAGAACAGATGTAAAAATCTTCATTATCTATTGTATGCTCTATCTCTTTTCTTGTTAGATACAAAAGTGCATCAAATCTTTTTGCCGACATAAGAGAGTTTGGCACGACAAATACCTGTTCAATATTCGGCAACGTCTCAAGCGCCTGTTTACCTAAAGCATCGGTATTAATTGGAACTTTCCTATAAAAAAGAACGCTAAGGTCGTTCGTTTCACACTTTGCTTTAAATATATCTTTTTGCGTATCATCGGTAAAAAATACTTGCGCTACGGCAAACTGCTCCGGAAGGTCGTATCCGGCGTTTTTTGCCGCATACACCATAAACTCTTTTGGCATGGCAAATAAAAGTCCGCTACCGTCGCCGCTTTTGCCGTCGGCCGCAATGGCCCCTCTATGCATCATACGCTCAAGAGCTTTTATAGAGTCTTCTACTATTTTATGGTCTGGGATATTTTTTATGCTGGCCAGTACGCCAAAGCCGCAGTTGTCCTTGAATGAAGAGAGCAAATCCATCTATGGTTCCTTGAAGATCTAGTTTCCAAGTAAAATTCTCGGAAAAATCAAATGTGAAATCTTACAAAAAAACGAGTAAAATACTAATAAATCAGCTTAATCGGTGCGGAGATATATTGCAAGGGTTTGTACTAGGGGTCAGAAAAGTCAAAGAAGAGGATTTGCTAGTCACGGTAATTACGCAAAGCAAGATAAAAACTCTTTATAGATTTTACGGCGCAAGACACTCATCTATAAATCTAGGCTACAAAATAGACTTTGCCGCCGAAACGATACAAAACCGTCAATTACTAAGGCTAAGAGACGTTACCCACCTCGGCTACGGATGGCTAAGAGATAGAAACAAACTACTCGCATGGCAAACATTTTGCCAACTTCTCGGCGAACACCTAAAAGAAGTCAATGAACATGGCGGCCTTTATTTTGAACTTTTGGAAAGCGCAGCCGACAAGCTCGACAAAAGCTCTGCGAAACGTACGCTAATTGAGGCATATGTCAGTATGCTAAAAAATGAGGGGCGGCTACATGAGCCGTCTGAATGTTTTTTCTGTTCGCAGAAGATAAAAGAAAATGAAAACGTTGCGTTAACGAGAGGGCTCTTGCCGTCGCATGAAAAATGCGTATTTCAACCTGGATTTAACAAGCAAAAAATCGACGATTTTTTTGAAAGCGGTAATACAATCAGTATGGACAATGGTGAAATAGAGGCTCTATATTCCGTTATGCTACTCGGTTTTTAAGTTTTTTTGTTAAAATCGACAAAAGTCACTTAATGCGGAAATAAAATGCTAGAAAAACTAATTAATAACAGTGGATTTTGCGAAAAAATGTATGAGAATACGCGTGATATTCTCTCTTTTATGCTTGACGGCGGCGTTGAATTTGGCGTAATATGCAGCACCGAAGAGGTAGTGTTTGAGCCGCCGCTTCCGGACGATATACGCAAAAACATCAAACCGATAGCTCTTTTTGTCCTATCAAATTACTCGTTCGAAAGCGCATATCTATCCGATGACGCATCGATCTTGTTTTTTGAAGCAGGCTTTGGGCCGGACAACTACGCTTCTTTGGTTGGAATAGATATAGCAAATATTATTCAGATAGTAGTAGAGGACACCCCGGTATTTATCAATGTGTGCGCAGGAAAACAAAAAACAAAAAAGAGGCCCGCACAGGAGCCAAAAGAGGCGCCTAGCACAAAAAGATCGATGGAAAAACTTTTAAGCAGGCCTGAGAATAAAAAATTTCTAAAATAATCAGCTATTGGCTAGCTTAAGGCTTTGGAGATATTTGACCACATTTTCTACAAAAGCGTTGTGCTTGTCTTGTTTTAGATAGGCTATATAAAGCTTTCTTTTTATCTTTTTAGCTTTAAGTCTAGCTTCAAACAATACACCTCTCTCTATTTCGTCAGCTATTACAAATCTTGACATTACGGCGATTACAGGTTTTTTTGCATCGGTCGGATATTTGAGAATTGTTTGTTTAACTGCGGTTGAGTCGCTAAGAACCGATCTCATCTCAAAGTCTTCTGAGCAAGCAAGAGCCAATTCGCCGAATATCTCAGCCATTATTCTTCTGGTATGGGAGTTTTCCTCTCTACAAACCCATGCATATTTTTTTAAATCCGAAGGCTTAATATACTTTGGAAGCGGGGTATTGCTAAAAAATACAAGCTCATCTTCCATCCACTCTCTGTATATAACACCCTCTTTAAAATTTGGGCTCTCGATAAGCGCTATATCCGCTCTCTCGGAAATTAGGTCGTCTATTGCTTCATTTGATTTTTTAATATTAATAAAAACCTCGTTTGCTATTGACTCTTTAATATTACTTATATAATTTGGAAGTATATAACTACCTATAGTGTACGATGCAGAAATGATAAAGTTAAGTTCTCTGTTGATTATTTTAACTATCTCTTTTTCTGTATTTTGTATACATTTTTCTAGTTTTTGGGCTATTCTATAGAGCTCTTCACCCTCTTTTGTAAGTATTATTCCATTTTTCTTTCTGTCAAGAAGTTTGGTTTGCATATATTCTTCTATAAATTTTATCTGTTGAGTTACGGCGGGTTGAGAGATTCCCATCTTGGCACTAGCTCTAGAAAAGCTACGCTCTCTTACAACCGTTAAAAAAGTTAATACTTTGGAAAAATCTTTAAGCATTTTATTTGAGTCTCCTAGTCGTTTGAAAAAGTTATAACAGTATAACTAATTTTTATCTGTAATTTCAAGATAGAAATATAATTTTTTGGAAATTAAATGGAGCTAATATATAATTGCGATTATTTATTAATAAATTTTATACTAAACCTAATATTAAAAATAGCTTTAATCAATGATAGAAGTAAAACTGAACGATTTGAATATATCACAAAAGGACGCAGTCTCTACTATAGACGGGCCGCTGCTTATTCTTGCGGGCGCCGGAAGCGGCAAAACAAAAACCATAACCACAAGACTTGCATATCTGCTTAGTCTTGGAATAGATCCCGCGAACACCCTCACGCTTACCTTTACCAACAAGGCTGCGGAAGAGATGCGAAGCCGTGCGCTATCTATGCTGGAAAATAGCTCTTATGTGCCGCTACTGTGTACGTTTCATAAGTTCGGTCTTTTGTTTTTGAGGTTTCATATCTCAAAACTGGGGCGCCAAAACTCATTTAGCGTAATAGATACCGATGACAAAAATAGAGTCTTGAAGCCTTTTTGCAAAGATGTTCCAGCCTCCACAGCTTCATATCTAATATCAAACTACAAAAACGCGATTCTATCGCCGGAAGATGTCCGAAAAATGGCAAAAACGGAGGTTGAGACCGAAGTAGCAACGATATACGCCAAATACGAAGCCTTCACCTCAGCCAACAACTTAGTAGACTTTGACGACCTGCTTTTGCTTCCGTACAGGATAATGGACGAGTTTGAGAGTGTTGCCGTGGAGACTAGCCAAAAATACCAATATATCATGGTAGATGAGTACCAAGACACCAACTCTCTACAACTAGAACTTCTAAAAAAACTGTGCAAAACCCATAATAATATATGCGTGGTGGGCGATGACGACCAAAGTATCTATAGCTTTAGAGGGGCAAAAGTAGAAAATATCCTCTCTTTTGAAAGCTCATTCGGGAAAGCAAAAGTGGTTAAGTTGGAGGAAAACTACCGCTCAAGCGCCAATATACTAGAGATTGCAAACCTAGTCATTGCTAACAACAAAAACAGATACGACAAAAAACTAAAACCGACGCGCGGCTCAATGGAAGCCGTCACATACAAGGCGTTTACAGACGAAAAAGAGGAGGCAACCTGGGTTGCTAAAACAATAAAAGAGCTTATCGCCAAAGGTGAGAGAGCATCGGATATAGCTGTTTTGTTTCGTGTCAACGCCGTATCAAGAGCCATCGAAGAGGGATTTAGAGCTCAAAACCTTGGTTATGTATTTGTCGGCGGCATGAAGTTTTACGAGAGGAGTGAAATCAAAGACGCCATCGCCTATCTGCGCCTATCGGTAAATCCGTATGATGAGTTTTCACTCCAAAGGGTCATCAACAAACCAAAAAGAAGCATCGGCAAAACTTCGATAGAAAAGCTAGAGCATCTGTGCGGTAAGCTAAATATCAAAACGTACGAACTCATTTCAAATGATTTTTACAACGATATCCTAAGTCAAAGCGTCGGCAAAAAGACATTCGGAGAGTTAAAAAACTTTGTTCAAATCGTAGAAACGCTAAAGGCAAAAAAAGAGAGTTCTACATTTGCACTACTTGATGAATTTGAAAATATCGTCGGCCTCAAAAAGTTTTTCTTATCTCTTCCTAGCGAGGAGGAACGGGCCGCCAACTTGGATGAGTTTTACGGCTCTTTAAAAGAGTATTTCAAGGCAAATCCCGAGCAAGACATCGAAGAGTACCTCAACGAAATAAGCATCCAAAGCGATATAGACAATATAGATTTTGGCGAGAGTGTGGCAATAATGACGGTTCACGCCTCAAAGGGTCTTGAGTACAAAAGGGTGTTTGTAGTTGCAATGGAAGAGGGATTTTTCCCCGTTTCAAACGAGCGAACCGATATGGAAGAAGAGAGAAGGCTCTGCTACGTCGCATTTACAAGAGCAAAAGACAAGCTATACATCACAAGCTCCAAAAGTAGATTTGTATACGGCAAAAGAGACTATCCGCCGGTAAGCAGGTTTTTGAAAGAAGCGGGACTAACCGATGCACCTATAGCCATCAAGGATGAAGGGGCCGCATTTGCCAAAAACGACCTTGTAAAGCACAAGATATTTGGATTTGGCAGAGTAATGGAGGTCACAAAATCAGGTAAAGAGCTTAAACTAAAAATCAATTTTGGGGGCTCCCAGCGTGACATTCTCGCCTCTTTTGTGGAAAAGGCAATATGAAGGGGAAACTGTTTGTCGCCAAAAAGCCGCTATTTATCTCTTCAAACAACTATCTCTCAAAGCTCAAAAGAAAATATAAAACAAAAACGGCAGGCTACAGCGGCACATTAGACCCTTTTGCCGTCGGCACTCTACTTATCGGTACAGATGGGGCTTCTAGGCTATTTAATTACGTCAACTTGGAGCCGAAAGTATACAGAGCCGTCCTTTGGCTTGGAGCACAAAGCGATACGCTGGATATCGAAGCGGTGGAGCAAATAGACAAAATCGAGGAGCTACCCCTTTGGCAGGTGGCACAGGCGGTCGAAAATTTAAAAAAAATAACAAAAATAGTTCCGCCTAAATACAGCGCCAAAAGGATAAACGGCAAGCGTGCATACGAACTGGCTAGAGACAACAAAGAGGTGGCGCTAAAAGAGTGCGATATCACAGTATTTGACGCAAAGCTACTCCTTTATTCACATCCATTTGTTACTTTTGAGGTCAAAGTTTCAAAAGGGACATACGTCAGGACGCTAGGCGAAATCGTTGCGAATGAGCTTGAATGCAATGGAGCTCTTTCGTATTTGGAGAGGATTTGCGAGGGGGATTTTTGTTTTAACGGTGAAAAAGAGATACCGATAAAAAGTGTTTTAGCGATGCCGCAAAATCGATACAAAAAAGATAAAACCGATATAATTCTCGGCAAGAAACTTGACGTTCAAGAGTTTGAACTTCAAGACGACGGTATATACTTTGTAGACAACGGCGATATGCTCTCCATCATAGAGATTAAAGAGCAAAAAGTGCACTACAAGCTCAACAACATAGAGATATAAAAGGCGATAGGTGCTTATACTTACCAGAAAAGTCGGCGAGTCTATAACGATAGGACAAGACATTAGCGTCAAAATAATATCAATAGACCAAGGTCAAGTCAAACTGGGCTTTGACGCACCTATAGACGTCCCTATTTTTAGAGATGAATTGGCTACAAAAGTAAAAAACCAAAACATCGAAGCAAGCTCAAGCTTCCAAGAGTTTGACCCGTCCGAACTCAAAATAATCAAAAAATAGAGGTCTGATTTTGAAAAAAGTCTACCACTCACCGGCAAAAATAAACACTTTTTTGAAAATAGTAGGGACAAGGGACGGCTATCACGAGCTCATATCAAGATTTGTCCTCATAGAAAAGCTATACGATACAATGTGGTTTGAGCCAAATGTAGGGATTAGTTTTGAGATAATAGGCGATTTTGATTGCGACAAAAAAAGCAACACAATCTACAAAGCATATGAGGCTTTGCTGGACTACAAACCACAAAAAAATATCGTAGAGTTTTGCAAAAAACATAAGATGATGGTCTACAAAAACATCCCAAAACAAGCTGGGCTTGGCGGCGGAAGCTCAAATGCGGCGACGTTTTTGAAAATGCTAAACGATATACTCTCTCTTGGTCTAAGTCCAGATGAACTGGCCCAGATAGGGGCTAGAGTCGGCGCCGATGTGCCGTTTTTTGTCTATGGATACAAGGCTGCCAACGTATCCGGCATAGGCGAGATAGTGGAGGAATTCAAAGATGACGTGCCGCAAATCAAGCTCTTTACCCCGGATGATATAAAGTGCGATACAAAAGAGGTATATAAGACTTTTAGAAAACACTTTATAACAGACCTAGAGCCGGAACTAGCGGCAGAACTTGCCACAAAGACAACGAGAGAGATATTGGAATCGCATCCCCCAATCGAGCTAAATGACCTATTCAAGGCAGTGCTAAAAAAATATCCGGAATTTTATGAGCACAAGCTAGACGGATGGTATCTCAGCGGCAGCGGTAGTACGCTATTTAAGGCCAAATAATGGGCAAAACATACGCAAATAACAAAAAGGCTTTTCACGACTACCATATATTGGACAAAATAGAGGCAGGGATATCGCTTGCCGGGAGCGAAGCAAAGGCTATAAGAAACGCAAGGGTAAACCTCAAAGACAGCTTTGTCCGTATCATCAACGGCGAAGCATTTGTGTTTGGCATGCATATTACGCATATGTCCACCGCCGTAGCCGCCTTCAAACCTAGCGAAACAAGGGATAGAAAGCTCCTTTTGCACAAAAAAGAACTGTTGAGGCTAAACCAAAAAGTCAAAGAAGACGGGCTTACTATAGTGCCGATAAGCGTCTACGCAAACAGCAGGAACAAAATAAAGCTCGAAATCGCACTTGCAAAAGGGAAGCAGCAGCACGATAAACGAGAGAGTCTAAAAGAAAAAGACGCAAAACTAGAAATAGCAAGGGCTATGAAAAACTACTAAAAGACAAGTATTTTTTAACATTTTTCTGCTATCTTTACTTTTGACATCAGCATTTGCCTATGGATTAGGCCGACATACGTTCAATGCGCCTCTTTATCTTGCGCACAACCTCCCTGTCTAGCACACACATGCTGTCTAAGTTTTTAACTTGGAGTAATAAATGGTTAGTGAACAGCATATAAAAATGTGGGAAAGGCTCGACATCAATACCGAGCTACTCTCAAAAATGGTATCCGCCGCAGTCAAACGACACGAAGACGTCTTCAAAACACAATCCAATAGACCATCATCAATGGGATACTTTGATAATTTCTGGGAAAATCTACAAACAGGAAGGGTAGAAGAGCTACAAGAGGTCAAAAAAGCAAAAAAACCGCTCGTCGGGACGTTTTGTATTTTTGTTCCAGAAGAGTCGGTAACTGCGCTTGGCGGTGCCTGCTATGGTCTTTGTAGTGGATCGCCCGCATCTATTCCGGAGGCCGAAAAAGAGCTCCCTAGAAACATCTGTCCGCTCATCAAGTCGGCGCACGGCTTCAAGCTACTAAAAGCTTGTGGATATACGCAGTCGGCAGATTTTATCTACGGAGAGACAACGTGCGAAGCAAAGAAAAAAACGTGGGAGATACTTGCAAACCACCACCCTGTGCATGTAATGCAAATTCCACAGAAAAAAGACAAAAAAAGCTTGGAACTTTGGAAAAAAGAGATTGAGGAGTTCAACGAGCACATCGAAGAGATAAGCGGCGCAGCCATAATTAACGAAGAATCCTGTATCGGACATAGATATTACAAAGACAACATCGATACGAGCAGTGCGGCAAACAAAGGGGAACTCGTCGATAAGATGCTAAAGAGATATGCCGACATCGACTGCGCCTGCTTTACGCCAAACAAAGCTAGAATAGCAAAAATCAAAAAAAATGATCGAAGAGAGAAAAGTGGACGGTGTCATATACTGCACACTGGCATTTTGCCATACGTACAACGTCGAATCTTTCCTTGTCTCAAGCGCGCCAAAAGAGGACGGGGCGCCATTCTTGGCGATTGAATCTGACTATTCACCCGAGGATGCGGGACAAATCAAAACACGAATAGAGGCTTTCTTGGAAAGCATCAAAAACAAAAAGGCGGGATAATGCACTGGGGCATCGACGTAGGTTCTACATGTACCAAAATAGTCTCAATAAACAAGCGCGGCGAAATAGCCGAGACAAAAACAATAGAGACGTTAATCGATCAAGATGAAAAAGTATATGAGTTTTTGCAAGACAAACAAGTATCCTCTATCGTAGCTACTGGCTACGGCAGAAATCTCATCAAAGATAAACTAGGCGCAAAGGTTATCAGCGAAATTCAAGCGCATGCAAAGGCGACCGCAAACCTATTTGCGGACTGCTCTCTCATTGTAGAGCTCGGCGGGCAAGATAGTAAAGTTATTCAGATTGAAAACGGATATTTTGTCGATTTTCGGATGAATGACAAATGTGCGGCAGGAACCGGAAAGTTCCTTGAAATAGCGGCAAACAGACTTGGCTTTAGTATTGATGAATTCGGTGATGCTTGTATGGATTTTGACAAAGAGCTTGAGATATCCTCGATGTGTGCAGTCTTTGCAGAATCGGAACTAATATCGTTGATGGCAAAAAAAGAGAGCGCAAAAAATATAGGAGCAGCGGTTCATGCCTCAATAGCTTCAAGGCTTGCGAATATGACGATGAAATTTAGTTTGTGCGAAAAAATGATTGAAGAAAAAATCGATAGAAAGATGGAGGTTGCGCCCAATCCTCAGATAATGGGCGCTTACGGGGCGGCTATAGAAGCTAGATTATCTAGTTCTTAGCTCTTCGATTCTTGCAGATTTACCGCTTCTAGTTCTTAGGAAGTAGAGTTTTGCTCTTCTTACTTTACCTCTTCTAGTTACCGCTACGCTTTCGATGCTATCAGTATAGAAAGGGAAAATTCTTTCAACGCCTACATTGTTAGCGCCTACTTTTCTAACTGTGAAAGTTTTCCCTGCGCCTTCGCCCCTAACAGCTATACATATGCCTTCAAAATTTTGGATTCTGCTTTTGTCACCCTCTTTAATTTTTACAGCAACTTTTAGACTATCACCAGCTCTAAAAGCAGGGATAGATTTGCTAGCTATTTGCGCTTGCTCGAAGCTCTCTAGGTATTTATTTTTCATTTTATAGTTCCTTTTAAAAACTTTTCATATAGGTCGGGTCTAAAGTATTTTGTCTTAATTTTCGACACGGTTTTTTTAAAATCCGCAATTTTACTGTGGTTTCCCTTTAAAAGAATTGAAGGTGAACAATTACCCTCAAAATTAGAGGGTTTTGCAAACGAGGGAGCCTCCAAAAGATGCCCCTCATAACTCTCAACTTCCAGCGACTCCTCATTGCCAAGTACGCCGGGGACGAATCTTGACACGGCGTCCGACATAATAAGCGCAGCGAGCTCACCGCCAGTGAGGACGAAGTCACCGACAGAGAAAACCTCATCGGCAAACTCTTCGACCACTCGTTCATCGATACCTTCATATCTGCCGCAAACAAACACAATATGCTCTTTTTTTGCGAGCCTTTTGGCATCACTGGCCTTAAAAGGTTTTGCCGCAGGGGTTAAAAAAACAATATGTGCACCCTTGTCTTTTTGTCTAAGCTCACGAAAGAGCGAAAACATCGGTGCAGGAGTAAAAACTAGCCCTGCCCCACCGCCGACGGCATAGTCGTCGGTGCGCTTGAATTTGTCTTCACTGTAGTCTCTCGGTGATAAAAAAGCTATCTCTATGAGCCCCGCATTTTTTGCCCGCCCAAGAATTGACGCTTCAAAATACGGCGCAACCAACTCGCTAAAGATGGTTACAAAGCTGAATTTCATCAGCTTTCGCTCAAAATATCTTTTGCGTAATTAGCGTTTATTCTTTTGTCTTCCAAGGAGACCGATGAAACAAATCTATCCTGATAAGGGAGCAAAAAACTTTTAGGCATACCGCTTTTTACAAGCGCCGCATCCGTCTTAACGGACAAATAGTCTGTCGCACCATATCTCTCGATACTTTCGACAACACCCAGATTTTCATCATTTTCGAATACGAAAAGACCGATGATGTCAAACCAAAAAAACTCATCCTTGCCGAGTCTGCAACGATCCCTAGTATCGTCAATGGTGGTTGAAATAGTTCGATTGGTTAGTTTTGCTGCACTATCTACGTCGTTAAAATTTTTGAATTTAACATTAGATGACTGCGGTTCAAAGCTCTCAATCACAAGCTCTTCACCGTTAGAGTAAAACTTTGCCCCTTTTTTGAACTGCTCCGGGAAGTCTGAGAAAAGATGAAGTTTTAACTTGCCGTCAAGACCGATAGTTTTACCTATTTTGGCCACGACAAGCTGCGAATCGCCGTTTTGAATACTTCTTTTCATTATTTATTCGGTTTTACGGAAATCTTATACGATATATTGTCTTTTGCTTTACAGCCGGAAATAACGGTTTTGAGGGCATTTATCATCTTTCCATCTTTACCTATTATTTTTCCTGCATCGGCCTGATTTGCATAGATTATTATCTCACATAATCCGTCTTCAATGGCGATTTTCTCGACCCTTATCTCTTCCGGATATGTTGAAAGTAGAGCTGCAAACTGCTCTACAAATTTCTCGACCAAAATTACCCTTTTGTTATGTGAGCTACTTTATCGCTCATTTTGGCACCTACACCTGTCCAGTATGCAAGTCTTTCAGCGTCAAATTTGATAACTTTCGGCTCAACCATTGGATTGTAATAACCGATTGACTCTATCCAGCCACCATCTCTTTTTTTTCTGCTATCCGTTACTACGATTCTGTAGAAAGGTTTTTTTGTTCTTCCAAGTCTGGTAAGTCTAATAACTGTTGCCATTAAATTCTCCTAATAAAAATTAATTTGTTAAATGCCAAAAAATAGGCTCTTACTAAAAGCCCATTTGTAGGCACTCGCCTATCTCATGCCGTGCAGTTTTTGCTGGCCTATCAGATTCATCAAATCTTTCATACCGCTTTTTGACGAGAATTTTTTTGCCATCTTTTGCGCGTTTTCAAACTGTTTAAATAGCCTATTTACTTCGTTTTGAGCAAGACCACAACCGACTGCAATTCTTCTTTTTCTAGTATTATTGAGAAGTTCTGGATTTTCTCTCTCTTTTGGAGTCATAGAGTTTACCAAAGCTTTTATTTTTTTTATCTCCGCAGAGTTGTCAAGATCTACATCTTTGATCTGATTTGCCATAGCACCCATACCCGGTATCATGCCAATAAGGTTTTTCATACTTCCGAGCTTTTTCATATTCTCGACTTGTTCCAAAAAGTCGTTGAAGTTAAACTGCCCTTTTTTGATTTTTTTGGTTATGTCTTTTGCTTTTTCGGCGTCTATTACCGTAGATACTTTTTCGGCTAAAGACTCCACATCTCCGGCACCCATGAGACGAGAGACTATTCTATCTGGGATGAACGCTTCAAGGTCGGCAGGTTTTTCGCCCATACCGATAAATCTTAGCGGTACACCTATTTGGCTAGCAATACCGAGAGCCACACCACCTTTGGAGTCGCCGTCAAACTTTGAGAGAATAACGCCGTTAATACCTATTTGAGCATTGAAACTCTCAGCACTTCGTACGCCATCTTGACCTGAAAGTGAGTCTGCTACATAAAAAGTCTCAAAAGGGTTAATTGCTTTCTTAACTTCCCTTAATTCATTCATTAGGGCTTCGTCTATCGCCAGTCGCCCCGCAGAGTCAACCAAAAGAACATCATAAAATTCTTTTTTTGCTTTTTCTAATGCGCCTTTTGCTACTTTGACAGGATTTTGCTCACCATCTTCAAAATAGACGTCAACCCCTATTTGTAGTCCAAGTTGCTTAAGCTGTTCTACCGCCGCAGCCCTTTGAAGGTCGCACGCAGACATCAATACTTTTTTATTTTTTTGTTTTAGGTAGTTTGCTAGTTTGGCCGTAGTCGTTGTCTTACCTGAGCCTTGAAGACCTGCCATTAGTATGACTGTAGGCGATTTCGGTGCAAATACAAAACCCTGATGCCCCGCTACACTTAGCGTCTTAAGCAGGTTTTTTTGCAAAGCAGATATGAAGTTTTGCTTGCCTATTCCGGCAAGTTTTGTCTCAACCTCTACCTTATGCAAAAGCTCTTTTGTTACTTTATAGTGCACATCGGATTTTAGTAGGCTCTTTTTGAGTTCTTCAATAGCTTTTTTTAACGACTTTTCGTCATCTGAAAATCTTATCTTGTTGACAGCGGTTCTGAAGGAATCGGTCAGGCTTGCAAACAAATTATTTATTCTCCGTGGATATATAAAACTTATATAAAAATATTTAGGGATGAGATTTTAGTTAAATTTTTCTTAAAATCTATCATTCTCTAAGCACAAAATCTTTTGGTTCCTCCGCCATAAACTCACACCCAAGGAGTCTTAGAACTTTAGAATGAAGCATCATCCTCTTGGCCTCCGAGCCCCCATAGTTAACATCGCCGAGTATCGGATGTTTTAGAAACTTCATATGTGCCCTTATTTGGTGGGTTCTACCGGTCTCTATGATAATCTTTAGTTTTGTTTTTTTGGCCATCATCTCTAGCGGCTCATAAATAGTTTTTGCACTTTTACCGAATTTTTTATCGACCGTTGCTCTGGCATTTGTCCCTTTTTTGATAAGCAAAGGGGCATCCACAACCCCACCTTCCGCTACAACACCTTGAACTATGGCAACATACTCTTTATATACTTCTCTTTTTTTAAAAGCATCTATTGCAGCCTTCAACGTATCTTCATTTTTGGCCAATGCAAGTACGCCGCTAGTGTCTTTATCCAGCCTGTGAACGAGAGTTGCGCCAACGGCCAACTCCACCTCGTCAGATGTCATAAAAGGCGGTTTATCTACGACAATAAGATCATTATTTTCAAAAATAACTCTCGGCTTTTGCAGCTTCTCAACTTTAAATTCGGTTGTTACGGGCATCATCGCCCTTGCTATCATTATTTTTTTACCGTGCGAAAAGACAAGTCCTCTATCTATCATATCTTTTGCTTTACCGCCTGAGATTCCAAGCTGTTTAGCCAAAATACTGGATGCTTTGTCCATTTCGCCGCTATATTGAGTAGAGGTTGTTTTTTCCTGTTTTTTTTCAACTCTCGCCGCTGTGTCTTTTTTGGAGCCTCTATTCTCGTATGTTTTTTTAAGCGGCTTTCTTACGTCGTCTTTTTTGCCTTGCCCTTTTGGCGGCCTAGTACCGGTCACCTTTGCTCGCCTTTGCGGTCTTCTATCTTTATTCATTGTCTATCGCCTTTAAAAAAGTTACTAATTTATCGTTTTTCGGCACACGAACCCTTTTGTTGCGTCCCAATTCTCCGCTTATTATATCCACATCGCTTTTTGCTATCTTAAAATTTTTAGAAAAAAACGCTATAAGCTCTTCATTCGCCCTCCCCTCTATCGGCAAAGCAGATAGACGAACTTTTAATGCATCGTTTTCCACGCCGACAGCCTCTGTCTTTTTGGCGTTTGGGATAACTTTTATCGCTATCTCCAGATATTCACCCTTATCTTTTAAGAAGCTCAAGAAGTCCCTTTTGTGTCTCACCTAAAGCATCTTCAAGTCTATCTAGTTCGCTATTTTTTAAGCTTTCATGGTTAGCTAGCAAACTAGATAGTTCACTGGCGACACAAAAATAGCTATTTTTTACTTTCCCAAAAGATGCTTTTTGGTTAAACGTATGTGTACCGCTGATTAGCTTGGTTCGAAAATATGCAGGCTCAAGAGGATTGTGTCCACCGATTTTGGCAAATGCGCCGCCAAGCACCACTAAATAGCTTTTCGCATACACATTTACGAGCTCCCCCATAGCATCTACAAGTACTATATCAGCATACAGTTCTCTCTTTTCGCCAAACCTGCCAAAGCTAAGAGAGTTAGCCATCGCAACATTTTTTAAATACTCCGCCACAGCTTCAAATCTCTCAGGATGCCTAGGAATAACAACAAGTCTCTCTTTGCCAAAAAGTCCGGCAGCCATAAAAGCCTCAACTATAGCCGCCTCTTCGCCGTCGTGCGTACTAGCTGCTGTAAAGTTACGTCTATCATCCGACGGTATATCACTAAGCTCATAATTTCCTACCGCCTGCTTGATATTGCCAGTCACATATACTTTTTTTGCCCCTAATTCCTCAAGTCTTATTTTATCCACTTCGCTTTGCGCAAATACGCCGTCAACAAAACAAAAAAGTATCTTATAAAAAGATCTAAAACGCTTGTATTTCGGATAAGACTTTTCGCTAATTCTGGCATTAATAAGGGCCGTCCTAGCCCCTCTCGCTTTTGCTGTAACAAATAAAAGTAGCCAAAGTTCAGCCTCCATAACTACAAGCAACTTATGGCGACCGACCCAAAACGGCAAAAATATCTCATACGGTAAAAAACGAACATTGGAAGTTATTCTTAATGCCTCATCATGGCCAGTATTAGTAATAGCGGTAAGCCCAGTGCGCTCAAATCGCTTTATTAGAGGAGCCGCAGCCTTAGTCTCTCCAAGCGAACATGAGTGAAACCAAACATCACACTCATCAAGCGGTGAATTTGACGCCAAAAAAAATCTAGCGGGAATTGATTTTTTATATTTTTGCTTAAAACTTAGATAAATAAGGAGCGGGATTGCGACAATATAGAGCAGTAAAGAGAGGCTAAAGTATAAGGCAAGTCCGGAGTATATGCCGAACTTTCGGATATTAGCCGTTTTCGGCCTCCATTTCGCCTAGATAAAGTATTCTTCCGCAATTTGGGCAAGTGATTATCTCTTCGCTTCTGATAACTTTTCTATAGTCGTTATCGGTAATTTGGATATTGCAACCCATACAAGCTTTTCCAACAACCGGAACAACCGTCGTAGAGCCAGCCCATCTTTTAATTTTTTGATAAAAAGAATATACCTTTGGATTTATCTCAAATACCAGCTTATCTTTTTTGGCATAAACCTCTTTTTTCGAGCCTTCAAGCTCTTTTAAATCCCCTGCAAGTGACGCTTCAAGGCTTTTTATCTGTTCACTTATCTCTGCAAGCGACTCTTCTAGTTTTTTTGCTTCTTCTTTTTTTGAATGCTCTACGTTGTCGAGCCTAGAAATCTCTTCGTTTGCAAAAGCAACTTGCTCTCTTGCTATCTCCTCTTCGATTTGAAGAGCTTTTATCTCTCTTTCCGTTTTTAGAGTAGCCGATTTTTTAGAGATATCGGCAAGTTTTGCAGATAGTTCTTTTAGATGTGCATCATGCTTGTTTGCTTTAAACTTGCACTCTTTTGCCTCATCGTTTAGCTCTTCTACTTTTGCCTTTATGCCGTTTGACTTCTCCACTAGTTTGTTCAGTTCCGACTTTAGCGACTCCTCTTTTGGGCCGAACGAATCGATTTCCGCGTCAATTTGTGCAAGCTCTATAATCTTTTTAAGCTCTTGGTTCATAAATCATATTTCCTTGAAGTGTTGTCTGTTTTAAAAATTCTTAAGCGGATTTTTTGAATTTGTAATTATAGCTTTAATAGGCAAAATTTTCAAATTTTCATAGATACTTGCGGTAAATACGGCTTCCGTAGCGTAATGTGTAGCATCAATAACCCCGATATTTTTCTCCATTGCAAAAATAGCGTCATGATATTTGACATCACCAGTTATGAGGCAATCGGCGTCGATTTTTGACAAAAAAGAGGCTCCACTTCCCGTGACTATCGCTACTCTTTGTATTTTTCCATTTCTTTGAACACAGTTCGCATTTTGAAGCCCCAGTCTGCTCTTGACAAGACCAACAAGCTCTTCAAAACTCATATCTACATCTGCGTAAACCAAAAAGCCATCTTTTTTGATACTACCAAACCCCATTACGGCGGCGGCAAAATACTCATTTAGATGTGTTTTGTCGTAGTTTGTGTGCATAGCGACGATAGAGATATTTTTTTGGACGGCAAGGCGGAGAGCCTGTGCCGTAATATCACCAAAATCAAGTCTTTTGAGCGGTGAAAAAATAAGCGGATGATGGGTGATAAGAAGCGAGTTTGAATCTATGTCGCCCAGTACTTTAAGAGTCGGTTCCAGCGATAAATAGACTCTCTCAATATCTGCGTCCATATCTCCAACGATAAGTCCGCTATTATCCCATGACTCCTGAAGCTCAAACGGGCTTAACTCGTTCAAAAACAAGTAGATTTCGCCTAATTTCATTGGAAGCGCTTGAGCCTCTCTTCTCTCTCTTCTTCTTGTTCTTTATAAAGCGTAGCGCTTGATTTTGCAAGCTCTCTGATTTTAAGGATGAAGTTGGCTCTCTCGGTTACGGATATCGCTTTTCTCGCATCTAGCGTATTGAAGCAGTGAGAGGCAATGATACATTGGTCATACGCAGGAAGCGGCAGTCCGTGCTCTAGACAGTTTTTGCACTCCGCTATCGCATCATCAAAGTGGCGAAATAGCATCTCGGTATTTGCCACCTCGAAGTTATAGGCACTAAACTCTCGCTCATTCTCAAAGTGAATATCCGCATATTTGTAATTGTCGTTCCATGCAAGCTCATATACGTTTTCAACCCCTTGCAGATACATAGCAAGTCTCTCCATGCCGTATGTTATCTCGACAGCAACAGGCTCACAAGCAATCCCGGCTACTTGCTGAAAATACGTAAACTGCGTCACCTCCATCCCATCAAGCCATACTTCCCAGCCAAGCCCCCATGCCCCAAGCGTCGGAGACTCCCAATTGTCCTCGACAAATCTTATATCGTGTTCTGCAAGACTCAACCCCAAAAACTCCAGGCTTTTTAGGTATTTCTCCTGTATTCCCTCGGGACTTGGTTTGATGATGACTTGAAATTGATAATACGCCCCTAGTCTATTCGGATTTTCACCGTATCTGCCGTCCGATGGTCTCCGGCTTGGAGCGACATACGCCACGCTCCATGGGCGTCTATCAAGGCTTCTAAGAAGCGTTGCCGGGTGAAAAGTCCCCGCACCCGCAGGAAGATCGTAAGGCTGAACTATCGAACACCCTTCTTTCATCCAAAACTCTTGAAGCTTCAAAAACATTTCACTAAAAGTTATCGCCATTTTGTCTTAGTCCTTAAAAAAATCTATTATCCAGTTTAGTTCGCCGCTATGGGCAAGGTTTTTATCTCCGACCGGCTTATCCTCGCCAAATCCCCACTCTACGACAACAGATGGTATCTTGATTGCTTTGGCAGCTTTGACATCTTTGATGCTATCGCCAACCATTATTACATTAGCATCTCCGTTTGCACCGACTTCATCAAGCGCTTTTAGCAGCATTTCGGGGTTTGGCTTTGGGAGAGCCACCCTGTCAGCGCCTATTATTGCGTCAAAGTAACCGGAGATTCCGAGAGAATCGAGTATTTTTTTTGCAAATTCAGTTTTACCGTTTGTTGCTACGGCCATTTTAAAACCGTTTGTGCGAAATTCATCCAAAAAGAAGTCAATCTTGTCGTAAAGTCTGACATTTTCAGAACAAATCTCGTAATAATACGGCTCAAAAATACCCCTTTGCTCCTCCGTAAAACTTTTTGTACCGTAAAACACGTCGGCGGCGTTTATATCGTCACGATTAATATTGTCAAGTACAAATGCCCTATCTAAAGGCAACAATCCAAAAGAGGCCCTGGTGTGATTGATTGCAGCAGATATGTTATCTCCGCTATCGACAAGCGTACCGTCAAGATCAAAAATGATTATATTGCTAACCATTATTTGAACTGTTGGCGTGATTTTCTACCGTCTGATTCCACATTAATTTGTATTTTCTTTTCATAAATTCAAGTTCTTCTTGAGCTGTTTCAAGCTGTTTTGTGAGGGTCTCTATCGTTTTTCTATCCTCATCGTAAATCTCCTGCATGGAGATAAGACCCTCTTTTAAAAATTTATTTTCACGCCTTATAGCATCGAGTGTCTCCTCTTTTGCATCGAGGACTTTTTCGTGAAAAGCAATTATCGTATTAATAGTCTTTTCCGCAAAAGCGTGATCTATTTGGCGACCGTCATGCGCCTCTTCCGGCAAAAGCGCACTGTCTTTAAGAACAAGGTCGGTACCGCTACCGACCTCTATATACTTTTGACCATCTTCATCTTTGGACTCAAGCTCACCGCTCTCGCACAGCATCTCTATCTCTTCTCTCTCTTTGCCCGATATGATTGCGAATTCGTCTACTGTAATCCAAGTGGCCACCCTCAGCTCCTTAAATTCTCTTTTCTAGTGTTTTTGAATCTTCCTCGACGGCTTTTGCTTTTTTTTCTTTATCTTTTAGTAGCTTTTTGGCAAGCCCATCATCACAAAGCGCAAGAATCTGAATGGCCAAATAAGCTGCGTTCGTGGCCCCTGCCTTGCCCACCGCAACAGTCGCAACCGGCATGCCGCCCGGCATTTGCACGGTAGATAGCAAACTATCAAGACCATCCATTAATCCGCCTTTCATAGGCACGCCGATAACAGGCTTCGTAGTAAGCGACGCCACAACGCCCGCAAGGTGGGCTGCCATACCTGCTGCGCACACAAAAACTTTCGCCCCTTTTTCTTCGGCTTCCTTTACGTACTCATGCGTTCTATCAGGACTTCTGTGAGCACTTGACACCAATATCTCATAAGCCACGTCAAATTTCTCTAGCGTCTCGGCACAAGACTTCATTACGTCATAATCACTCTTCGAACCCATTATTATTGATACAAAAGCCATTTTTAATCCTCCTTTTTTCTTAAAAAACTAAATTTCGGGAAAGCCGTCGGCAATAGTATTTTATTTGTATTGCCGCTATGCACACTGTCAAGCTCTTTTTCGCTTTCGGTAACTATTTTTTTGAAAGATATAAGAAGCTTGCCGTCTCTTTTATACACTTTTCCCGTGTCGTTGTCGCACTCCGGTACATCGCCGCCATATGGTAGCAATATTTCTATCTCATCACCGGGATATATCTTGTCTTTACAATAAAAAAACAAGCCGTCATCCGGAACAAAACCCTTGACCTGATATTCGCCGTTGCTCATTGCGGTTTTTTCATTTTGCGTACCGTCTTTCTCAAAAGGACGGGAGACTATATAGCCGTCCGTATAGCCTCTGTTTTTAAGCGTATTTAACTCATTTTCATAGTAGCTTCCGTCGAATTTACCGTCATAATAATCGTCAATAGCTTTTCTATATGTTTTAGCCGTTACGGCGGCGTAATATAGGCTTTTTGTGCGCCCTTCTATCTTTAGGCTATCTATCACGCCGCTATCAAGAATCTCTTTTATGTGCTGCGACAGATTGAGATCTTTTGCATTAAACAAATAGGTTCCCTCTCCTGGCACCTCTTCCAGTCTCATAAGCGTCTTGTGCTCAGGATTTTCGACAAAAACTTCATATGGCATTCTACAGTCATTAGCGCAGCTTCCGCGGTTTGGCACCCTGCCCATTTGGAGTGACGACACAAGGCATCTGCCGCTATACGCAAAACACATAGAGCCGTGTACAAAAATCTCTATCTCAATATGGGGCAGATGTTTTTTTATACCTTCCAAATCCTTCATGCTGCACTCTCTAGCGGCTATAATCCTAGTTACCCCCATATCCGCATAAGCTTCTGCATCCATATAATTAAGCACGTTTGCCTGCGTGGATAAATGTATGTCTATATTTGGGGCTACTTTTTTTGCCAGCTTAATAACGCCAGGGGTCGAGACTATAAAAGCATCCGGTTTTAGTTCGGCAACGGCGGCAAGGTGTTTTTCGACAAGCGAAAGCTGAGAGTTAAATGGAAATCCGTTTACCGTGGCATATACTTTTTTGCCTCTGGAGTGTGCATACTCTATGGCTTCACCAAAGCTTTGCATATCAAACTCTTTTCCGCTTCTAATCCTAAGCGAAAAATGGCTAACTCCTCCATATACGGCATCAGCTCCGTATTCTATGGCAACCCTGAACTTTTCGGGATCTCCGGCCGGAGACAGGAGTTCGACTCTTTTTTGAATCATTTTCGTCCGAATGCGGCTATCAGCGCCTCTATATCGTCATCCCCGACTACATCGTTATTTTCATCGCCATGAATATGTTTTGCGCTACTTACTCGCTTTTCGTCTTCGATTTTTCCTTCGAAAAGCTTGTTCATATAGTTTGATAGTACCCTCATAATATTAATTACACGTTCTATTTTTTGTCTATGGATATCTTGATATTGCATCATATCCATGGCACTCATGCAATTCATGCCGATATTTCCGAGATGATTCATCACCTCTTCGTAATTGGCTAGAGCGCTATCTATCTTTTCACCCTCGATGCCGAATGTCTCTATTTGTGGAAATTTAGCAGAGAGTTTGCTCATCAAATCTTTTAGCGAGGTCAAAGTCTCCGTTATGGAGGCCATTTTTTCTTCCGCCGCCATCTGCTCGTTGGAAATCTGCTCCAACATATCGAACATTTGAGTTGCTTTTTCTTCCGATTCTTTGGTTACGTCGTCAAGCTGGTGCACAACTTTGTTTTCTTTTAGCGGTGGCGGCGGTGGCCAGCTCTTTGTTGCGCCAAGATCGTACTCTACTTGTGAATATTGGCTATCTTCATCGGCGGGCGCATCTGCCGAAGCAGTATCATCGCCACCCATGTCGTCCATATCGCCGTTCATTAATTTATCGAGTTCTTCTTGGGTCATGCCGCACCTTCTATATCGCTGTTGTTATCTAAGCTTCTAACGTATCAAATTTGGCTAATTATAGCTTTTTTCGTTTATAATTTTATTTAAATAATAGGCATTCACAAATAAAATTTTAAAGACCTGAAAATGCTTGTAGACCTACACAATCACACACCTTTATGCAACCACGCAAAAGGGGAGCCGACAGAATTCGTACAAAAAGCAATAGAGCACAACATATCCGTTTTTGGCTTTTCCGACCATGCACCAATGAACTTTGACGAAGCATACAGAATGAGCTTTGACGAGATGGATAGGTACGAAAAAACCGTATTGGAATTAAAAAGCGAATATAAGAACCAAATAGACATAAGACTTGCTTACGAAGTCGACTATCTGCCTGGCTTTATAGACTCCAGAGTGCTCGATAGAGATGTTGACTATCTCATAGGGTCTGTACATTTTATCGGCGGTTGGGGATTTGATAACCCGGAGTTTATAGGCGATTATAAAGGCAAAAACCCGGATGAGACATGGAGTGAATACTTCAGATTGATAGGCGATATGGCAAAATCGGGACACTTTAACATAGTCGGACATATGGATCTCTTGAAAGTATTTAACTTCAAGCCGTCAAAAGACACGGTAAAACTTGGAAGATATGCGCTCGATGAAATAAAAAAAGCGGGAATGGCTATAGAGATAAATGCGTCGGGCTTTAGAAAACCGGTAGCCGAACAATATCCGTCAAACGAGCTTCTAACGGCTGCAATGGAACTTAGGATACCTATAACTTTCGGAAGCGATGCACACGACCCTTCGCATATAGGCTACAGGCTGAGCGACAATCTACAAAAAGCGAAGGAGCTCGGGTTTTTAGAATACGCAAGCTTCAAAGAGCACAAAATGGAATTGATTAAAATTTAATCACACCCGCAAGAAAAGGTACAGTCTTTTTTGCTACAATTTTGTTATATGTAAGTTAATTCAAAAGGAGAAGATGAATGTACAGTAGTGCCGAAGACGTTAAAAAAATTTTTGACGTTATAAAAGAAAAAGAAATCGAATTTGTAGATTTCAGATTTACAGACTTTAAAGGAACTTGGCATCACGTTTCTTACAACGTAAAATCTATAGACGAAGACAGTTTCAAAGGAATCCCTTTCGACGGAAGCTCAATCCCTTACTGGCAACCAATCAACCAATCGGATATGCAACTTATACCCGACGCTAAAGCATTTTTCGTAGATCCTTTTACAGCGGATCCTACACTTGTAGTTTTCTGCGACGCTTACAACATCTACAAAGGCGAGCTATATGCTAAATGCCCTAGATCAATCGCTAAAAAAGCTATGGAATACCTAAAAACTACAGGTCTTGGGGACGTAGCATACTTCGGCCCTGAAAATGAGTTTTTCGTATTTGATGACATCAAAGTAAAAAGCGACATCAACTGCCAATACTATGAAATCGACTCTGAAGAAGGTACTTGGAATTCTGCTAAGTCATATTCTGACGGCGGTTTCAACTCAGGCCATAGACCAGGAACAAAGGGTGGTTACTTCCCAGTAGCTCCAGTCGATACAATGGTTGACCTAAGAGCAGAAATGGTTAAAGTAATGGAAGAGATCGGTCTTGAAACTTTCGTTGTTCACCACGAAGTTGCACAAGGTCAATGCGAAATCGGTGTTAGATTCGGTACTCTTGTAGAAGCTGCGGATAACGTACAAAAAGTAAAATATGTAGTAAAAATGGTTGCCGCTATGAACGGTAAAACTGCTACATTTATGCCAAAACCGCTTTACGGCGATAACGGTAACGGTATGCACGTACACCAATCAATTTGGAACAAAGGCGAAAATACATTTGCGGGTAGCGAATACCAAGGTCTTTCCAAAACGGCTCTTTACTACATCGGCGGCGTACTAAAACACGCTAGAGCTCTTGCGGCGTTCACAAACCCATCGACAAACTCTTACAAAAGACTAATCCCTGGTTTTGAAGCACCTTCAATCCTTGCTTACTCTGCGACGAACAGATCGGCGTCTTGCAGAATCCCGTACGTAAATAGCCCAAAAGCAAAAAGATGTGAATTTAGATTCCCTGACTCTACGGCCAACCCATACCTTGCATTCTCTGCAATGCTTCTTGCCGGTATCGACGGTATCAAAAACCAAATAGATCCAGGACAACCTAGAGAAGAAGACCTATTTGAACTTTCTCTTGACGAAATTAGAGAAAAAGGTATCAAGCAAATGCCTCATACGCTAAGAGGCGCAGCTGAATCACTAATCGCTGACTGGGATTTCCTAAAATCAACAGGCGTATTCTCCGACGAAATGCTAAATGACTACAAAAAATTCTTGTTTGAAACTCAAATTTGGCCGTACGAAGCTAGACCTCATCCATTCGAGTTCCTTACTTCTTACTCTTGCTAACATCTACACTCTTTTGTCACAAAAAAGTGACAAAAGAGTGACTTCTTAATTTAAAACTTCCAATGCTGCACTACAAATAGTAAAAGATAGATACCGCCCTCTCATCGACATTCAAGAGGAAATGGTGTGTTTGTTCGACAAGAATCTAAATATCATTTACGTAAACGAAGCTTATTGCAAACATTTTAAAAAGCAATTTAGTGACATACTAGGAACAAACATATTGGAATTTGTTCCAAAAGCAGAACACAACAATATTATTGAAAACCTATCAAAAATAACACCCAAAAGACCTCTTGCCAAAATAATATATCAAATAAAAAACGGTACTAGAAGCGGTATATGGCATGAATGGAAAAATACCGCGGTTTTTGATTAAAAAGGTGAGATTGTAGAGTTTCAAGCAGTCGGCAAAGACATTACTGAACTAAAAAAACTTAGAGAAGAGAACGTCAAGCTAAAAACATCTCAGTCCGTCGAGCATAAAACTGCGCCGTCTTTTATAGGCAAGCAAAACGGGAAAAAAATAATTATTAACGCCGGCGAAGTATCTTTCATAAAGGCCAACCTAATAAGCATAGAAGTTTTTAGTCCCCAAAAGAGGGCAAAAGTATCAATGCAGATTAAAGAGGCCGAACAACTACTCAAAGAGATGAATTTCTTTAGGGTTCATAGGAGCTATCTAGTAAATCTAGACAAAATAAAATCCATGGAATCAATGAATGAAAGTAAGTACAAAATGTACTTTTACGACATTGACGATTTCGTAATCAGTAGCAAAAGGGGAGCTAAAGAGCTAAGAAGGCGACTTAAGAGCTAGTTTTCTTCAGAATCACGGAAGAAGCCGTAAGTCCAAATGCCAACGCCGCCAAAATAAATACACTTTTTCCGCCGAAATAAAAAAAGTTTGAAAGTTTGTCTGCATCCGAGGTTGCCGACGAAACAAATACAATTAAATTTTTTATCGCCTCAAATACAAATGACCCCGGTATCATCGGTATCCCAGCAGGAACTTTCAATATTCTTAGCTGTGTTTTTGTTTTTTTGCCGATAATATCCGCCATTATACCGACGCATAATGCTCCGGCCAACACGGACAACTCTATTCCAAAACCCATTCCGATAAAAATATTACGCACAAGATAGCCAAAAAAGGCGAATACGCCGACAAGCCAGATTTGCTCTTTGCGAACTTTGAACACCATCGCAAAACCTATTGCGGCCACAACGGCCAAAAGCGGCTTAATTAAAATATCCACACAAAACTCCTCTCGGCTACTATGGCAAGTGTGGTTCCAAACACTATCCCAAAAGATAGAAACATAGCGCGCAGACCTCTTGCTGCACCGTTGAGATAATGCCCCTTTAACATATCCTCAAAAGTGTTTATAAGTTGAATCCCCGGAATCAGAAAAAATGTGGAAGCGGCCTGAGCAAAACCAAGCTCTTCAACGCCAAATGCCCTTGAAAATAGGTAGGCGCTTATGGTCACCAAAAATGCACATACAAGATTTACAAACATCATTGATACGCCAAGCTTAACAATCTTGGATTTCAAAATAAAGGCAGAGTACGCAGCTAAAAATACGGCAAGGGCACCGTATATGTCACACCCAAGCAACATCCCAAATGCAGCACAACCTATAGGAACGGCAAAATACGACAGACGCTCGAATGGCGGAGATTTTTGCAGCACAGAGGCTTTAAAATCCGAGAACTCGAAGGTTGGATTTGATGCATACTGCGATATCAACGATAGTCTCTCAAAATTTGGCGTTACGTCGTCTATATGCTTCATTTTTGTATGAAAACCACCTTGATAGCTAAGTGTCACTAACACGGACTTTGGTAGCACTAATATCCCAACATTTTCAAAACCTTTTGCACATAGAAAAGAAAGCATTGCCTCCTCTACCGATGAACTATCGGCCCCAGACTCCATCATCTCTTTGCCTATCCAAAGTGCAGCATCGGCTATCTCGACTATACGAGTCACCCCTCAAATCCTTCTATCTTCTCTTCAATCTCAAAAAATCGCTCCATCTTAGCATTTAGCGCAACCTCTGCGGTCTCAAGCTCTATTGAAAGCTTACTTATCCCCTCTTTTTGATAAATCTCAGGGTCGCCGAGGGCGTTTGTAAGCCTCTTTATCTCTGCCTCCAACGCCTCTATCTCCTGCGGCAATTTTTCATACTCTATCTTCTCTTTGAAGCTAAGTTTTTTAGCCTCTTTTTTTGGCTTTTCTTCTTTCGGTTTCGACTCGGGAGTGCTCGCCATACTCTCCATATCGCCAAGCTCCCTTAACTCTCTTTCTATCTCCAGATACTCACTGTATCTTTGATAGCTCTCCTCTATCCGTCCATTGCCCTCAAAAATTAGAAGTTTATTCGCAAGCTTGTCGACAAAGTATCTATCATGGCTTACAAAAATGACACACCCTTCAAAATTTTGGATGTACTCCTCTAGGATATTGATGGTCGGAATATCAAGGTCATTTGTTGGCTCATCGAGTATCAGACAATCCACTTTTTTGGCAAACAATAATGCAAGCGCCACACGGCTCTTCTCGCCGCCCGAGAGTATTGCGATTTTTTTGTCCAAAAACTCTTTTGGAAAAAGGAAGTTTTTGAGGTAGCCGAATACATGCATATTTCTGCCCTGCACCTCTACCCTGTCGCCGCCGTTTGGACAAAATGTCTCCAAAATATCCTTGCTATCGTCCAGCGAAGCCTTGCTCTGGTCAAAGTAACCGCTAGCGAAATCTCCGACTCTGATACTTCCCTTGTCTTGTCGCAACTCGCCTCTAAGAAGTCGCAAAAGTGTAGACTTACCGCTGCCGTTTGGTCCGACTATGGCGATACGGTCTTTTTGAAGGATTCTCGCCGTAAAGTCTCTAATAATCTCTTTACCGCCGAGTGATAACGAGACATTTTCAAGCCAAAACAGTTCTTTTTGACGGTTTTGCGCACTTCCGCCGTTCCAGTTTTTTTTCTCCCTCTCTAGCTCCACACGCATTTTGCGGATTGCAGACGGATTTTTCTTAGCCTGTTCCCTAAGGTCAAGCAACCTTCTTTTTCGCCCCTCGTTTCGCTTGCGCCTCGCACTAACACCCCTTTGATACCAGTGCTCCTCTTGTTTTAGAAGCCTTAAAAGATTTTCGTGTTCGGTGCGCATGTTTTCGAGTAGTTGCGCTTTGCCCGATAGATAATTGGCGTATCCACCCCGAAAACTTCTGAGCTTTGCATCGTCTATCTCGATACAGCGGGTAGCGATACGGTCTATGAAGTATCTATCGTGGGAGATGAATATCATCGTGTAGTTTTCAGTTAGTATCAGCTCTTCTAAAAACTCGACCATATATACATCCAGGTGGTTTGTCGGCTCATCAAGGAGCAAAATATCAGGCTTTTGAAGTAGTAGGCTAGCAAGCGCCACACGCCTCTGCTCGCCACCCGATAGCGTCACGGTGCGCTGAGAGCGAAACTCATCGAGCTTTAGCTGTCTTACTATTCGCTCTATTTTATCTTCCAGATTCCACGCCGAATGGTGTTCCAGAAATAGTGTAAGCTCTTCGCTTCTTTTGAGTAGCTCTTTGTCGTCATGGTTTTGTGCCAACTGCTCATTGACGCTCTCAAACTCTTTTAGTGCGTCAAACAACTCGGAGAGACTTTTTTTGAGCGACTCTATCACGGTATCTTCCGCATCAAACCTTGGGTCTTGGGCGAGCATCTTGATCTCTACACCGTTTTGGCGGATGATTCTCCCCTCATCAGAGTCCATCTCCCCCATGATGATTTTGAGTAGCGTAGATTTGCCGCTTCCGTTTTTGCCTAGCAGCGATACCCTCTCCCCTTTTTCTAGGACGAAGTCCACACCGTCAAGGATTTTTTGCGCTTCAAAGCTTTTTTTGAGTCCGTTGATGTCTATTAGGGCCATATTATTCCGTAAAGTTTTTGCGTAATTATAGCGGGGTGGTGGTTAGTTTGGGACTATGTATTCTAGTAGCTGTTTTAGGCGGTTGTTTCGTATCTCTATGAGGCGGACGATTTCTGGCATGTCGAATTCGCCAAAATAAGTCATGTCAAACAGCTTTTGCAATGGCTGGCGACAGCAGGTCTTGTCACATTCGGTGACCAATTTTTTTGCTTTTTTATAAGGCAAATCCGTACCCTGAAAGATTGAGATGGCCTCACCAATTGTTTTTCCGCTGCACTCGCATATTACGGTCTTGGATAGCTCCTCGTCCCAACCTTTCATTGCTTAATCCTTATAAATTATTTGCCTTTTTGAACTCATAATACTCATCGATAGCCTTGATAATTTGCTCGCTAAGCGGTTTTAGCTCGTTGTACTCGGTCCAAAGCGTGTCTTCAACTATGTCGTGTATTTTTGAGGCTATCTCGCACCTCGTCAAGCACAACTCCAAGCTCTTCTTTTTTTGCCTCTACGCCCACAGACTCAAGGCGGTGGCAGATAGAGTCTCTGCCCGTGTGCTTGCCTATCGGATACACCTTCTTGCCCTCAACCGCCTTTGGCGAAAACGGCTCATACGAGGCAGAGTTTTTGAGTACGCCGCTAGCGTGTATACCGCTCTCGTGGGCAAAAAGCCTCTTGTCGATGACCGGAGTATTGACGGCTATGGCTATGCCGCTAGCTTTTGCGACCTTGGCAGTTAGAGCTTTTAGCGCTACACTATCCATCTCTCTTTGCTCACCTATCTGATAAATAAGGCTCATTGTCACCTGCTCAAAGCTCGCATTTCCAGCTCTCTCACCTATACCAAGTGTCGTCGTATTCACACTTGTCGCTCCCGCCTCTACGCCCGCTATGGCGTTTGCAGTTGCCATACCGAAGTCGTTGTGAGTATGCATCTCGATAGGCAGACCGCAGCCCGTAATAGAACTAACAATTTTGTAAGTTTGCGTTGGAGTGAGTATCCCCACTGTATCGCAAAAACGAAACCTATCCACCCCAAGCGAACTCACAAAGCCTATAAGCTCTTTTAGGAAGCCTTCATTCGCACGACTCGCATCCTCTGCACCGATACAGACAAATAGCCCCTCTTTTTTGGCCAGAGTCATTGAGCTTTCCAAATTTGCAAATATCTTATCTTTTGAGAGGTTTTTTTACCTCCATGAGTAGCTCACTGGTCGAAATAGACAAATCAACCGCTTTGAGCCCGCAGACAAGAGCATCACAGAGGTCAGACTCCGTCGCCCTGCACCACCCCATTTGTCGCACACTAAGGTTAAGAGCAAGTATCTCTCTTACCGCCTCCCGCTCTTTTGCACCCATTGCGGGAATACCGATTTCTAGCTCATCCGCCCCTGCCTCCACGAGTAGTTTTGCTATTTCCAGCTTCTCTTTGAGACTAAAGGCGACATACGGCGCTGTTCACCATCTCTAAGCGTCGTGTCGTTAATCAGGATGCGGCTCATGATATCTCCTTTGAGGATTACCCCTCTTCAGATTCTTGTCCGAAATACTCTTTTGCAGCAGACATTACCGCCTCGGCAATAGGCGCTTTTGCATATTTTTCTATACTTACCACGCCGACCTCTTTTAGCGTATCCTGCGGACAACCGCCGATTTTTGCCGTAATAAGCAGCTTAACATCGTGTAGAGCCGCCTTGATGTCATCCATCGGATTTTCGCAAGAGTCAGGACCCGCGCAATATCCGGCACCTACGGAGCGTTTGGTCAAAAATCTAAAGCCCATATCGCCCGCTTCATATATGAGGAACTCTTTTACGGTTCCAAAGTGTTCATTGACGCTTTCAAAATCGCTCGAAGTTACTGCCATCATAACAGTCTCGCCTCTTGATGAGAGCATTTTTCGTTCACTCTCAGCTCTCTCGTTTACCTCTTTTAGGATTAGCCCAAAGCTCTCAATTCTCTCTTTTTCTTTTTTACGCCCTTCGATGTCGTATAGCGCCACAAGCTCTTCCATGCTTTTATCGCCAAAGCTCTCAGGGCAAACTCGGCGCTTCTATCTTCACCCAAAATACCTATGGCATCGGCACGGCATTGTTTGCAGTGTGTCATCAGGCTAATATCCATTCCGCACGCCTCTTGCGCTTTGGCTAGCTGCTCTTCCGTAGCCGAAGGCACGCCGTTTAGCCCGTAATAAGTACCAAACTCCGGTTCACTCAGAAGCGGCATGATGTTGTGCAAAAACACGCCAAACTCTTTTAGTTTTTTGGAGACATTTGGCAAATCATCTTCGTTTACACCAGGGATTAGAACGGAGTTTGCTTTGATGAGGATACCGGCTTCTACGCATTTTTTGATGCCTTCTAGCTGTTTTGACAGCAGTAGTGCCGCAGCCTCTTCGCCTTTGTATCTTTTGCCCTCAAAGTAGACCCACGGATAAATCTGGGCGCCGACTTTCGGGTCTATCGTATTGATAGTGACGGTGATATGATCTACGCCGGCTTCTTTTATCTGCTCCACAAATTCCGGTAGTTTAAGCCCGTTTGTAGATAGGCAAAGTTTCAAATCCGGCGCATACTCACGCACCAAAGCCAGCGTCTCAAATGTTTTTTGCGGGTTGGCAAGAGCGTCGCCCGGACCCGCTATACCTACGACTGAGAGATTTTTGATTTCGCTTCCCACGAGGAGCACTTTTTTGAGTGCATCAAGAGGCTTTAGCTTTTGGCTCGTAACCCCAGGTCTTGACTCATTGGAGCAGTCAAACTTACGGTTGCAGTAGTTGCACTGTATATTACAGGCAGGGGCAACCGGAAGGTGGATTCTCGCGTAAGAGTAGTGCGCATCCTTGCTGTAGCATGGGTGGTCGTTTATCATTGAAAGTGTTTTCTCATCTATCGTAGACGTAGTGCCGCCTGAACATCCGCAGCTCATCTCGGACTCCTTTAAAATAGCTTTGAAGGAGTATTTGCATTTGGTGTTCCGCAGCTTTTACGGAATCCAATATGCATTTATAAATACGCAATAAAATCTAAGGAGAAAATCATGGCAGTATTTATCAACGAAGAGTGCATCAACTGTGCGGCCTGTGCCGACGAATGCCCAAACGGAGCAATAGTAGACAACGACAAAAATCCAAGTGGTGCGGACATATTCTTTGTTCTTGAAAACAAATGTACAGAGTGCGACGGCGGAGAGCTAGCTTGTGTTTCTGTATGTCCAAGCGACGCTATCCATAAAAGATAGTTGAAAGCTATTTGACTCTACAATCCGGATAAAAAACGGAGATAATATATGAGAGTAGCAATACCTGTACACAATGAAAGTCTAAAGATATTTAAAAATGCCGGACACACACCGTTTTTTGCAGTTTACGAGCTAAACGGCAGCGGAATGTTCAAAAGCTTTAAACTTGTAGAACTAAGGGCAAATCCTAGAATTAACGCCGATCACGAACACGAGTGCGAAGACGCTCACGGCAAATGCCATCACGAAGGCGATGCCGAAGAGCACAAAAATGACCATAGAATAATGGCGGAAATTGTCAAAGATTGTGGAATTCTAGGCGTTGACAAGGCTTGCAAAAACACCAAAATCGTATTTGAAGAGGCTGGCATCAAAGTGATAGCCGCCCATGGATGCGAAAAAGCAGATGATATGCTTCGCGAGGTATCAAAAAAAATCTAGGAGTTGGTCATGGAAGACGTGGCTGTCTGTTCTTTTTGTGGGAAAAGCCAAAAAGATACAAAAAAAATGTTCTCTGTCGAAAACATCTCGATATGCGATGAGTGCATAGAGACATGCCACGCCGTTCTTGACAAAGAGAGGCTAAAGGAAGAAAAAACAAAATTTCAAAAAGGGCTGCCAAAACCTGCTGAAATAGTAAAATTCCTCGATAATTACTGCATAGGTCAAGAAAAAGCAAAAATGACTTTGGCGGTAGCCCTCTATAATCACTACAAACGAATAGAAAAGCCTATCCACAGAGGCGTAGAAATTGAAAAAAGCAATATCCTACTCATCGGCCCTACTGGGAGCGGCAAGACGCTACTGGCAAAAAGCCTAGCCCGCATCATGAATGTACCGTTTGCCGTAGCCGACGCTACGGCACTAACAGAGGCCGGATACGTCGGCGAAGATGTAAAAAAAGATATTAAAATGGGGTTTGCCTCTCTATCCATTCAGTAAAAGCCTCGCTCGCCCCATCCGCCTTCATACACACTATCGCCGGATTTTCGTAAGAGTGCATACTTAAAATCTCATCTTTTATCCGCTCGAACAATTCGGCCCTGCTTTTCATCACCGCAACAACCTCGCCCTCTTCGCAAAGCCGACCGTTCCACTCATACACGGAGGTTACACCTTCAAATATATTTGCGCATGCTATCATCTTTTTGGAGAGCAGCTCTTTTGCTATTTTTGCCGCTTCCGCCTTATCTTTTGCGGTCATATAGATAAGTATCACGGTAGAAACGGCCTATCGGAAAGCTCTTCTTTTGGCTCTGAGAGGTAAAACCCTTGAGAATAGTCTATTCCCATTGAAGCAACCTTATCTATAACGTCTTTTGAGTGTACAAACTCTGCGACCGTTTTTATACCGAGCTTTTTAGCAAAGCTGACTATGGTCTCCACTATAACAGCTGAATGCTTATCTATGTGCAGATTTTTAATCAAACTACCGTCTATTTTTATGTAATCTACTTTTAGTCTCAAAATATGTTCAAAATTTGAATACCCAGTACCAAAATCATCAATCGCTATCTCTGCGCCGTATTTTTTGGCGTCGGCAATAAACTTAGAAACCTCTTCATAATTCTCTATACCATCCGATTCTACAATCTCGAAAATAACCTTCACTTTGCCGGCTGATTCAGATAGTTTTTGAATAATAAAATCCCTGACACCAAGAGAGAGTATGTCCTCTGTTGTTATATTTATTGAAACGGCATGCTTTGAGTTTTCAAATTTTTTAAACGATTTTGCAATGACGGTTTTTGTTATAGATTGGTATAGCTTGGCTTTTTTTGACACCTCCAAAAAGAAAAACGGGGACACGGCGGCGCCATTTGTTTCAATCAGCCTTACAACTGCCTCGTATTTTTCGACCTTTCCGCTTTTTGAGTCAACTATCGGCTGATAATAAGGGATGATCCTATCCTCCGCAAGAGCCTCCCTTAGTTTTGCGGACCAGGTAATATTATTTTCGTATTCTTTGACTATTTCCAGCCCCTTGTCGTAGACAAGATAGGGGATACGTCTTTTTTTGGCCTGCTTTAGAGCCATATCCGCATACTCAAGCTTACCTTCAAAAGAAGCCCCTGCGGTAAGCGATATAATCATCTTATTTTCTTCATAATACATAGCTTCCTTGGCAAAAGACGTGACTAACTTCTCCATCTCCTCTTCGCTTATGTATTTTCCAGCTTCATCGCCCATGATAGCAAACTCATCACCTGATAGCTTGTATAGTTTTAACCTTTTAGGGAGCTTCTCTTTTATTTTTTTTGCAAGCGAATACAATACGAAATCCCCTACGGTAAAACCGTAAAGATCGTTAATCTCTTTGAATGAATCTATATTAATGAGGACTATAAATTTCTTTTCTTTTTTTTGCATGTCCTCAAGCATAGAAAATCTGTTCGGCAAACCGGTCATAGGATCAAAATAGAGCTGTTCCCTGAGAACTTCTTCGTTTTTGGCAATCCTCTCCATTAGATTCCCAAACGTATACCTTAAAACCGCAAATATAATAATCAAAAGCGGTAGAGAAAAAATATCGACTGAAGTATGCTGCTTCTAGCCCCTTCGATATCCTGCTTTACATCTAGCGCAAAAAGCATTTTGGCTATCAGGCGGCCATTGTGATCTGTGATATTGTATTCACTCAGATTCACCATCTTATTTTCGACCTCTATTGTCGATTCCGAAAAGTTGAAATCTTTTGGAATTTTACTAAAAATTGGGTCGTTAGACGTGACAACGCTGAAATTGCCTATTTTGTGTCCGGCGTCAGCTTTTCCAAACTTCTGCATAGCCTCACTATCAAAAAGTATCGCCGTTTTCGCCTTTAGATAGTCGTCGAGTCTATTTTGAAGAGCTGTAACATCTACGCCGATATGGAAAAATCCTACATATTTTCCTTCGTAAACAATCGGGGCCAAATATACGAAACTAAGGCCGTAAAGGGTCGGCTCAAACGAATAGATGGCTTTATGATGGGTATTGACTTCGGCTATTATCGGGCGTTTTGCGGAAAGATTATCTCCGTATTTAGTAGGATCTTGCATCCGTAAAAAATGGACATTATCATCACCTATGAACGCCATAAGTTTAAAATGTGATTTATAGGTATCAAAAAATGGTTTAGTAAGTTCGTATAGTTTTTTTCTGTCTCTTTTTGCAAAAGCCTCTTTTATCTTATCGTTCCCGACAATGATGTTCGCTTTTGCCTCGAGCTCAGAGCCGATATCTCTCATTATCACTTTATACATTAATGAGGCATACCGCTGCTGAAGCTGCACTTTACTATCTAGCTGTTTATACTCATCTCTTGCTTTGAGCGACGTGAACAATACGACCAATACGGTTGCAACAGCCATCACTACAAGCGTGGCCTTGCCTACGATACTCAAGCTTTATCCAATTTTATAACTTTATTTTTTCTAATATTAGCCGATAAATATATCAAGTTTTGGTGGCAAAGTAAAGAAATTATTACAATTTTAGAGTACAATTTAGCACAAAAAACGCACAAAAGGGGGCAAAGATGTTTGGCTCTTCAATATCCTCGATGAATGCTCACTCCACATGGATGGATGTAAACGCAAACAATGTAGCAAATGTAAACAGCGATAAGTTTAAAAGCATAGACATAAAACTAGAAGAAGGGCAGGAAAATAACCCAAAAGCTGTCCTCAGAGAAAACCAAAGAAAAGCCGCCGAAGATAGAAGTAATACTGATTTGGCGAAAGAGTTAACCGAGCAAATACCTATAGAAAAGGGTTTTGGCGTAAATGCAGCCGTAGTAAGAACTAAAGACGAGATGCTTGGAACGCTGATGGATATAAAAAGCTAAGAGAGAGAGAACTCTCTTAGCTGAGCGTCAATTAGTCTCTCGGTTTTTTAGGAAGAGCGAAGTCTATTTTTAGTCTTCTACCCATAAACTCTTGGCCATCTAGCTCATCTTTTGATTTTTTAGCGGCCGCAGATTCTGCAAACTCAACAAATCCAAAACCTTTTTTGATTCCGTCTTTTTCGATAAGTCTTACTTTTGCTACTTCGCCGTATTCGCCAAAAAGCGCCTCTAGGTCTTCTTTTGAAGCCTTGTAATTTAGATTGCCGACATAAAGGGTATTAAGTTCACCCATAAGAGAATTCCTTGAAAATGAAGTTTCCTTCGAGACGCTATGAGCAAAATGCAATTTCCTTGAAAACGGAGATTTTGGACGCATAGGTTACGAAGCTGTAGATATTCTATAATAATAAAAATAAAAACGAAGCTTAAATTTTAATCTTTTCTTCAAAAGATGTCACAATTCGTTTACAAAGACGGATAAAAATCATTTATGTATAATAAATACAGATAATTATAAAAAGGGTAAACATGGGTTATCTGCTAGCCATAGACGCAGGGACGGGGAGCGGCCGCGCCGTAATATTCGACGAATTTGGTAAACAGCTTGGCGTAGGACAGGAAGAGTGGAATCACAACGGCGAAGAAGGCGTAGCGGGAGCCATGAATTTTGACACGCAAAACGGCTGGGCACTAATATGTAGATGTATAAAAAAAGCCGTCATTGAAGCAAATATCAACGCAAGCGACATAAAAGCGGTTACAGCGACAAGCATGAGAGAGGGTATAGTCCTTTACGACAAAGATGGCAACGAAATCTGGGCTGTCGCAAATGTAGATTCGAGAGCCGGCGCAGAAGTGGCGGCCATGAAAGAAAAGTTTGTGGGGGTCGAAGAGCAGTTTTACGCCAGAAGCGGTCAGACTTTTGCTCTGGGTGCCCTGCCTAGGCTAATGTGGCTCAAAAACAACAAACCTAGCGTCTATGAAAAAGCGGCACATCTGACAATGATCGACACATGGGTGCTTCAAAAACTCAGCGGAATATTCGCCTGCGACCCATCAAACGGTGGCACTACCGGAGTATGGGAGCTCTCAAAAAGAGATTTTGCAAGAGATATGGCGAGCAAAGTTGGCCTTAACGGCGACATTTTCCCGAAAGTCTTTGAACCGGGGACAATTATCGGCGAAGTGACGCAAAAAGCGGCGAATGAGAGCGGACTTGCCGCAGGTACCCCCGTGGTCATGGGCGGCGGCGATGTGCAGATGGGCTCTGCGGGGCTTGGCATAGTAAGGGAGGGCGAGTGCGCCGTGCTTGGCGGCACATTTTGGCAGCAGGTCATCAACATAAAAGACGGCACGGTAGACCCCTCAATGAATCTACGAATAAATCCGCATGTTATCAAAGGGTTGTCGCAAGCAGAGGGGATTACCTTTTTTGCCGGAATGGTAATGAGATGGTTTAGAGATACTCTTGCACTAAAAGAGAAAGATGAGGCGGCAAGGCTTGGCATAGACGCTTACGCTCATTTGGAGAAGCTGGCGTTGTCGGTGCCTGCGGGAAGTCACGGCATCATACCAATATTCTCGGATGCCATGAAATACGGCAAATGGATACACGCTGCCCCGTCTTTTCTAAACCTTCCCTTTGACTCCGAAAAGATGGGCATAGCGTCGCTGTTTAGAAGTTTGCAAGAAAATGCGGCGATAGCAAGCGCCGTCAATCTCGAAGCGGTGGCAAAGTTTAGCGGAGCAAATCCAAAAGAGATAGTCTTTGCGGGCGGAGCGGCAAAAGGGTTTTTGTGGCCGCAAATCCTAGCCGATGTGACGGGGCTGCCGATCAAAACCCCTGTCGTCAAAGAGGCAACAAGCCTTGGAGCTGCCTTTGCGGCGGGAAGCGCCGTGGGGGTGTACAAAAATATCGAAGAGGCGGCGGACTCTCTAGTAAAATGGGATAAAGAGTTTACGCCGAGTATGGAAAACAAAAAAATATACGACGAAGCCAAACACAAGTGGCAAAAAGCATATTCAAAAATGCTTGAACTGCTAGATGACGGAACGACTACGCCGATGTGGAAAGCTCCGGGATTATAGGAAAATTGATAAAATAACAGAAAAAAAATGGAAATTTAGATGCTTTTAACAAACGAAAATGAACACGAATATAGATTTGGCGACCACGGTCCAAAATATCTAGCAAAAGGACCCAATATCGACTTTGGCGTAGTAGTCATCACCCCAGGGGAAGAGCACCCGTGCCATGCGCACGAGAGGCAAGAAGAGTCGTTTTTTGTACTTGAGGGTGAGTGTGAAGTATGGGTAAACGGCAAGCTAATAGTATTAAAAGCTGGTGACTACCTGCAATGCGCACCGGGAGAGTCGCACTACTTTCGCAACGTAAGCGACAAAAACTTCAAATCGGTATTTGTAAAGTCAATACACACACCGGATAAAGACAGCGTATATATCGAATGGAAACCAGGTGAAGAGTACAAGGGGTAGTCTTACTTCCTCAGTTTTGCCTGCTCAAGCTCCCAATACTCTATTGCAAAAATATCTTTTAGGCAGAGGCTCTGCCAACCGCCTAGCTTTTGCGCCTTTAACATAGCATCCACGGTGTGAGATATGATGTCCAGTAGCACTTTTGCCTCTTTGTTGTCTTTTGCGGCGACAAATACCCCTTTGCCTTTGACCACGCCCCACCTTGGTGCCTTGTCAAGTATGATTTTTGTGCCGTCGTTATTTGCCTCAAAGTATGAGCCGTACCAATCGGCATAAGCTTTAATACATGCGGCTTCACCGCCCTCTTCCACTATCACGGCTCTTGGCTTTGTGCGGATGACATGCTCCGGCGTCAAAGGCCCGCCGCAAATCACCGCCTCCAAGTTATCTAGTTTTGATAATACCTCGGCAGACAGGGTGTCTATCGTTTGGATGGAGACCTCGCACCCCCTAAGAGCAGAAATCTCGGACTTTAAAGCCGCCATGCACTGCTCGCTAATGCCGCTTTTTTTGCCTGCGGCGTCTATCTTTGCGTTTTGCTCCAAATAATCGGCGGCTTTTTTGACTAGCGCTATCATCTTTTGGTAGCTTCTCTCGCCGTCCTCGTCAAAGCTAAAAATTCCGTGGTTTAAAAGTACGATACCCTCTATCTCGCTCCAATCTCTACCTTTTACCGCATCCGCAATCGCCTTGGAGAGGATAAAGCCCGGCATCACATAGTCCACGACGACGACCTTCTCGCCGTAAATTTTCTCTATTAGCTCTCTGCCGTTTGGGGTATTGGAGATAGTGACTACCGCATCGGCGTGCGTATGGTCTACAAATTTGTAAGGTATGATGGCGTGCACTACCGCTTCGATGGAAGGGGCTGGAGCCGACTTGTCTGTCATCCCCTCTTTTTGTAGCCTCACAAGCTCAGAGTCGCTTATCGCCTCCATCTTCGCAATATCAAGGAGCGCATCCATTCGCACGGGAGCAAAACCGCCCTCTTCTATCGTGCCCAAATCCCATCCGCTACCCTTGACCCAAAGTATTCCGTCTATTTTGACCGATGTATTTCCTCCGCCGTGAAGCACGAGATATTCGTCTTGCCCCAAAAGTCTCGAAGTCCGAACCCGCTCTTTTAAAGCCTCCATGAATGCCCTCTCTTAATTTTTTTGTTTTATTTGCGTTAGTATAACCGAAAGAGTTTTGCCGTAAGGAAATTGCGATGTCTGAAGGTTTTATGTTTTTGATAGGTTCGTCTATGCTGTTTCTCACGGCGGGGCTTGCGATATTCGTGCTTTGGATATGGGCTATTATCGATGTTTTGCGAAGCGATTTTAAAGACCAAACGACAAAGATAATATGGATTGCCCTGCTGATATTTCTACCGTTTCTCGGCGCTGTCATCTATCCGTTTGTGGGTCGGAGTACGAAAAAGATAGGAGATGAGCAAGTCTAGCAATTCCTCCTAGCCTCTTTTTATGCAACAAATTTAACATTTTGAAAAAACAGCGGAAGGAAAAGCTTCCGCCAAAACTTTGGAGTGTTGTTGAAATTTACGAAAAAATTAGAAGCGATAATTTAGACCTATCTGCCAAGAAGATACCTTGTCAGCCTCTACTTTCACAGTAATTGCAGAATTTGCTCTGTATGTAGATGAGTCATCGCCATTTGCTTTTGAGTATGTATAGCTGAGTTCTGCATCAAAGTTTTTGCTAATTTTGTAGTTTAAGCCAGCTTGAACACCATAGCTCATCCCCGATGTTTCGAGTGAATCTTTGTTTAAGAACGTGCCTAGTCCACTCTCTTTATAACTGAAGTTTCCAATGTTTACCCCAACATATGGTTTAAGTGCACCGTTTCCTATCAAATAATCATAAGAGACTTTATACCAAGACACATCGACCTCTGATGATTCGTTAAATCTGTGTATTGAAGCATATAGCCTATTGTTATCATTAAAATAATAACCCGCCTTTAACGCCTGTGTGCCACCTGTTGTTTCACCGTCCGCAGTTACGCTTACACCCCCGCCAGAAACAGTAACTGTGGCCTTGTAATTGGCACTACCCACATCAACGCCAACAAAAAAATCCCCAGCCAACAAAGCGCTTGAGGCTACCAAACTTGCAAAAACGATTTTTTCATAGCTTCTCCCAAAATGTAAAGATTTACAATGTTTTATTGAACATTGTATTAAAGAGTCTAATAAAAATAAACTTAATCAAAAGTTTTACCTATGGGACATCGATATTTTTGGAAAGTATAGAGATAAGAGAGGGCGACCTAGAAGCCTTCTATAAGCTTGTCGGTCAAAATGTCAAAAATATAAGAAGCGAAAAAGGGATTAGCCAGCTACAGCTCGCAAACCTCATAGGACACGACTCCGTAGCGCATATTGCAAAAGCCGAATTAAACAAATACGGCAAACGGTTCAACCTCGAACATCTATACAAAATCTCCCTTGCCCTAGATGTAGATATTAAAAGATTTTTTGACGGCACAGAATCACCGCAAAAACCACTACAACAAACATAATTTGTCTATTTTTTGATAAAATAAAACAAAAACAAGTAGTCAAATGAATAAAGAAGAGATACTAAAAACATTGAAAGAACTGAGACCGAAATATGAGGTTGATGGATTTTTGATACTCGGGCTATTTGCCTCATACGCCATGGGAGAGGCGACAGAAACCAGCGATATTGATATTCTCATAGAGACGAAGCCTGAGTTTTTAGAGAGACACAGGGGCTTTCACGCATTTTCAAAACTTGACGACATCAAAAGCGAGCTCAAAATAGCACTTCACAAAGAGATAGATTTTGTAGATAGGCAGGGGCTACTTCAAAGGGGCAACGACTACATACTCAAAAAGGCTATATATGTATAGCGAAGATGAGACAATCAGACTAAAGTCTATTTCGCGCAAGATAGATGATATATATGCAATAGTTGAACGCCACGGCGGAATTGTAAAAGCTCTAGGCGATTTAGAGGGGCAGCCTGCTATTTTGATGCTTATTGTTGCAATATCTGAACAGTTTGGCAAACTTAAAAGTCACGGCTCTCCTATTCTGCAACATTTCGATGAGGCTGATTTGAGGGGAATTATAGGTGTCAGAAACTACATAGCCCACGATTATGACTGTGTAAATCTCGCAATCATCGAAGTGGATCTCAGAGAAAATATGCCGAGATTAAAGAGCATAGTAGACAAAATCTTAAACTCAGCAAATTGAAAAAAATCGTCCTAGCCACCATCAACGCCCGTTACACCCACGCCTCGCTGGCTCTTAGATACTTATACGCAAATCTAGGCGAACTGCAAGATGAGGCGCTCATACAAGAATTTGTCATAAACGAAGATATGCAACGAGTCGCCGAAGATATACTCTCCCACGCCCCGCGCATCGTAGGGATAGGGGTCTACATCTGGAACGCCCTTGACGCAAAAGAGTTGATAGAGACCATCAAAAAGGTCTCACCGGATACGGTAGTCGTCATAGGCGGACCTGAGGCGTCATATCTACCACACCGTGTGGATTTCTCCGCGGCGGACTTTGTCATATCCGGAGAGGGTGAGGAGGCTTTTGCCGCTCTTTGCCGTAGGGTTTTGGCGGGAGATACCCCAAAAGAGAGGTTTATAAAAGCCTCCCCCGTAAATCTCAAAAACATCACCCTACCCTACGCACATTACACCGACGAGGATTTGGCGCATAGGTATTTGTATGTCGAGGCTTCCCGTGGGTGTCCTTTTGAGTGTGAATTTTGCCTCTCGTCCATCGACGAAAAAGTGCGCTATTTTGACAGCGACGCCTTGCTGGAAGCGATAGATAGAGTGTGGGAGCGGGGTGGCAGACGGTTTAAATTTGTCGATAGAACCTTCAATCTAAACATCACGCTAGCCACCAAGCTTCTGGATTTTTTCCTAGCCAAGCCGCTGCCCTACAAAATCCACTTTGAGGTCATCCCTGAGGCGTTCCCATCTGCGCTCAAAGAAAAAATAGCCGCTTTTGCGCCGGACACCCTACAGCTAGAGGTCGGAATACAGACGCTAAACCCCGTGATAGCCGCAAACATCAACCGCAAAATGGACTTTGAAAAAATCAAAGAAAATATCGCTTTTTTGGAAGCCTCCACAAACGCCCACCTGCATGTGGACCTCATCGTGGGGCTACCGGGTGAAGACCTGACCGGCTTTGGCAATGGGCTAAACACCCTTGTCTCCCTGACAAAAGGCGAAATCCAAATAGGCATCCTCAAAAAACTATCTGGCACCACGATGAGCAGGCACGACAAAGAACACGGGATGATATACTCAGACAAGCCGCCATATGATATTTTGTGCACAGACTCCGTGTCGTTTGTGGACATACAGCGGATGAAGCGGTTTGCGAGGTTTTGGGATATTACCTATAACAGCGAAAAATTCGTAAAAACGCTGGAGCTGGTCTGGGGCGACGATGTTTTTAACGGCTTTTTGGCATTTTCGGACTGGGTATACGCCACGGCGCAGATGACCCACCAAATCTCGTTCAAAAGAATGTGTGAGCTGATTTTTGTCTATCTTACGAGCGTTTTGGGACTGGACGAAATAGAGGTCGCAAAGACAATAGCGGAAGATACCAAAAGCTACATGGGCAATGGACTGCCAACTATCATAGCGGAGAAGCTCAAAACAAAATAACTTGCTATTTGCAATATTTTTAGCTCTTATTTTTTTGTTCGTCTAAAATCCATACATGATTTTGGAAGAAAAGCTGGAAATTCTATCGGATGCAGCCAAATACGACTCCTCTTGCTCTTCGTCAGGCTCAGACAGACCTGCCATGAGCGGAGGCATAGGCAATGGCGCACTTGGAGGCATCTGCCACTCCTTTAGTGCGGATGGGCGGTGTATCAGCCTGCTCAAAGTGCTACTAACCAACTTTTGCATGTTCGATTGCGCCTACTGCAAAAACAAAGTCTCAAACGACATCAAAAGAGCCGCCTTTGCCCCCGAGGAGCTGGCACGGCTAACGATAGAGTTTTACAGACGCAACTACATAGAGGGGCTATTTCTAAGCTCCGGTATCGTAAAAAGCGCAGACCATACGATGGAGCTGATGCTGCGGTGTGTGCGAATACTCAGGCATGAATATAGATTTGGCGGGTATATACATGTCAAACTCATCCCCGGGGCGTCGGATGAGCTAATAGCTGAGACTTCAAGGCTAGCAGATAGAGTCAGCTCAAACATAGAACTGCCTAGTGAAGCTAGCCTCAAGCTACTTGCGCCCGACAAAAATAGACAAAGCGTCCTCTCTCCGCTCACTCTCGCCAGAGAGACCGACATATCCATGTCCACACAGATGATAGTAGGTGCCTCGCCAGAGAGCGACCTAGATATTATCAGACTATCCGAGTGGTTGTACAAAAAGAGATTTTTAAAACGGGTTTACTACTCGGCATACATCCCGGTCAATCAAGACAAGAGGCTACCAGTACCGCTAGACTTCAAGCCGCCGCTACTTCGTGAACATAGGCTGTATCAGGCTGATTGGCTGATCCGCTTTTACGGCTTTGGCTCATCAGAGATACTAGACGAGGGGCAGCCGTTTTTGGATGAGAGGCTAGATCCCAAAAGTGCATGGGCGGTGCGCAATATCCACCTCTTTCCGATAGACATCAACAAAGCTAGCTATGAAGAACTAATCAAGATTCCCGGGCTTGGGCTCACTGGAGCTAGGAAAATCATAGAGGCTAGAAGATGGCGAAAGCTAGGGCTAGATGAACTGAAGACTCTCCGCATCTCAACAAAAAAATGTAAATTTTTTATCGTCGCAAAAGACCACTTCCCTACTTCGCCGCCGCAGGAGAAGGTCTATCTAGCGCTGGCAAACAACGAGGCAAAAACAAACGCCATCAATCTATTTTCACTAAACGGGGAGGTTATATGACTACGGCTGTATTTGACGGGAGTTTCGAGGGGCTTTTGCTGCTAGCGGCTTTTTTGCACGCAAGCAGAGCGGAATTTGACGAGGTGTCGGACAGAGAGGATAATAGCTCGCTTTTTAGTGAAAACATATACGCCGAGGGCGATACAAGGCCAAACTACGATGGCATCGACATTCAAAAACTAAAAATCGTCTTTTTGTCCAACGACAAAGCGACATACAAAACGATAGTCCGCCACTATATCGAGACGATGGACGGCTCACAAACACTTGAGACAAACGCAAAGTTAAACGAGCTGGAACATATAGTAAGCAGGGAGGCTCACAAATACAAAGGGTTTATCCGCTTTGAGATGACGGAGGTCGGATTTTTCGCCCGTATCGCCCCAAAACACGACATACTACCGCTTATTGCGCTGCACTTTTGGGAGAGGTTTGGGGACGAGCGAGTGATATTTGACGAAGGCAGAAATGTGGCCGCCGTCATAAACAAAGACGGTTACCGCCTGATGTCGGCAAGCGTAGATAGCTTCGAGAAGCATGAGGATGAACAAAAGTTTGAAAAACTATGGAGGAGGTTTTTTGTCAGTATCGGCATCAAAGAGAGGGCAAATGAAAAGCTCCAACAAAGCTTCGTCCCTCTAAGATATAGAAAGTTTATGAACGAATTTTCATCCACAGGATATACGCCACCAGAAGTAGCGTAACGGCGTTTGCCACTATCACGGGGACAGAGGATATGAGCAATCCGTAGATGAGCCACAAAAACACCCCGACAAACAGCATAGCAAAAAGCCCGAGCGATAAATCCTCCGTTTTTTTGCTTTTGTACACCTTCACCGCCTGCGGCACGAAAGCCGCAGTAGTGAGCGTGGCGGCGGCAAAGCCTAGAATGTCGGTCACTATTTGAGCGTCGCTATGTATTCGGCCACTGCGGCTCTCTCTGCATCGCTAAGAGCTTTTGCCTGCCCCGCCATCATCATCTTTTGCGCTTTCCCGTATGTGCCGTCTACATAACCGTTTAACTTTTTCAAAGCGTCGTCTTTGCTATTTCCCGCAAGCTTCGGATATGCGCCTTTGCCCTCACCGTTTTGCCCGTGACATGCGACACATTTGCCGGCATATATCCCTTTACCGTCTACAGGAGCAGCGGTAACAGCTTTTGGCGCTTCGGCCGCAGTACTGTTTGTCTCGGTAACCGTAGGCGTATTCGTTTGTATCTGCGCCAACCTCTCCTCTACTTTTTTGTCTTTGCCGCAGCCGGCAAACATCAGCGCAGTAGCCGCCAATACAGTGATGGTAAGTTCTTTTTTCATTGTCGCTCCTTTTTAGTTTTGAAATATTTTAGCAAGAATCTCAGGTGCATTCCATTCTCTCTTGACTTCGTCGCTAAAAATCACCGATTTTAGCTCTATCTCACCCATCTTTGCGCTATACGCATCCTCACGGAAGCACTGGGCATAGCCCGTCTCGGTCTCATGCACGATGATACTGTGCAGCTCTACATTTGCCTCACCGTTTGCAAATACAAACTCTCGAAGCACGGCATCCACGGCTACAAATATCAGGCGGCTAAACTGCTCTGCAGAGGGGCTAACGGGCAGTACTGCCCATCTATGGCTGTAGTGCTTGGCATAATCTATGTAGTCCGCATCATCCTTGTCCCACACGGCGATAGCATGGTCAAAGGAGTCAACGACATCCCGCACGGCCCCCTTTAGCAGTCCAAAATCCATCACCATCTGCCCGTTGTCAAGGGTGTCTGAGCTTAGCAATATCTCGGCTTTGTAGCTGTGTCCGTGTATCGAGTATTTACAACGCTCAGTGGAGCATCCCCGCACGATGTGCGCATTTTCAAATTTAAAAAGTTTTCGTATTATCACCGTTTTTCTCCATATCTCATACAATCCCCAGCTGTGAGCCGACATCCATCCGTCTTTTGAGGGCGACCCCTATTGCGCCGCAATACTCCTTGGAGCCAAACACGGCAGCTTCGCTCTTTGCCTCTTGCAAAGCAGTTGCCAATAGTCCTCTTATCTTATCCAAAAGAGCCTCATCGTCCACCATAAGAAGCCACATCCGCAGGTCATTCACACGCCCAAGCTTATCTTGAATCCGCTTGCACGCCGCAGAGCCTTCGTTTTCACACAAAAAAAGAAAGTCTAGCTGATACCTATATCGCTTGCATTTTTTGCGCACCGAGTGCAGAGCGTCAAAGTCTACTTCATCCTCTTTTGCAAGCTTTACATATCGCCTTGATGTTTTGAGCATACCTGAAATTACCACTTCCAGCGCATCACCCCTAAAGCGTAAAAATTTGTTTTGGTGCGGCTTTAGCGTATCCATTATCACGGTGTAACTGCGAGCCGCTATCCGCTCCAGCGCCAATCCGTCAAGCTTTGAGAGTAGCTGCCCCCTATAGTCTTGCTTTTGCCCTTCAAATGCCGCCGCATGCGAGGGGGCAAAGCCCGAGAACTCCTCAATATCCCTTAGCTGAGAGCTTATAGAGAGCGCCGATTTTAGCTCCATCCTCAAGCTCTCGTCAAACCCAAATCCAACCGTTTTTTTGAGCAGTGCGTCGATAGAGAGTATTCTGCGAAGCGCAACACGAAAGTCGTGCAGAGCGTCGTTATCATACTCGGATAGTAGGTTTTTTCTATTTTTTTGAGAGCTTGCAAAAGTGATACAATATATCTAGCATAGCGCCAAATCTGGCTTTTACCAGTATGCGCCACAGATATATCGCCTGCCATCTTATCCCCCTGTCATATAAAACGCTCTGCTGCTCATCTGTGCATCATCGCCACCCCAGCGGTTTTTTTGAGGCTTATCCTTGATAACTTGCTTAAATATCCCTATTGCCGCAGCTATGTCGCCGGCCTTTAACGCATCTTTGATACTTAGCGCCTCGTCAAAATACAGGCACGGTATCAGATATCCTTCGGCGGTCAGTCGAAGCCTATTGCACGAATCACAAAAATCCTCTTTGTGCGGTTCTATCACGCCAAACATATATCCGTCATCCGTTCGGTAGAGCTTCGCAGGAGAGCTAAACTCTTTTTGCACTTCTAATATTTCGTACTTTTGGCGGATGATAGAGAGTATCTCATCCGAGTTTAGCCCCACGGCACCCTTAGCGGCGTGTGAATTTTCCATAAACTCTATAAAACGGAGCATTATTTTTCGTTCTTTGGCATACTCCATAATATCCAGCAGTTCGCCGTCGTTTACACCTTTTAGCGGTACGGTATTTAGCTTGACCCGTAGCCCTGCAGCAAGTGCGGCGTCTATCCCCTTTAGCACCTGCTCTAGCACATCCTTGCCACCAGCTATCTGCTTCGCCGTCTCAGGCTTCAAAGAGTCTAGCGATATATTGATCCGCTTTAGCCCCGCCCGTGCCAGCTTGTCGGCACACTGGGAGAGCAAAAAGCCGTTTGTAGTCATAGCTATATCCATATCGGCCTTATAGCCGTATATCATAGAGAGAAACTTATCAAGGTCTTCTCTAAGGGTAGGCTCCCCGCCAGTGATACGAATCTTCGTAATCCCCTCATCAATAGCCGCCTTCACAAACCCAAACAGCTCTTCAAAACTAAGCAGATTTTCCTTTGGCACCCAACTAAAAGGCTTGTCAGGCATACAGTAGCTACAACGAAAATTGCACCTCTCCGTCACCGATAGCCTGAGATAATTTATATGTCGTCCGTGTCCGTCTATGAGCATTGCCAATCTTTATTTCATTTTTGCGGCAAGGTTAGCCAAAATTGGATAAAAAAGCAAAAAAAGTAGGTTTGGAATAACGGTTGTCTATATTTTTTGCCGAGTGTGAATATTTTAAAAGTCTGGCAAGCATAAGCGGGGGGATTTTTGTTATGCTTGCGGTGGCGGGCATGTTTTTTGGCTTTTCTTAGTAGTAATTATAGTATCTAATAGAGCTAGAAGAAGGGTTGCACCCAGTATCATCATCGTGCTTTTGCTCGCCGTTACTATCTTTATAGATGTGCCCCCAGTATAATATTATTGCTACCGGTATAACAAAAGTCGGCAAAGTAACTAAGAAAAGAAGTGCTAAAAATATATCCCTAAGTATTTTATTTTCTTTTGCCGTAGGTTTCATTCTCTCTTCTCGTTTTTGTAGCATATCGTCTATATCTACAGCTGCGACCATCTCTTGGCTTCTTGTTTCCGAGACACAATCATTGCTGTTTTGCATACTGCTCTCAAACTCAGCAATGGCTTTTGCAAGCTCTAGTTTTTTATCAATCTCGCCTTTGATTTTCCCGCCACCCTGATAACTCTGCTCTAAAATACCTCCGCTCTCCCTCATTGTCTATCCCCTTTTACAATGTGTTGTATTGGCATTTCACTATCCCCACCAAAACACCTCTAATCCTCGGCATATTCTCCCGCAAATCAGTCTCAATAATCGCAAGGTTCACACCGTCATAGTCGTGTGCTATGTAATTTCGCACGCCGATAATACCCTTGATGTCGGCTTCGTCAAAATGTTCTAATACTTTTGAGTTTTGTTTTTTAAGCTTATCAAACTGCTCGGATATGGCGACAATAAGCATTAAAATAGCAGGTTGTCCTTCCAAATTCCTCAAGCGCTTTGACAATACCGCCATGCCTTTCTATAATGGCGTAAATATCGTCAATCTTTTTTGCTATTGACTTTAATCTGACTATCTCATCATCGCTAAACATAAATAGCCTTGTTGATGATATACTCATTCCCCCGTTGAAGCAACCCTTGCCTATCCACGAAGTCAATCTCTTTGTGCAGTACGGCTTTTAGCTCTTCCTTGATGTCGTCAAACTTTGCAAAAGCATGAAAACCTCTGTATTTATCCAAAAATTCTTGCTTTGTGTCAATGAGTATGTCTATATCGCTACTCTCCGTCGCCTCGTCTCTGGCATACGAACCAAAAAGTCCCAGTATCTCGAAGCCCTCCGCCTCGTACTTTGGCTTTAGCTCTTTTAGTGTTTGCAGTATCTCGTTTTTTGTCATTTTTTGAGCCGTTAGATTTTTATTTTATCTTATCGCTAGGCGGCTTATACTTCTAGCTTTATTTTGCCAACGGCGTAGTTGTGCACTAGGGCGCCTATCATCGTCTGGTACGGTATGCCCGTCTCCATGGCTTTGGATTTTATGATTTTGAGGTCTCGCTCCAAAAGATTGATGCTTATCTGTTTTTTGGCGGTCATCGTCTCTAACGCCGCTTTTTTGTACTTTTCTTTCTCTTTTGCGTTTAGCTCTTTGACCTCATAGTCTCCGCCATCCAAAAACTCGGCAAGTTCTACTTCCTCTTCATCCATCGGGAGAAACTGTTTTTTCGGTAGTTTTTTCATTTTTCATCCTTTTTGTGCTGTTTCGTTATTTTTCGGCTCGGATATATGGTCTTCAAAAATATCTCATCGCCGTTTATCACGGCAGGAACAGCGTAACAGTAACCGTCTATCTCAAACAAAAAAATCTGTTGATTTGGGTATTTTTCGGCGTTTGGGTGGGTGATAACACCGATATACTCTTCATCTATCATCATCTGCGCCACCATCTCAAAAGAGACACCCCGCTGGGCTTTTAGCTTTTGATTTTTCTCCTCGTTCCAAGAAAGTCGCACGGCTCTCCTTTTTGTTAAAAGTATATTTATATTGTATATATGATAAATGTAATATTAAATCTACAAAAACATCTTCTCATACCATCTGCTAAAGATATATAAGCTCCAAAGGTGGTGGCGGAAGCCCTTGTCTTTTCTGTATCTCAGATAAAACTCGATGTTTTGTGGCTCAAACAGCCCGCTTTTCACAGCAACACGACGGACGACATCCATATCGCCGCTCTCTCGTAGCCACTCCATAAACGGGTAGCTAAACCCCTTCTTGCGGCGGGCGGTGATAGATGGATGTAGGATGTCGGCGAAGGTGTCTTTGAGAAATGATTTTGGGGATGAGGGGTGCTTGATACGGCTAGGCAGAGAAAATGAGTGCTTCACAAACTCTATATCCAGAAACGGCGCTCTCACCTCTACTCCGTTTGCCATCGAGACCCTATCGACTTTGTGTAGTAGCGCCTCATCCAGCCATGTGCGCAAATCGACAAAAGACGCCCACCTCCAGTAATCCCCGCCGTCAAATTCGGCAAACACGGACGCCAAAAGCTCCATTGAGTCCACGGCGGATGAAGGCATCAGTCTAGCCCTCTGCGAATCGAGAAAACTCTCGCCGTACCCACGATATACTGGCTCATCCTTTGCGGCCCTGAGATACCACTCCCACTCTTTGTTGTAGGCGATGTTTGCCTCTAGGTAGTTTCGCAGCCACCCTTTGTGCGGGGTGTGGCGCATCGCTTCAAACTTGGCGTATTCACCGTATTTGCGGTATCCGTAGTACTGCTCGTCGCTCCCCTCGCCGCTTAGGACGCATTTGACGCCATCGTCTCTGATGTGTCTCATCAAAAAATCAAGGGGCAACGCCGCAGGGTCGGAGAGCGGCTCATCCATGTAGACTAGGAATTTATCAAGAGAGTCAAAAAAATCGCTCTTTGAAAATATAAACTCTCGGTGGTCTGAGCCGTAAATCTCGGCGCTCTCACGGGCTAAAGGCCTCTCATCATACGCCTCATTGTCCTCATACCCGACCGTAAAAGTGCGGAGTCTCTTGCCATATATCTTTGTAGCGGCGGCAAGTACGAGAGCGCTATCTAGCCCGCCTGAGAGCAAGGAGCCCACCTCCACATCTGCGCTAAGCCTGAGCTCTAACGCCTCAAAAAACAGCTCCCTAGTGCGCCGCACCGCCTCGTCATATGAGAGTTCACACACGGGAGCAAGGGGCGTATCAAACCGCTCTATTTTGTACTCCGTGCCGTCAAACTCCAGCATCTCACCAGCTCCCAGCCTATGCACACCCTCGTATATCGTGTATGGGGCGACGGGAGAGAAAAAGCCGAAAAAGCCGTTTAGCCCCTCTTTTGATACGCTCTTGGTGGATAGATGCGGGAGTATCGCCTTAATTTCGCTTGCGAATATGAGAGAGCCGTTTTGGAGGGAGTAAAAAAGAGGTTTTTTGCCCACGCTATCACGGGCTAGAAGTAGCCGTCTGCCATCCCAAAAGACAAGAGCGTACATACCCCGTAGCCTAGACAAAAAGGATTTGCCGTGTCGCAGCAAACCGCAAAGTATGACGCTGCCCTCGGCAAAAGGTCGTGAAAGCCCCAGTTCGTCGGCTAACACACGGTAGTTATAAATCTCACCATTAAAAACAAGCCTCGCCGCCCCATCCGCAAACACACCGCCACTCTGGTCTATATCCATGATGGCAAGGCGGGTCTGCCCAAAGAAGTAGCCCCTGCCCTCGTCAAAATCTATGCCATCTGTACCTCTAGGCACTAGAGTATCAAGCGATTTTCTAGCCGTATGCGCATCGTAGCGCCCGACTATACCGAAGATGCCGCACATAGTTCGTTAAAGAAGCCTCACCTTGCCGTTTTCAAGCTTATATCTGCTACCGTCACTATCATCTACCGCTATGCCATCAGAGCCGAACTCCAGCTTGTATCCTGCTTTTGAGTACCACCCTTTTATCCTTGCGGGGTTGCCGTAGACTAGCGCAAATGCTGGAACATCTTTTGTGACCGTGCTGCCCGCCCCGACAAATGCGTATTCGCCGATAGTCGTACCGCACACGATTGTGCAGTTGGCGCCAAGACTTGCCCCTTTTTTGACTACCGTTTTTTTGTACTCTTCTTTGCGGACTATGAAGCTTCTAGGGTTTGTCACATTGGTAAATACAACCGAAGGCCCCACAAAAGCGTCATCCTCGATAACTACGCCGTCGTATAGGCTAATGTTGTTTTGCACCTTTACGCCATTACCGATGAGGGCGTTTGGACCTATGACACAGTTTTGCCCAAATGAGCAATTTTTGCCTATTTTACTGCCGCTGATTACATGACAAAAGTGCCATATCTTTGTCCCTTCTCCTATCTCTACATTGTCATCTACATATGATGATTCATGGACAAAGAAGCTCATTTTGCAACCCCAAAAAATTGTTTTATTTTTTCACATACCAACATAGCGTCACTCTCAGTGAGGTGTTCGCCTATCGGCAACGACAAAAGCTTTTTGTCTGTGCGGCAAGCAAAAAAGTCGCTTGTATCTTGCGTAACATACGAGTACGCCGCAAGTTTTGGAAGTGCTATAGGGTAGTGTATGCCGCTCTCCACGCCGTGCGATGCCAAAAACTCTTTTAACTCATCCCTTCTGTCCGTACGGACGACAAAAAGGTGCCACACATGCCGTCTGTCATCATACACTCTAGGTAGCTCAAGTGGCGTACCGGCAAGCTCTCGTAGATAAACCCCAGCAATACTGTTTCGCCTCTCTAGCCAACTATCCAGATGCGGCAGTTTGACGCCTAGCACCGCCGCTTGAAGCCCGTCAAGTCTTGAGTTTCTACCCTCAAATTCATGGTCGTATTTACCTGTTCTACCGTGGTTTGCGGTCATTCTCATTTTTTTTGCCAAGGCGTCGTCGTTTGTCGTTATTGCCCCGCCATCGCCGTATGCGCCTAGATTTTTGCCTGGATAAAAGCTAAAAGATGCTGCGTTGCCGAATGTACCGACTTTTTGCCCCTTGTACTGCGCCCCATGCGCCTGTGCGCAGTCTTCGATGAGGGCTAGCGAATGCTTGGCGCAAAACGCCATTATCTCATCCATATCGCAAGGCAAACCGTACAGATGAACGCAAATCACGGCCTTGACGCCCTCTATCATCTCTAACTTTATCGTGTAGTCCTCTTTGACATCGGCAAAAACCACCTCAAAACCGGCATTTGTGACCGCTTCGCTCGTGGCTATAAAGCTATTTGCGGGGACTATCACTTTTGAGCCTTTCGGCAAGCCAAGAGAGCCTAGTATTATCTCCAAAGCGTCAGTGCCGTTGCCAACTCCGATGCAGTGCTTTGCGCCGATGTATGCGGCAAAGTCGGCTTCAAATTTTTTTACCCTCTCACCGCCTATGTAAGCCGAGTCTGCTATCACGCCCGCTATTGCGGCATCCATCTCATCTTTTATCCCGAGGTACTGGGCGTGAAGGTCCAAAAACTTAATCAATATGACAAATCCCTATTTTGCCTAGATGTTCGCATTTGTCCATTCCAGCCTCTGCGCTTATGAGCTCCCAAGCCTCTTTCATCCCCTCTGACCACGATATATCGTCAAACGCCATCACGGAACCTTTTGCCATAAACGGCAGTATCTGGCGGTAGTACTTCACGGTGGCATCTTTGTCGTGGTGCCCGTCTATGAAGGCAAAGTCGATAGGCGATATGCGCTCCAGCGTCCCATCTAGCACATCGGCAAACCGCCCGACTATCTGCGTGATATTGGTGCAGCCCGCTTTTTTGATATTTTCGCCGGCAACTGCGGCTATCTCTTTGGCGCCCTCTATCGTGTAGACCTTGGTATCAGCATTTGCAAGCCCCATCGTAATGGACGAAAACCCACAGCAAGTGCCAAGCTCCAAGACAACCTTTGGCTTTCGCTCTTTTACTAGCGTATAAATCCATTCGCTCCACTCATTTTTAAGCCCGATTGATGAAAGTTTGGCGATTGAAGTCTGCACCTCTTTGCCTTTTGCCATCTCCTCTTCGGTTCGTTTGTCCTCAGGGCTTCCCGCTCCAAAATCTAAAAATTTTATGACACTATCATCCTGCATCCCGCTGGCTCTTAAGCCAGCCACGAGAGCTAGGTTTTTTTTGTCGTTGTCGTTTAGCATTAGTGTCCTAGTCTGCATTTTTTTGGGGTAAAGCGCAAAAACACCTCTTCACCCGTCTCTATCGACTCGTATATCGCCATGATAAGCTCCAAGCTTTTTCTACCTACAAGCCCGTCTACAAGGGCTTTGCCGCCGTTTTCTATGCAATCCACGACATGCTCATAGTACGCCTTGTGTCCAAAGCCGTACACATCGGGCGGATTGGTTGAGAAGTCTCTTTTGATTATCTCGTCATCATCGGTGGCGTCCTTGAACTGCCAATGCCTTATCTCATTGACCGCAAAACCGCCTATCTCCACGCTCCCTTTTTCGCCCATGATGGATATGGAGCCCTCAAGGTCTTTTGGTCTCGTGGCAGTGGTCGCCTCTATGATGCCAAGTGCGCCGTTTTTGAACTTTAGCACCGCAACACCCGTGTCTTCGACCTCGATGTTTACTAGCTGCGTAGCGCTTTTGGCAAATACACTCTCCACATCGCCCATCAGCCACTCTAGCAGGTCTATGTGATGGCTCGCCTGATTGGCAAATACGCCTCCATCCATCGCCCAAGTACCTCTCCACTCGTCTTGGTCGTAGTATTTTTGGTCTCTACACCACCGCACTCGCACGGTTCCCATGGTCAGCTTGCCAAATCTCCCAGCCTGCATCGCCTCTCTTAGCTTCACTACCGGAAGGTTGTAGCGGTTTTGCTTGATAACAAAGAGTCTCACTCCGTTTTCATCACACACCCTTATCATCTTGTCGGCATCTTCAAGGGTAAGCGCCATCGGTTTTTCGACTATGATATGTTTTTTATAAGGAGCAATTGCTAGCGTATGGGATGCGTGCACACCGCTTGGGGTCAGTATGCTTACGGCATCTATGTTTTTTTCGATAGCCAACATCTCATACAGGTTTGTATAGTAGTTTACGCCGTATTTTTCGCCAAACGCCTTTGCCCTTGCTTCGTTATTGTCGCACACACAGGCTAGTTTTGCCCCCTTAATATGTCCGCCACCTAGAAGCTCTGCGTGCCTGACGGCTATTCTTCCGCACCCGAGTAAAGCGATATTTAACATCTTGTCTGCCCGTTATTTTTTGATTATTTCTTCTATTTTATCGATTATCATGGAAAAGTTACACTCGCCACGGCAAAAGTACTTTCTATTGTCCATTTTTTTGCCGATTAGCTTTTTGGATAGCTCTAGCGCCTCATCCTCGTTATTTGTCCAGTGCATAATGCCGTTTTGGATGAGATATTGATCGTGATAGAGCCAAATGGAGCGGGTTGAGATAGTCGGCACACCGTAATACACGGACTCCAAATTCATCGTGCCCCCACCACCTATAAACAGATCGATAAACGGGTAAAACTCTTCGGGCTTTAACTTCTCTTTTAGCACCGTTGCAATGTCGCCAAAATCCCTCTCAAGGTATTCACTCTCATATCTAGGCATTATCACGATATTTACATCCATCTCGGCTTTGAGCCTTGGAATGATGGAGTACAAAATCGGCAACTTCTCACTCACATAGTGCGCCTTATACTCCTCTTCTCTGACCATGACGGTCATTTTGCCGTTGTCTATACCGTATCTTTTTCTAAAATCGTTTTTTTCTTCCGCCTTGATGTCCTTCATCCAAAGGCACACATCCACAAAGTCGTACGGGATTATCTGTTCGTCACTCAGCGCTAAATTAGAAAACATCGAACGAGGCATGATGTACGGATAAAAAAACAGCTTCGAGTACGGTAGTGTTAGCCTTGTTACGGGGGTAATGTTTTTTGGACTTTCAAGGTCGCCCGGATATGTCACGGCAGGGGTATCGTAGATGTTGACCACGGGGATACCGATGCCGAAAGCCACATGCACACTGTCGACGACTGCACCGCAGATGAGCACCTCCGGCACCCCTATCTGTCTAAAAATATCCAAAAACTCTTTTTGACGGAAAATCCTAGCCTGAAACTTATCAAGAAGCGTGCTGCCGCCGTATTCGCCAAGCACCGTATGCTCTATGCCGTTGAGCTCCAAAATCTCTTTTGCCTCGGTGTAGTGTGGGGCGTATCTGGTTGTTACGAATACTTTTTGACCTCTAGCCTGTAGCTCGGGGATCATTTTGCTAAAAAACATTGCGTATTTAGGTGTGCCGACATCAATCCAAATCATATAAGTTTTTTAAGCCTCTCATAAAAAAATATCCTAACATCCACGGTATCTTCGGCGTTTCGCCCAAGCTCTCTCATCCATGCGACATCCGGCGCCTCAAAGCCTTTTTTGTCTTTTCTAAAGGCGATATCGTCGCCGATGTATTTTGCGAGTATTTTACGCAATAAAAACTTGCTGTAGCCGTTACGGAATTTGTATCCGTTTGGCAGGCTGTGCGCCATCTCCACTATGCGATAGTCGGTGAAGGGTGTGCGGTTTTCGACACCAAAGCGCATTGCATTGCGATCCTCAAAGCGAAGAAGCATCGGCAAATTGAACTTTACGGTATCCAGATAGAGCGCTTTTTGAGGACTAGGGGCAAACTTTTCTAGTAGCAAATCGTAGTTTGGCTCATAGTTTGGAAACAGCTCTCTTATTTTTGCTAACGATTTTTTGTTATCGTCTATTATGAGGGATTTTTTAGTCTCAATAGGTAGTGCGCATTTGACGCCAAGGGAGTATTCGCCGTGTGCCGTATCACCATATAGGGCTATCCTGTCTTTTAGATTTTGTTTTTTTTGGGTCAAAAATCTAGCCACATGATGGTAATAACCGCCAAAAAGCTCGTCCGCCCCCTGCCCCGTTACCGCTACTTTTGAGTATTTGGATAGCTCTTTAAAGACGGCGTATTGCACAAATGTCGAAAAACTCCTCGTCATATCAGACTGCGTGGAGAGAAAATCGTCCATCAACTCTTTTAGCTCGTCTATATGCGGCGAGAGCTTGATTAGACTCAGCCCAAAGAGGTTTGCCACGATATCCATATATTTCCCCTCGTCGCTTGAGGGGTATGATGGAAACACGGCGCCGAAATACCGCATATTTTTGTTATTTTTTGCAAGGAGTGCGGCAAGTAGTGAGCTATCTATACCCCCCGATAGCAGTATCCCCACCTCCACATCGGAGCGAAGCCTTAGTAGTAGTGCGTCGTTTAGGAGCTCTTCAAATTCATCACAAGCCCTCACAAACTCTTTTTCGTCAAATTTTCTGTTTGCACCCTTGCACTCTCGAAGTTTCCAGTACCTTTTGAGGATTAGTTTGCCGCTTTTGGCGTCAAATACGCCGTAGTGGGCGGCGGACAGATGCTTTATACCCTTGTAGATAGTCGCCTCTGAGTAGTCGTTGATATTAAAAAGTATCGAATCGCAAAGCGTCTGTTCGTCAAACTCTAGGGTTTGGATTGCCTTGAACGCCTTGATTTCTGAGGCAAAAAAGAGTTTGCCGTCAGAGAGAGCGTAATAAAACGGCTTGTTACCGAGTCTGTCTCTCGCCATAAAAAGCTTTTTTGTCTTTTTATCGTAGATACAAAACGCAAAATCGCCGTTAAACTTCTCAAGACACGCTGCACCCCAATATCTATAAGCCTTAAGTAGCACTTCACTATCGCTTGATGTATGAAAAACAATCCCCTTGCTTTGAAGTTCACTTTTTATCTCGACATAGTTGTATATCTCGCCGTTATACACGAGCACCAACTCGCCCTCAAACATCGGTTGCGCCGCCTCGTTGCTTAGGTCTATGATGCTCAGACGGTTATGAGCTAGGGATATATACTCGTCCGCAAAAATTCCGCTACCGTCAGGACCCCTATGGGTCATCGCATTTGAAGCTTTTTGTATAAGCTCTTTACCGATATTTCCGCCGCAGATAGAGCACATTTATTTTATAGCTTCTTAATAATTACGCCGATACCGCCCTCGGTTGCTTTGTAATCAATAATCTCTACATTTAATTCAGACATCATAGTTTTCACTTCTTCTTCGGTAAAGCGAGGTGATATTTTTGGATAGTACCAATCAAAATTTACTATATGGTTCTCCTCAAGACTCATGCCGTCATTCCAAAACATTTTTAGTATTTTGTAGTACAAAAATCTCTGTAAATCATACTCACCGGCTTCTATCTCAAGCATCGGTATATCGCAAGGCACGGTAATTTTGATATTTTGAGCTCTTAGCGCTTCGCCTAGTTTTGTAATTTGCATCACCTGCTCATACGCTTTTTCTGGCGGCAAGTCACTTATCTTTGAGCGTACAAAATCATCGCAAAAATCCCTCACCGGAGCCGCTTTTTTGTATAAATCAAACAGTATAAGTCCGTCTTTTTTGAGCTTTGAAAGCATGGTTTGGAGCGCTTTTTTTGGATTTTCCACATGTTGCAAAGTAGCATGGCATATTACAATATCAAAGAACTCATCCGCAAATGGAAGCTCTTGCATATCGGAGCGAAGATACACTATGTTGTCAAAACCAAAAGATGTTAGATTTTTTTTTGCCGCATACACGGCATTTGAAAGGTCATTTGCATATACGACTTTCGGGTGTTTACCAAAAATATGCTCTACCCTACCAGAGCCAACTGCTGGGTCTAAAACTACTTTGTCTTTGACCAACTCGATTAACTCATCTTGGGTTAGGTTGTATCTGGAAAAGAAAAGGTCGTCTCCGTATTTCATTGAGCCGTCGGTATGCCCAGACATTGTATTATTCCACTGCCAACCAAAAGCATCTACCGTTTGCTCGACATTTGACGAGGTCACTTCGGTAACAAAATTAACTATTCCATCATCTATTTTATATTTGAAGCTACATTTTGCACAAACAGCATACTCTTCCATTATCTCAATCGTGCCGCCGCATTTTGGACATCTAAAAACACTATTCAATTTTTCTCTCCTGCTATTACTGCTTTGCATAATTTTATATATTTTTGTTTTTGAACTTCGTAGTCTAACATATCGGCTACGGAGTCTATGGTTTCTACTTTATTATTTTTGTTAACAAAGTATTTTATCCCCTCTTTGATTCCTTTATTGTCCGCAAACAAGAAAGAGTTTTTTTGATGAACGAGTATCCCTTTGTAATCTGGCATTTCATAGCATATAATCCTTGCGTTGATAGCAAGCCCCTCCATGACGGTTTGCGAGAGTCCGTCGCTTTTTGTGAAGGATACCACTGCATCCGATTGATGCAAAAATGAAGCCATATCTTCGTGTTGCAAATTTACAAAAATAACACTTTTAGCATATCGGCTAGCGCTAATAAAATCTTTGTATTCGTCCATATATTTTTGATGCGAATTCACAGTAGAAACAACAAGATATGTGCCATCTTTGCTTTCATCTAAATACTCAAAAAAGGCGATAGCTATCTCTTTTTTGTGATATATAGCCTGCATTGAACGAGGACAAAAAATAATTTTACTCTCTTTGCCTACGCCAAGCACGGCTCTGATATCAACTCTGTCACATTCCAATAGGCTACGCTCAACACCCCAACTCATAATATGCGTCTTTTCAAGTAGTCTTGGCGAAAAGTTTTCCACCAAAAGCGTCAACCCATACCCTGATTTAACTGTTATCGCAGCGGCTCTATTTAGCAAAAAGAAGGTGAACTTTTTTTTGCTACCCTTGCCATCATACAGTGGATTGATGTCGCCGTTCATCGTGTGCACAATTACCCTTGAACCAAACAGTCCAAGTATGACGCTTTGCCAGAGTCTACTAGCCCAGTGAACAACTATAAGCTTTGGCCGCAATCTTAATACTAAATACAATGTCAAAAAAAAACTAACAAATCTGCGTATTTTTGGAGACTTAATAGCCGGATTTTGGAGCACGGTCCCAAGCTTTGAATATTCTTTCACTATATTGTTTTGCAACTCCAAACAAGAAGCATTATGCAGAATATAATTATTATATCCAAGCTCTTGAAGCATTTCTATCCGACTCTTAATCAGAGGGCTTTCCAAATCCGCCAAAACCAAAATATTGTTATTTTTAGTCAAAATACCCTATCCGTCTTTTTCTATAAAAAGTTATTTAATATATTGTTGCAATATATCGGCGCATATCTTAGCAACCTCGATTGAACCTTTTTCGTTCAAATGGATATCGTCGTAAAAAAAGCTTTTATCTTTCGGAAGGCGCTCTTTTGTATTTATCAATCCTAACCCGAGCTCCAAAGCTATTTTTTTGCCTACATCGTGTATTTGATCCAGATATCTAGCGTACAGTTCAAGCCCAATACCAAACTCGGTTAGAAAATTTTTGTCAAGCTCCGATAAATATGGATCATCAGTTTCCTCTTGATATATATTTTGATTCAACATCAACACGGGCTCGATATTTAAACTGCCGCATATAGAGCATAAAAGTCTAACGCTAGTTTCGTACTCCTCTAAAAAAAGCTCAAAACTGCAATGCGTCTTTGCGACTTTTATGCTTTTTTTATCGAACAGCCTAATGTGCGAATAAGCATGCTCATACGACTTCCAGTATTCTCCGTATAGTAAAAACGCACCCAAGTCTATAAGGCCATATCCGATTACAACTATATCCGGCTTTAGATAGCGCAGCTTGTTCGTTAGCAAATTTATACCGTGTATCGTATGGGCGCCGCTCACGCCGGCATTGTAAGAGTTCACCCTTATCAGGCTGTTGTTTTGCTCCAAAAACCTTCCGGTAAGATACGGAAATCGAAGCTCTTCTTTGCAAAAAACTGATTCCGTAACAGAATCGCCAATAAACACAATTTTATGCGTAGGATTAGAATGCACCTCGCTAGGCACAATAAAGCCGTCTCCGTCAACCTCCAAAACATACCCATCCGGCGTCAAAGAACTTGCTTTTTGAATATGTATCTCCTCTGGCTTAACGGTTCTGCGGCTTAACGGCGGGTGCTCTTTTAAAACTATATATCTTCTTTGCATCTAGTATATATTTACGAACGCCGAAAACTAGAAATAAAAAATTCCGACGTTTTGGGACGGATGGGTAATATCGCTATCGGCAACATATTTAATGTCGTATTTTGCGGCAATCTCTGCATAAAACTCTTTCGTGCACTGCGGCGAGTCTATCATCGGCTCATA